>JADZED010000027.1 GCA_020850715.1 Acidobacteriota bacterium
ACGCGAACGGTCGCCGTGCGATCGATCACCGCGCCGCAGCGTACTCAATTCACGCGACCGGTACAAGGTCTTCACCATTCACGAAAACATTCCGGAATACGTCGCCGGATCTGACAAAGTCGTACTAAGAGGCTGTTGCGGTCGCCCGTGAAGCGCGCTGTCCGCCGAGAGCACCGCCGGTTCTCTGGCCTTTCGAGAAGAATGGAGGAACGTATGCGCTTGATGTTCAGTGTGCTCGCCGCGGCGCTCGCTGCCGCCGCTGCCGTTGCGCAGAGTCCGGCGCCGGTCGAACTGAAGGTTGGCGACAGAGCGCCCGCCTTCAGTCTCCAGGGGACCGACGGCAAGGTGCACGCGCTCTCGGACTACGCCGGCAAGCGGGCGGTGGTCGTCGCCTGGTTCCCCGCCGCCTTCACCAGCGGCTGCACGATCGAGTGCAAGTCGCTCGCCGAGCACGGCGATCTGATCCGCAAGTACGACGTGCAGTACTTCATGGCGAGCGTCGACTCCGCCGAGAAGAACGCGGAGTTCGCCAAGGCCACCTCGGTGATGCTCAACGGCCAGCAGGTGATGAAGGCGGAGGCCGACTTCCCGCTGCTGAGCGATTCGACCAAGGCGGTGGCGGCGGCCTACGGCGTGCTGAACGCGCGCGGCGTGGCGAACCGCTGGACCTTCTACATCGGCAAGGACGGCAGGATCCTGGCGATCGACAAGGCGGTCAAGCCGGCGACCTCCGCCGAGGATCTCGCGGCGAAGCTGGGCGAGCTCGGGGTGGCCAAGGCGCCGACCGACTGATTCCCGGGAGGCCGGGAGATCGAGATTGCCTCGCGGCGCGGACTCCTGTGAACACACCGTTTGCCATCGCGCCGCCGATCGAACCGATGCTCGCGAAGCCCGCGGCGCATCTGCCGGCCAGCGGCGCGTTTCTCTACGAACCGAAGTGGGACGGCTTCCGCGCGCTCGTGTACCGCAGCGGCGCCGACGTCTACATTCAGAGCCGCGATCTGCGTCCGCTCGACCGCTACTTTCCCGAGCTCCATGAAGCTTTGCGGGCGCTGCCCGATCTCTCGGTCGTCGACGGCGAGATCGTCATCGCGACATCGCACGGTCTCGATTTCGATGCGCTCCAGCTCCGGTTGCACCCGGCGGCCTCGCGCGTCTCGAAGCTCGCGGCCGACACGCCGGCCTCGTTCGTCGCCTTCGACCTGCTCGCCCTGGGCGGCCGCGACATCCGCGCGCGGCCGCAGGCTGAGCGGCGCGCGCGGCTGGAGGAGGCGCTGGCGGGCGCGACGGCGCCAATCCATCTCACGCCGCTCACCCGCGATCCGGCGGTTGCCCGGGCGTGGCTCGCCGAGTTCGAAGGCGCGGGCCTCGACGGCGTCGTCGTGAAGCCGGCGGGCGCCCCGTATCAGCCCGGCAAGCGCGCGATGCTCAAGGTGAAGCACGCACGCACCGCCGACTGCGTCGTGGCCGGCTTCCGGTGGCACAAGGAGGGCAGGGGCCGGCTGGTCGGATCGCTGCTGCTCGGGCTCTACGACGGGAAGGAGCGCCTGCACCACGTGGGCGTCACCTCGTCGTTCACGATGGCGGCGCGCCGGTCGCTCGCGATCGAGCTGGAGGGGCTGCGCAAGGATGCGATGAAGGCGCATCCCTGGAAGGACTGGGCCGGCGCCGCAGGCAAGGCCGCGCGCATGCCGGGCGGCCGGAGCCGATGGAGCGCGGGCAAGGATCTCTCGTGGGAACCGCTGCGCATCGAGCGGGTGTGCGAGGTGAAGTACGATCACATGCAGGGCGACCGGTTCCGCCACGCCGCCACCTTCCTCCGCTGGCGCCCCGACAAGCCGCCGTCCGCCTGCCGCTACGATCAGCTCGAGATCACGACGTCTTTCGAGCTGTCGAAGGTCTTTGCCGCTGTACGCGCGCGCTGACCTTGTGTTATTCTTTACGCTCCATCAAAGTGTTGAGCTGTATCGGCTACGGGAATTCCCAGGTTCCCGGCAGCACGGGCCGATGCTCGTAAGCATCCGCGAATGCGGCGGCGAAGCAGACGAATGGAGTGGCACTCATGAGGAAGGGTTTGGCGGTCCTGGCCGCCGTCGTGTTCACGGCTGCGTGTTCCAAGAGCGCGCCGATGCGTCCATCCGAAGCTGCGGCGGGCGGCGCCGCCGCCGCGAGCGCCGATGCCCGGGCGAGCGTGACGATCACCGCGCCGCAGCTCGTCTCGCCGGCGGCAGGGGCGCGGCTGGCGTTCGCGCAGCAGCCGCTCACGCTGACGATCAAGAATGCCGTGGCCACCAGCGCGCGCGCCCGGACGTACACGTTCCAGGTGGCGACCGACGGCGATTTCAAGAACATCGCCTACTCGAAGGAAGGGGTCGCCGAGGGCGAGAGCGGCCAGACGAGCCTGGTGATCGACAAGCTCGCCGGCGATCGCGATTACTTCTGGCGTGCGCTGGCGGTGAGCGGTTCGTCGGAAGGTCCGTTCGCGCCGGCGCGCCTGTTCAACGTCGGGCCGGAGGTCGTCCTCCAGGCACCCGTGCCGATCTCGCCCGCCGACGGCGGTCAGCTGGGTCAGGGTTCGCTCGTGACCGGCAACGCCTCGCGCACCGGTCCGGCCGGCCCCATCACCTATAAGTTCGAGGTCTCGTCGTCGAGCGGCTTCGGCAGCACGGTCTTCAGCAGGACGGTCGCGGAAGGCATCGGCCAGACCTCGGCGATCATGGACGTGAAGCTGACGACGGGCAACATCTATTACTGGCGCGTGCAGGCCATCGACGCGACCAACAACATCACCGGGCCGTTCTCCGTCACGCGGTCGTTCAAGTACGTGCCGTTCGACTTGAGCCAGGCCGTCATGGAGAATTCGCCGAAGGATTTCGCCGACTGGCCCGAGACCGCGAAGATCACCAGCATCCAGTTCAACCGCTACTACTTCGCCGTCGACTTCGACAAGCGGGACGGTCCGGGCCGCTGGCCGGACATGACGCCGCCGGGCTGGAGCGGCGCGCTGCAGTACACGCTCGGCATGTGCGGCAACCTCGGCGGCACCTGGCATTGCGCCGCGATCGTCCAGTTCTGGCACGGGCGGACGCTCACCGACTCGGCCCCGCCGTCGTGGGTCCATGCGGAATGGTTCTACGGCCGATGGGGCGCCCTGAACGGCTGGCAGCCGCAGGACGGTGAGCTGGTCGGGCTGTTCGTCGGTTCGGGCAACCTGCGCGACGGCGGCGACCTGACCCGGGCCACCTGTCCGGCGGTCTGCGAACGCTCGAACGTCGCGCTCGTGCCCTGGTCGAATTACGGCGACGAGAGCTACGTGTATTCGCTCGGCCGGCTGCTGCTCGGCCGCTGACGCTTTCAAACTGCAGTTCGAGCGGGGCGCCCGCGTCGGGCGCCCCGCCTCCCGTCCAGGCCGCATGACGCCCGGGGTCACCCGCCGACTTGTGTGAGAATCTAGAGCTCACATGGGTCACATCCTCCAGCATCTTCCCGCCGGCGAGCGCGTCGGTATCGCCTTTTCCGGCGGCCTCGACACCAGCGCCGCGCTCCACTGGATGCGCGCCAACGGCGCCATCCCCTACGCCTACACGGCGAATCTCGGCCAGCCCGACGAGCCCGACTACGACGAGATCCCGCGCAAGGCGCTGCAATACGGCGCCGAGAAGGCACGGCTCGTCGACTGCCGCCGGCAACTGGTCGCCGAAGGCATCGCCGCCCTGCAGGCCGGCGCCTTCCACATCTCCACCGCGGGCATCGCCTACTTCAACACCACCCCGCTCGGCCGCGCCGTCACCGGCACCATGCTCGTCGTCGCGATGAAGGAAGACGAGGTGAACATCTGGGGCGACGGGAGCACGTTCAAGGGCAACGACATCGAGCGCTTCTACCGCTACGGCCTGCTCGCCAACCCGGACCTGCGGATCTACAAACCGTGGCTCGATCAGCGCTTCATCGACGAGCTCGGCGGCCGCAAGGAGATGTCCGAGTACCTCAATCGGGCCGGGTTCGGCTACAGGATGAGCGTCGAGAAGGCGTACTCGACCGACTCGAACATGCTCGGCGCGACGCACGAAGCCAAGGACCTCGAGCGCCTCGACCGCGGGATCACGCTCGTCGAGCCGATCATGGGCGTCGCCTTCTGGCGCGCCGGCATCGAGGTGACGCCGGAAACGGTCGCCGTCGGTTTCGAGGAAGGCCGTCCGGCGACGCTGAACGGCTGCGCGTTCGACGACGAGGTGCAGCTGTTCGCCGAAGCGAACGCGATCGGCGGGCGGCACGGGCTCGGGATGAGCGATCAGATCGAGAACCGGATCATCGAAGCCAAGAGCCGCGGCATCTACGAAGCGCCGGGCATGGCCCTGCTGCACATCGCCTACGAGCGGCTCGTCACCGGCATTCACAACGAGGACACGATCGAGCAGTACCGCGAAAACGGACGCCGGCTCGGCCGGCTGCTCTATCAGGGCCGCTGGTTCGATTCGCAGGCGATGATGCTGCGCGAAACGGCGCAGCGATGGGTCGCGCGCGCGGTCACCGGCGAGGTGACGATCGAGCTCCGCCGTGGCAACGACTACTCCATCCTCGACACGGCGAGCCCGAACCTCACCTACAAGCCCGAGCGGCTCACGATGGAAAGAGGAGAACCGTTCTTCACGCCGCAGGACCGCATCGGCCAGCTCACGATGCGCAACCTCGACATCATGGACACGCGAGACAAGCTGCTCACCTACGCGAAGACCGGCCTCCTTCTGCCGTCGGTGGGCAAGAGCCTGCCGAAGCTGAAGGGGCAGGACGACGAATGAACGGCTGATTGCAGATTGAGCATGCGCGGCAGGGCCGTTCGTGGTCGGGATCGGCCGGCGGCGCTCTACTCGACCGGACCGTCCGCCAGTCTCTCGTATTCAGCCGGCGTATCGATGTCGACGAACGCGCCGGCGTCGTCGACCTCCAGTTCGCCGGCCGGCGTCGCGTGCGCGCGCACGACCGGCCTGGCCCCTGCCGATGGATCGGCCCGGCGCAGCGCGTCGAACAGCGAACGGTCGATGAGCACGGGGTGGCCGTGTCGGCCACCGCGGACCGGCCGCACGATTGGTGCATGCGTGCGACGGTAGCCGTCCAGGACCGCACGGATCGTCGCCGCCGACACCAAGGGCACGTCGACCAGCGTCAGCAGCATCGCGCCGACCCCAGGACGATCGATGACGGCCAGACCGGCGAGCACGGACGACAACTGCCCTCGATCGTACTCAGGGTTCCTGACGAATCGGGCGGACAGCCGGGAGGCGTCGAACGTTTCAACGATCAGGTCGGCTTCGTGGCCGACGACCACGACCGTCTCTTCCACGCCCGCGATGGCTGCGGTCCCGACGATGCGAGACAGGAACGTGTCGCCCCCCGGCAGCGCCAGGGTCGCCTTCGGGCGCCCCATGCGGCTGGACCGGCCGGCCGCGAGCACGACGAGCGGGATCACCGCCCGATCCTAGCTGTACTGCGCTAGAATCGCGGCAATGGCCGATGTGGATCTGCAGATTCGATGTCAGCGTTGCGGCGCCCAGATGGAGCTCCGCGACCCCGGACCGGGCAGGCCATGGGCGCCGGACCAGTTCTGGGTGTGTCCGAAGTGCGGGCGCCATTTCTGGTCGACCTACCCCACGCCCGGCGGTACGGCGAAGGCGAAGCCGGCCGAGCCGGCCGCCGATGCGCCGCCGCGGGCGGGCGCCTCTTAGTTCTTGCCTGTGCTTGACTTCCGCGCCAGAGTCTGCCTAGACTGCCCGCTTTGGCAGCTCAGCCAGCGCTGGGCTCGGACTTCGGAGGGCTTTCGCGTATGCCAACCGGGACTATCGCGCGACTCCTGATCGACAAGGGATTCGGGTTCATCCGCGACGAAAGCGGCATCGAGCACTTCTTTCACCGCAGCTCGGTTCGCGGCGCCGTGTTCGAGCTGTTGCGGGAAGGCCAGAGGGTCGAGTTCACGCCGGAAGATTCGCAGAAGGGTCCGCGCGCCGGCGACGTCCGCCTCATCGAAAGCTGATCCAGCGGTGCGATCGCGCGCTCAGACGGCGGCGGCTGTCAGATGCGCGATCGCGCTCACCACGGCGCCGGTGTCTTCGAGCGTCTCGAACACCACGTCTGCGCCCGCCGCCCGCAGTTCGCGCGCGTCATGGCCGCCGGTGGCCACTGCAATGGCTCGTGCGCCGCTTGCGAAAGCGCACGCCACGTCCAGCGGGGTATCCCCGATCACAATCACCTGCGAAGCCGGCACGATGGGGCCGCCGCACGCCTGAACGCGTGCGAGCGCGGCCGGCAGCAGCAGATTGCGGTCGACATCCCGGTCGCCGAATGCGCCGCACGAGAAGAACCGCCACAAGTCGAAATGCTCCAGCTTGAGCCTGGCGCCCGCTTCCGTGTTGCCCGTCAGCAGCGCCAGGAAGACGTGCATTGCCGGCGCGAGACGCCTGAGCAGCGGCCGGACACCCGGCATGATCTTCCTGCGCGGGCCAGCCCGCCCGAGCTCGGCCTGAAGATGCGCCGGATACGCGCGGTGGAAGCGCGCGAGCGCGCCCGGCGACGCCGTCACCCCGTGGGCGTCGATGGCGCGCGCGAGCAGCCACGCATCGGTCCGTCCGTCCATCGGCACCCCGGCAAACGCGTTCGCGATCCCGAACACTTCCTCGAACGCCCCCGACATGGCGCGCCCGCCGGCGCCGCCGGTGAGCACAAGCGTACCGTCGATGTCGAAGAGAAGGATGGCGGCCGGACTGGGCGTCAGGCGGCGCTGCGCACGTTGCCTGCCCGCGGTCCCTTCGCCGACGGTTCCTCGTCGAAGGACACGCGCTGCCCCTCGTTCAACTGATCGAAGCTGCCCTGCACGGCGCTCCGATGGAAGAACCACTCCTGGCCGTTGTCGTCGCGGATGAAGCCGAAACCCCGATCCCGAACGAGTCGCTTGATCGTGCCGCCTGGCATTCGAGTCTCCTTGGGCACACGTGCGCCCGTGGAGCGGGCGGTTCAAATCCCGTTCCCACGGCCCGAAGGGAATCCGGGCCGAATTGCCGACGCGTGCGCAGGCTCAGCGGTGCCCGGCATGCGAAAACAGATACGGCTGTGTATCGATAGCAGCCGCACTCTGATGCCGATGGCGGGTACCACAGGCGCGTTCACGTCACCCGAGACGGTGCCGGAGCCACCCGAGTGGCCCTGCCGGCCGCAGCCGGCCCGTCGCCGCCTCGTGCGTGAGCACGCGATCGGCGATTGCGGCGGCAAACGCTCGATCGGCAGTCAGCGTCACGATGGCAATCCCGCGGCGGGCGGCCGTGGCGCGCAGCGTACCGCCCAGGCTGGCGGCGTCCGATCGCGCCATGCCGGCGCTGAGATGCTCGACCAGCAGGATCTCTGGCGCGAGCGCGAGCGCACGCGCCACGCGCACGCGCGCCCGCGCGATGGGGTCGAGCTCGCCGACCGCCCGATCCAGCAGCGCTTCCGGCAGGCCGGCCTCCCGCGCCAGCACGGTCGCGCGCGTGCGTACCTCGCCGGGCGGCGGCTCGATCTCGAGCGTGAACGGCATCGAGATGTTCTGAATCGGCGACAGCGAGTCGAGCAGCACGGCGCGCTCGCTGACGATGCCGAAGCGGTCCGCGAAGGCGAGCCATGCGTCGCTGTCGGCGATCCCGGCGGTGGGCGTCCCGAACGCCGCCGCCGAACCGCTTTCCGGCAGCGTCGCGCCCGTGACGAGGTTCACGAAGATCTCCGACGCCCCGCGATCCAGCCCCAGGATGGCGACCGATTCGCCGCGGCCGACCGCCAGATGCTCGATGCGCAGCGGGCGGAGGGCGCCGTAGCTCCTGGAGATCCCGGTCAGATCGACGACGTCGCCGGTCACGAACCGATGAGGCTGTTGACGTCGTCCACGATGCGGCCCGAGGCGCGGAGGGCGCCGGCCTCGACCTTGATCGCGGCGAGATTGCAGGCGATCGCGCCGTAGGCCACCATCGCGTGCACGATAGGCGGCAGCGCCCTGGTGTCGGCGCTGGCGCCGAGCAGCGCCGCGAGGATCGTGGCGGCAATCGCATAGGTTGCGATGGAGAACACCGGCTTGCGCGCGGCGGCCAGGCGCGCGTAGTGGTCGCCGGCCAGGTGATTCTCCTGCATGGCGTCCTTGATCGCCTTCCCCTTGCCGATGAAGTAGAACATCGTCATCGAGTGGGCGAGCAGGAGGATGAGCGTCGAGAAGAAGCCCCAGCCGATGTGGCGCGTGAGGTCGGCGCCCGCGAGGCCGAGGACGGCGGTCGCGATCAGACCAGCGGTGCCGAGACCGAGCGCGGTGAGCAGGGCTTGGGCCACAGCAGCGTCAATTATGACGCATCCGCAGCCGCAGCGCGTCCCAGGCGTCGCGCGGCAGCGTCGCGGCGCCGGGCGCCGCGGCGCCGTGCGCGTTGTCGCCGTGGAAGTCCGAGCCGCCCGTGATGAGCAGTCCGGCGCGCGACGCCAGTTCCGCGTAGCGGGACGCGGCCGCTGCGTCGTGCTCGCTGTGGTAGGCCTCGATCGCATCGATCCCCGCGTCGATGAGACCGGGCAGCCACTCGTCGTGGCGCAGCAGCCCCGGGTGCGCCAGCGACACCAGGCCGCCGGCGGCGTGCAGCCGTTCGGTCACCTCCGACGGCGACGCCGCGAGCCGCGGCACGTACGCGGGGCGGCCGCGCCCGAGCCACCGGCCGAAGGCCACGTCGATCGAGGCCGCGTACCCCGCCGCGACCATCGCCCGCGCGACCCACGGACGACCGGCCGACTTCGAGGCATCGTCGATCGCGGGCTGCACCAGCGCGTCCGCATCGAGCGGCATCCCGAGCCCGGCGAGCCGCGCGACGATCGCGCGCACGCGATCGATGCGCCGCAGGCGCTGCTGGGCGAGGAAGTCGAGCAGGGGCGCCGAGTGCACGTCGATGAAGTAGCCGAGCACGTGGACATCGGCGTCGTCGCGCGCGGCGGTCACCTCGATGCCCGGCACGAACTCGAGGCCGGCGGATCGGCAGGCCGCCGCGGCCGCGTCGGCGCCGGCGACGGTGTCGTGATCGGTGACGCCGAGCACCGTCACGCCCGCGCGGGCGGCGCAGGCCACCAGATCGGCGGGCGACAGGCGGCCGTCGGACGCGTGCGTATGGGTGTGGAGATCGATCACCGGTGCGGGCGCTTCTTCCGGCGTTCGCGCAGGGCGCGGTATTCCCGGATGAGCAGGTTCAGGTGGTCGCGCTCCTCGGCGGCGAATTCGAGGAAGATGCGCCGGCCCTCGGTTTCCTCGAACCGCTCGCCATACTTCTTGAAGAACTGGTGCGAACCGCGCTCGCACTTGATGCCGATGAGCAGCGCCCGCTCGGCGTCGACGCCGTGGCGCAGCTCCTCAGCCCCGGAAGAGAAGAGGCGATTGGCGGGCCCCTTGAAGAAGAGGAAGGTCGGCCGCGACTCCAGCTTCGGGTCTCCGGCGAGCAGCTCCGCGTAGCGCTGCTTGAGCGTCGCCAGGTGCTCCCCCTCTTCGAGGGCGAGCTGCTGGAACACGCGGCGCCCGCGCGCGTCGGAGGTGATCTTCGCCGCGCGCGTGTAGAACTCCAGGCCGCTCTGCTCGGTGGCGATCGCCATGCGGAGCGCGTCGCGCGCGAAGACGAGGCCGGTGGTGGATCCGTCGATCGGCGGCGTGCTCGTGCCGGTGCGGCAGGCCTCGCAGACGCCGACGATCTGCACGACCGTCTCCTTGGGCTGGAAGTTCCGGGCGCCCGCGATCTCCTGGAGCAGCCCTTCGACGTCCGAGCTCAGGAACTCCGACGACTGGTGGCAGGTGGTGCAGACCAGATGGAAGTGGCGCGGGTGCCGGTGCGCCGGCTCGTAGCGCGAGCGTCCCTCGCCGAAATCGACCTTGCGCGCGATGCCGGCCTCGACCATCGACTGCAGCGACCGGTAGACCGTGGCGCGGCCGACGCGGCTGTCCTCGTGCCGGACCAGCGCGAACAGATCGTCGGCGCTCACGTGACCCTCCTGCCGGAGGAAGATCTGGAGGATGCGATCGCGCTTGCTGGATCGCTTCCCCCCGGCCGGTTTGAGCGTCGGGATCTCGGACACGGCGCGGGTCGTCCGCGGATGTCGCGCGTCAGTCGACGGTGAAGGAGGAGCCGCAGCCGCAGGTCGACTTCGCATTCGGGTTCTTGATGGTGAAGCCGCCGCCGCTGATCGTATCCACGAAGTCCACTTCGGCGCCCATCAGATACCGGATGCTGATCGGATCCACGTACAGCCTGACGCCGTTGGTCTCGAACACCTGATCGCCGGACCCCTGTCCGTTCTCCTCGATCATCAGTCCGTACTGAAAGCCCGAGCATCCGCCGCCCTGCACGAACACGCGCAGGCCGCTGCCCGCCTTGTTCTCTTCGCTCAACAGCTCGACGATCTTGCCCGCTGCAGTCTCGGATACGTTAATCATGTCAACATTATACAACCCATGCCCCACGTCCCCGTCGCCGACCCCGGCGCCGCCGCCCTGGCGGCGCGCGCCGACGGCCGCTGGGCCGCCCTCGAGGCCGCCCGCCCCGATCTGGCCCCCGCGCTCGCGCTGCAGCGCCGGCTGCTGAGCATCGTGATCCGGCTGTCGTCGTCGATGACCCCCGCGCGGCTGCCCCGGCTGTCGCTGCCGCCGAGGTATGTCGCGGCGAAGCTCGCCCGCGGCGTGCCGGCGCTGGCCGGAGAGCCGATCCCGGTTCCGGGCGCCGCCCTCGCGCCTGCCCTCGACCTCCTCTGCCGGGAGCTCGCGGACGGCGGCGCCGGCGAGGCGGCCGCGCATATCGGTGAACACATCGCGTCAGGACGCCTCGACGCCGCGTCGCTGCTGACGGCGTCGGTCAACCGCGATCAGCAGGCCATTCGGGAGGGCGCGATCCGCCTCGGGCTCGCGCCGGATCTGGTCTGGCTGGTTGGCGAGCTCGCGGCCAGTCCGTTCGTCCACGCGCTGCAGCGCGCGATCCTGGCGGGCCGCGATCTGGCGGCTGCGCTCGATGCCTGGCGCCACGGCTGCTGCCCGGCGTGCGGCTCGTGGCCGGCGATGGCGGAGGTTGCCGCCGGATATCGCACCCTGCGCTGCTCGTTCTGCGCCGCGGCGTGGGCGCTGGATACGTACGCCTGCATCTACTGCGGCGATGGCGGAGAGAGCTTCACGACCGCCGCGCCCGACGAGGCGCGCAAGGATCGGCGCCTGGAGCTGTGCCGGGCCTGCGGCAGCTATCTGAAGACCGCCGATGCCGACGGGCTCTCGCCGTTTCCGCTGCTGGCGATCGCCGATCTCGAGACGCTGGATCTCGACGTCGCGGCCATGGAACACGGTTACGCGCGGCCGGCGCTCAGGCTCTTTCCTCGTTAGCGGCCCGGCCCGGGCCCCATCGCCAGCGCGCCGAGATGCTCGCCCGATTCCTGCTCCACGTCCTGGTGCAGGCTGTTGCCGTGGGCGTCCATCGTCACGATCGCCGGGAAGTCCTCGACCGTCAGATGCCACATCGCTTCGGGCGTCCCGAGATCGAGCAGCGACACGCCGTCGACGCGCGCGATCGTCCGCGCGTAGAACTGGGCGGCGCCGCCGATCGCGTTCAGGTACACGGCGCCTTCGTCCTTCAGTGCGGCGAGGGTCTTCGCACCCATGCCGCCCTTGCCGATCACCGCGCGGATGCCGTACCGCCTGATGATCTCGCCCTGGTACGGCTCCTCGCGGATGCTCGTCGTCGGGCCGGCCGCCGTGACGCGCCACCGGTCCCCTTCCTTCACCACCACGGGGCCGCAGTGATAGAGCGCCGAGCCGCGGAGATCCACCGGCGGATCGTGCTTCATCAGATGCGCGTGCACGGCGTCGCGGCCGGTGAACACGCGGCCCGACACCAGCACGACGTCGCCCACCCGCAGCGAGCGGACCTGCGCCTCGCTCAGCGGCGTTCGCAACGCGACCTCGCGTCCCGTGCGCGCGAAGCCCGCCCGCTCCAGCATGGGGTGCGCGGGCCGCGCCGGATCGCGGTACAGCCAGCGATCGATCGCGCCGGTCGATCGATCGAGGACGATGCCGAGCCGGCGGAACGCCCAGCAGTCGTAGGCGACCGAGACGAAGAAGCTGGCGGGCAGGCGATTCAGCGCCCCGATCTTGCAGCCGATGAGCGTCACCCTGCCGCCGAATCCCATCGGGCCGATCGCCAGCGCGTTCACCTCCGCCATGATGGACGCTTCGAGCTCGGCGAGCCGCGGATCGGCGTTGACGTCGTCGAGCGTGCGGAACAGCTGCGCCTTTGCGTGCAGGTAGCCGGACGTGCGGTCGCCGCCGACGCAGACGCCCACGGCGCCCGGTGAACAGCCCTTGCCCTGCGCGTTCCACACCGCGTGCAGGACGCACTTCTTCACGCCCTCGAGATTGCGATCGGCGCGACCGAGGTGCGGGAGCTCGACCGGCACGGCGTACTGGGCGTTGGTGTTCTCGCAGCCGCCGCCCTTGAGGATGAGCCGGATCTCGATCTCGTCGCGCTCCCACTGCTCGAAGTGCACGATCGGCGTGCCGGGACCGAGATTGTCGCCGGAGTTCGCGCCGGTGATCGAATCGACGGAATTCGGCCTGAGCTTGCCCCGCCGGGTCGCTTCGGCGACCGCCTCGCGAATCTGCTGCCGCATCCAGATCTGGTTGGCGCCGACCGGCACGCGCAGCTCGAAGGTCGGCATCCCCGTGTCCTGGCAGATGGCCCCTTCGCCGTCGGCGGCCAGGTCGATGTTCTGCGCGATGATCGTGAGCGCCTGGGCCGCGCGCGTGCCGGACGGTTCGGCGCCGAACGCCGTCTTCATCGCGGCGCGGACATCCGGCGGCAGATCGGTGGAGGTGCGGACGATGAGTTGGAGGACGCTCTCCTGGAACGACGGCAGCATACGGGAAGTATACTGGTCGCCGAGGTCGTGAGCTGACGTGAGCGCCCAGCGCCCGGCGCCCGCCGCCGAGTCCCGCATCGAGCGCGATCCGCTCGGCGAGCTTGCCGTGCCCGTCGACGCCTACTACGGCATCCAGACCGCGCGCGCCGCCGCCAATTTCCCCGTGAGCGGGCTGCGTGCGCCCGCCGACCTCGTCACCGCGACCATCCTGGTCAAGAAGGCGGCCGCCGAAGCCAACGGCGCGCTCGCGCGGCTCGATCCGGAGATCGCGCGCGCCATCATCTCCGCCGCTGACGAGATCCTGTCGGGCGCACTTCGCGATCAGTTCATCGTCGACGTGTATCAGGCGGGCGCCGGCACGTCGCACAACATGAACGCCAACGAGGTGCTGGCGAACCGCGCGGCGGAGGTGCTCGGCGAGCCGCGCGGCAGCTACCGGCGCGTCCACCCCAACGACCACGTCAACATGAGCCAGTCGACCAACGACGTCTACCCGACCGCGACGCGGCTCGCGTTGCTGCTCGGCGCCGGCCCGCTGGTCTCCTCGGCGCACGCGCTGGCCGGCGCGCTCGCCCTCAAGGCCGATGCCCTCGGCGCGATCCTGAAGACCGGCCGCACGCACCTGCAGGACGCGGTGCCGATCACCATGGGCCAGGAGATCGGCGGTTGGGCGGCCTGCATCCGCCGCGGCGCCGAGGATGTCGCCGATGCGTCGGAGCAGCTGCTGGAGCTGAACATCGGCGCCACCGCCGTCGGCACGGGCCTCAACGCCGGCGACGAGTACCGCCGCCGCGTCGTTGCCAGCCTGGCGCGCGACACGAAGCTGGCCCTCAGGCCCGCGCCCAACCTGTTCCGCGTCACGCAGAGCATGGGGGACGTGCTGGCGTACTCAGGGGCCATGCGCCGGCTCGCAGTGGAGCTCGGGAAGGTGGCCAGCGATCTGCGGCTCCTCAGCATGGGTCCGCGGGCCGGATTGTCGGAGCTCGTGCTGCCCGCCGTGCAGCCGGGTTCGTCGATCATGCCGGGGAAGGTGAACCCGTCGATCCCCGAGATGGTCAATCAGGTCTGCTTCCAGGTCATCGGGTGCGATACGACGGTGACGATGGCGTGCGAGGCGGGGCAGCTGGAGCTGAACGTGATGATGCCCGTCATCGCGTGGAACACGCTGCACGCGTCGACGATTCTCGGGGCCTCCATGAACATCCTGCGCGTCCGGTGCGTCGACGGGATGGCCGCCAACGAGGTGCGCGCCCGCGAACTGCTGGATCGGAGCACCGCGGCCGCGACCGCGCTGAGCCCGTACATCGGGTACGCGGCGACCGCGGAGATCGCCAAGGAGTCGGTGCGCACCGGGAGGCCGGTCCGCGAGATCGCGCTCCAGCGCGGCCTGCTGGATGCGGCGCGGCTCGACGCGATCCTGTCGGTGGAGGCGATGACGCGCGGCGGGATCGTCGGCGGGGACGAGCCATGAGCCGGCGCGTCGTGCCGCTTGCGTTGGCCGGCGCCATCGGCGCCGGCGCGATCGCCGGCCGCATCGACGTCGTGCGGGCCACCGCTCCCGCCCCGGGTGCGACGATGGGCGCGGCGCCGGCCATCAGACCTGCCCTTGTCGGGCCGGCCTCTGCCTGGGCCGCCCGGCAGGCCAAACCGAAGGGCCGTCTCTTCCCGCCGCAGGATCTCGGCCTCATCCAGGCGCCCGATCGCGAGCTGTGGCAGAAGCCCGATCAGATCATGGACGCCCTGCACATCGCCGAAGGCTCCACCGTAGCCGATCTGGGAGCGGGCGGCGGCTGGTTCACCGTGCGGCTGGCGCGCCGCGTCGGACCCAATGGCCTCGTCTACGCCGAGGACATCCAGCCCGAGATGATCGAGGCGGTCGAGCGGCGCATGCAGGAGGAAGGCGTGCGCAACGTGCGCACCGTGCTCGGGACGCCGACCGACCCGCGCCTGCCGTCGGCGGTCGACGCCGTCCTGATCGTGGACGTCTACCACGAGCTCGACGAGCCGGTCACCGTGCTGCGGAATGTCGCCCGCTCGCTCAAGCCGCAGGGGCGCATCGGCGTTGTCGGATACGACGCCGGCGGCGGAGGTCCGGGACCCGCGCCCAACGAACGCGTCGATCCGCAGACGGTGATCGCCGATGCGACCCGGGCCGGTCTCGAGCTGACCTTGCGCGAGCCGGTGCCCCCGTTCCAGTTCCTGCTCGTCTTCGGCGTCAGGCGTGCGGACCGGTAACGTCCCCGCGGCGCTGACCATCGCCGGCAGCGATCCGAGCGGCGGCGCCGGCCTGCAGGCCGATCTCGAGACCTTCGCCGCGCACGGCGTCCACGGCTGCAGCGCCGTCACCGCAGTGACCAGCCAGAACACGGTGGGCATCACCGGCAGCGTCGTGCTCGGCGCCGACCTGGTCGGCGCCCAGATCGAAGCCATCGCCGCCGACATTCCGATCCGCGCGGTGAAGACCGGCATGCTCGGCGCCGCGGCGGTGGTCGAGGCGGTGGCGGCCGCCATCGGACAGCTCGATCTTCCGCAGGTCGTGGTGGATCCCGTCATGGTCTCCTCGAGCGGCACCCGGCTGCTCGACGCCGACGGCGTGCAGATGCTTCGCGCGGAGCTGCTGCCGCGGGCGCTCGTGGTCACGCCCAACGTCCCCGAGGCCGAGGTGCTGAGCGGCGTCGCGATCAGCTCGCCACGGGATGCGCAAGAGGCCGCGCGGCGGATCCAGGGCCTGGGGTGTTCGGCGGTGATCGTGACCGGAGGCCACGCGCCTGGCGACGAGGTCGTCGATCTGCTGTTCGACGGGCGGACGTTCCACCAGTGCCGTACGCTGCGGATGGCGGCGCCGGGCGGCGTGCACGGCACCGGCTGCACGTTCGCAGCGGCGGTCGCGGCCAACCTCGCGCTCGGCTGTCCGCTCCTGGATGCGGCGGCGCGGGCGCAGGCGTACGTCGCCGGCGCGATTGCGCACGCCAGGGCCATCGGCCGCGGCGCCGCACTCCTCGATCATTTCTGGCGGACCTCCGGCTGAGCGCCGGCGAGGCGCCGGCATGCACAAGGCCGCCCGGGCGCGGGCGACGTTCAAGCGCCGCCTGCGCCCGGACCGCGAGAGGCGTCTTATACTGGTTGGGTGATGAATCCCCCGCTGCTCGGCATCGGGCCGGCGCCGCTGGCGCTCGCGCCGCTGGTGCAGGCGATCGCCGCCGGCGCCCGCGATCAGGGCGCGGTGGTCTCGTTTCTGGGGCTGGTCCGCGATCACAACGTGGGACGACGGGTGCAGCACATCGTGTACGACGCCTATGAGCCGCTGGCGATCAAGGCGTTCGAACGGATTGCGGCCGAGATCGCCGGCCGATGGCCGGCCGCGCGCCTCGCGCTGCACCATCGAACCGGCCGGCTCGAGATCGGCGAAGCCAGCGTGGCGATCGTGGTGGCGACCGCGCACCGGGCCGAGGCCTATGCGGCGTGCCGCTATGCGATCGAACGCGTGAAACAGATCGCTCCGGTATGGAAGCACGAGTACTTCGAGGGCGGCGACGTCTGGATCGAAGGCGCGACCGCCGATCCCGACGACCAGGCGGCGCGGGCCGACGCGGAGCGTGTGGCATGCGCGTGACGGTGCGGCTGTTCGCGCGGCTGCGGGACATCGCCGGCGCCGGCGAGCTGGAGCGGCCGATCGCGCCTGGCGCCACGATTGCCTCGGTCTGGCGCGATCTGGCGCGCGAGTACCCCGATTTCGCGCAGTACGAGCGGTCGATCTCGAGCGCGGTCAATCTCGACTACGCGCGCATGGATCGCGCGATCGCCGACGGCGACGAGATCGCGTTCCTCCCCCCGGTATCGGGCGGATGATCACGTGATGTTCGACAAGCTGGACGCGGAAGAACGCCGCTACGAGGAGCTGCTGCACCTGCTCGGCACGCCCGCCGTGCAGAACGATGCGGCGGAGTACCGGAAGCGCGCCAAGGCGCTCGCCGACCTCGAACTGCTGGTCGAGCGCTACCGCGAGTACAAGACCGTCGCCGCCGATCTCGCGCAGGCGGAGGAGCTCGCCGGCGGCGGCGACGCCGACATGCGGGAGCTCGCCCGCGAGGAGATGAAGGCGCTCGGCGCCCGACGCGACGCGTTGATCGCCGAACTGAAGATCCTGCTGGTGCCCAAGGACCCGAACGACGCGAAGAACGTCGTGCTCGAGATCCGGGCCGGGACCGGCGGCGACGAGGCCGCGCTGTTCGCGGCCGAGCTGTTCCGCATGTACAACAAGTTCGCGGAGCGGCAGGGCTGGCGCGTGGACGTGATGTCGACGAGCGACACCGGCGTCGGCGGCATGAAGGAAGTGATCGCGACGATCGAAGGGCGGGGAGTCTACAGCCGACTGAAGTACGAGAGCGGCGTGCATCGCGTGCAGCGGGTCCCCGCCACCGAAGCCAGCGGCCGCATCCACACGTCGACCGCCACGGTGGCGGTGCTGCCAGAGGCCGAAGATGTCGACGTCCAGATCGATCCGAAGGATCTGCGGATCGACACGTTCTGTTCGAGCGGCCCGGGCGGCCAGAGCGTGAACACCACCTACTCGGCCGTGCGGATCACCCACCTGCCCACCAACACGGTCGTCTCGCAGCAGGACGAGAAGTCGCAGGTGAAGAATCGCGCCAAGGCGATGAAGGTGCTGCGCGCGCGGCTCTACGAGATGGAGCTGCGCAAGCAGCAGGATGCGATCGCCAGGGACCGCCGCAGCCAGGTCGGCACGGGCGAGCGCTCCGAGAAGATCCGCACCTACAACTATCCCCAGAACCGCATCACCGATCATCGCGTCAACTTCACGACGCACCGGCTGGCCGAGGTGCTCAACGGCGACCTCGCCGAGCTGCTCGACAACACCAGCAGCTACTTCCAGTCGGAGAAGCTGAAGGACGCCACCGCCATCTCGTGACCATCCAGGCGTGCGTCGCCGCCGCCAGCGGCCGCCTCCAACTGGCCGGTCTCTCGCCGGCCGAGGCGGACCTGTCGGCGCGCGTGCTGGCCGAGCACGTCCTCGGCTGGGAGACCGCGGCGCTCCTGTCGGCGGCGCACGACACGGCGCCCGACGGATTTCGCGATCGATACGAGCCACTCGTCGCGCGCCGGGCCGCGCGCGAGCCGCTGCCCTACATCACGGGATCGCGCGAATTCTGGGGCCTCGATTTCGAGGTCTCGCCGGCGGTCCTGATTCCCCGTCCCGAGTCCGAGCTGATTGTCGAAGCGTCGCTCGACGCGCTGCCGCCGGGCGGCCACGCGCACATCGCCGACGCGTGCACCGGCAGCGGCATTCTCGCGGTGTCGCTGGCGCGCGAACGGCCGGGAGCTTCGGTGGTGGCGACCGACATCTCGGCCGAGGCCCTCGAGGTGGCCCGCCGGAACGCGGCGCGGCACCTCGTCGCCGGGCGCGTGGCGTTGGTCCGGGGCGATCTGCTCACGCCGGTGGCCGGGCCATTCGAGCTGATCGTCTGCAACCCGCCCTACGTCGCCGAGACCGCGCAGCCGGCGCTCCAGCCGGAAGTGCGCGATCACGAACCGGCGATCGCGATCTTCGGCGGCGCCGACGGCCTGCAACTGCTCGCGCGCATGATCCGGCAGGCGCCGTCGCGGCTGACGCCGGGGGGATTCCTGATCTTCGAGTTCGGATTCGGCCAGGACGTGCAGATCGAGGAGCTCATCGCGGCGAGCCCCGGCCTCGAGCTGGCCGGCTTCAGGCGCGATCTCCAGGGCATCGCGCGCACCTGCATTGCGCGCCGGACGTGAACGATTCCGACGACCCGAGGGAGCACACGACACCATGAACGATGCCTGCCTCTTCTGCAAGATCGTCGCACGCGCGATCCCGGCCTCGATCGTCTACGAAGACGAGCGCCTGCTCGCTTTCGACGACATCAACCCGCAGGCGCCGACGCACGTGCTCGTCGTCCCCAAGCGCCACATCGCGACGCTCAGCGATCTCGCGCCGGGCGACGACCCGATCGTCGGCGAGCTCGTCCGCCGCGCCGCCGCCATCGCCGCCGACCGCGGCATCGCCGCGGGTGGATTCCGCACCGTGTTCAACACGAACCGGGGTGCCGGACAGACGGTGTTCCACATCCATCTGCACCTGCTCGGCGGGCGGCCCATGCACTGGCCTCCCGGCTGACGCGCCGATGATTGTCCCGGTGACACGCCCTGCGGGAAGCCCGATGTTCAGGGCCGGTTTCGGGGTGGTTGTCGCCTCGTTCCAGTCAGGCGCTTCGATCTCGATCGCGGGTCTGGCGTGCGGTTTCAGCTTGAACAGGTCAGTCGGGGTGGCGTTCGGCCGGGGGCCGGGAATCGGCAGGCAGGGACAGGCAGCTCGCCGCGAGCAGGCCCGGCAGCTCGGCGAGCGAGCGAATCACCGGAACGCCGCAGTCGGGCGCCGGGAGGGCGCCGCGCCGCAGCAGCACCGCGCGCATCCCCGCGGCGAGCGCGCCCTCGACGTCCTGGCGCAGGTTGTCGCCCACCATGACCGCCGCCGCGGCTTCCACGCCGGCGAGCCTCAACGCGGCCCGGAAGATGTCGGGGTGCGGCTTCATCAGGCCGTACTCCGACGACGAAACAGCCGCGGCGATGAGGCCGTGCAGCTCGAAATGCGATTCGAACGACGCGAGGCACCGGTGCGAGTTCGAGATCAGCCCGATCCGGAAACCGGAGGCCGCCAGCGCGTGCATCACCTGCGGCACCTCTTCGTACAGCTCGAAGTGGCGGCACACCGCCCATTCGGCGTAGATCTCGCGCGCGCACGCGTCCACCTGTGCGCCGGTCCCGCCGATCCCCTCGATGACCCGGCGCGTATAGGCCACGAACAGCTCGGGATCGTATTCCTGGGTTCCGGGATCCTCGAGCACCGGCGCGGCCTCGGCCACGGCGCAGTCGAACCGCGCCGGGTCGACACTCATGCCGTGGCGCGCGCAGGCCGCCTCGTAGCCCTCCGCCCGGAACATCGGCCCGGGACGAATCAGCGTGAAATCGACATCGAAGAAGACCGCCCGGGTCACGCGCCCTCGTATGGACCTGCCACCACGATCGTGGCGCGGTCGGGATCGACCAGCCGGCGGGCGGCGGCGTTTGCCGCGTCGACCGTCACCGCGCGCAGCAGGCCGGGCAGCCGGACGTCGTAGTCCTCGCCGAGGCCGAAGAGCTCGGACGTCTGCAGGAAGCCGGCGATCGCAGCATTGGTCTCGAGCGCGCGCGGAATCGAGCCGATCAGGTAGGTGCGCGACGCCTCCACCTCGCGCGGGGTCAGCCCCTCCCCGCGGACGTGCGACAGCTCTTCGTCGATGGACGCCACGGCGCGCTCCACGTTGGCGGGGCTCACGCCGGCGCGAATCGTCAGCGGGCCCTCGGCGACATTCGCGTCGAGCGCGCTGGAGACGTAGTAGGCCATGCCCTGCCGCTCCCGGATGCTGTCGCCCAGCCTGCCGCCGAGCGCATATTGTCCGAGCGCGTGATTCATCAGCCAGCAGGCGTAATAGTCGGGGTCGCTCCGCCGGATGGCGGTGAAGCCGTAGGCGATGTCGGCCTGAGCCTTGTTCATCATCGGCACGACGATCCGCCGGCGTCCCGAGACGGGCGGCGGCGAAGGCACCGCGAGGGGCGGCGCCGCCGGCCTGCGCCACCCGCCGAACGCGCGCGCCGCGGCCTCCCGCGCCCGGCCGGTCTCGATGTCGCCCACGACGACGGCAGTCAGCGCCGACGGGGTGAACCGCTCGGCGTAGAGCCGGGCGAGCCGATCGCGCGTGAATCCCTCGACCAGCGCCACCGAGCCCTTCGTCCTGCGGCCGTAGGGGTGCGGCGGCGGATAGAGCAGGGCCATCAGCGCCTCGGTCGCCCGCACGGCCGGGTTGTCCTCGTCCTGGCGAATGGCGGTGACGACTTCGCCTTTGCGCGTCGCCATCTCGGCATCCGGCAGCGACGGCGACGTCACGACGTCGGCAAGCAGGTCGAGGACGGGATCGAAGTCATCGGCCAGGCAGGTGCACACGAGCGAGAACAGGTGCCGCGTCACGCCGATGGCGAGCGTGACACCGCGGCCGTCGAGCGCCTCGGCGATCGCCCCGGCCGACCGCGCCGCGGTGCCGCGATCGATCACGCGCGACAGGAGCCACGTCATCCCCTCGCCGCCTGCCGGATCGGCGGCCGACCCTGCGCGTATCGCGAGGTTGATGGCCACCGCCGGCGTCGCCGTCGTCTGCTTCGCGAGCAGGACGACGCCGTTGTCGAGTCTCGTCCTGGCCGGCGCGAGGGCGGTCGCCATCAGGCTCGGAAGGCGGCGGCGGCCGGCCGCGCGATCGGGCCGGGCCTCGCCGCGTCCGGCCCGCCGGGCGCCAGCGGATCGAACCAGCCGATGGTCCGGTTGGCAGCGGTGAGCATCGCCTGCGCCGCGGCGCCGATGTCGTGAAGGGTGACCGTGCCGATGCGCGCCGGGGCGTCGGCGATGACGCGCGCCTCGGCGATGGTCTCGAAATAACCGAGCTGGTGCGCGATGTTGGTCACGCTGTCGCTCTCGAACACCAGGCGCGCCCGAAGCTGTGTCTTCGCTTTCGCCAGCTCCGCATCCGTGATGAGGCCGCGCCGAACGCGCTCGAGCTCGTCGAGGGCGGCCGCTTCGACATCCGCGAGCGGTACGCCCGCCGTGGCGGTCGCCGACACCACGTAGAGAAACGGCTCGGCGGTCGGCAGCAGCGCGCCGGAGATCGACGAGGCGAGGCCGCGCTCGACGAGCGCGCGGTAGAGCCGCGCGCTGCGCTGCGGCGGCGGCACGCGAAAGCTGCTCCAGAGGTTCAGCCCCTTGGCGCCCGTCAGCACGGCGTCGAGCAGCAGGAGCGGGTAGAACTGCGGGTCGGTCACCGCCGGTGCGTGGTAGCCGATCTTGAGGTAGCCCGTCGTGCCGTCGCGGCGGAGCGTCACGCGCCGCTCGCCCGTCTGCTCCGGCTCGATGGTCGCGCGGCGCGGCGCCGCCGCGGTCGAGGCGGGAATCGGGCGGAAGCGCCGGTCGACCAGCCGCAGCGCCTCGTCGGCCTCCACGTCGCCGACGACGACCAGCGTGGCGCGGTTGGGCACGTAGTGCGCGCGGTAGTAGCCGTAGAGGTCGTCGCGCGTCATCGTCTGCAGGTCCGACAGCCAGCCGATCGTCGGATTGCGGTATGGATGCGCCTTGAACGCGGTCGCGGTCAGCTCCTGATCGAGCAGCTGATCGGGATCGTTCTCGCCGCCCTGCAGCTCGGAGATGATGACGGTGCGCTCCGACTCGCAGTCGTCGGGATGGTAGAGGCCGTTCGCCATGCGTTCGGCTTCGATGAAGAGCATCCGATCGAGCGCATCGCGCGAGGCGGTCTCGAGGTACGCGGTCTGATCGATCCAGGTGTAGCCGTTCCAGGTGCCGCCGAACTGCTCGATGATCCCCTTGACCTCGTCGCGCGGAATGTTCCGCGTGCCCTTGAAGTTCATGTGCTCGCACCAGTGCGAGATGCCGGTCAGGCCGGGTCCCTCGTCCTTCGAGCCGACCTTGTACCAGCACCACACCGAGACGAGCGGCGCGGTGTGCTCCTCCTGCACCAGCACCTTCAAGCCGTTGTCGAGCGTCGTGGCGCGCATCGGGATCATTATAGAATCGTGGGATACCCCATGCCCGAGTGGAAAGACACCGTCAACCTGCCGCGGACCGACTTCCCGATGAAGGCCAATCTGCCCGCGGCCGAGCCGCTCGCGCTCGCCCGGTGGACGGCGATGGACCTCTACGGAAGGATCCGCCAGCGCCGGCGCGGCGCGCCGCGATTCGTGCTGCACGACGGACCGCCGTACGCCAACGGCAACATCCACATGGGGACCGCCCTCAACAAGATCCTCAAGGAATTCGTCGTGAAGTCGCGCTCGATGGCCGGCTTCGACGCGCCGTACGTCGTCGGCTACGACTGCCACGGCCTGCCGATCGAGTTGCAGGTGGATCGCGAGCTCGGCGCGAGGAAGCGCGGCATGTCGGTGGCCGAATTCTGCCGGGCCTGCCGCGCCTACGCCGAGCGGTTCGTCGGCACGATGAGCGCGCAGTTCCAGCGGCTCGGCATTCTCGGCACCTGGGACGAGCCGTACCTGACGATGAACTTCAAGTACCAGGCGGCGATCGTCCGGGCATTCGGCCGCTTCGTCGATCGGGGGCTCGTCTACAAGGGCAAGAAGCCGGTCCACTGGTGCATTCACTGCCGCACGGCCCTGGCGGAAGCCGAAGTCGAGTACGAGGATCACACCTCGCCGTCGATCTACGTCGAGTTTCCCCTCTCGCACGAGAGCGCCCCCGACCTGGCGGCGCGCGTGCCCGCGCTGGCGGGCCGCCCCGTCTCGGTGCTGATCTGGACGACGACGCCCTGGACGATTCCGTCGAACCTGGCGATCGCGTTCCATCCCGACTTCGACTACGCGGCGTACGACGTCGACGGCCGCGCAATCATCGTAGCCGAGGCGCTGGCCCCGGCGGTCGCCGGGGCGACCGGGCGGAGCTTCGGATCGCCGGTTGCGAGGATGAAGGGCGCCGAGCTCGAGCGCCTGCGCTTCCAGCATCCGCTCTACGCGCGGCCGTCGCTCGCGGTGCTCGCGCACTACGTGACGCTCGACGCAGGCACCGGCGCCGTTCACACCGCGCCCGGTCATGGCGCCGACGACTTCAACACCGGCACGACGTACGGCCTCGAGATCTACGCGCCGGTGGACCCGGGCGGGCACTTCTTCGAATCGGTCGAGCTGTTCGGCGGCCAGCGCGTGTTCGACGCCAACCCCAACGTGGAGGCGGCGCTGGCGGCGCGCGGCCGGCTGTGGCACCGGCAGCCCGTGCGGCACCAGTATCCGCACTGCTGGCGCTGCCACAACCCGGTGATCTTCCTGGCGACGAGCCAGTGGTTCATCGGGCTGGATCAAAGGCAGGAGCTGGAGGCCGGCGGCTCGGGAGCCGAGCCGCGGGGATCGGGGCTGGGCGGCAGGACGCTGCGTGAAGCCGCGCTCGAGGCGATCGACCATGACGTGCGCTGGATCCCCTCGTGGGGCCGCGATCGGATGCGCAACATGGTGGCCGGGCGGCCCGACTGGTGCATCTCGCGGCAGCGCGTCTGGGGCGTGCCGATTCCGGCCGTCGACTGCGTCGCCTGCGGCGCCGCGCTGATCACGCCGGCGCTCGTCGAGCGGGCCGCCGCCGTCTTCGAGCGTTACGGCGCCGACGCGTGGTACGAGCGGCCCGCCGGGGACTTCGTCCCTGATGGGCTGGCCTGCCCGTCGTGCGGCGGCACCGCGCTCGAGCGCGAGACGAACATCCTCGACGTCTGGTTCGACTCGGGCTCGAGCCACGAGGCGGTGCTCTCGGTCCGGCCCGAGCTCACGT
Organism: Acidobacteriota bacterium; assembly: GCA_020850715.1. Lineage (GTDB taxonomy): Bacteria > Acidobacteriota > Vicinamibacteria > Vicinamibacterales > CAVVIG01 > JADZED01. The sequence goes on from JADZED010000027.1 coordinate 24,329, forward strand.
GGCCGGCCGACATCTACCTCGAGGGCAGCGATCAGCACCGGGGCTGGTTCCAGAGCTCGCTGCTCGTCGGCCTCGGCACCCGCGGCCGCCCGCCGTTCCGCCAGGTGCTCACGCACGGCTTCATCGTCGCCGAGGACGGCCGCAAGATGTCGAAGTCGCTCGGCAACTCGATCGAGCCGCAGGAGATCATCCAGCAGAGCGGCGCCGACATCCTCCGCCTCTGGGTGTCGATGAGCGACTACACGCAGGAGGTCCGCCTCGGCCGCGAGATCCTCTCCCGCGTCACCGAGGCGTATCGGAAGATCCGCAACACCATGCGGTATCTGGTCGCGAACCTGTACGATTTCGATCCCTCCGCCGATTGCGTGCCGCCTGCGCAGATCGAGGAGATCGATCGCTACGTGCTCGCCCGCTACGCCGGGGTGGGACGCCGCATCCTCGACGCGTACGACGCGTACGAGTACGGCGCGATCTTCAATGCGCTGAATTCCTTCGCCACCGTGGATCTGAGCGCCGTCTACAACGACGTGTCGAAGGATCGGCTCTATACCTTCGCCGCGCGCTCCGCGGGCCGGCGCTCGGCGCAGACGGCGATGTTCATCATGGCCGACGGGCTCACGCGGCTGATGGCGCCAATCCTGTCGTTCACCGCCGACGAGCTCTGGCAGCACCTCCCGGGAGCGCGGCGCCCCGAGCAGCCCGCCGGCCGCGACGAGTCGGTCCACATCGCGCTGTTCCCGGCGCGCGAGGCGCTGCAGGCGCTGGACGACGCCGAGCTGACCGCGCGATGGGATCGCCTCATCGCCATTCGCGAGCAGGTGCTGGCCGAGATCGAGCCGCTGCGGAAGGACAAGCGGATCGGCAGTTCGCTGCAGGCGCGCGTCGTGCTCGCGGCGAGCCAGCCGGACCTGGCGCTGCTCGAGCGCCACGCGCGCGATCTGCCGATGCTCTTCATCGTGTCGGAGGTGGAGGTCGGGCCGGCGGCGCACGGCGAGGGCGGCCCCATGCGCGTCACGATCGAGCGCGCCGGCGGCGTCAGGTGCGAACGCTGCTGGCGGTACGTGCCGGCGGTATCGAGCGAGCCGGCGTTCACCGGGGTGTGCAGTCGCTGCCAGGACGCGCTGGCGGAGATGGTCAACCCGTAGACCATGGCGCCGACGCCCGACGCCGGCCCTCCCGACCCGCCGCGGCCGGCGCGCCGCCTCGAGCTGTGGCTGCCGCTCGCGATCGTGATCGCGGACCAGGCGACCAAGGCGATGGTTCGCGCGTCGCTCGCGCTGCACGAAAGCGTCGCGATCATCCCGGGGCTGCTCGACTTCACGCTCGTCCGCAACGAGGGCGCCGCATTCGGCATCCTGAACGCCGCCGACTTTCCGTTCAAGACGATGGCAATCGCGATCGTCGCCACCGCCGCGCTCGTCGGGGTGGGGCTGTACGCCGCCAGCCTCGCGCATCATCAGCTCGCCGCGCGGACCGGTCTCGCGCTCATCCTGGGCGGCGCTGCCGGGAACCTGCTCGACCGTATCACGGTCGGATCGGTGGTCGACTTCGTCGACGTCTACTGGGGGTCGTGGCACTTCTGGGCGTTCAACGTCGCCGACGCGGCGATTACGATTGGCGTGGCTGTTATGATCATCGATATGCTCGGTACGGGGACGCATGCATCCGATTCTGCTTGAGCTGGGACCGCTCACCGTCTACACCTACGGGCTGCTGCTCGCTGCGGCGTACCTGCTGGGCCTGAAGCTCGCGATGGTGCGCGCGGGACATCGCAGGCTCGATGAGGCCCGTGTCCTCGACCTGGGCATCTACATCATCATCAGCGCGCTCGTCGGCGCGAAGCTCCTGCTCGTCGTCACCAACTACCATGCCTTCTTCGGTGATCCGCGCGAGCTGCTGACGCTTGCCCGGTCGGGCGGGGTCTTCTATGGCGGCCTCATCCTCGCGGTCGTCGTGGCGGTCTGGTACATCCAGCGCGTCGGCCTGCCGCTGTGGACGACCTGCGATGTCTTCGCGCCGGGCATCGCGCTCGGACACGTCATCGGCCGCTTCGGCTGCCTGTTCGCCGGCTGCTGCTACGGCAAACCGACCAGCGTGCCGTGGGCGATCACGTTCACCGACCCGGCGGCCGCACAGAACGTCGGCACGCCGCTCGGCGTGCCGCTGCACCCGACGCAGCTGTACGAAGCAGGGGCGGAGCTCGCGATCCTCATGGTGCTGCTCGCCACCGAGAAGAAGGGCCGCCCGTTCGCCGGCCGCACGTTCTGGCTGTACATGTTTCTCTATGCCGTGTCGCGATTCGTCATCGAGTTCTACCGCGGGGACGTGCGCGGCAGCATCGGCATCTTCTCGACTTCGCAGTTCATCTCCGTCATCCTGGCGCCGCTCGCCATCGGCATGCTGGTCTATCTGGCGCGCTCGGTGGCGCCTGAGCCGCGCCGGGTGCGCAAGGTCGCTTGACCCGGACCGCCTTCCGGGTTCCCGAAGAGAGCGCCGGCACGCGTCTGGATCAGTTCGTCGTCTCGGTGCTGGCGAACCATTCGCGCTCCCAGGTACAGCGGCTCATCAGGGAGAGCCGGATTCAGGTCGACGGACGCGGAGGAAGAGCGAATCAGCCGGTCAGGTCCGGCCAGCACGTCGAGGTCGACCTCCCCGACCCAATCGAACCGGCGCCGCAGCCCGAGGCGCTTCCCCTCCGCGTCCTCTACGAGGACCGCGACCTCATCGTCGTCGACAAGCCCGCCGGCATGGTCGTGCACCCCGCGGCCGGCCATGCCCATGGCACGCTGGTCAACGCGCTCCTGCACCACGTGAAGGACCTCAGCGGCATCGGCGGCGAGAAGCGCCCCGGAATCGTGCACCGGCTCGACCGCGGCACGTCGGGGGTGATGGTCGTCGCGAAGCACGATGCCGCGCACGAGGCGCTCGCCCGCCAGTTCCGCGACCGGGAAGTCGAGAAGGAATACCTGGCGCTCGTGTGGGGGCACCTGCAGGCGCACCGGCGCATCGACACGCCGATCGGCCGCGATCCCGCGAACCGGAAGAAGATGTCGGCGCGCGCGCGCCGGAGCCGGACCGCGGTCACGCGGATCGTCCGCGCCGAGGCGCTGCGCGCCCTCACCCTGGTGCGTGTCGCCATCCATACCGGACGAACGCATCAGATCCGCGTGCACCTGAGCGCGATCGGACATCCGATCGTCGGCGATGCCCTGTACGGCGGCGTGCGGCGGCGCGTGCCCGGCGATCTGCGCGCGGTGACGCGCCTGGACCGGCCGTTCCTCCATGCTGCGCATCTGGCGTTCGCCCATCCCGGAGACGGGCGCCGGCTGGAGCTCTTCAGCGAACTGCCCGAAGATCTCCAGCGGGTCCTGGACGAACTGCGCGGGATGCCGGCCTGATCGGCCGCCGCCCGGATGGCGGCAGTCCGCCGCCGCGCCCGGTAGAATCGGAACGTCTGCGCTGCAGCCGCCCGCAGATGGCCGATCCGCGGCGGCACGGCGATCGCCAGGCCGACCGTCGTCGCGCCGGCTTCAGATCGCCGAGCGAGGTGCCATGCCAATCGTCTATCGAAGCCGCGTGTTCGACATCGAAGTCGATCTCGTCACGTTGATGAACGACCGCGAGCACGAGGTGGCCACCGTCCGGCACGCCCCGTCGGTCGTGCTGCTCCCGGTCCAGGAGGACGGCCGCCTGATTCTCGTACGGCAGTACCGCCACAGCGCCGGCCGCGAACTCTGGGAACTGCCGGCCGGCAGCATCGAGCCCGGCGAGTCTCCCGAAGCGGCGGCCGCGCGCGAGTGCGAAGAGGAAATCGCGCTGCGCCCCGGTCGCATCGAGCGGCTCGGCGCCTTCTACCCGGCCCCCGGATACTGCGACGAGCGACTGATGTTCTTCCGGGTCTCCGACCTCGAGCAGCCGCCGGCGGAGTCGCCGCATCACCCGGATGAAGACGAGGAGATCTACGCACAGGCCTTCACGATCGACGCTGCACGGGGGATGGTGGCCCGCGGCGAAATCGTCGACTTGAAGACCGCGTACGGCCTGACGCTGCTGTGACACGCCCTGGCCGCGACGCGCCGGCCGCGTCGAAGCGGCGCCCCGGCCCGAGGCTGCGTGGCGGCCTCGCGCGGCAATCGCGGCCGGACCAGGATCAGCGGCGGATCTGGTACGCCACCTTCACGAAGAACCCGTCCGCCGTGCGCCTGAGATCGCCGAGCGAACCGGCGCGATCGGGTGCCAGCGCGGCGCCGTAGCCGATGTAGGCGGCCGTGCCGGGTGTCGGTTCGAAAGAGGCCAGGCAGTCGACGCGCAGGCCGTTGGATTGCTGCGCCGGCCGCGGGACGCCGCCGACGTAGATGGGCAAGGTCGAATCCCTCGCCAGCAGCGCCTCCCGGCGCTCCGATCGATACTCGGCAACGATCCGGAAGAACAGCGTCCGCTGGGGCTGATACTCGATCTTCAGGCGCGGGATCGTCGTGCTCGCGTAGGGCGAGCCGTCGCGCTGCCGCGCGATGCGCGAAACGGTCGCTGACACCTCTGCGCGCATCGATGATGCCGGCCTGAACGCCAGCGCCGTCGACAGCCGCGTCTCGCGGCCGGCCGAGGCCTCGGCGAAGATCGGCACCTCGCCGCGGGCAAGATCGACCGAGCCCGTGAACATCTGGAATGCCGGCGTGTCGACGCTCACCGAGGCGGCAAACAGCCCCTCGAGACTCGCCGGGGGGAGAAACGGCTCCAGCACGCCCTGCCGCTGAATCTCGTAATCCTGGTAGTCCGCCGGATCGAGACGGTAGTACTGCCAGCCTGCATCGGCGTTGACGCTCCAGCCGCCGCGCAGGCGCGTCTGCACCACGAAGGAATCCTCGCCCTCGATCGGACGCCTCTCGAGGAACTCGCCGTAGTTCCAGGTCCGGCTCGGATTGAAACGGACATTGAGCTGCTCAACCAGCGCACCGCGCGGCGCGTCGTAGGTCAGCCGCTGCCAATAGCGCGCCTGGACGAAGTTGCGCCGCGGGACGAAGCCGGCACGCGACTCGAACTGCTCGCCCACGCCGTTCACTTCGTAGTGGAAGCCCCAGACGCGGCCGGTCCGATCGTAGATGACGTTCCAGATGGGCGAGGTGGTCTCGAGGCCGCGCGTCCCGCTCCACGATCGCCCGAGCTGCACCTGTGCGTAGTAGAGCCGCCGGAAGACGAGCCGCACGTCGCCCGCGAGCACGCGGTTGGAGGTTCCATCCGATACTTCGTCGGTGTAGGTGAGCCCGGCGAGCGAGCTGCGGCCGAAATCGCGGCGAAGCCTCGTGATGTTGAACAGCGCGTCGCCGGCAGCCTTCTCGTCGAGGGCCGTCAGGTGCGCGATGCTGAAGCCGCCGACCTTGCCGGTGAGCTTTCCGCCGGCGGCCGGGTTCACGATCTGGCGCGTGTACACGAGGCGGTTCGGCGTCGAGAACAGCTCAATCCCCTCGAGGAAGAAGGGCCGTTTCTCGGGAAAGGAGAGCGCGAACCGTTCGTTGACCGTCACCACGCCGGCGTCCGATTCCACCTGGCTGAAATCGGGATTCACGGTCGCGTCGATCGAGAGGTTCGTGAACCCCAGGCGGCCGTTCACGCCGCCGCTCCCGGTCAGCGCCCCGCGCTCGAAGGCGCCCGACTGCAGGCGCGCGCCGCCGCGGGCACCGGTCGCGAACGGCTGAATCTCGGTCACGAGGCCTCGCCGCAAGTCGTGAATGCCGTCGAGCATTCCCGCCTGCGCGAGGAAGCTGGCCCCCGGGCGCACTTCGGCCCACGTATCCTCGTGGCCCGTCCGCTGCACCTTCCGGCTGACGTTGAACCCCCAGCGCTGCGGACCATTGCCTGGATAGCGCAGGCTCTTGAACGGGATGCGCACCTCCACCGTGTAACCCAGTTCGGTCAGTCGGCCGGCCGAATCGAAGCGATAGTCGGGGCTGCGATCGAGCGATCCGCCAGAGCCCCCGCCACCTCCCACGCCCCCGCCGCCGCCCTCGCTCTGCACGCCATCCTGCTGCGCCCCGAGCGGATTGACGGTGAACACGAATGCGCGCCGCCGATCGTTGAACGTATCGAGGTAGAACGAGACGGTGTCCTCCTGATCGAGACCGTCGCGGCGCGCCATGCTCGCGCGAATCGATGCGGCCTGGCTGTCGCGGGCGACGACGCCGAGGTGCAGCGCCTCGGGTGAATACCAGATCAGGACCTCGGAGCGCTCCGTTGCCGGCCCGCCGCCGTTGGCGTCGATCGGAATGCGCTGCCTGAAATCGGTCAGCCTGGCCGCCTGCGACCACGCGGGCTCGTCCAGACGGCCGTCGATCTCGACGGTCGCTTCGATCCGCGGCGCAGTCGCAGAGGGGGCTTCCGCGCCCGCTCCTCCGGAGGGCGCCACGGCCGCCTGGATCACCAGGGTCAGGAGGAACGGGATGATCATCCGGCGGATTGTACTTCCACGGCCTCTTCGACCGTCGCCGCGTGGATTGCGATCGTGTCGTCCACATGGCGGGCGTATCCGCCGGCGAGCACGACGACCAGCGGAATGCCGGCGAGGCGGATGCTGCGCATTACCATCCGATCGCGTGTGCGCAGGCCGGCCATCGTCAGCCGCAGGCCGCCGAGCTGATCGTCCTCGTAGGGATCGGCGCCGGCCAGATAGAACACGCAGCGAGGACGGTGGGCGACGACGGCCGGGAGCGCCGCGTCGAGCCTGGCGAGATAGGTGGCGTCGTGTGTACCGTCGGCGAGTCCGATGTCGAGGGAGCCGCGCGGCTTGAACATCGGGTAGTTGTGCTGCTGGTGCATCGAGAAGGTGAAGACCTCGGGATCCGACTCGAAGATGAATGCCGTGCCGTTGCCGTGATGCACGTCGAGGTCGATGATCCCGATCCGCGCGAGCCCGCGCGACTGCAGGACGCGGGCGGCGACGGCGACGTCGTTGAACGGGCAGAATCCTTCGCCGTGGCCCGGATAGGCATGATGCAGCCCGCCGCCGAGATGGCAGGCGATCCCCGATCCCGGCCCCCATCCCGATCCCGATTCCCGGCTCCGTGTTCCGGACGCCTCCGGGCCGCACGCGAGCAGGGCGGCCTCGATGGTGCCGCCGACCATGAGCCGGAACCCCTCGACCATCTCCTCGGACCAGGGCAGCTCGAGCCGCGCGATCTCGTCGGGGGTCATCGCGCCGGTTCGCAGCGCGTGAAGATACTCGCGGGCATGAACGCGCGCGAGATCCTCCCACGCCGCCGGCTGCGGCTCGACGAGGTCGCCGGGGGCGAGCACGCCGGTCTCCAGGAGACGGTCGCGAACCAGGTGATATTTCGCGGTGGGAAACACGTGCCGCCCGATATCGATGTGATACCGGGCGGCATGGATGGTGGCAACGCCCACGTCCGCGCGCCGGCGCTACGGGCGCGCGGACGGCCGCGGCGCCAACTTGGATTCCTTCGGCGCTTTCGCGGGCAGCACGTCGCTCGAGATGGGCGTCAGCGCGAGCGCCAGCACCTCGTCTATCGTCGAGACGAGATGGATCGTCATGCCCTCCTTCAGCTCGGGGGTGAGATCCTCGTTCACGTTCTTCGCGTTCTGCCGCGGCACGATCACCTCGCGGATGCCGTGGCGCCGCGCCGCCAGCACCTTCTCCTTGACGCCGCCGATCGGCAGGACGCGGCCCGACAGCGTGATCTCGCCCGTCATGGCGAGATCGCCGCGCACGGGACGGCCGGTCAGTTCCGAGGCCATCGCGGTGGCGATGGTCACGCCCGCCGACGGACCGTCCTTGGGAATGGCGCCCGACGGCACGTGGACGTGCATCTCGGCCTTCGCGAAGAAGTCGGGATCGATGGCGTATTCCTTCGCGTGGGCGCGCAGCCACGACAGCGCCGCGCGCGCCGATTCCTTCATCACCTCCCCGAGCTGTCCGGTCAGCGTCAGCGAGCCGCCGCCGGCCATCCGCGACGCCTCGATGAACAGCACCTCGCCCCCCGCCGCCGTCCAGGCCAGACCGATTGCCACGCCAGGATCCTTCGTCCGCTCCTCCATCTCCTCGTCGAGGAATCGGGGCGCCCCGAGCATCTCGACGACGAGCTCTGGCGTGACGACGATCGGCGTCTCGTCGCCCTCGGCGCGCCGGCGCGCCGCCTTGCGACAGATCGCGCCGATCTCGCGCTCGAGGTTGCGCACGCCCGCTTCGCGCGTGTAGCCGCGGATCATCTGCCGCAGCGCGGCGGGCGTGAACTGCAGGTAGTCGGCCCCCAGGCCGTGGTTCTTCACCTGCCGATCCACCAGGTGGTCGATCGCGATCCGCAGCTTCTCCTCTTCGGTATAGCCCGCGATCTCGAGCACTTCCATGCGATCGCGCAGCGCCGGCGGGATCGGATCGAGGACGTTCGCCGTGGTGATGAAGAGCACCTCCGACAGATCGAACGGCACGTCCAGATAATGATCGCGGAACGAATTGTTCTGTTCCGGGTCGAGCACCTCGAGCAGCGCCGAAGACGGATCCCCGCGGAAATCCGAACCGAGCTTGTCGATCTCGTCGAGGACGAACACCGGGTTCTTCGATTCCGCGCGGCGGAGCCCCTGGATGATCTGGCCGGGCAGCGCGCCGATGTAGGTGCGCCGGTGCCCGCGGATCTCCGCCTCGTCGCGCATGCCGCCGAGCGATACCCGCACCAGCTTGCGCCCGATCGCGGTGGCGACCGATCGCGCGAGCGACGTCTTGCCCACGCCGGGCGGCCCCACGAAACAGAGGATGGGCCCCCTCACGTCGGGATTCAGCTTCCGGACGGCGAGGTATTCGAGAATCCGGTCCTTCGCGCGCTCCAGGCCCGAGTGATCGGCGTCGAGCACCCCCTTGGTCTTCGGCAGGTCGATCACTTCTTCGGTCCGCCGGCTCCACGGGAGCGCGATCAGCCAGTCCAGATAGGTCCGCGACACGGTGTACTCGGCGGCCGCCACCGGCATCTTCGAGAGCCGATCGAGCTCCCGCAGCGCCTCCTTCTTCACCGCCTCGGGCATCCCCGCGGCCTCGATCTTCTCGCCAAGCTCCTCGATCTCCTTCGTCTGCTCGTCGCCCTCGCCGAGCTCCTTCTGGATCGCCTTCATCTGCTCGCGCAGGAAGTACTCGCGCTGGTTCCTGCCGACCTCAGACTGCACCTGCGACTGGATCTTCGAGCCGAGTTCGAGCACCTCCAGCTCCTTGATCAGGATCCGGTTGAGGCTGTCCATCCGCGTCCGGATGTCGAGCGTCTCGAGCACTTCCTGTTTGACGGCGCTGCTGATGGTGGACAGCGACGAGGCGATGAAGTCCGCCAGACGGCCCGGCTCGACGATGTTGGAAGCGAGCGTCTGGAGATCGTCGGAGAGCAGCGGCGACAGCGAGACCACCTGCTGAAAGTTCGTCTTGATGTTGCGGGCGAGCGCGTCGATCTCCAGCCGATCGGCGTCGTTGGACTCCTCGGTCGCCGTGCTCACCCGGGCGCGCAGGTACGGATGCGACGAAACCAGCTCCTCGAGACGCAGGCGCGCCAGCCCCTGGACGATCAGCCGCAGGCTGCCGTCGGGCAGCTTGAACATCTTGTGGATGTGAGTGGCCGTGCCGACCGCGTAGAGGTCGGCCTGCCCAGGCTCTTCGATGGCGGCGTCCCGCTGCGTGAAGACCGCGATCAGCTTGCCGTTCGCGATCGCATCGTCGATGAGCCGCACCGAGCTCTCGCGCGCCACGGCGAGCGGCATGAACGAATTGGGGAAGAGCACCGTGTCGCGAAGCGGAAGGATCGGCAGCTCGGCCGGGATCGACGGCGGCCGATCGCCGTTGGCGGGGCCGTCGGTCGCGAGGCTCTCGAGTGGATCGCTCATGGCGGGAGTCCTTTTGTGTGATGTCGTCCGGTGTTCCGGGCTCCTGGCGAGCCCGGGAACACCAGGCGATCGGCGGCCACCTGGCCGGATGGCACCCGGGAGGACTGCCAGTGGGGAGGTGGGCTCCGCCGCCGGCGGAGCCCCGACGCCAGGGACGCCTGCTTACATGTCGAGGAAGAGCGACGAGGCCCCGCGGCGCTGCGACATCTGCCGCTGCCGCTGTTCGGCGGCCTCGCGGGCCTCCTCGCAGTCCTTGCAGCGGACCGCGAAGGGCAGCGCGCGAAGGCGCTTCTCGGCGATCTCCGCGCCGCACTCGTAGCAGTTGCCGTAGTTCCCCTGTTCGAGGCGATCGAGCGCATCGTTGATCTTGTGGAGCGTCTCCGACTTCATCTGGATCAACGCGAACTCGATGTCTTCCTGGATGTCGGCTTCCGAACTCTCCACCGCGTCGAGCACCTCGTTGAGCTTGCCGCCCCAGGTGCCTTCCTCGCGCACGCCCCTCATCTTGCCCTGCACTTCCGCCTGCAGTTCACGCCGCCGGTCTTCGAGCATCTGCTTCAATTCTCGATAGCGGGAGGTCGTCGTCGCGCCCCCGCTGCTGGTCTTTTCCGTTCCCTTCATGACGCCGCTCCTTCCCACCTCCCCCGACGGTCGGGGGACTCCGCCGAATGTTGCCAGCGGGCCTGCAAATCTCAGGCCAGCGCTAATTCTCAGTCAGAACTCACCCGACCACGCCTGCCGATGGTGAATCATGCGTGGCCCGGGAAGATTCCGGCAATCGATACGTCCGCTCTCCGCGCGCACCCCGAGAGAAGCTGTGCGAACAAGGGCCATGAAATATAGCGACTTACGGCCCGGCGATCAAGAAAATCGACCAATCGTTCAAAAATTCGGTTTCAGGTTAGACGCCGCAGCTGCGTCTTCGGTTCGGACTCCGCCCAGTCCGGTGTGTCACCGGCGGTGGACGGCTGGCGTGTCGCAGAAACCGCTGGGGTGTGCCGCCTTCGCGACGGCTTACTGGAGGCGCGTCGTCGATCGGAGGAGAGAAAGATTGGGCACCACGCCCAGCTCGACCAGCCGCTGCCCGCTCCGGGCGCTGCCGGTTTCGAGCCACTTCTCGTAGAGCCGGAGCAGATCCGCGTTGGTCGCGCAGGACGTCCGTTCGCTGACTTCGCCGAGCACGTCGATGAAGCCGCCGAAATTGTCGGCCAGCTCGGCAAAGACCGGCGCCAGCGCGTCGGCCCCGTCGCGGCTCAGCGCGAGGTAGGCGTAGCCGCCAATCGCGGCGTAGTAGCCGACATCGACGAGCCGCCGCCTGAACGATCCGGAGAAGAAGCCGGAGACGAACAGCGACAGATCGCCGATCGCCCTGAGGCTGCGTCGCTGCCGCAGCCCGCACTCGTCCATCGCGCGCGCGAGCTTCAAGGCGAGCGGCTCGTCGTCGCCGGCGCGGCGGGCCACGAAGCTGGTCAGGAGTTGTACGACATAGAACGCGGTGAGTTCGCCGGCGGCCATCCGCTGATGCGCAAGCGCGCCGTCGACCAGGTCCTTGAAGTACTCGACGGCGGATGATTCGCGGCGCACCGTGTCACGCATGGGATCGACTCACCGGCCGCCGGCTCGCTGGCAGACGGGACGGCCTCCACGGCAGCCGCACGCGCGCGGCGCTGCAAGGCGCGTTCCGATGAGTTCCTGGTGGTTTCAAGGGAGATTATACAATATCGGCGTGTCGTGTCCTCTCTGCGGCGAGCGCCGCGCGCGCCGACAATGCCCGGCGATCGGCAGGCGGATTTGTCCGGTGTGCTGCGGGACCAGGCGATTGACGGAGATCCGCTGTCCGCCCGACTGTGCCTACCTCGCGGCGGCGCGCGAGCATCCGGCGGCCGCCGTCGTGCGGCGGCAACAACGCGACATCGGGCGGCTCGCCGCCTCCATGCGCGATCTCAATCGGCGGCAGTCGGCGCTGTTTGCCGCCATCGCGACGTTTCTCGCGCGGTACGAGGCGCCCGAACTGCAGGCGCCGATCGACGCCGACGTCGAGGAGGCGGCGACCGCACTGGCGGCGACGTTCGAGACTTCGCTGCGGGGGGTCATCTACGAGCATCAGCCCGCGTCGCCTGTCGCGCGACGGCTCGCAGCGGCAATGATGCCGGCGATCCGGGGCGCGGCCGGGCCGCACGGCGGCGGCACCGCCTTCGAACGAGACGCTGGCGTCGTGCTGCGGCGGCTCGCGGAGGCGTCGAGCGCCACGCGCGCTTCGGCGTCCGAGCCGCCCGACGCCTTCATCGGGCTGATCAGGCGCATCGCCGGCGGCCTTCCCGACGAAACGGAAGATCTGGAAGACTCGCCGGCGCCGCGCTTGATAGTGCCGTGACAGCCCGGTATACTCGGGGTTTGGGCGATCTGAAGCACGACGGGTCTGGCGGTCTGGTCAGGGGCATCTCATGGCGAAGCGTTGCGATATCTGTCACCGTGGGCCGGTCGTGGGCCGGCAGCACAGCCACGCCAACAACGTGAGCCCGCGCCGGTTCGAGCCGAACCTGCAGCGGGTGCGCGCGATGATCGACGGCGGCGTGCGCCGCATCCGCGTGTGCACGCGCTGTCTGCGATCGGGCAAGGTGTCGAAGGCCGCCTGACGCGCCTGGACGGTTCCGCGCCATGAAGCAGGTCGTCGCCAGCCGCGAGGCGCCCGCCGCCATCGGTCCCTATTCACCGGCCCTCCGCGCCGGCGGGCTGCTGTTCGTCTCGGGCCAGATCCCGCTCGATCCCGCCACCGGCCGCCTGGCCGGCGGCGACATCGCAGCGCAGGCGCACCGGGCGCTCGACAACCTCGGCGCGCTGCTGGCGGCGGCCGGGCTGACGTTCGCCGACGTCGTGCGCACGACGATCTTCCTCGCCGACCTCGCCGACTTCTCCGCGGTGAACGCGGTCTACGGCACCTACTTCGCCGAGCCGTTCCCCGCACGCGCCACCGTCGAGGTGAGCGGGCTGCCCATGGACGCCCGCATCGAAATCGACGCGATCGCGGCGTTCGGATGAGCGGGAAGGGCAGGTCCTGTCCGTCCTGCCCTTCCCGCCTATGACGTCCGCGCGCGCTCCACGCCCAGCACGCCGTCCACGCCGCGCACGGCTTTCAGCACCTTCTCCAGGTGCTTCAAGTCGCTGATCTCCACCGTCACGTCGATCCGCGCGCGTGCGCCGTCGTCGGTGTGCGCCTCCATGTTCCGGATGTTCGTGTTGATGCCGGCGATCTTGGCGCTGACCGCCGCCAGCAGCCCCTTCCGATCCTCGACCTCCATCGTGAGCTTCACCGTGTAGCGCGCGGCGCCGTCGGCCGCAGGCGCCTTGTCCCACTCGACGTCGATCCGGCGTTCGGGATCGTACAGGAGATTGACGACGTTCGGGCAGGTCGCGGAGTGAACCGACACGCCTTTCCCGCGCGTGATGTAGCCGACGATCTTCTCGCCGCGAATCGGGCTGCAGCAGCGCGCGCGGAAGACCATCAGGTCGTCGAATCCCTTGACCTTGATCTTGTCCTCGCTGCCGCTGCCGAACACGCGCCGCATCGCGGCGGTCACGATGCCGTCCGGCGCCTTCTCCTGGAGGCGCTCGGGGGGCACCAGCCGGGCCAGCAGCGTCTTGGCGGCGACCTTGCCGTAGCCGATGGCGGCAAACAGGTCTTCGGCGCGCTGCGCGCCGAAGTCGACGAGCAGCCTCGCGAACGCGTCGCCTTCGAGCAGCGTCTTCACATTGAGATCGTACCGGCGCGCATCCTTCTCGAACAGCTTGCGCCCCAGCTCGATCGACCGGCTCTTTTCCTCCGTGTGAATGAGGTGCTTGATCTTGCTGCGCGCGCGCGAGGTCGCGACGTGGTTCAGCCAGTCGCGGCTCGGCTTGTGGCCGGCGGTCGTCACGATCTCCACGATGTCGCCGTTCTTCAGCCGGTAACGCAGCGGCACCATCTTGCCGTTGACCCGCGCGCCGACGCACTGGTGGCCGACATCGGTGTGGATCGCGTAGGCGAAATCGATCGGCGTCGCGCCGCGGGGCAGCGCCTTCACCAGCCCCTTCGGCGTGAACGTGTAGACCTCCTCGGGGTACAGCTCCACCTTGAGGCTCTGGATGAATTCCCGCGGATCGCGCACCTCCTGCTGCGCCTCGAGAAGCTGCCGCATCCACTGGAAGTAGCGATCGTCGCGCTGATCGCCGGTGCGCCCTTCCTTGTATTTCCAGTGCGCCGCGATGCCCTCTTCGGCCATCCGGTGCATCTCGATCGTGCGGATCTGCACCTCGAACGGCATCCCGTGCGCGCTGATCACCGAGGTGTGCAGCGACTGGTAGCCGTTGGGGCGCGGCATCGCGATGAAGTCCTTGATGCGGCCGGGCACCGGCGACCAGGTCTGGTGGATGATGCCGAGCGCCGCGTAGCAGTCCTTCACGCTCTGGGTGATGATGCGCAGCGCGAGGAAGTCGTAGACCTGATCGAGATCGATGTGCTGCGTGCGCAGCTTCTGGGCGATGCTCCACAACCGCTTGATGCGGCCGTCGACCTCGATCACCGGCACCTGCGCTTCGGCCAGCTTGGCGGCGATCGTCTGCTTCAGTTCCTCGATCAGTCCCTCGGTCTTCCGGCGCTTCGCGTCGACGCGGATCCGCAGCTCCTCGTACGCCTGCGGTTCGAGATACTTGAAGCAGAGCTCCTCGAGCTCGTTCTTCACCTTGCTCATGCCGAGCCGGTTGGCGATCGGCGCGTAGATGTCGCGGGTCTCCTGCGCGATCTTCACGCGGCGCTCGTCGGGCAGGTGGCTCAGCGTGCGCATGTTGTGCAGCCGGTCGGCGAGCTTGACGAGGATGACGCGGATGTCGTCGACCATCGCCAGCAGCATCTTGCGGAAGTTCTCCGCCTGGCGCTCCTCGCTCGACGCAAACGGGATGGCGCTGATCTTGGTGACCCCCTCGACGACGTGGGCGACCTCCGGGCCAAACAGCGCCTGGATGCGCTCGATCGTGGTCAGGGTGTCTTCGACGACGTCGTGCAGGAGCCCGGCGGCAATCGCCACGGCGTCCAGCTTCATGTCGGCCAGGAAGTCGGCGACCGCCAGCGGATGGATGAGGTACGGCTCGCCCGAATGGCGGACCTGCCCCCGGTGCTCGAAGGCCGAGAACACATAGGCCCGCCGGAGCAGCTCGACATCGGCGTCGGGGCTGTAAGCCCTCACTTTTTCAAGCAGATCCTCGAAGCGAATCATGGAAACCGGTGTCTAAAGGAATACCGGGCGATTGCCTTGACTTGTGTTTTCTGGCTTCACTATACTGGCCCGGTTTCGGCCACGGCAATTTTCCTCGCCCTGTAGAAGGATATCGAGTCATGCGGAATCACGGCCATAAAGGGGGCTCCATGCGTGCTTTGTCGGGGGCGTCGCGCACTCTCGCGATGCTGGCCCTGGTCAGCGTCGCGGCGGCAGGCTGCGGCCAGTGGGGTCAATTGAAGGCGCAGAAAGTCTTCAAGGATGCCAACAGCGCCTACCAGAAGCAGGACTACAAGAAGGCGGCTGGGCTGTACGAGGAGGTCGTGGCCAACGACCCCGAAAAAGGCCTCGCCTACTTCTTCCTGGGCAACAGCTACGACAACCAGTACAAGATTACCAGCGAGCGCATCCCGGAGAACGATGCCCTGCTCGAGAAGGCCGTCGTGGCGTACCAGACCTGCGCCGACAAGACCCTCAATTCGGCCGATCCCAACGACCAGATCTACGGCCGTCGCGCCCTCGAGTACCTGGCGCTCGCCTATGGCACCGACAAGCTGAACGATCCGGCGAAGGCCGAACCGGTCATGATCCAGCTCATCCAGCTCGATCCCGCCGAGCCGGCCAACTACATCGCCCTCGCGCGGCTCTACGAAGAGGCGGGCGTGTACGACGAGGCGGAGAAGGTGCTGCTCATGGCCAAGGCCGCGAAACCCGACGATCCGGCGATCTACTCGGTGCTGGCCAACTACTACAACCGCCAGGGCGATTTCGAGCACACCATCCAGGCGCTCGAAGAGGGTGCGGCCAAGGAGCCGAGCAACCCGGTCGGGCCGTTCACCATCGCGACTTACTACTGGGATAACGCGCAGAGCAACTTCCGCCTGTCGTCCGAGCAGAAGATGGAGAACGTGCAGAAGGGGCTCTCGTCCATCGACAAGGCGATCTCGCTGCGTCCCGAGTACATGGAAGCCCTCGTCTACAAGGGCCTCCTGCTGCGGACGCAGGCCAACCTCGAGAAGGATCCGGACAAGCAGCAGGCTCTTCTCAAGGAAGCCGAGACCCTCCACGACCAGGCCGAAGAAATCCGCCGCCGCAAGGCGACCGGCGCCGGGACCGAATAGCCGGACGCGCGAAGCTCAACAGGGCCGAAAGAGCCGCCGGGTGCAAGCCCGGCGGCTCTTTCTTTTTCCGCGGGAAACGGGACGGTCTGCACGGCCTCATCAGCCAGCCGTCAGTCGTCAGCCGTCGTCGCCAGGCATCCAGCCCCACGCGTTACCGCAGGCGGCGGTTCTTGACGCGTTCGGCGCCACGAGGGGCGCCGAGGGGAGGCGCGTTGCCCACCGCCCGGGTATCCCGAGCGCTCGATGGCTGCGTGAGGGGGGACACCCACGCGTCGGAGGAGTCTGGGCACGCCGGCGATCCCTGCCGGCGGACAGGGCCATGCGGCGCGGCGGCACGGGCCTGTGGTCGTACGTGCAAGCCTGGCGGGCTGCGCCGCGTCCTTCACACTGGGAAGCGTCTGACCGGAACGGCCAGGGCCGAAGGCGCGACTCCACGCCGGCGCCGTCCATCAGGGCGTCTGTCAGCGGCAACATTTCGCCGACTCGTTGCGAGGAGGCACGACCGATCGAGGCAACGCCGGCGGCGCGCCTGCCATCGAGGCCAATCGCGGGCTCGCGGACGCCGGGACGGCCTGCCGCAGGGAGAGTGCGCCGCGGGCAGGACAACCCGCTCGAATGGGCGTGTACGGCTGTTCGGGAACCAGCTGGCCTCGGCGGCGTCTTCACCGGGGCAGCCGACGGGGGAGATCGGCGACCAAAGACGAGAACGGGCCGTCCCGCGGCGGTGCGGAACGGCCCTTCGATCTGTCGCGTCGTGCCGGCGCGGATCTAGCTGGCACCCGCGGCGCGGCGCATCCCTTCGGTCACGATGCCGACCTTTTCGACGCCGGCGCCCTTCGCCGCGTCGATGACGGCGATGATGTCCGAGTACTTCAGCGAGCCGTCGCCGACGATGAACATCGTCTTGTCCTTGCGCTCTTCGAAGATGCGGCGGAGGCGCGACTCGAGGTCGTTGAGCAGGATGTCCTGCTTGTTGACGGCGATCCGCTTGTCGGCGGTGTATTCCAGCACGATCTGGTTGACGTCGGTGGCCGTGTCGGCGCCCGACTTGGTCTCCGCCGGGATGTTGATGTCGACGCCCTTCTGCGTGAGCGGCAGGGCCGACATGAAGATGACGAGCAGCACGAGCAGCACGTCGATCATCGGCGTGACGTTCATGTCCGCCGTGGCGTGCGGAATCTCCGCCTTGTAGACGGCGTCCGCGCCGAGGTGTTTGTGCGCTGACATTACTGGCCTCCCGCCGGCGCGTTCGGAGCCTTCTTCGGGTCCGTGATCAGGCCGATGTCCTCGACCCCGGCCTTGCGCAGCTGATCCATCGCGGCCATCACCGCGCTGTAGTCGACCTCTTCGTCGGCCTTGATCAGCACGATCTTCTCGGTGCGCTGCTCGAGGATCTCCTTCACGCGGTCGGCCATGTCCTCTTCGAGCACCGACTTCGCGTTGACGTACAGCGTCTTGTCCTTCGCGACGGCGATGACCGTCTGCTCGGAGGTCTCCGGCTTGTCGAGGGTGTTGGCGGCAACCGGCAGTGTGAGCGCGACGCCCTGCTGCAGCATGGGAGCGATGAGCATCATGATGATGAGCAGCACCAGCATCACGTCGACGAGGGGCGTCACGTTGATGTCGGATTTGACCCCGCCTTTGGCGCCGCCAAGGTCCATACCCATAACGAAATACTCCTAGTAAAGCGTTCGGGGTTCAGCGTGCAGGGCTCAGGGTGCGGTGCAGCGAACCAGCGCCGCACACGGCACTCTGAGCCCTGGAACCCGATTCTCTTAGGCCGTCTTCTTGATGAAGAAGTCGACCAGCTCCGACGACGAGTTGTCCATCTCGACGTTGAAGTACTCGACGCGGCCGGTGAGGAAGTTGTAGAACCACACCGCCGGAATGGCGACGACGAGGCCGAGCGCGGTCTCGACGAGTGCTTCCGAGATGCCGACCGAGACGGCGCCGATGCCGGCCGAACCGCTCGCGCCGATGCCCTGGAACGCGTTGATGACGCCGACGACGGTGCCGAGCAGTCCGACAAACGGCGCCGTGGAGCCGATGGTGGCCAGCGCGGGCACGCCCTTCTTCAGGTCGTTGGCGGTGAGCGCCGACGCGCGCTGAATCGAGCGGCGCACCGTGTCCATCAGGTCCTCGCGCGACAGCCCGCCGCCGCTCTCCATCTGGAACTGGTATTCCTGGAGGCCGGCGCCGACCACCTTGGCCAGGTGGCTGTAGCGGTAGTTCTTCGACGAGGCGAGGGCGATCGCTTCCTTCAGGCGGCCTTCCTTGAGGTGCTTGGCCACCTGGGGTGCAAACAGCTTCGACTGGCTACGCGCCTGAACGAAGGTGAAGATGCGCTCGACCGCGACGCCGAACGACCACATTGACATGATGAAGAGAACCACGGCCACGCCCTTGGCCACCGCTCCCATCGTTCCCCACATTTCGATTAGATCCACGGTCCATCCTCCATCTCAGACAAGAGTTGCGAAAATTCGACGTCAGCGTTGAGCGAAAGGCGATCTACCGGAGCGTGAAGTTCACCGTCACCGTCATGATGACCGGCACCGGCACGCCGTTGAGCAGCGTCGGCGTGTACTGCCATTGCCGCACGGCATCGAGCGCCGCCTGGTCGAGCAGCGGGATCGAGCGGAGGACCTTGGCGTTCTGCACCCGCCCGTCGGGGCCGATCGTCGCCTCGATGATCACCACGCCCTGCACGCGGGCCGACTGGGCGATCTGCGGGTAGACCGGGTCGACGTTGCGGACGCGCTGCGGCGCCTTGATCTGTCCGCCCACGCGTACCGGCGCCGCCGGCGGCGGCGGTGGCGGCGGCGGCGGCGCCTCGAGCAGGCCGCCGACGACGCCGGCCTGCACGCCGCCGATGATGCCGCCCTCGATCCCCTCGTTCCGGACGATCTGCGCCTCGGGCTTGATCTCGGCGGGCGCTTCGATCGGCGCGGCCGACGGGTTCGACGTCGGCTGCGGCGGCGGCGGCGTGTTCGCCGGCGGCGGCGGCGGTGGTGGCGGAGGCGGCGGCGGCGGCGGCGCCGCCACGAAGGCCATCATGCCCGGCGGCGTTGGCAGAACATCCGTCGCCATCAGGGGGATGATGACCACTGCCCCGATGATCACCACGTGAATGAGGATCGAGAGTGGCAGCGTGTACCACTTCTTGGCGCCTAACTTGAGCGACGGATCTTCAGCGAATAGGTCACGCGGCACGGAACGCCCCTCCTCGGATCTGTCTGGGAATCTCAGCCGGCTCGACGATAACTACAGCCCGGCAAAGACGGCGATTATAGTCAGGTCAAATTCTGAGAGTCAACGAAAGTTTCTCTCGGGATTAGACACCGGAAATCCCGAAATGGACAGCGGCGCGGCATCCCGGCGCCGGTCCCGCACCGCCTCGTCCGCTGCCACCCCGTCGGCGCCGCCCGACCGCCCCCCCCGGCCGTTGGCGTCCGCGCCGGCGCGTCCGGACGGCCCCGCCGGGCTCAGTCCCGCCGCCGATTTCCCGCGGATCCGCATGCCGTAGAACGATCGCCACACGAACACCAGCGAAAGAGCGAAAAACGCCGCCGCCAGCGAGCGGGTCAGCCACGGCCCGGTGTCGGCCGTCAGCGTCACCGCGAGCTCGACCGCCAGCAGCCCGAACAGCGTGGTGAACTTGATCACCGGGTTCAGCGCGACCGACGACGTGTCCTTGAACGGGTCGCCCACTGTATCACCAACGACCGTCGCCGCGTGCAGCGGCGTCCCCTTGGTCTGCAGCTCCACTTCCACGATCTTCTTGGCGTTGTCCCACGCGCCCCCCGCGTTGGCCATGAAGATCGCCTGGTACAGCCCGAAGAGCGCGATCGAAATCAGGTAGCCGATGAAGAAGTACGGCTCGTAGAAGGCGAACGCCAGCGTCGCGAAGAACACGACGAGGAAGATGTTGAGCATGCCCTTCTGCGCGTACTGCGTGCAGATCTCCACGACGCGCTTGCTGTCGGCCACCGAGGCCCGCTCGACCCCGTCGAGCCGGATGTTCGCCTTGATGAACTGCACCGCGCGATAGGCGCCGGTCGTGACCGCCTGCACCGATGCGCCGCTGAACCAGAAGATCACCGCGCCGCCCGTGATCAATCCGAGCAGGAACGGCGGGTGCAGGATCGACAGCATCTCCGTGTTGCGCGTCAGCCCGTCGGTGAGCAGCACGATGATCGAGAAGATCATCGTCGTCGCACCGACCACCGCCGTGCCGATGAGCACCGGCTTGGCCGTCGCCTTGAACGTGTTGCCGGCGCCGTCGTTCTCCTCCAGCAGGTGCTTCGCCCGCTCGAAGTCGACGTCGAGGCCGAACTCGCGGCGCAGCTCTTCGCGGATGCCCGGCCGCTGTTCGATGACCGAGAGCTCGAACACCGACTGCGCGTTGTCGGTCACCGGGCCGTAGGAGTCGACCGCGATCGTCACCGGCCCCATGCCGAGGAACCCGAACGCGACCAGGCCGAAGGCGAACACCGCCGGCGCCTGCATGAGCGTGCCGAGGCCGGCGAGGCTCACCCAGTAGGCGATCGACATGAGCCCGACGATCACCAGACCGAGCCAGTACGCGCTGAAGTTGCCGGCGACCAGCCCCGACAGGATGTTGAGCGAGGCGCCCCCTTCCCGGGCCGAGGTGACGATCTCGCGGACGTGGCGCGACTCGGTCGAGGTGAACACCTTCACCAGCTCGGGAATGATCGCGCCGGCCAGCGTGCCGCACGTGATCACCGTCGAGAGCTTCCACCAGAGCGTGCCGTCGCCCAGGCCGGGCACCAGCACCCACGACACGGCATAGGTGATCGCGACCGAGACCGCCGAGGTGAGCCAGACCAGCGTCGTCAGCGGCGCCTCGAAGTTCATCGCGCCGGCGTGCTGGTACCTCCCGCGCGCGATCCGGTCGTTGACGAAGTAGGAGACGCCGCTCGCCACGATCATCATGATCCGCATGGCGAAGATCCAGACGAGCAGCTGCACCTGCACGCGCGGATCGGCGACCGCCACCAGGATGAACGAGATCAGCGCCACGCCGGTGACGCCGTAGGTCTCGAAGCCGTCGGCGCTCGGGCCGACCGAATCGCCGGCGTTGTCCCCGGTGCAGTCGGCGATCACGCCAGGGTTCCGCGCGTCGTCTTCCTTGATGTTGAAGACGATCTTCATCAGGTCCGACCCGATGTCGGCGATCTTCGTGAAGATGCCGCCGGCAATGCGCAGCGCCGCGGCGCCGAGCGATTCGCCGATCGCGAACCCGATGAAACAGGCGCCGGCGTAGTCGGCCGGGATGAAGAGCAGGATGCACAGCATCAGCAGCAGCTCGATGCTGATGAGCAGCATGCCGATGCTCATGCCCGCCTTGAGCGGAATCGCGTAGATGGGAAACGGCCGGCCGCCCAGGCTCGCGAACGCCGTGCGCGAGTTGGCGAACGTGTTCACGCGGATGCCGAACCACGCCACGCTGTAGCTGCCGGCGATGCCCACCAGGCTGAACAGCAGGATGACGACCACCTTCACGGGCGCGAACCGCTGCAGGACGCCGAAATAGAACACCATGATCACGCCGATGAAGAGCTCGAGCAGCAGGATGAACTTCCCCTGCGTGATCAGGTAGGTCTTGCACGTCTCGTAGATCAGCTCCGAGACCTCGAGCATCGACGCGTGCACCGGCAGCTTCCTGGTCTGCGCGAAGACGAGCACGCCGAACAGCAGGCCCAGTCCGCTGACCACCAGGCCGCCCATCAGCAGCGTCCGCCCGTCGACGCCGTTGAAGTCGACCGCCGACAGATCGGGCAGCACGAGGCTCGCTTCGCCGCCGCCGCGCTCCCCCACCGCCGCGGCCGCGCCCGCAGGCGCCTGCGCCCTCGCGCCGGGCGCGGCGATCAGGAACGTGAAGAAGACGAAGGCCGCCAGCAGCGCGCGGCGAATCACGGTGTGCGTCACACGCATCCTCGAGGGTTACTGATTCTACGTTACATTCCGCGCCGGCCGGCAGCCGGCGGCGCCGCCGCGCTCGAGATCCGGCGGGGCAGCGCCATCCCGCCGGTCAGGAAGATGCGGATGCCTTCTTCCACCGAGATGTCGGGAAACGACGCGCGGCCCCGCTCGAAGATCTGGATGTCGCCGAGATACAGGTGGTTGGTCGGCACGTAGACCGCGACCAGCGGCTCCGGCCCCCGGCCCCGGTCGACCGAGAACTCCTTGGTCAGGAACCCCAGCACCAGCCCGCCGTCGGCCCCCTCGATCAGGACCACGCGCTTGAAGCCCGATTCGTTGTCGGGCGAGAAGGCCGCGATCAACTGCCGGACCGGCGCGTACACCGAACGGAACAGCGGCACCCGCAGCAGGTACTGTTCGCCGGTCGACACGATCCGCCGCCCGATCACGTTGCGCGCGAACGCGCCGACGATGAGCAGCACGATCATCGTCGACAGCACGCCGAGGCCCGGGATGTGCCGCCCGAGCATCCGGTCGTAGATCGGCGTCGCCAGGCCGTCGACGGCGTTGAAGAGCCAGACCAGCGCCAGCACGGTGATGACCAGCGGCACGATGGCGAAGAAGCCGGTGATGAAGCTGCGGCGCAGCCACTGCATCACGCGTTCATCTCCATCCCGAGTACATCGCCACGATCAGCGCCAGGCCCGCCGCGATCCGGTACCAGGCAAACGGCGCGAACCCCGAACGGCGCAGGATCGCCACAAACGGCCTGACCACGACCAGCGCCGTCAGGAAGGCCGCGACGAAGCCGATCGCGATCTCGCCCCCGCGCCCGGCCGACAGGTAGGAGCGGGCCTCCAGGAAGTCGTGGGCGAAGGCCGCGCACATCGTGGGCATCGCGAGGAAGAACGAGAACTCCGCCGCCGCGGGCCGGCTCAGGCCGAGCGCGAGCCCGCCCACCATCGTCGCACCCGAGCGCGACACGCCCGGAACCAGCGCGAGCGTCTGGCACACGCCAATCCCCCCGGCTTTCCCGAGCGGCACGTCGTCGACGCTGTCGATCGACGCCGGCTGCACCGAGCGATCGGCCGCGAGCATCACGACGCCTCCCGCGATGAACGAGATCGCGATCACGAGCGGACTGTAGTAGAGCACCTGCTTGACGTAGCCGGCGAACATCGCCCCGGCGACCAGCGCGGGCAGCGTGGCGGCCCCGAGCATGACGGCGAACCGCCGCGCCTCGGGGCTGGACGGGAGTCCCGCGGCGACCGCAACGAGCTTCGCGCGATACAGCCACATCACCGCCAGCACCGATCCGAGCTGGATCATGACGATGAAGACGCCGCCGGGGTCGTCGTAGCCCAGGAGCCTGGCGCCGATGATGAGATGCGCCGTCGAGGACACCGGCAGGAATTCCGTCAGACCCTGCAGGACCCCGAGAAGCGCGGCTTGGACGTGAGTCGGCATGTGCGCGCGTGCAGGGGCCGGACGCGGTCCGCCCGGGCGGCGCCGGCGGCGTCCCTACGACGCTCTTGCCTTCCGGGCCGGCTTCGCGCGCCGCGTCGGCTGCTGCGGCGCCGGGGGCGCGGAGGCCGCCCCCGGCGCGTGGCTCGCCGCGCGGACCGGCCCGGAGCCGCGCCAGAAGCTGACGGTCGCCGCCGCGATGAACACGCTCGAGTAGGTGCCCGTGATGATGCCCACGATCATCGTGAACGCGAAGCCGTGCAGCACCTCGCCGCCGAAGAAGAACAGCGCGAGCGCCGTCAGCAGCGTCGTGCCGGAGGTGATGACCGTCCGGCCGAGCGTCTGGTTGACCGCCACGTTGATCACGTGGTTCAGCGAGTCGCGCCGCATCGACCGCAGGTTCTCGCGCACGCGATCGAAGATCACGATCGTGTCGTTCATCGAGTAGCCGGTCATCGTGAGAATGGCGGCAATCACGTTCAGCGAGATGTCGTACCGGAAGAAGGCGAGGAACGACAGCGTGATGAGCAGATCGTGAATCGTCGCGACCACGGCGCCGACGCCGAAGCTCAGCTGATAGCGGAACGCCAGGTAGCCGAGAATGCCGATGAGCGACAGCACGGTCGCCCAGATCGCCTTCGATCGCAGCTCCTGGCCGACCGAGGGCCCCACGATCTCGGTGCCGACGATCGAGAAGGTCCCGATGCTCGCCTGCTTCAGCGCCGTCTCGATTGCCTGCCGTGTCGCCGTGAGCCCCTCGCCCGACTCCTGCCCCACCGTCGGCACGCGCACCATCGTCTGATGCTGCGACGGCTCGCCGTAGGCCTGCACCTGGATGTCGCCGCCGCCCGGCATCGATTCGAGGGCGGTGCGCACGGTCTGGTCGGAGGTCGGCTGCTCGAACTGCAGCACGACCACCGTGCCGCCGGCGAACTCGACGCCGCGCGGGATGCCCTTGGTGGCGATGGTGAAGACGCCGGCGAGGATGATGATCCACGACACGACGATCGCGTGCACGCGCCAGCGGAGGAAGTCGTAGTCGGGATTCTTGAAGATGTGCATGGCTCAGATTGAGAGGGTCGCGACCTGGCGCCGACGGCTCAGCTCGAGCTCGAAGAAGGTCTTCGAGACGAAGATCGAGGTGAACAGGTTCGACGCCAGACCGAAGAACAGCGTGACGGCAAAACCGCGGATCGGCCCCGTGCCGAACTGGAACAGGAACGCCGCCGAGATGAGCGCCGCCACGTGGGTGTCCACGAGCGTCCAGAAGACGCGCCCGAAGCCGGCGTTGATCGACGCGCGGACGCCGTGCTGCGCCTCCAGCTCCTCCTTGATCCGCTCGAAGATCAGCACGTTGGAGTCGACGCCGATGCCCATCGTCAGCACGAACCCGGCAATGCCGGGCAGCGTCATCACGGCGCCGATGTAGGCCATCATGCCGAGCAGGATCACGAGGTTGAAGAGCAGCGCGATGACGGCGTTGACGCCCGCCAGCCGGTAATAGAGCACCATGAAGAAGGCGACCGCGAGCAGGCCGGCAATCGAGGCCTCCACGCCGGAACGGATCGAATCGGCGCCCAGGCTCGGCCCGATCGTCTTCTCCTCGAGATAGGTGAGCCCCGCCTTGAGCGAGCCGGACCGCAGGATCAGCGCCAGGTTCTGCGTCTCCTCCTGCGTGAAGCTGCCCGTGATGCGGCCGTCGGTGGTGATTCGACCGTCGATCCGCGGCGCCGATTGCACCCGCCCGTCGAGGATGATCGCGAGCATGCGGCCGATGTTCGCGCCCGTCGCGTTGCCGAACCGCCGCCCGGCGTCCGGAGTCAGCGTGAAGGCGACCGCCGGCAGGTTGTTCTCGTCGAGCGTCGGCCGCGCGTTGCGCAGATCGGTGCCGGTGACGACCGCCGCCTTCCGCACCAGGTAGTACGACGTGGAGGTATCGCCCGGCGCACCCGACGAGCCGGGTACGATCTCCATGCCCGGCGGCACCTGCCCGTTGGTCATCAGCGCCTCCGGCGTCGACGCCGGCCCCTGCTCGACCAGCTTCAGCTCCAGCAGCCCGGTCGACTGGATGATGCCCTTCGCGCGCTCGACGTCGGTCACGCCGGGCAGCTGCACGAGGATCTGATCGCCGCCGGCGCCCTGCTGCGAAATGCTCGGCTCGGTCACGCCGAGCTCGTTCACGCGCCGTTCGATGGTCTCCCGCGCCTGGACGACCGCCTCTTCGCGCAGCCGCTGCTGGACGGCCGGCCGCATCGTGAACGTGTAGGTGCCGTTCACGCCGTTCCCGCGCTCGAAGTCGGTCTGGACTTCCGCCGCGGCGGCACGGAACTCGGCGTCCTTGTCGGAGGGCACGCCTTCGACGCGGAACTCGGAGATCGAGGTCGTGTTCATGCTGCCGACCGCGATCTTGCGCGTCTCCAGATCGGCGCGGAGCCGCTCCATCTCCTGCTCGGTCTGCAGGCGCAGCGCATCATCGGTCTGGACCCGCAGGACGAGGTGCACCCCGCCCTTCAAGTCGAGGCCGAGCTTCAACTGCTTGGCGGCGAGGACGCCGGGCACCGGCAGCCCGTAGCGCGCCGCGAGGATGGGATACACGCCGACCGCGCCGAAGAGCACGAGCACGGCGAATACGGTCGTCAGCTTCCAGCGAAGATTGCTTTTCATGGCTCCGTAGGTCTGCCCGTCCCGCTACGCGGAGGTGTTCGTCGACGGCTCGACGACCGGCTCCTGCCCCTGATACCCGCCGATGGCCGCCCGGGCGATCTCGATGCGGACCTTGTCCGCAATCTGCAGTTGAACGGTCTGCTCGCCGAGCCTGGTGATCTGGCCGTGAATGCCCCCGGTGGTCACGACGCGGTCGCCGACCTTGAGCGCGCCGAGAAACGCCTGCACCTTCTGCTGTTTGCGCTTCATCGGCAGCAGGATGATGAAGTAGAAGATCGCCAGGACCAGGACGAACGGGATGAGCTGCAGCCACGCGCTGCCGCCGCCTGCGGGCGGCGCAGCCATGGCCAACACGGGGCTAACGTCGTACCTCATCATGAATCCAGCGCCTGGCAGGACGCGCTCTCGTGGAACTCCAGCTTGAGACTTTCGAACCGCCCAAACGCTATAGCCTCCCTAATCCGGCGGAGGGTGTCAAGGTAAAAGTGGAGATTATGCAACGTGTTAAGGGTTGCCGCGTTAATCTCGTTGACCGCGTGGAGGTGCCGTAGATACGCCCTCGAGTAGGTCCGGCAGGTGTAACAGCCGCAGGCCGGATCGACCGGCCGGTCGTCCTCGGCGTAGCGGGCGTTTCTGATGTTGAGCCGGCCGGCGCTGGTGAACAACTGACCGTTTCGCGCGTTGCGCGTCGGCAGCACGCAGTCGAAGAGGTCGACGCCGCGGGCGACCGCCTCGATGAGATCCGCCGGCGTGCCGGCGCCCATCAGATAGCGCGGCTGGCCGGCCGGAAGCCGCGGCGTCGTGCACGCCACCATCTCATACATGACCTCGACCGGCTCGCCGACACTCAGGCCGCCGATCGCGTACCCCTCGAAGCCGAGCGCCACCGTCTGCTCGGCGCTCTCCGCCCGCAGGCCGCCGTACACGCTGCCCTGGACGATCCCGAACTGGGCCTGTCCCTGGTTGGTCGCCCGCACCGGAACGGAGGAATCGGCGGCGCTCACCGCGGGTCTGGATCCATCGTACAACTCCGCGAACCGCGCGCGCGCGCGCCGCGCCCAGCGCAGCGTACGCTCCATGGACAGGCGGGCGGCGCCCTCGCCGGCGGGATGGGCGAGGCACTCGTCGAGCACCATCGCCACGTCGGATCCGAGCTGCGCCTGGATGTCGGCCGCACGCTCGGGCGTCAGCAGGTGCTCGGTGCCGTCGAGGTGCGATCGGAAGCAGGCGCCGTCTTCGAGGATCGTCCGCCGCGCGGCCAGGCTGAACACCTGATAGCCGCCGCTGTCGGTCAGGATGGGCCGCGACCAGCCGGCGAAGCGGTGCAGGCCGCCGCGCCGCGCAATGAGATCGGCGCCTGGCCGCAGATACAGATGATAGGTATTGCACAGCATGATCTCGGCCCCCATCGCCTCGAGATCGCGGTGCGTGGCCGCCTTCACGGCCCCCCGGGTCCCCACGGGCATGAAGGCGGGCGTCTGGACGATACCGTGAGGGGTGGTGAGCACGCCGCGCCGCGCACGGCCGTCGGTGTGCGTCACCTCGAAGCCAAGAGCCATCGTGTTAAGTTTACCGATGATGGACAGAATCCGCGTCGGCGTCATCTACGGCGGCCGCTCCGGCGAGCACGAGGTGTCGATCGCCTCGGCGGCGGCGGTCTTCAGGCATCTCGACGCCAGCCGCTACGACGCCGTGCCGATCCGGATCGAAAAGGATGGACGGTGGGCGCTGCCGGGCGAGCCGCCGCGGCTCACGTCGGCGGCCGAGGTGATCGATCAGGCGATCGCCGGCCGCGGCGGCAGCACCGAGATGGCGCGGGTCGAGCCGGTCATCTTTTCGCTCGGTCTCGATGTCGCCTTTCCCGTGCTGCACGGCCCCTACGGCGAAGACGGCACCGTGCAGGGGCTCCTCGAGCTCGCCAACATCCCCTATGTCGGCGCCGGCGTGCTCGCCTCGTCGGTCGGCATGGACAAGGCGGCCATGAAGCTGGTGTTCGCCGCCCGGGAGCTGCCGATCTGCGAATACGAGGTGTTCCTCAGGCGCGACTGGCAGCGGGACGAGCGCGACATCCTCCACGCCCTCGTGAACCGGCTCGGGTTCCCGCTGTTCGTGAAACCGGCGAACCTCGGCTCGAGCGTCGGCATCTCGAAGGCGCGCCACGCCGCCGAGCTGCGCGCCGCCATCGGGCTCGCGGCGCAGTACGACCGGAAGATCGTCGTCGAGGCCGCGGTGCCGGGCGCGCGCGAGATCGAGGTGGCCGTCCTCGGCAACGACACGCCCGAAGCGTCGGTGCCGGGCGAGATCATCCCGTCGGGCGAGTTCTACGACTACCAGGCGAAGTATCTGAGCGCCGGATCGCGCGAGGTCATTCCCGCAGACCTGCCGCAGCCCGTGATCGAGCAGGTGCGATCGCTCGCGATCGCCGCCTTCAAGGCGGTCGACTGCGCCGGGATGGCGCGGGTCGATTTCCTGCTGAGCCACACCGGCATGCTGTACGTCAACGAGCTGAACACGATCCCTGGCTTCACGACGATCAGCATGTTCTCCAAGATGTGGGCGGCGAGCGGCGTTCCCTACCAGGCGCTGATCGATCGGCTGATCGCGCTGGCGCTCGAACGCCACGCCGAGAAACAGCAGCTGCGGACGAGCGTCTGATCGCCGGCGCGCCGCGCAAGATGAAATTTTTGACTTTTCAGGTATGTTTGTGCTTGACACCTGAAAAATCTCGACCATAATCTACATCTGGTATGAGGATGGTGCTGTCAGCCCATCCCTAGTGAGGTCGACCCGGGCTGTTTCGATCGCGGCGACCCCACCCTTCCGATACGTCGGAAGGTGCCTCCGAAGCGAAGAGCGCCGGACATCGGGTGCGCGTGCCAGGCGGCAGCCACTAGAGCGATGGCCGTGAGCGCTCGTCGCACTCGAAGCCCAACGCGAAGGGGGGGATCACAGACAATGGCGAAGAAAGCCAAGGGCGGGAAGAAGAAGGCCGGCAAGAAGCGCTAAGCCGACCTCGCCCGTCAAAAAAGGGGGCGGCCGTCGCCCCCTTTTTCACTTTCAGCGAGACCCGCCCGCCACGGCCGCCTGCTGGCCGTCCCAGATCCGCACCTCGCGGATCACGTCCCACTGTTCGATCCGATCCACCACGTCCATCCCGGCGACCACGCGGCCAAACAGGGTGTACTTCGCGTCGAGGTGCGGTTGCGGCGAGTGCGTGATGAAGAACTGGCTGCCTCCGCTGTCGGGCCACGGGTCGAGCGCCATGCCGACCGCGCCGCGCAGATAGGGCAGTTCGTTGAGCTCGTCGCGAATCGTGTAGCCCGGCCCGCCCTCGCCGTCACCGCGCGGATCGCCGTCCTGGATCACGAAGTCCGGCACGACGCGATGGATGCTGAGGCCGTTGAAGAAGCCGGCCCTGGCGAGGCTCACGAAGTTCTCGACGGTCAGCGGCGCGTCGTTCATCGCCAGTTCGATCTGAATCGTGCCGCGATCGGTGTCGATGTACGCCTGTGTCGACAGCTGCGGGTTGGTGATGCGCGAGGCCGCGTAGGTTCCCGGCGGCAGCCTCGTCGGGGCCGGTCGGATCCGGGCGTCCACGGCCGCAGCATCCGGCGGGTCGAGCGACGTCAGGAGCATCGCGGCCCGCCGGCGGAGCGCCCAGTCCTTGTCGGCCAGCGCGCGCGTGAGCACCGGCCGCGCCGCCTCGGCGCCGTAGTTCGCGATCGCTCCGAGCGCCGCCGCGCGCGCGGTGCCGATCGCGTCGCGCGTACCGAACTCGTAGGCCGCGGCGAGCGCCTGCGCACCGTCCCCGGGCTTCAACTCGCCGAGCGCCGTCGCCGCCGCGCCGCGGACGACCGGATCGTCGGCGCTCAGGTGCTCGAGCAGGATCGCGGGCGCGTCGGGCAGCTTCAGAGCGGCAATCGCGGCAAGGACCGACGGGATCACGCGCTGATCGCGATCCTGCAGCATCGCCATGAGACGGGGGGCGCCGGTGCCCCCCGGCAGACGGCCCAGCACGGTCGCCAGCGCCGCGCGGACGCTCCAGTGGGTGTCGGGATCGAGCCCCGACAGTATCGTCGGGAAGTTCGCCGGATCGAGCCGCGCGGCCGCGGCAAGGGCCGCCGCCCGCATCGCGGGACTCGGATCGGCGAGGCGATCGAGCACCGGATCGATGGCCTGTTCCGACCCGGCCATGTTTCCAATCGCAGTCATCGCCTCGAGGCGGACGTGCGGATCGGCGCGCGGATCGTCGAGGATCGCAATCAGCGGATCGGCGGCCGCGGCGTCGCCGATGCGGCCGAGGGCACGGACCGCCTCGACCGCCACCATCAGATCGGGGCTGGACAGCAGCGGCAGCAGCGCGGGCAGCGCGGCGGGATCCTTCAGCGCCCCCAGCCCCTTCGCCGCAAACGCCTGCGTGTAGGGATGCGGCTCCCGGCTGAGCGTCATCAGCGCGGCGAATCCGCGCGCGTCCTCGATTCTCTGAATCGCGTACGCCACCGGCCACCCTCGGACGCGCGGCTGCCCGGCCTCGTCGAGCACCGCGCCGGCCAGCGCGTCCCATGCCTTCAGCCGCACGAGCGCGTACGCGCCGAGCCGGAACGCAGCGGCCGGCGTGTCGCGGCGCGCGTCGTCGGCCTCGGCAGGCGGTGAAGCGAGCGCGCCCGACTGCACGATCCCGCTCATCAGCGCCCCGATCGGGCCGCTCGCGGCCGGGTCGCCGACGAGGCCGAGCGCCTCGGCCGCGCTCGCCTGCACGACCGGCGCGGAATCGGCCAGCGCGCCGATCAACGCGGGCACGGCGCTCCGGTCGCCGATCAGGCCCAGCGCGAACGCCGCCATCTGGCGCACCTCGGGATCGGCATCGTGCAGGGTCGTCTCGAGCGGGCCGATCCCTTCACTCAAGCCGACGCGGCCGATCGCGAGGGCGGCGCGGCGGCGGACGCGCGCTTCGGCGTCGGCCATCAGCCGCAGCAGATCGGGCCGCGCCGCGGCAGCCGCCTCGGCGTCCCGCCGTTCCCGTCGGTTCCGCGGCTCGGTGGCCGGGACCGGCAGCGGCTCGCGCAGCATGCGCGCGTCTTCCAGGCCGAGGATCGATGCCATCTTCTGCTCGAAGGTCGCGGAGCCGGCCACCCGCGCGGAGGTCGCACAGCCGGCGCACGCCGCGGCGGCCAGCAGCGGAACGATCCAGCTTCGAACCATCGCGCGCACCTCGAGCCTCACGGCGCGATGATATCATTCGGTCCGCTGTGGCGTTCCGCTACATCGCCGTGGAAGGTCCGATCGGCGCTGGCAAGACCGCGCTCGCCGGACGGCTCGCCGCACGCCTCGACGCGGCGACGGTGCTCGAGGAGGCGGAGAATCCGTTCCTCGCCGACTTCTACGCCGATCGTCCGGGTGCGGCGCTGCAGGCTCAGCTCTTCTGCCTGCTCGGGCGCCATCGCCAGCAGACCGAGCTCCGGCAGGCCGACCTCTTCACGCACGCGACGATCTGCGACTACCTGTTCGAGAAGGACAAGATCTTCGCGTACCTGAATCTCGACGACAACGAGCTGTTCATCTACCAGCGGCTCTACGATCTGCTCGCGCGCGACATCCCGCTTCCCGATCTCGCCATCTACCTGCAGACGCCGACCGACGTGCTGCTCCGGCGCGTGCACAGCCGGCGGCTGGACGCCGAGTCGGTCGCGCTCCAGCCCGACGACGACTATCTTCGCGAGCTGAACGAGGCGTACCATCACTTCTTCTTCCACTACACCGCGACGCCGCTCCTGGTGGTCGAGACCTCGCAGTTCGATTCTGACGCCAGCGACGAAGCGCTCGAGGAGCTGATCAGACAGATCCGCGGCATGACCACCGGCACGCGCTACTACGTTCCCCGCACGCGCGCCTGACCTCCGCGGCGCCTCTGACCTTCGCAGCTCTCCTCAATTCTGCAGTTCTGCAATTCTGATATTCTGCCCGTCATGGTCTGGTCCAAGCGGACCCGCAAACCGATCGTCTCCACGCGCGAGAAGGCCAGCCGCGTGCCCGAGGGGCTCTGGGTCAAGTGCCCGGGCTGCTCGAAAGCGATCTACAGCAAGGACCTCGCGGCGAACCTGAGCGTCTGCCCGACGTGCGCGCATCACTTCCGGATCTCGGCCACCGAGCGCCTGCGGATGCTGTTCGACGAAGGCCGGTGGACCGAGCACGATCGCGGCCTCGCCTCCACCGATCCGCTCGAGTTCGCCGACACCAAACCCTACAAGGCGCGGCTCGCGGCCGGCGCCGCGGCCACAGGAGGGAAGGATGCCGTTCTCGTCGCGACCGGCCTGATCGAGGGCCTGCGGACGGTCGTCGCGGCGATGGAGTACGCCTTCATCGGCGGGAGCATGGGCGTCGTCGTGGGCGAGAAGATCACGCGCGCGATCGAGCGGGCGATCGAGGAGCGCTGTCCGGTCGTGATCGTCTGCTGCTCGGGCGGCGCGCGCATGATGGAGGGCGTGCTGTCGCTGATGCAGATGGCGAAGATCAGCGGCGCGCTCGGGCGGCTGGACCGCGCCCGGCTGCCCTACCTCGCCGTGCTCACCGATCCGACGACCGGCGGCGTCACGGCGAGCTTCGCGATGCTGGGCGACCTGAACATCGCCGAGCCGCGCGCACAGATCGGTTTCGCCGGCCCCCGCGTGATCGAGCAGACCATCCGTCAGAAACTGCCCGACGGCTTCCAGCGCAGCGAGTTCCTGCTCGACAACGGCATGATTGATCTGGTGGTCGATCGCCGCGAGCTGAAGCCGACGCTCGCGCGCGCCCTGCGTTTCATGGGCGCCTCCGCGCGCCTGCCCGAACCGGCCGCTCCCGACCATGAACCCGTCCCGTAGGCCGGCCCCCCTCGAGTGGCTGGCCGGGCTCGAGCTCGTCGGCATCAAGTTCGGCCTCGAGAACATCTCGACGCTGGTCGCCTGCCTGGGCCACCCGCAGCTCGCCAGCCGCACGATCCATGTCGCAGGGACCAACGGCAAGGGGTCGGTGACCGCGATGGTGGAGGCGGCCCTGCGCGCCGCCGGCTATCGGGCGGCGCGCTACACGTCGCCGCATCTGGTCTCGCTGAACGAGCGGTTCGTCGTCGACGGACGGCCGGTCTCCGATACGGCTCTGGCGGAGGCCGTCGCCGACGTCCGGCTCGCCGTCGAACGTCTGCGCGCGTCGGGTGCGCTCCAGGTCGATCCGACGTTCTTCGAGGCGACCACCGCGGTCGCCTTCGAGCTGTTCCGGCGGGCGCACGTCGAGATCGCGGTCATCGAGGTCGGCCTCGGCGGCCGCCTCGATGCGACCAACGTCGTCGCGCCGGCGGCCACCGCCATCACCTCGATCGGGTTCGATCACCAGCAGTATCTGGGAACGACCCTCCGGCAGATCGCGCTCGAAAAGGGCGGCATCATCAAGCCGGAGGTGCCGCTGGTCGTCGGCGAACTGCCGCCGGACGCGCTGGCGGCCGTCGCCGGTCTCGCCGCCGCGAAAGGGGCGCCGCTGATTCAGGCGAGCGTGGACGGGCTGGCGCGCGCCGGGATCACGACCCTGGCGCTGCGCGGTGCGCACCAGCGCCAGAATGCCGCCGTCGCCGCAACGCTGCTCGAGACGCTGGATCGGCTGGGCGTCGCCGTCCCCGTCGAGGCCGTGCGAACCGGGCTGGCCACGGCGCAGTGGCCCGGTCGCCTCGACCTGCGGCGCTTCGGCGACGGGCGCGAGGCGCTGCTCGACGCCGCGCACAATCCCGACGGCGCCGTCGCGCTCGCGGCCTACGTGTCGGAGACCTGGCCGGACAAGCCGCCGCTGGTCTTCGCCGCGATGCGGGACAAGGACGTGCGCGCCATGTTCGCCGCGCTGCTGCCGGAGGTCGGACCGCTCGTCCTCACCACCACGTCGAACGTGCGATCGGCGGATCCGGCGACGCTGGCGGCGGCCGCGCGCGCGATCGATCCCGGGCGGTCGATCGCGATCGAGCCGTCCCCGCGCGCGGCGCTCGATCGGGCGTGGCGGCTCGGCCGCCGCATCGTCGTCGCAGGGTCGATCTTCCTGCTCGGCGACCTGCTCGAGGACCTCGGAGGGTCGTGATACCCTTCGAGAGCGCCTCGCGATGGGCTCACTGTTCAGGTCGATTCTCGTGTCGTTCGCGGTCGTCGTGTCGCTGGCGTCTGCGGCGGCCGCGCAGCCGGCGGCCGATCCGACGGTCGCCGAATCGACCAGCGCCGACCGGCACGAGGTGCTGAACGGGAAGGATCACCATTTTCTCGGACGCGTGAAGCTCGAGCGCGGCGATGTCTCAATCTTCGCCGACGAAGCCTGGTTCCACGCCGACACGAGCCGCTTCATCGCCTCCGGCAACGTCGTCTTCTCGCAGGGGTCGAACCGCATCTCCGCCGACCGCGCCGAGTTCGACACCAAGAGCGGGCTCGGCACCTTCGTCAACGCGTATGGCACGGCGAGCGTGAAGCCGCCGGTGCAGCCGCTGCGGCCCGGCGCGATCGCGCCGCCGCCAATCGGCAGCCGGGAAGCGGAGGTCTATTTCTTCGGCGACACCGTCGAGAAGATCGGACCGAAGAAGTACCGGATCACCAACGGCGGCTTCACGACCTGTGTCCAGCCGACGCCGCGCTGGGATCTGCAGGCGGGCACCGTGGTGCTGAACATCGATCACTACACGCTGCTGCGCAACGCGGTGTTCCGCGTCAAGGGGGTGCCGATGTTCTACGCCCCGCTGATCGCCTACCCCACCAAGAAGGAGGACCGCGCGACCGGGTTCCTGATTCCCGCCTACGGCTCGTCGACGCTGCGCGGCCAGCAGATCCACAACGCGTTCTTCTGGGCGATCGACCGCAGCCAGGACGCGACGATCATGCACGAGTGGTACTCGAAGACCGGGCAGGGCGTGTCGGGCGAGTACCGCTACAACTTCGGCGGCGGCTCCGACGGCGCGCTGTCGACCCACTACCGCCGCGAGCGCGAGACCCGCTACGTGGTCAACGGCGCGACCTCCGTGCTGGCCGCCAGCCGGACGTACGAGCTCCGCGGGTCGGCGAACCAGATGCTGCCCGGACGCCTGCGCGCCAGGGGGCGGATCGACTATTTCTCGGACCTGCAGCGATCGCAGAGCTACAACACCGACATCTACAACGCGTCGCGCAACCAGCGGAGCTACGGCGGCAACCTGGTCGGTGCGTGGGGCACCTATACGCTGAACGGGACCTTCGACCACAACGAGTACTTCTACGGGACGACGACCTCCGGGGTGACCGGCGGCGCGCCGCGCATCGCGGTGACGCGCAACGAGCGGCCGCTGCTCGGATCGCATCTCTATCTTTCGGTGGCCGGCGAGTACGCGCGCATCCTCTATCAGACCAGGGGCGAGAGCGGCGGCGCGCAGCGGGTCGTCGTCGACAAGGGGCTCACCCGGCTCGACCTCAACCCGCAGATCCGCGTCCCGTTCAGGCGCTGGCAATGGTTCACGGTGAACTCGACGCTCGCCTGGCGCGACACCTACTACACGCGGAGCCAGACGGCTGCCACCGAGACCGCCACGCCGGCGCTCGTCGACGAGGGGGTGAACCGGCGCTACTTCACGGCCGCCTCGCAGGTGATCGGCCCGGTGTTCAACCGGATCTGGGATACGCCGCAGAACGGCTACGCCGAGAAGTTCAAGCACACCATCGAGCCCAGCCTGATGATTCAGCGCACCTCCTCCATCGACAGCTACGATCGGATCGTCCAGCTGGAGGGGGTCGACTTCATCGTCGGCGACGTGACCCAGCTCAACTACGGGCTGACCAACCGGTTCTTCGCGAAGCGCCGGAACGGGACGCGCGCGGCGGCCGCGCGCGAGTTCCTGGATGTCACCCTGTCGCAGAGCTACTACACCGACGCGCGGGCGTCCCAGTTCGACCCGCGCTATGCCACCAGCTTCTCCGGCGCGCCGCCGAGCCACTACTCGCCGATCTCGCTGACGGTGCGCGCCGTCCCGACCGACAACGCCAACGCCACCATGCGCGCGGAATTCGACAGTCGGTACCATTCGCTGCGGACTGTGGCGGCGAACGCCGCCCTCGCCGTTCCGGGCCTCCTCCAGGCCAGCGTCGGCTGGAGCAAGCGCTTCTTCATCCCGCAGATCGCGCAGTTCAACGACGCGCGATTCCTGGACCATGCGCTCAACGCCTCGGCCGCGCTGCACACGCGCGACAACAAGTACGGCGGCGCCTACAGCTTCAACTACGACGTGCTCCATGCCGCGATGCTGCAGCAGCGGATGTCGGGCTACTACAACGCCCAGTGCTGCGGCCTCGCGTTCGAGTACCAGACCTACAACTTCGGCGCGGCCAGCACGTTCCCCGTCGCCTCCGATCATCGCTTCTTCCTGTCGTTCACGCTCGCCGGGCTCGGCAACTTCTCGCCGTTCAACGGCGCGATGAACGGCGTCCCGCGCTGACCTCATGGCGGACGTCACGCTCGTCACCGGCGCGGCCGGTTTCGCCGGCAGCCACCTGCTCGATCTGCTGAGGGACGGCCCGGGCGAGGTCGTCGCCTGGCATCGTCCCGGCGGCGCGCCGGCCTCGGTGGGCGGCGTCCAATGGGAGGCGATCGATCTGCTGGACGC
Organism: Acidobacteriota bacterium; assembly: GCA_020850715.1. GTDB lineage: Bacteria > Acidobacteriota > Vicinamibacteria > Vicinamibacterales > CAVVIG01 > JADZED01. The sequence goes on from JADZED010000027.1 coordinate 61,264, forward strand.
CAGCGCCGTGCGGGATGCGATCGCCCGCCGCCGGCCGACGGCCGTCTATCACTGCGCCGGCGCGGCGCACGTGGGACGCTCGTGGGACAACACGGCGTTCACCTTCGCGATCAACGTCCGCGGGACGCATCACCTGCTCGATGCGCTCGAACGGGCCGGGGTGACGGCGCGCGTGCTGATACCCGGCTCCGCACTGATCTACGCGCCCGCCGACCGCGCGCTCGTCGAGACCGACCCGCTGAAGCCGGCGAGTCCGTACGGGCTGAGCAAGCTTGCGCAGGAGATGCTCGGCTGGCGCGCCGGCCGCCGCATCCGCACCCTCATCGCGCGCGCCTTCAACCACTTCGGTCCGCGGCAGGATCCGATGTTCGTCGCATCCGGCTTCGCGCGGCGGATCGCCGACATCGAACGGGGATTCTGGGCGCCGGAGATCTCGGTGGGCAACCTCGAGGCCCGCCGCGACCTCACCGACGTGCGCGACACCGTGCGCGCCTACCGGCTGATCCTGGAGCGCGGCGAACCCGGCCGCCCCTACAACGTCTGCACCGGGCGCGCCGTCGCGATTCGCGATCTGCTCGACATGCTCATCGCGCGGGCCAGGGTGCCGCTGACCGTCATCGTGGATCCGAAGCGCTACCGCCCCAACGACGCGCCGCTGCTGCTCGGCGATCCGGCCCGCCTGCGCGACGATCTCGGCTGGTCGCCGCGGATCCCGATCGAACAGACCCTCGACGATCTGCTCGCGTACTGGCGGGCGCGCCCGGCCTGAGCGGTCCGGCGCCGGGGATCCCGCCCCGCGCCGACCGGCGCGAACGACGCGAACGACGACGGACCCGGCACATCCGGCCGGATCCGCCTCGCCCGACGCCGCGAGGGCAGACCTCGCGCCTCGCTCCTCACGCCACCTCGCGGGCCACGGCGTCCGACATACGCGGCGACGCAGCCTCCGTCGTGAGGACGCCATCGGTCGCCGCGACGACGAAGTGCGAGCCGTCCTTCCAGTGCGCGCTGATCGGGAGCTTCACATGCTCGTCGATGAAGCGCTTCAGGAACCGCGCGCCGAACGCGATGCTGTAGCCCTTTTCGACGATCAGATCGAGCGCCTCGTCGGACACCTGCATCGTCTTGGCCGCGCGCGCCAGGGCCGCGCGGACCTGTTCGAGATAGTGCAGCGCGATCTCCCGTACTTCCTGGCGGGCCAGCGGCGCGAACAGCACCACTTCGTCGACACGGTTGCGGAACTCCGGCGAGAAACGCCGTTCGAGCTCGCGCAACACCTCGCCGCGCACCTGGTCGATCCCGATGCTGCGGTGCAGGAACCCGAGCGGGTTGGTGAGCTTCCGGAAGTGCTCGGCGCCGAGATTCGACGTCATGATGATCACGGCGTCGCTGAGGTAGACCCGCTTGCCGCGGCCGTCGGTCAGCCACCCCTCGTCGAACGCCTGCAGGAAGAGGTTCAGCGTGTTCGGGCTGGCCTTTTCCACTTCGTCCAGGAGGACCACCGCGTAGGGATTGTCCCGCAGCTGGTTGGTCAGCACGCCGCCGCGCTCGCTGCCGACGATGCCCCGCGGCATGCCAATCAGCTTGTCGACCGACACCGAGCCGTCCTGGTACTCGGACATGTCGATGCGAATCATCTTCTTCTCGTCGCCGAACAGGAACTCGGCGACGGCCTTCGCCAGCTCCGTCTTGCCGACGCCGGTCGGACCGAGGAACAACAGCACGCCGTCGGGCCGGTCGAAGCCGTCCTTCAACGGCCCTTTGTTGAGGACGAGACGCCGCGCGACGGCACGCACCGCTTCGTGCTGTCCGACCAGCCGCCGTGAGAGCCGCGTCTCGATGTCCTTGAAGCGGTCGGTGACGTCGCGGAAGACCATGTCCTCGGGAATCTGCGCCGCGTGCGAGATCACCGCGACGACATCGCCGGTCCGCACGTCCCAGCGCCGATCGATCTCGGCCCGCACGGCGGCCGTGTCCAGCCAGCCGATGACCTTGTCCGGCAGATGGAGGTGGCGCATGTAGCGCGGCGACAGCTCCAGCGCGGCCTCGACCGCCTCGTCGAGAATGCGGACCGAATAGTTGCGCTCGAGCCGCGGCCGCAGCCGGTAGAGAATCTGGCGGGTCTCCTCGAGGCTCGGCTCGTTCACCGTGACGCAGCGGAAGCGGCGCGCCAGCGCCTCGTCCTCCTGGATGAATTCCTTGTACTCGGTGAGCGTCGTCGCGGCAATCATCCGGATCTCGCCCCGTGCGAGCACCGACTTGAAGATGTTGGCCGCGTCCGACGGCGCGCCGAGCGCGGAGCCGGCGCCGACCATCGTGTGCGCCTCGTCGACGAACAGAATGAGGTTCGGCCGCTCCTTCAGCTCGCGGATGACGTTCTGGATCCGATCCTCGAACATGCCGCGGAGCATCGTGCCGGCGACCATGGCGTTCATCTGCAGGTTCACGACCTGGCAGTCGCGGAGGCGCACGGGCACGCTCTCCGGCTCGAATTCGATGCGGCGCGCGAGCCCCTCCGCGATCGCGGTCTTGCCGACGCCCGGCTCGCCGATGAGCATCACCGAGTTGGCGCGCTCCCGGTGGCACAGGATCTCCAGCACCTGCTGGATCTCGGGATCGCGCCCGAAAACCGGCGGCAGCTTGTCCTGGCGCCCGAGCAGATTCAGGTTCGTGGCGAAGTGCTTCAGGAACGGGGGCAGCTCGAACCGCTTCTTCAGCCGCTCCTCCCGCTGCTCGATGTCGCGCACGCGCGCATTGAGCCGCGTGACCAGCGCTTCGGGATCGACGCCCTGGCTCCGGAGGATCGTCACCGGGACGCCCTGCGTCTCCTCGAAGATCGCCGAAAACAGATCGGGCGCCTCGACGGTCTGGCGCCCTCCGCGGCTGGCATGGTGCAGCGCGAGCTTGAACACGAGCTTGGTGGCCGGCGACACCCGCAGTTCGCGCCCCGGCTGCGCCGCCACGGTGTGCAGATGCTCCTCGACGGCCTGGAGGATCGCGTGCGGGTTCTGTTCGAGATCGCGCATGACCTCCGCGAAGGTGTCCCACTCGACCTGTGCAAACGCCAGGAAGATGTGCTCGTTGGTCAGGAACTGGTGCTCCCGGCGGCGGGCTTCTTCGACCGAGCGGTCGACGATCCGCTGCGCGGTTTCCCCAATCTTGCTCGGCGAGATGTCGAGGTCCTCTACGTGCACGTCCGACCTCCGTTCCGTCGTACGAGGAGAACGCAAGACGTACGCCACGCGCTGGCGCCGGCCGCCGCGCAGCCGCGCCCACGGGAACGCCGGTTGAGCAGGCGATCCGTGCCTGGCGACATGTGGCCGGCCGACCACACGCCGCGCCAAGAGGGAGAGGATCGCGCGGGCCCGAGGGCCTACGGCCGGGCCAGCTGCATGAGCGCCGCGATGCGCTGCTCGGTCGGCGGATGCGTACTGAACAAACCCATCAAGCCGGCGAGCGAGGGCTTGATGATGAACATGTGTGCGGTGGCCGGATTGGCGTCCAGCGGCACGCGGTGCGAGGCCGACTCGATCTTGCGGAGCGCGCTGACCAGGCCGAGCGGGCTGCCGGCGATGGCCGCGCCGCCCGCATCGGCGTCGAACTCGCGCGAGCGCGAGATGGCGGCCTGAATCAGCATGGCGGCGATGGGCGCCAGCAGCATCGTCAGCAGCAGGACGATCGGGCTTCCCCCGTTCCGGTCGTCGCTGCGGCTGCCGCCGAAGAAGAACGCGAAGCGCGCGACCATCATGATCGCCGCCGCCAGCGTGGCCGCGATCGAGCTGATCAGGATGTCGCGGTGCCTGACGTGCGCGAGCTCGTGCGCCAGCACCCCGGCCAGCTCCTCGTCGTCCAGGACGCGCAGGATTCCCTCGGTCGCCGCCACCGCCGCGTGCTGCGGGTTGCGCCCGGTCGCGAACGCGTTGGGCGACGCCTGCGGGATGACGTAGCAGCGCGGCATCGGCAGGCTGGCGCGCTGCGCGAGGTTCGCCACGAGCTGGTAGAGGCGATGCCCCGGACCGACTTCCTGCGCGCCGTACATCCGCAGCACGATCTTGTCGGAGAACCAGTAGGAGAAGAAGTTGGTCCCGACCGCGAAGATGAAGCCGATGACCAGACCCTGCGCGCCGCCCAGCACGTCGCCCAGGAACAGGAACAGCGCGCTCAGCACGCCGAGGAGAAAGGCCGTCTTGACTATGTTCGACACGTCCGCTTCGCTCTCACGATCTTACCCCAGCCTGCAGGTTCTGACGCAGGCGCAGGGTCGGCGGTTCCCCCACGCGATCCGGCCGTCGTATAATCGACAGACGTGTCGTCGAGAGCAGGGATCGCGGCCGCCTTGATGCTCATCTGGGCTGCCGCGGGCTACGGACAATCGCCCACGCCGCGGCCGTTTCCGCAGCCTGGCGCGCCGCCGCCCGCGCCGGCACGGCCCGGGACCGTACCGCCCGCCCTGGCCGATCCGGCAGCGCCGCCCACCCAGCCGGTGCTGCCGGGCGCCGAGGCGCCGCCAACCGAAGCCCTGCTCGGGGTGCCTCTCTATCCGGGCGCGCAGTTCCTCGCGTCGTACGACGCCGGCCGGGGCCAGCGTTTCTATCTGTTCGGCACGGCCGCATCGTTCGTCGATCTGGTGAACTTCTATCGCAACGTGCTCAGGCAGCGCGGCAGCCAGGTCTTCGACGTGCCGGCGACGCACGAGTTCGACGTCGGGCGGTTCGACGACGACACGATGGCGTTTCCGCCGGGGGTGACGATCAAGGATTTCGAGTCGCAGACGTCGGCCGGCTATCCGAACCCGGCGCCTGGCGGCGAGCCGGACCGCTTCCGCTCGATCATTCAGATAGTGCCGGCTGGACCCCCGCGCTGACGTAGATCTCGCCCTTCTTCCGGAACTCGACCGACCTCTCCTGCATCCCCGCGGCGGCGTAATCGCGCACCTGCTGGGTGAGCTCCATGCTGCAGAACCGGGGGCCGCACATCGAGCAGAAGTGCGCGAGCTTGGCGCCCTCGGCCGGCAGCGTCTCGTCGTGGTAGGCGCGGGCAGTGAGCGGATCGAGCGACAGGTTGAACTGATCGTCCCAGCGGAAGTCGAACCGCGCCTTCGAGAGCGCGTCGTCCCGCTCGCGCGCGCGGGGGTGTGCCTTGGCCAGGTCGGCGGCGTGGGCGGCGATCTTGTACGCGATCACGCCTGCCTTCACGTCGTCGCGATTCGGGAGCCCCAGATGCTCCTTCGGCGTGACGTAGCAGAGCATGGCCGTGCCGTACCAGCCGATCATTGCAGCGCCGATCGCGGAGGTGATGTGGTCGTAGCCGGGCGCCACGTCGGTCGTGAGCGGACCGAGCGTGTAGAAGGGCGCCTCGTGGCACCATTCGCGCTGCTTCTCCATGTTCTCCCCGATCAGGTGCATGGGGACGTGGCCCGGCCCCTCGTTCATCACCTGGACGTCGAGCGCCCAGGCGGTCTTCGTCAGCTCGCCCTGCGTCTTCAGCTCGGCGAACTGCGCCGCGTCGTTGGCGTCGGCGATCGCGCCGGGGCGCAACCCGTCGCCCAGCGAGAACGACACGTCGTACGCGCGCATGATCTCGCAGATCTCGCGGAAGTGCGTATAGGTGAAGTTCTCCTGATGGTGCGCCAGGCACCACTTGGCGAGGATCGAGCCGCCGCGCGACACGATGCCGGTCATCCGGCGCGCCGTCATCGGGATGTAGCGCAGCAGCACGCCGGCGTGGACGGTGAAGTAGTCGACCCCCTGCTCGCACTGCTCGACGAGCGTGTCGCGGTAGATCTCCCAGGTGAGATCCTCGGGCCGTCCACCGGCCTTCTCGAGCGCCTGGTAGATCGGGACCGTGCCGATGGGCACCGGCGAATTGCGGATGATCCACTCTCGGGTCTCGTGGATGTTCCGGCCGGTCGACAGGTCCATCACCGTGTCGGCGCCCCACAGGGTGGCCCAGCGGAGCTTCGCGACCTCCTCCTCGATCGACGAGGACACGGCGGAGTTGCCGATGTTCGCGTTGATCTTCACGAGGAAGCTGCGGCCGATGATCATCGGCTCGAGCTCGGGATGGTTGACGTTGGCCGGGATGATGGCGCGACCGCGGGCCACTTCGTCGCGCACGAAGGGGGCCGGCAGCCCCTCGCGCAGCGCCACGAACTCCATCTCCTCGGTGATCTCGCCGCGGCGGGCGAAGGCGAGCTGCGTGAGGCCGCGGCCGGCCGCCCCCTGGCGGCGCGGCGCGATCCATGCGGCGCGGACCTTCGGCAGGCCCTGCACCGGCGCGGTCTCCTGCGGACCGCTCGTGTCGTACACGCGCAGCGGCGGCTCGCCGCCCGACAGCGCGACCTCGCGCATCGGCACGCGAATGCCGCGCGGGCCGTCGACGAGCACTTTCGTGGAATTGGGAAAGGCTGTGGTGAAGTCCGACATCTCCGCTCCCTGCGGTTGAAACCGGAGCCGCGGCGCGCCGCTCGGGCGGGGTTCCCCGTCGGCGCATTCGCGTTCGACTATACCACGCGCATTGCGCCCGGCCGGACGCCGCGCGTCGGCGGCCGTGGCCGCGGCGCGTCAGGCCAGCTTGCGCAGGATGAAGCACTTCAGGTAGTGGCTCTCCGGCATCGCGAGCAGCACCGGGTGATCGCGCCCCTGCATCCGCTTCTCGACCACCGTCACCTGCGCCTCCACGTCGGCGGCCGCCTCGCGGATCACGTCGGCGAGCTCGGTCTCGCCGATATTGTAGGAACAGCTGCAGGTGACGAGCGTGCCGCCTGGCCGCAGGAGCCGCAGCGCACGCAGGTTGATCTCCTTGTAACCGGCCCGGGCGTTCGCCACGGCGGCCTTGCTCTTGGCGAAGGCCGGCGGATCGAGCACGATCGTGTCGAAGCGCTGCCTCAGCCGCTCGAGCCCCCGCAGCTCGTCGAAGACGTTTCCCGCGCGGGCGTCCACGGCGACGCCGTTGCGCGCGGCGTTCCGGCGCACGCGCGCGATCGCCTCTTCGGACGCGTCGATGGCGACCGGGTCCTCGCAGCGGCGTCCGAGCACGAGCGCGAAGCCGCCGTCGTAGGTGAAGCAGTCCAGCAGGCGGCCGTGCGCGTAGGGCAGCGCGGCAAGGCGGTTCTCGCGCTGATCCAGGAAGAGGCCGGTCTTCTGGCCGCGGCGGAGATCGACCTCGTAGGCCACGCCGGCTTCTTCGACGCTCACCGTCTCGGGCACCTTGCCGGCGAGCACCTCGACCCGCCGGTCGAGCCCCTCCAGCAGCCGCGTCCGGGGATCGTTGCGGGCGAGGATGCCGCGCGGCTGCAGCCGCTCCTGCAGGGCCGCGACGACCAGCGGCTGCAGGCGGTCCATCCCCTGCGACAAGGTCTGCACGACCAGCCAGTCGCCGTAGCGATCGACGATGAGCGATGGCAGCCGATCGGCTTCGCCGTGGACCAGGCGGTAGGCTGTCGCATCGATGGCGAGAGAGCCGCGGAAGGCGATGGCCGCGTCCAGCCGCGCCCGGATCAGCCGGTCGTCGGCTGGATCCGCGTCGCCGCCACCGTCGCGGGTCAACAGGCGCAGCGCGATCTGCGAGCGGTCGCTGAAGAGCGCGTGGCCGAGCGAGCGCCCCCGCGCGTTCCTCACGATCACCCGATCGCCGCCTCCGGCGTGCACCTCGCGCACGTCGGCGCGATAGATCCACGGATGACCGGCGGCGAGCCGCGCCTCGCCGCGTGGGGTCACGATCGCGAATGGATGAATCATGAAGCCCGGCCCGCCTCCGCCCTCCGAACCCGTCGAACCCATAGTACAATCGCCTTCCGTGCGCATCGCGATCGGCGCCGATCATGCCGGCTTTCTCCTGAAGGAGCATCTCCGCCGCACGATCCAGGCGCTGGGGCACGGCGTCGACGATTTCGGCACCCTCAGCGAAGCCCCGGTCGACTACCCGCCGATCTGTCTGGCGGTGGGCCGTGCGGTGGCGGACGGACGTGCCGACCGGGGCATCGTGCTCGGCGGCAGCGGGCAGGGGGAGCAGATCGCGGCCAACAAGATCCGCGGGATCAGGGCGGCCCTGTGCAACGATCTGTACACGGCGCGGCTCTCGCGGCAGCACAACGACGCCAACGTGCTCTCGATGGGCGGCCGGATCGTCGCGTTCGGGCTCGCCGACGAGATCCTCACGCTCTGGCTCGAGACGCCCTTCGACGGAGGCCGGCACCAGCGCCGGCTCGATCAGATCGCGGCTGCGGAGAAGTCATGACCACCACGGACACCACCGACAACGCGATGTGGCGTTCGCTCGCGGACACCGATCCCGAGACGGCCGCGGCGCTCCGCGACGAACGGCATCGGCAGAACTCGGGCCTCGAGCTCATCGCGTCCGAGAACTTCGTGAGCCGCGCCGTGCTGGAAGCGGCCGGATCGGTGCTCACCAACAAGTACGCCGAGGGCTATCCGGGGCGCCGCTACTACGGCGGCTGCGAGTTCGTGGACGTCGTCGAGCGGGCCGCGATCGACCGCGCCAGGACGCTGTTCTCGGCCGAGCACGCGAACGTGCAGCCTCACTCGGGCGCGCAGGCCAACATGGCGGTGTACCTGACGTTCATGCAGCCGGGCGACACCGTCCTCGGCATGAACCTCGCGCACGGCGGCCATCTCACCCACGGCCATCCGCTGAATTTTTCCGGCAAGCTCTACAGGATCGTGCCGTACGGCGTGAGCCGCGAGACCGAGCGGATCGACTACGACGAGCTCGATCGTCTCGCCGATGAGCACAAGCCCAGGATGATCATGGTCGGCGCGAGCGCCTACTCGCGCGTCATCGATTTCGCGCGCATCCGGGCGGCGGGCGCGCGCGTCGGCGCCGTCATGGTAACCGACATGGCGCACATCGCGGGCCTCGTCGCCGCCGGGGTGCATCCGAGCCCCGTGCCGCATTCCGACTTCGTGACGACCACGACGCACAAGACGCTGCGCGGGCCGCGAGGCGGCCTGGTGCTGTGCCGCGACACGTGGGCCAGGGATCTCGACCGCGCGGTGTTCCCCGGCGTGCAGGGCGGGCCGCTGATGCACGTGATCGCGGCCAAGGCGGTGTGTCTCAAGGAGGCCTCGGAGCCGGCGTTCGCCTCCTACCAGCGGCAGATCGTGGCCAATGCGACGACGCTCGCGCGCGCCCTGGCCGCGTCGGGATTCCGCCTGGTCAGCGGCGGCACCGACAATCACCTGATGCTCGTCGACGTCTTCTCCAAGGGGCTGACGGGCAAGGTCGCGGAGGCCGCGCTCGGCAAGGCGGGCATCACGGTGAACAAGAACGCCATCCCCTTCGATCAAAATCCGCCGATGGTGGCGAGCGGCATCCGCATCGGCACGCCGGCGGTCACCACGCGCGGCATGCGCGAGGCCGAGATGGAGGCGATCGCCAGCCTGATCACCCGCGCGCTGAAGGCGCCCGAAGACGATGGGGCGCTGGCAATGGTCCGCACCGAAGTAGAGGGCCTGTGCCGGAAGTTCCCGCTGTATCCGGAAGCGGAGCGCTGAGCGCGCTCGTCGAGGCCGCCTTTGCGCCGGGCGGATCCCTGGCGCGCACCCTGCCCGGCTTCGAACCGCGCGCCGGCCAGGTCGAGATGGCCGGCGCCGTCGCCCGGACGTTCGAGCGCGGAGGCGTGCTGCTCGCCGAAGCGGGAACCGGCACCGGCAAGACGCTCGCGTATCTGATCCCGGCGATCCTGAGCCGCGAGCGCGTCCTCGTCTCCACCGGCACCAAGAACCTCCAGGAGCAGATCTACTTCAAGGACATCCCGGCGCTCGGGCGGGCGCTCGACGTGCCCTTCACGGCCGCGTGCATGAAGGGACGCGCGAACTATCTCTGTCTCCATCGCCTGCACCAGCTGACGGGCGGCGCCGGCGGACCTGCGGCGCACGACGTCTTCCTCCCGATGATCCGCGACTGGTCGGCGTGCACGGAGACCGGCGATCGAGCCGAGCTGGACGATCTGCCCGAAGACCTCCCGTTCTGGAACGAGGTGTCGGCCGCTGCCGACACGTGCCTGGGCGGGGAGTGTCCGCAGTACGACGAGTGCTTCGTCACCCGCATGCGCCAGCGGGCGGCGGCGGCCGACGTCGTGATCGTGAACCATCATCTCTTGTGCGCCGACGCGGCGCTGCGGCAGAACGCCTATGGTGAAGTCATCCCCGCGTGCCGCTTTGCCGTCGTCGACGAAGCCCATCAACTCGAGGACGTCGCGACGCAGTATTTCGGCGTCAGCGTCAGCACCTATCGCGTCGAGGATCTGGCCGCGGACGTCGAGCGGTTCGCGGGCCTTCCCTCCGCCGGCGGGCCAGGCGACCGCGCTCGCCTCGGCATGGCCGTTGAGGCGCTGCGCGACGGCTCGCGCGCGTTCTTCGCCGCGCTCGCGGATTCGCATCGATCGACCGGGCGGCGCGGCGACGAGCGCGTCCGCGCGACGCGCGAGTCGGTGGCCGCGGCCGCTGGTGCAGCCGCCGATCTCGGCCTCGCGCTCGAGCGCGTCGAGGCGGCGCTGCAGCCGATCCGGAAGCGGCAGGCGGAGGCGGCAGACGGCATCAGGCCGGGGCAGGACGGGGCGGGCCACCTGGCGGCCGCGCACCGCGAGCGCGGCGCCCGAGGCACGAGCTGCGGCGAGACCGCGCCTCAGCCCGGTCCCCGCTCCGGCGGCGACCAAGACGGCGACGCCGACGAGGATATCGCCTCGCTGGCGCGCCGGGCCGCCACGCTGCGCGACGAGCTCCGGTTCCTGACGCGGACGGCCGACGGCCGCTTCGTCTACTTCGTCGAACACCGGGGAAGAAGCGGGGTCTTCTTCCGCGCCTCCCCGATCGACGTGTCGCAGATCGTCCGCGAGCTGCTGCTCGAGCGGATGCAGTCGACGGTACTGACGTCGGCGACGCTGACCGTGGAAGGATCGTTCGACTACGTCCGGCAGCGGCTCGGCATCGGCCCGGCCGATCAGGTCCGGCTGGCGTCGGAATTCGACTATCGCGAGCAGGCCATCCTGTATCTGCCGCCGCGGATGCCCGACCCGCGCTCCGACGAGTTCCCGCTCGCCGCCGGCCGGCAGGTCGTCGAGATCCTCGAGCGGACCGAGGGACGCGCCTTCGTCCTGTTCACGAGCTACGCGACGCTCCGGGCGGTGCAGGCGATCGCGGAGATGGCGCTCGAGTATCCGATCCTCGCCCAGGGGACGGCGCCGCGCACGCAGCTGCTGCGGCAGTTCCGCGAGACCGCGCACGCCATCCTCTTCGCCACGTCCAGCTTCTGGCAGGGGGTCGACGTCGTCGGCGAGGCGTTGAGCTGCGTGATCGTCGACAAGCTCCCGTTCGCCTCGCCGGCCGATCCGATCACGGCCGCCCGCATGGACGCCATCCGCGACCGCGGCGGCGATCCGTTCGCGGAGTACCAGCTCCCGCTGGCCATCCTCGCCCTGCAGCAGGGTCTCGGCCGCCTCATCCGCCATCGGCGCGACCGCGGCGTGCTCGCCGTGCTCGACCCGCGGCTGCGCACCAAGGGCTACGGCCGCCGGTTCATCGCGTCGCTGCCGCCGGCGCCGATTGTCCACGACCCGGCGCACATCGATCGTTTTCTCGGACGGCCGGCGTGATCGACGCCCCCGCGCTGCGGGCGCGCCTCGACGAGGTCCGCGGGCGCATCGCACGCGCGGCCCTCCGCGTCGGGCGCGATCCCGCGGGCGTCCGGCTGATCGCGGTCTCGAAGACCTTTGGCGCCGAGCACGTCCGCGCGGCCGCCGAGGCCGGCCAGCGCGATTTCGGCGAGAACAAAGTGCAGGAGGCACTCGACAAGATGGATCGCACGGGCGATCTGGATCTCGCCTGGCACCTGATCGGCCACCTGCAGAGCAACAAGGCCAGGAAGGCCGGCGCGCGCTTTTCGGTCGTGCATTCGGTGGACGACGCCGATCTGGTGCGCCGCCTGAACGAGGCGGCCGGTGCGGCGGGGCGGACGCTGCAGATTCTCGTGCAGGCGGATCTGGCGGGCGAGGCGACCAAGCACGGCGCGCCCGAAGCCGCCCTGGACGGGATCTTTGCGGCGGCCGCGGCGGCCGGCCATCTGGACCCGATCGGCCTCATGCTGATCCCCCCCTCGGTCGATGATCCGGAACGGGCGCGGCCGTATTTTCGCGCGCTGCGGGCGGTCCGGGACCAGCTGCTCGCGCGCGGCGTGCCGCCCGGCCGCCTGCGCGAGCTGTCGATGGGCATGAGCCACGACTTCGAGGTGGCCGTCGAAGAGGGGGCGACGATGGTGCGCGTGGGAACCGCCATTTTCGGGTCGCGGGGCCGTCCCTGACCCTGTCGGCCGCCCGCACTCGGGCCGATAAGCCGGGCGGAGAAACAACGCGCATGAACGTGAGCCCACTCGACCTGCGCCAGTACCGCTTCCACACGAAGTTCCGCGGCTTCGACAAGATCGAGGTCACGTCCCTGCTGACCGCCGTCGCCGACGACTACGAGGCGGCGCTGCGCGAAACCGACCGCCTCCGGCAGGAGATCGCCCGGCTCGAGGGGATGCTCGGCGAGCATCGCGAGAACGAAAAGAACCTGCGCAGCACGCTGATGACGGCACAGAGGCTGTCGGACGAGATCACGGCGAACGCCGGCAAGGAGGCCGAGCGGATCGTCCGCGAGGCCGAGGCGCGCTCGGAGCTGTTCCTCGACAAGACCCAGGCGCGACTCGAGGACGTGCAGCGCGAGATCGACGGCCTCCGCCTCAAACGGAAGGACGTCGAGACGACGATCGAGTCGACCATCTCGGCGCTGCGCAACACGCTCGAGTACGTGCGCGAGCAGGAGGCGCGCGAGCGGGACGAGCGCCTCCTGCTGCACCGGCCGCGCCACGCGGAGGTCGTCGAGACGCGCGGCGCCCAGGAGGCGCGTACGATGATGGGGTGATCCGTCCCGTCGCCGGCGGAGTCGTCCTCTCCGTGCGCGTCGTCCCCCGGGCCCGCAGGGCCGCCCTTGGCGGCATCCGGGACGGCGCGCTCGTGGTCCGCGTCCCGGCGCCGCCGGTGGATGGCGCGGCCAACGACGCGCTCGTCTCCTTCCTCGCAGAGACGCTCGACATCCCGCGATCGGCCGTCGCGATCCAGCGGGGCGAGCGCGGCCGGGTCAAGCGGGTCGCGATCGCCGGCGTCACCGCCGGCGCCGTCCGTGCGGCGCTCAGCGTTCCGGCCGGGCGATGACGAACGTGTCGATGTGGAAGGAGAACGGCCACGGCCGCTCGTAGCCGGGAAACAGCTCGATGGGCGTGGCGAAGCCGCCGTCGACAATCGTGTGGTTCTGGCTGCGCTCGACGGTGAACCCGTCGTCGGCGAGCGGCACGCCGTACTGGGCGGCGAGCTCGAGAATCCGCACGCGCAGATCCTCCTCCGAACGCTCCGGCCCGAACTGGGTCGTCTGCTGCACCGAGTCCTTGAACTTGTAGTAGTCCGCGTACGCGGTGCCCAGGCGCCATGTCGCGTTCGCGATCAACCCCGCCAGCACGAGCTTGACGAGCAGTTTGAACATCTATCGAATCGGGCGGAACATGCGGTCCCAGCGGGTGCGCGTGAAGAAGTGGACGAAGACCGACGCGAGGCGCTGCACGGTCGCGACCGCGCCCGCCTCTTCGTAGTCCTCGCGCCCGGCCTCGTAGGACCAGTAGATGAGCAGCGCCTTCCCCTTGATGTTCTCCCGCGGCAGGAAGCCCCAGTAGCGGCTGTCTTCCGAGTTGTCGCGGTTGTCGCCCATGACGAAGTATTCACCGGGCGGCACCGTGACCGGGCCATAGCGCTCGCGGACGTCGAACGACGTGGTCTCGTGGACGCCGGGCGGGCCGGCGGGCGCGTCGATGTAGTGCACGAAGGGTTCGTCCAGCATCCTGCCGTCGATGTAGACCTTCTTGTCGCGCACCTCGACCGTCTCGCCGGGAAGGCCGATGACCCGCTTGATGAAATCCCGCTCCGGCTGCTCCGGGTACTTGAACACGACGACGTCGTCGCGCTCGACGTCTCCGAGCGGCAGCAGCGCCCGCTCCAGCGCGGTGGCCGAGGGGTCGAACACGAACTTGTTGACCAGCAGGTGATCGCCGATGAGGAGGTTCTCCTCCATCGAGCCGGTCGGAATCTTGAACGCCTGCACGATGAACGTGCGGATGAACAGCGCCAGGATCACGGCGATGACGATCGACTCGAAGTACTCGCGAGCCGTCGATTTGGCGAAGTCGGCCACCTCAGTCCTCTTTGTCGACGCCCATCTTCAGCACGGCCAGGAACGCCTCCTGCGGAATCTGCACCTTGCCGACCTGCTTCATCCGCTTCTTGCCTTCCTTCTGCTTCTCGAGCAGCTTCCGCTTGCGCGTGATGTCGCCGCCATAGCACTTGGCCAGCACGTTCTTGCGCAGCGCCTTGACCGATTCGCGCGCGACGATGCGGCCGCCGATGGCGGCCTGGATCGCGACCTCGAACATCTGGCGCGGGATCAGCTCGCGCATCTTCGAGGCGAGCGCGCGCCCCCGCTCGTAGGCCATGTCGCGGTGCACGATGACCGACAGCGCGTCGACCGGATCGCCGTTCACCAGGATGTCGAGCTTGACGAGCGGCGACGGCCAGTAGCCGGTGACATGATAATCGAGCGACGCGTAGCCCCGCGAGATCGTCTTCAGCCTGTCGTAGAAGTCGAGCACGACCTCGTTGAACGGCAGATCGTAGGTGATGAGCACGCGGTCGGCGGCCAGGTACTCGAGCTTCTTCTGGACTCCGCGCTTGTCCTGGCAGAGCTGGAGGATGCCGCCCACGTGTTCGGCCGGCGTCAGGATCATCGCCGTGATGATCGGTTCCTCGATGGTCCGGATCGCGCCGGCGTCGGGCAGCTTCGACGGGCTGTCGATCTCGTGCATCAGACCGTCGGTCGTCGTCACCCGGTACAGCACGCCCGGCGCCGTCGTCACGAGGTCCATGTCGAACTCGCGCTCGAGCCGCTCCTGGACGATCTCCATGTGCAGCAGGCCGAGGAAGCCGCAGCGGAAGCCGAAGCCCAGCGCCGCCGACGTCTCCGGCTCGTAGAAGAAGGAGGCGTCGTTCAGCCGCAGCTTCTCGAGCGCGTCGCGCAGCTCGGGGTACTGGTGCCCCTCCACCGGATACAGACCGGCGAAGACCATCGGCTTGAGCTCCTTGAACCCCGGAAACGGCTCCGCGGCCGGGCGCGCCGACTCGGTGATCGTGTCCCCGATCTTCGCGTCGCTGATCTTCTTGATGTTGGCGACCAGGAAGCCGACTTCGCCGGCGCCGAGCGATTCCACCTCGGTCGCCCTCGGCGTGAACACGCCGACCTGGAGCGACTCGTAGTCCTGCCCCTGCGCCATGAGCCGGATCTTCATGCCCCGGTTGATGGTGCCGTCGATCACCCGGATGACGATCACCACGCCCCGGTACGCGTCGTACCAGGAATCGAAGATCAGCGCCTTGAGCGGGGCGCCGGGACTGCCGCCCGGCGGCGGCAGCCGCTCGACGATGGCTTCGAGAATCTCCGGAACGCCGGTGCCGAGCTTGGCGCTGGCGAGCAGCGCGCCCGAGCCGTCGAGGCCGACGATCTCTTCGATCTGGCGGCGCGCCTCCTCGGGCTGCGCCCCCGGCAGATCGATCTTGTTGATGACCGGGATGATCTCCAGGCTGTTGTCGACGGCGAGGTAGGCATTGGCGAGCGTCTGCGCCTCGACGCCCTGCGAGGCATCGACCAGGAGCAGCGCCCCCTCGCACGCGGCGAGCGACCGGGTCACCTCGTAGGAGAAGTCCACGTGGCCCGGCGTATCGATCAGGTTCAGCACGTACGGCTCGCCAGACCTGGCGGTGTAGCTGAGGCGGACCGGATGCGCCTTGATGGTGATCCCGCGCTCACGCTCGAGGTCCATGGCGTCGAGCACCTGCGCTTCCATCTCGCGCGCCTGCAGCGCACCGGTGATCTCGAGAAATCGATCGGCGAGCGTCGACTTGCCGTGGTCGATGTGCGCGATCACGGAGAAGTTGCGGATGCGGCTGGGATCCATTCAGGGTGCCGGGTGCCAGGGTGCGGCGCGCCGCGCCGCTGGCGACCCCTATTATGACGTAGGCGCGCTCGACCGCTTCGGACCCTCGGCGATGGCGAGCCCCCGGCGTCGACCAGGGTCCCGGCGTTCGGCACGGTGTCCGGAGGTCGGCCGTGCCTCGGCTTGCGATACGGGCGATGGCCCTCGCACGAGGGCAACCGCGCGGCGCCTCCGAATGCGAGGCGGGCGCCGCGCCGGCCGGAGGCGCCGCTATCGCACGTCCAGCGGCGTATAGGTCTGCGGGTACGCCGGACCGACGTAATCGGCCCGCGGCCGGATCAGACGGTTGTTCGCGTACTGCTCGAGCACGTGCGCCGTCCACCCGGAGACGCGGCTCACGGCAAAGATCGGCGTGAAGAGCGCGATCGGAATCCCGAGCGCGTGGTAGGTCGACGCCGAGTAGAAATCGACGTTCGGGTTCAGCTTCTTCTCCGCCTTCACGATCGCCTCGATGCGCTGCGACATCTCGAACCAGGCCGGCTGACCCGACCGCTGGCCGAGATCGCGCGACATCTGCCGCAGGTGCGTCGCCCGCGGATCCTCGGTTCGATAGACACGGTGGCCGAAGCCGGGGATCTTCTCCTTGCGCGCCAGCTTCGCGCGCACGGCCTCTTCGACGCGCTCTGGCGGCGCCGACGCGCCGATCTCCAGCAGCATCCGCATCACGTCGGCGTTGGCGCCGCCGTGCAACGGCCCCTTGAGGGTGGCAATCCCGGCGACAATCGCGGAGTGGATGTCGGTGAGCGTTGCCGCCGCCACTCGCGCCGCGAACGTCGACGCGTTCAGCTCGTGGTCGGCATGGAGCACCAGGGCGACATCGAACGCGCGCGTCGCCAGCGCGCTCGGCCGCTCGCCCGTCAGCATGTAGAGGAAGTTCGCGGCGTGTCCGAGCACCGGGTCCGGCTGGAGCGGGCCGCCGCCGGCCTCGAGGCGACCCAGCGTCGCCACCAGCGACGCGACCTGCGACACGAGGCGGATCGCCTTGCGATGGTTGGCCTGGGGCGACTGGTCCGCCGCGTCGGGATCGTAGTGCGCCAGCGCCGAGGTGAGCGTTCGCAGCGCGTCCATGCCGTCGGTCCGCGTCGTCCCGGAGCCCGATGCCGGCTGCGCGGCCGGCAGCGACCGCATCAGGCGCAGCACCGCCTCGGGCAGCGGCCGCGCCTCGATGAGCTGCGACTGCAGATCGCCGAGTTCGCGGCGCGTCGGCAGTCGCCGGTGCCACAACAGGTAGCAGACCTCTTCGAAGGTCGCATGGCGCGCGAGCTCGTGGATGTCGTATCCGCAGTACGCCAGGACGCCGCGCTCGCCGTCGAGATAACAAATCGCCGAGGAGGTCGCGACGGTTTCTTCGAGTCCGGCTTTCGGCTTCGCGTCCGTCGTCATAGCCCTAAACCATACCCGACCCGCCGCCGCCCGAAGATCCGCACCGCGGCGGAGGAATGCTGAAGCCGGCACCGCGGCCGCGGCCGCGATCGCCGCACCTGCCGGGCGGCCGGCAGCGAAGGGGGGCGGCCCGGCGCACCGGCCGTGGCGACGCCAGAGATCGCGCCTGCGCTCGCGCAGCCACGGTACCCCAGGCCCGGCCGGCGCCAGCGGGCGATCGCCGCTGGTCCGGCAGAATGGTCTCGGGCGGGACGCGGAGGACCGCGATCCGCGATCTCGTCACGATCCCTGGCGATCCGGCTGCAGACGATGCGCCACCACCGGCTCGCCTGCGCACTGCTGGATGATCGACAGCAGCCCGGTATAGAAGAATCCGACCTGGAAGAGCACGAGGAACGGCAGCGTGCCGTAGATCCGATTGGCGAGGGCGTAGAAGACGATGGAGGTGAAGTAGAGGCCGAGCGCCAGCTCCACGAACGGCTGCACGGCGACCGACTGGCGGTACTTCTTGCCCGCCCACTCGTCGGCGTACGCCTCGATGCGGTATTTCGGGGTGCGTGCGAACTCGCTCGTCCGGCCGAACAGCGCCTCGAGCACGGCGCGCGCGTTGTTCACCGACAGGCCGATGCCGACCGCCATCAGGAGCGGCACGTACCGGATGCGCGCGCGCCAGTTGCGGTGCACCTCGCGCTGGCACACCGTGTAGAAGGTGCAGAACGAGAAGGTCGCCGCGAAGAACAGCGGGATGTCGACCAGCAGCATCGCGTACCAGCCCATGTTGTAGCGGATCACCATGGACGGGAACATGAGAACCGACAGCAGGCACATCAGGATGTAGTTGAAGTTCGCCGTCAGGTGGAAGAACGCCTCGGCCTTCACGGCGAACGGCAGGTTCGACCGCAGAATCTGCGGCAGGAGCTTGCGGCACGTCTGGATCGACCCCTTGGCCCATCGGTGCTGCTGCGACTTGAAGGCGTTCATCTCCACCGGCACTTCGGCCGGCGCGACGAGATCGGGGACGAACACGAAGCGCCAGCCGCGCAGCTGCGCACGGTAGCTCAGATCGAGATCCTCGGTGAGCGTGTCGTGCTGCCAGCCGCCGGCCTCTTCTATCGCCAAACGCCGCCAGACGCCCGCCGTGCCGTTGAAGTTGAAGAAGCGGCCGCTCCGGTGCCGCGCGCCGTGCTCGAGGACGAAGTGGCCGTCGAGCAGGATCGCCTGGATCCGCGTCAGCAGCGAATAGTCGGCGTTGATGTGCTCCCATCGCGCCTGCACCAGGCCGACGCGCGGATCGCTGAAGTGCGGCATCAGCCGCCGCAGGAAGTCGGGCGCCGGAATGAAGTCGGCGTCGAAGATCCCGACGAACTCGCCGCGCGCGGCGCGCAGCCCCTCCTCCAGCGCACCCGCCTTGAAGCCGCGGCGATCCCGCCGGTGGATGTACTTGATGTCGATCCCCTGCTCGGCCCAGCGCTGCACGGCGAGACTCGCGATGCTCCGCGTCTCGTCGGTCGAGTCGTCCAGCACCTGGATCTCGAACCGATCGTGCGGGTAGTCGATGCGGCAGACGGCGTCGATCAGCCGATCGGCGACGTACATCTCGTTGAACAGCGGCAGCTGGATCGTGACCGTCGGCAGCGGATCGGGCGGCGGACCCGGCGGGGGCGCGCTGCCGCGGTTCGACAGGTACAAGTAGACCAGGTAGTAGCGGTGCCAGCCGTAAACGGCGAGAATGATGAGGACGACGAAATAGGCGCCGAGCGTCAGCGATTCAGCGAACGTCATGAGTCGATCGCGGCGAAAGAGTCAACCAGTTACTTTACCGTCAATCAGCTCAGCCCGATGAATCCGACGGAGCTCCGGACCCTCCTGGACCGCCTGGCAACGGGCGATGTGACCATCGACGACGCGCACCGGGAGGTGCTCGAGGGATTTCGTGCGAGGCCATACGGAGACCTGGGGTTCGCGCGCGTCGATCATCATCGTTCGTTCCGCCAGGGCTTCCCGGAGGTCATCCTCGGCTTAGGCAAAACTCCTGCCCAGATCGCCGGCATTGCGGCCGAGGTGGTCCGGCACGGCTCGACCCTTCTGGTTACACGCGCGACCCCCGACGCCTACGCCGCCGTCCGCGAGGCCGTGCCCGCGGCGACGTATCATCCCGATGCAGCGATCATCACCTTTCGCCAGCAGGACGTGAGCCCGGGCAAGGGGTGCATTGTCGTGGCCGCGGCGGGGACGTCCGACCTGCCGGTCGCCGAAGAGGCCGCCGTGACCGCCGAAGTGATGGGAAACGAGGTCGTGCGCCTGTACGACGTGGGGGTGGCCGGCCTCCATCGTCTATTGGACGAACGCGCCCGGCTCTCGGCCGCGAGGGTGGTCATCGTCGTTGCCGGCATGGAAGGCGCGCTGCCGTCGGTCGTCGCGGGGCTGATCAACGCGCCGGTGATCGCCGTGCCAACCAGCGTCGGCTACGGCGCGAGCTTCTCGGGTCTGGCCGCACTCCTCGGCATGCTCAACAGCTGCGCGTCGGGCGTCTCGGTCGTCAACATCGACAATGGCTTCGGCGCGGCGAATGTCGCGTCGCTGATCAATCATCTGTAGGGCGGGGCCGGGATTCGGACCGGGGCTGGGCGCCCCCGGCGGGGGGACTGGAGGACGAAGAGGCTGGCGTGGGCAGTGGACAGATCGCCCCCACGGGCCCGCCGGCGGCCAGCCCGTGTACGTTATACTTCGAGGTTCCCTGCCTCTTGGTGGCGCATTCCGGGCCTGTTCAGCCTATGCACCTTGGAGCCCTTCGGGCTCTCGAATTCGATCGGATTGTCGACGAGGTCCGCGCTCTGGCGCTGACATCGATGGGGGCTGAGCGCCTGGCGCGGCTCGCGCCGGCGACCGACCCGCAAGAAGTCGCCCGGCTGCTCGCCGCGACGACCGAGACGGCCCGCTATCTCGATGCCCGGCACTCGCTGCCGCTGCACGCCACGAGCGATCTGCCGCAGATCCTTTCGGCGCTGGCGATCGAGGGACGGGCGCTGGACCCGCCCTGGCTCCTCGCGCTCGTGAGCTTTCTCGAGTCGGTTGACGAATCGCGCGCCGCGATCCGCCGCGCGCCCGGATCGTTCCCGTACCTCGAGGCGGCGACGGCGGCCGCCGCCTCGTTTCGCGTCGAAGCGGGCCGCGTGCGCGCCCGGATCGATCCGTCGGGCGAGGTCGTCGACGACGCGAGCCCGCAGTTGAAGACGATCCGTGAGCGGCTGCGCAAGCAGCGCACGCGGCTGCGGGGAACCCTCGAGTCCTACCTCCGCGGCAGGGAGACCGCCAAGTACCTGCAGGACCAGGTGGTCACCGAGCGCAACGGCCGTTACGTCATTCTGGTCAAGGCGGAGCATCGCACGTCGATTCCCGGCATCGTCCACGGCGCGTCGGCGAGCGGCGCGAGCCTCTTCCTCGAACCGCTGAGCACGGTCGAGATCAACAACGACATCGTCGCGCTCGAGGATCAGGAGGCGCAGGAGGTCCATCGGATCCTGCTCGCCCTGACCGACGAGCTCCGCGGGCGCGCCGCCGATCTGCGCCGGACGATCGAGG
This sequence comes from Acidobacteriota bacterium, assembly GCA_020850715.1. Lineage (GTDB taxonomy): Bacteria > Acidobacteriota > Vicinamibacteria > Vicinamibacterales > CAVVIG01 > JADZED01. The sequence goes on from JADZED010000027.1 coordinate 82,318, forward strand.
CGGCGACGGAAGTCGACGTGCTGCAGGCGCGCGCGCGCTTCTCGAACGCCGTCGACGGCGTGGAGCCGTCGCTGTCGGACGACGGGGCGCTCGAACTGCTGGCGGCGCGGCATCCGCTGCTGAAGGACCCGGTGCCGGTGACGATCCGGATCGTGCCGCCCGCCACGGTCCTGCTCGTCACCGGCCCGAACACCGGCGGCAAGACGGTCGCGCTGAAGACGGCCGGCCTGCTCGCGCTGATGGCGCAGGCGGGGCTGCGCATTCCCGCCGCCGACGGCTCGCGCGTGCCGGTCTTCCGCACGCTGTTCGCCGACATCGGCGACGAGCAGTCGATCGAGGCGAGCCTCAGCACCTTCTCGGCGCACATCACCAACATCGCGGCGATGGATCGCGCGCTGGCGCCGCCCGCGCTGGTGCTGCTCGACGAGGTGGGCTCGGGCACCGACCCGGTCGAAGGGGGCGCGCTCGGGGTGGCCATCGTCGATCACTTCCGACGGCGCGGTGCGACGGTGCTCGCGACGAGCCATTACGACGCGCTGAAGACGTATGCGTCGACCACCGACGGCGTGGCGAGCGCCGCGTTCGGATTCGACGCCGACACCTTCGCGCCAACCTATCAGCTGCTCTACGGATCGCCCGGCCGCAGCCTCGCGCTCGAGATTGCCGCGCGGCTGGGGCTCGACCCCGCGGTGGTCGCTGCGGCGCGCGGCGGCCTGAGCGCGCGCGACGCGCAGATGGCCGAGCAGCTGGCCAGGCTCGATCGCGACATGCGCGCGGTCGAGCACGAGCAGCGGCTCGCGGCGCGAGAGCGGGAGACGCTCGCCGCGGGCGACGCGCGCCTGCGCCAGCGCGAGGAGGCGCTGCGCCAGCGGGAGGAGACCTTCCGCCGGAAGCTCGCCGAGGAACTGGATGCGGAGGTGCGCCGCGCGCGGCGCGAGATCGACGACGTGATCGCGGATCTCAAGGTGAAGAGCGCGGCGATCGCCAGGGACGCGGCGTCGCGTCCCGCGCCGTCGACCGGCGACACCGGCGCCGTCCGGCTCGACGCGCGCGCCGCGGTCGACGCGATTCTGAGCCGGCACCAGCAGTCGGCGGACCCGCCGGCCGAAGCGGCCGGACCCGACGCCGGCCGGGCGCCCGATGTCGGCGATCGCGTCGTCATTGGCGGCCTGGGGCTCGAAGCGACGGTGACCGCCCTGCACGACGGCACCGCGGAACTGGACGTGCGCGGCAAACGGATGCGCGCCTCGCTGCGCGACATGCGGGTCGTCGCCAGCGCGCCCGCACGGGCGAGCGTCAACGTGCACGTGGACCTGCAGCCGCGCGAGGCCGCCTCCGCCGACCTGAACGTGATCGGCTGCTCGGTGGACGAGGCGATCGCGCGCGCAGAGCGGTTCCTGGACCAGTCGCTGCTGGCCGATCAGCGCGTGTTCCGCGTGATTCACGGCTTCGGCACCGGGCAGCTCAGGCGTGCGCTCACCGGCTTCTTCCAGCAGCACCCGCTGGTGGCGAGGCTGGCCGCCGCGCCGCCCGATCAGGGCGGCGGTGGGGTCACCGTCGTGGAGCTGAAGGACTGACGTGGCGCGGTTCCCGCAGACCTTTCTGGACGACCTCCGCCTCCAGGCGAACATCGTGCAGGTCGTGCAGGAGTACGTCCCGCTGAGGCGCGCGGGGACGACGTACAAAGGGCTCTGTCCGTTTCATTCCGAGAAGACGCCGTCGTTCCACGTCAACCCGGACAAGGGGTTCTTCCACTGCTTCGGATGCGGCGTCGGCGGAGACGTCTTCAAGTTCCTCGAGCTGCACGAGAAGGTCGGTTTCCTGGACGCCGTGCGGATGCTGGCGCAGAGGTTCGGCCTCGCCCTGCCGGAGCTTGCCGAGACCGAGGGCGACGAGGCCCGGCACGACGCGGCGCTGAGGGAGACGCTGCTCAAGATCCACGAGCTGGCGGCTGCCTGGTTCGCCGAACAGCTGGCCTCGCCGGCCGGCTCCCGCGCGCGCCAGCAACTGGCCGCCCGCGGCGTCGCGCCCAAGACCATCCAGCAGCTCGGACTCGGCTACGCGCCGCCGTCGCGCGAGGGGCTTGGGCTGCGACTGGCCGCGCACGGTTTCGAGCGGGGGATCCTGCTGCGCAGCGGCCTCGTCGTGGAGCGCGAGAACCGACAGGTCGTCGATCGCTTCCGCAACCGGCTGATGATTCCGATCGCGCGCGATACCGGCTCGGTCATCGCCTTCGGCGGGCGCCAGATGGACGCGGACCAGGGCGGACCGAAGTACCTGAATTCGCCGGAGACGCCGATCTACTCCAAGGGCCGCACCCTGTATGGGCTGAACCTCACACGGCAGGAGATCAGGACGCGCGGCTACGCGGTGCTGGTCGAGGGCTACTTCGATTTCGCCCAGGTCTTCCAGTCCGGCGCCGCGCCGGTCGTCGCTTCCTGCGGCACGGCGCTCACCGCCCATCAGGCGCAGCTGCTCCGGCGGTTCACGGCCAAAGTCGTGCTGAGCTACGACCCCGACGCCGCCGGCGAGGGGGCGGCCGCGCGATCCTGCGAGCTGCTGGTCGCCGAAGGGTTCGACGTCAACGTGGTCATGCTGGACAAAGGCGAAGACCCCGATACCTTCATCAGGCAGAAGGGGGCGGACGGCTATCGCGACCGGCTGCGCACGTCGCGCCCGTATCTGGAGTATCTGCTGGACCAGGCGGCCTCCGGCCTCGATTTCGGGCACGACGAGCAGCGGCGGCAGTTCCTCGGCCGGATGCTCGCCGTCGCCGGCCGGATTCCCGACGCCGCGGCGCGCGACCAGTTCGCGGACCGGATTGCGCACAAGGCCAGGATTACAGAAGACGTGGTGCGGGCGGAAATCCGCAAGGCGGCGTTCGAGCGGCGGCCGGCGGAGGCGATCCGGGCGCTCTCCGGGTCGGGACAGATGCGGCAGGCCGAAAAAGGGCTGATTTGGGGCCTCGTGCACGATACCGACGCCGCCCGGGCGGCGCTCGCGGAGCTCGAGGATCAAGACCTCGAGACGCTCGCCGCGCGCGAGATCCTCCTGGTGGCGCGGAGCCTGCACGCCGAGCCGGCGGAGCGATTACCGTCGACGCTGTTGCAGCGTCTAAGTACCATGAACGCCCAACTGGTGACGAGTATCGCTGCCCAGACCGCGCCGCCGGCCTCTGCCCGGGACAATGCGTTTGCCATCCAGAAGATGAGGTGGGAACGGGACCGCGCCGCCCTCCAGCGCGAGATCGACCGGCTCCAGCAGCTGGGGGCCGGCCAGTACGGGCGCGAGATTGACGCGCTCTGGCAGAAGAAGAAAGATCTAATGCACCGAATCGAGGGGTTGCCTTGAAACATGATGTCGCGGGACCGAAGCCGGCGGCCGATGCGCGCCTGTCCATCGAAGAGAAGTACGACGAGGTGCGCCAGCTCATCAACATCGGCAAGGAGAAGGGCTATCTCCTGTACGACGAGGTCAACGAGATGCTGCCCTCGGAGATCACCTCCTCGGACGAGCTGGACGATCTGTTCAACACGTTCGGCAGCGCCGGCATCGAGGTCATCGACTCCGACCAGAAGTACCTGCGCGACGACGTGAAGCCGATCGACCGGACGGCGGAGGGGGCCGAGGAGCTCGAGCTCGATCTCACGCCGGGGGCGCTCGACAAGACCAACGATCCGGTCCGCATGTACCTGCGCGAGATGGGCACGGTGCCGCTGCTCACGCGCGAGGGCGAGGTGGAGATCGCCCGGCGAATCGAGCGCGGCAAGCTGGCGGTCATCAAATCGATCTCGCGCACGCCGATCATCGCCAGGCGGGTGATTGCGCTCGGCGATCAGCTGCACGCCGGCGAACGCACGATCCGCGAGCTGGTGATCTTCAACGACGAAGAGATCACCGACGAGCGGATCGTCGAGCGGTCGCGCCAGGTGCAGAAGCAGATCGACGCGGTCCGCCGCGCCCGCGCGGCCTCCGAGAAGCTGGAGGAGAAGCTCTCCGAGACGCCCAAGGGGTCGACGACCCGCGATCGCCGGAAGTACCGCCGGGCCTGGTGGGCCGCGATGCGCGCGCGGATCGAGCTGTCGCGCTGCATCCGCAGGATCGAGTTCACCGAGGCGGTCAAGCGGCGGCTGATCGACGAGATGAAGGAGGCCGTCGAGAGCGTGCGGAGCATCCAGCGGGAGTGCGAGGCGCTCGAGCGGCAGCTCAATCCGAAGACGAACCGCAAGGCGAAGCTGAAGGACGAGGACCGCAAGAACCTCCAGCGGCAGATCAGGGATCTGAAGCTGAAGATCAAGACGACCACCGAGGCGCTCGAGCAGGACCCGGCGGAGCTGAAGCAGACGCTCGATACCATCCTGCGCGGCGAGTGGCAGGCCGAGCAGGCGAAGAAGGAGCTGGTCGAGGCCAACCTCCGGCTCGTCGTGTCGATCGCCAAGAAGTACACCAACCGCGGCCTGCAGTTCCTCGACCTGATCCAGGAAGGCAACATCGGCCTGATGAAGGCGGTCGACAAGTTCGAGTACCGCCGCGGCTACAAGTTCTCCACCTACGCGACCTGGTGGATCCGGCAGGCGATCACCCGCGCCATCGCCGACCAGGCGCGGACGATCCGCATTCCGGTCCACATGATCGAGACCATCAACAAGCTGATTCGGACCTCGCGCGCGCTCGTGCAGGAGTTGGGGCGCGAGCCGACTTCAGAGGAGATCGCCAAGCGGATGGACATCCCGGTGTCGAAGGTCCGCAAGGTGCTCAAGATCGCGCAGGAGCCGATCTCGCTCGAGACGCCGATTGGCGAGGAGGAAGATTCGCACCTGGGCGATTTCATCGAGGACCGCCAGGTGGTCTCGCCGGCCGAAGCGGTGATCAACCTCAATCTGAAGGAACAGACCGAATCGGTGCTCAAGACGCTCACGCCGCGCGAGGAGAAGGTCATCAAGATGCGATTCGGCGTCGGCGACGGCAGCGAGCACACGCTCGAGGAAGTCGGCCAGAGCTTCGCGGTCACCCGCGAGCGCATCCGCCAGATCGAGGCCAAGGCGCTGCGGAAGCTGCGGCACCCGTCCCGCAGCCGCAAGCTGCGGGCGTTTCTGGAGGGAAGGACGTCGTAGTCGCCGGTCGTCGGCCGGCAGCCCCAATCCCCGCGGCCGACGGGCGCGATCGGGAGCCTCCGCGCACGTCGGGTCTCGCGGTCGTCAACGGCGATCGTCGGCCCGGTCGCCGATCCGGGCTGACGCTCACCCCCGCGACCGGGTGACGACTGAGACCGAGACTGGCGCCTGATGACTCGGACGCGTGTCCGACGACCGCCGACTGTAGAGTGTTTGCGGGCCCATAGCTCAATGGTGAGAGCCGCCGGCTCATAACCGGCCCGTTCCAGGTTCGAGTCCTGGTGGGCCCACTTCCGCCTCTCGTGGCATGCACCCGCTCGGGCGGTCAGGCCCATCGGAGGCATCGAAGTCTCCGCGTGCCTCTTCGACGCGCTGAACCCGTTGCCGGAATCGCCGGCGAGGTCGTTGCCGCTCCAGACCCGTCTACGGGCACGAGGGTACGCCGCGCGACGCGATCGATCGTGAGCGCGTCGCGGCCGCGGAGCTGGAGCCGGCGGATCCGGGCCCCCGGCGCCGATGCCGGGGCCCGAGAGGAGATTCCGACTTCCCGCCACCCGATCGCCGGGGTTGCCGGGAAGAACGGGAGCGTCTCACCTCAGCGGACGCGCTCCGCCCTGGTCGTCGCGGGCTTCTCCGACGTCGCGACGGGCGCCTCCACTTCGTACAAGTAGTCGTTCTCGAAGCGCGCGAGCAGCCGGAACGCGCCGCTCGCGCCTCCCCGCCCCGCTGCCGCCGCGCCCCCCTGCGGAAAACGCGCGGCGTGCACGACGACGTAGCGCACGCCCGCGGCGCGGATTCCCGCGACCGCGTCCGGGTCCGGAAAGCGCGAGACGCGGGCCATGCGCTCGGCGAAACCAGACGGCTCCGCACGCGAATAGCCGTTGACGATTGGCTGCCAGTGCGCCGTCGAGAAGTACCCGTAGTCCGCCTCCTCGAACCAGAGCGGCGTGCCGGCAAAGTCTGGCAGCGACAGGACCGGGCCGGGCGGCAGCGTGCCCAGCATCCGGTACACCGGCGGAATCGGGTAGGGCGCCGGCGGACCGCCCGGAAAGTTCACGACGTAGAACTCCGCGAGCAGCAACGGCACGGCGGCGATCACGGTCCATCGGCCGGCGCGGCCGAACCGCGCGCGCAGCCAGGCTGCGCCCGCCCCCGCGAGCACCGCGAGCGCGAGCGTCGTCAACGCGGTAAAGCGCGCCGGCACGCGGAACAGGCTGACGCCGGGAATCCGCGCGAGCAGGCCGAAGGGGGTCCACCCCCAGACGCCGCTCGCCACCTCGGACGCCGAAGGCCCCGCTGCAAGCGCCATCGCCGCAGCCGCCAGCAGGATGAAGAAGCGCAGGCGCCGCGCCGCGCGCCCGCGGCCGCGAATCGCCGCCGCAGCGCCGCAGGTTGCCAGCGCCATCGTGACCCAGCCCAGGAACAGCGTCTGCTCGCCCCAGATCCACCGGGGCCCCTCGATTCCCCGCGCGATCAACCGCTGGCCGAACCAGGTGTTCTCCGGCGGCACCAGATAGGCGGCGAGGTCCGCCGCGTTGGCCGCCGCTTCGGCCGGGCCGCCGCTGGTCAGCGCGTGGTAATGGCGCGCGAACGGCCAGACGATCGCCAGTGCCACGAGCGCGCCGGCGACCGCCTGCAGCGCAATGCGGCCGATTGAGGCCGGCGTCCGGCTGAAGCGCCACGCGGCCGGCGCGCCGGGTTCAGACGTACGGCTGCCCGCGTGCGACTCGGACTCCGGCTGGGCTCGCCCGGGCTCGCGTGCATCGCCGGCGCACGGAGCCGGCCCCCGGGGAGCGGTTGCGGCGATGAGGCCGGATGCCGCCGCGAAGGACATGAACAGCGCGTCGGCCACGAAGATCATCACCGCCTGATACCAGCTCGCCAGCGCCTGCGCCGTCACGATTGCGGCAAGCAGCCACAGCGCCCGCCACGACACCGTCGTCAGCCAGGAGTCCATCGCCACGAGCGAGAGAGGAATCCAGAATCCCCACAGCACGTGCAGGTGACCGGGCCCATGGTGCATGCGGAAGAAGCAGAACGCGTAGGCGAGGCCGGCGACAGCGGCGGCGGCATGATCGCGCGTGTGCCGCCAGGCCAGGTAATGCGCCGCGGCCGCCGACGACAGATACGAAAGAATCCAGACGAGGTTGTAGGCGAGCACCGGGTTGCGCGTGAGCGCATAGACCGGCAGCGTGAACAGACTGATCCCGAACAGGTGCTCGCTGTAGGCGAGGCTCCCCGCCTCCGGGTAGAAGATGTTGGCATCGAAGAACCCACGGACTCCGTCGAGGAGGGCGTGGTTGTCCCACGCCAGCGTCCAGACGATCAGCCGCGCGTCGCCCTGGTACGTGGCGGCACCCAGCGCGCCGAAGCTGCAGATCGGCGCGAGCATGACAAGACATGCGACGCCATAGAGCAGCGTGAGGCGTGCGATCGGTGGGCGGCTCATCGCGGCCGCACGCCGACGCGCCGGATCGCCAGCGCGATGTGCCGCGCTTCGCTGCCGAGCCCGACCTCGCGCGGCGGCGACGAAGAGGAGCATTCGATATCGAGGCGGTTGGAGCCGATCCGCCATGCCGAGGCGGGCGCGTCGAAGCGGATCTCGCGCCATCCGGCCCGCGCGGTCACCGTGCCGAGCAGCCGGCCGTTGAGGATGCCGGTGATCGCCTGCGGCGGTCCATCCTCGGCGATGACCGGCCTGACCTCCATGACAATCGCGGCGCCGGCTGTGGAGCGGCGAGGGAGGACGAGCGTCGCCCGGGTACCCCAGATGGCCGCGCCGCCGGCCAGCTGGTCCCGGCCGGGCACGAAGCCCTCATAGAGATGGCGGCTGGCGGCTTCGAAGCTCGCCGATGGCAGCGCCGGCGCCTCGAGCGCCAGCATCGCCGACACGGCGACGACCGATACGACGAGCGCCGCGACCCAGGCACGGGCAATCGAGGAAAGGCGGTCGCCCAGGTCGACCGTCGTGACCAGCGCGGCGGCGGCAAAGAGCAGCAGCACGTCGAAGTAGATGTAGTAGACGGGCCACAACGTCGTGGCGCTGAACGCCAGCAGGCCGAGCGCCATCCAGGGAAGCGGCTGGGCGGAGCGCCGACCGATCGCCCGCCATGCGGCCACGTACACGGCGGCGAGCAGAGAAATCTGGGCCGCCTCGACAAATCCGCCGAGCCGGTGCGCAAGGAGCCAGCCGGTGATGCCGATGGTCCTGGTCACGGCGCGATCGGGCGAAGTCCACACGACCTCTTTCATCACGCGCGGATAGCTGGCGACCATGCCGTTCCACATCGCCGCCGGATCCCAGACGGCGAAGGGCGCGACGACCGCGGCCAGCGTCAGCGCGAACGCCATTGCCGCCGGTCCGACCTCCGCGCGGCGCTTCCACCAGACCGCCATGAAGAAGATCGGCACGATCGCCGCCATCGTGGTGCGTCCGGCAACCAGCAGCGCCAGCACGATCGCCGCGGCGCGCCATCGCGCCGCGGAGACGACGAACGCGAACAGCGGGATGAGCGGCCAGTAGGCTGGCGTGTGTCCCACGGGCACGAACGTCCGCAGGTCGGGATTCAGCACGATCGCGGCGAGCAGCAGCAGCCAGGCGCCGGCCTCCCGCGCCCGACCGCGCCCCGCCGCGAAGACGGCCGCGCCCCCGCAACAGAGGGCCACGAACATCGTGCCTGCGACGGTCACCAGCCGGGGATCGGCGTCCAGCATGCGCGCAGCCAGGTGCGGCGCCCACAGCACCGGGCCGTACGGCAGCGGCGCCTCCCACGGCACGTGGTAGACCCGGTAGGGATCGTGCCCGCTCAACAGCGTCCGAACAGCCGCATCGACGACAACCAGCATGTCGCCGCGCGCCGCATCGAGCGGCTGCCAGAGCATCGCGTGGACCCAGCGGTCCGCACCAAGCCCCAGCAGTCCGGCGGCCCCGGCGAGCGCAGCCAGCGCGGGCGCTTCCGCCCTGAACGGGTCCGCGCGGTCCGCCGCCTCCGGCCAGGCCCGGACGACCGCGGCGAAGAGACCCGCAAAGAGAAGCGTCAGCGCGGTGTACGACGGCTCGCCGCCGGCGAAGCGGCGCCAGAGCGAGGGGCCCGAGAGGATGAGAAAGCCGCCAGCCGGCGCGACGACGTGCCAGGCTCGAAGCGCCCGGTCGATACGGCTCAGGAGCGGCACCTGCGGCGATAGCCTAGCATCGCCGCAGGTGCGCGGCGCCGGATGTACAATGCGGGTCTCGCATGAATGCCGAGCTCCAGCGGCTGATCGATCTGCAGCGCCTCGATTCGGCCGCCCACGACGCCCACCGGCGCCTGGCGGAAGCGCCCGATCGCCAGGAGGCGCTCGGTGCGCGGCTCGAGGCGGCCCGCACGCAGCTAGCCGCGGCGAAGGAGCGGCTCACCGGCAGCCAGGGCGCCCGCCGCGCCATCGAAAAGGAGGTCGCGGTCCATCAGGGGCGGCTCTCGAAGTTCCGCGAGCAGGCGATGGAGGTGAAGACCAACCAGGAATATCACGCGGTTCAGCACGAGATCGCCTTCGCGCAGGCAGAGATCAAGAAGCTGGAGGATGCGATTCTGGAGCGGATGGTCGAGGGAGACGACCTGGCCGCCCTCGTCAAAGAGGCGGAGCACGAGCTGGCCGCCGAACAGAAGACGGTCGAGACCGATCGGCTGGCCCTGACCGCCGAGATCGCCGAGATGCAGGCCGCCGTCGAGCGGATCGCGAACGAGCGCGTGGCGCTGGCCGGCGCCATCGATCCGCAGGTGCTGAGCACGTTCGAGCGGATCGCGGGCCGCCGCCACGGCGTTGCCGTCGCCGAAGCGCGCGACGGCATCTGTACGATCTGCCACGTGCGGCTGCGGCCGCAGGTCTTCAACACGGTCCGCCGCAACGACTCGATCGTGCAGTGCGATTCCTGCAACCGCATCCTCTACTTCGTTCCCGCCCCGGCGCCCGCGGCCGACGGCGTCGGCCAGCCGGCGAAGTGACCGCGCCACCGGGGCTCTCTTGCGCCGGGCCGCTCGTCGCCTATATCGACGGCGGGGCGCGAGGCAATCCGGGCCCCGCCGGCTTCGGCGTCCGGATCGAAGCGGCCGACGGCACGCTGGTCGAAGAATTCTCGGAGTCGATCGGCGTGGCGACCAACAACGTCGCCGAGTATCGCGGGCTCATTGCCGCGCTCGAGTGGGCGCACCGGCGCGGCGAGCGGATGCTGCACGTCCGTTCCGATTCGCTGCTGCTGGTCCAGCAGATGCTCGGCCGCTACCGGGTGAAGCACCCGGGCCTCAAACCGCTGTCGGCCAGGGCCCATCGGCTCGCGGCCGAAGTCGGACGTGTCACCTACGAGCACGTCCGGCGGGAGGCGAACGCGCACGCGGATCGGCTCGCCAACGCGGCGATGGATGCGGCGAACGGGAGAACCGGGTAGCGATCGGACGTGGGCGTCAGCCGGGCGTCAGCCCCTGCGGCCGGATCACGGCCGCCATCCGCCCGGCATGTGCCGCATCGCGCCGGTATGAGCACAGCGACGCATGGCTCGCCGTGCAGAGCCCGGCGCTGTGGATTCCGGTGGCTGGAACGCCCGCAGCCAGCAGCTGGTGCCGCGCCGCCGCGGCCGCGTCGAAGAACCACCGGTTGGGCCGGCGCGCGGCCGTGAGGCCTCGCATCGAAGGGTTCGTGGAATCGGGCTGCGGTGCCTCGCTGAACCAGTCGCCCGCCTCGCCGCCACAGCCTGCGCGCTCGAATGCCGCGCGCACGTCCGGGCCCACTTCATAGCAGCACGCGCCAATCGACGGTCCGATTGCCGCAATCAAGTCCGCGGCCCGGCTGTCGAACTCCCGCGCCAGCGCCTCGACCGCGAGGCGCGGCGCGCAGACCGCCAGGCCGCGCCAGCCCGCATGAACCGCTGCGGCGGCGCCCGTGCGCGGGTCGGCAATCAGCAGCGGCACACAGTCGGCGGTCTGCACGGCCAGCGCCAGGCCCCCATCGTTGCTGACGATGATGTCGGCCTGCGGTCGGCCCGACGCCGTGGAGTCGACCTGGGGCGGCTCCGCGCCGGCGCGCCGGACGAGAATGCCGGCACCGTGAACCTGGTGCACGCGCACGAGGCAGGATGTCTCCACGCCGGCGGCGGCCGAGATTTCGGACCATGCGGCGTCCTGCCGGCCGGCGGCGGCCGACCCCAGGCTCCACGCACGGGCCGTGAACAGGTGGCGCGCAGCCGCCTCGAGCGGCCGGCACACGAGGGCGGGTCCGTTCGCCGCTTGCACCCAGGCAAAGCCGCCGTTAGGCTGTGGCTGCGGCGGCATTCGAGACATCCATGTCACAGATCATCGGCCTTGGACTCGACGCGACAGAGATTGATCGTATCGCGGAGACGATTGAGCGGTACGGCGATCGGTTCGTCGAACGCATCTTCACAGAAGGGGAACGGGCCTATTGTCGGCGGCGGCGCGTGCCCGCGATCCACTTCGCGGGCCGGTTCGCGGCCAAGGAAGCGGCGATGAAGGCGCTCGGCACCGGGCACTCACGCGGCGTGCTCTGGCGGGACGTCGAAGTGGTCCGCCGCGGAGGGCCGCCGGCGCTCGTCTTTCATGGCGGCGCCGCGCGTCATTTCGCGGGCATGGACGCGCAGACGAGCCTGCTGACGATCACCCACACCGACGATCTGGCGCTCGCCCAGGTTCTGATTCTCCGAGCCTGACGCAACCGCGGTTGCGCGCGAGCGCGCCAGGCGGCGCCTGCGCGGACCCGATGCGGCCTGCTGCCCCGAAGGTGCAGTCCTTCAGCGGGTTGCGCTCCCGCCGGGGCCGGCCGCCGCCGGCATCTCCCTTGCCAGGCGACAGGGCGGCCGCCTTCCGAGCGGGCGGCGAGGAGCCGACATGACCATCAAGATCACGCCGAACGACAAGGGCAATCCGCCGGGCAAGCTGGCCGAGGCCGAACTGCACTTCGACGAGGGGCCGTTTGAAGGGCTCAAGCTGATTGGCTTCGCGGTGTGGGAGCGGCGCGGCGGCGTCGGACGGAACGTCACGTTCCCCGCGCGCCAGTACAGCGTGAACGGCGAGCGTCGCAGCTTCGCGTTGCTGCGGCCGATCGCCGATGCGACCGCCCAGGGCAGGCTGCGCGATCTGATCCTCGAGGCGTTCCAGGATTTCGAGGCGCGGGCGGCAATCGCGAGCTGACCCTGCGCCGACGCGCGCGGACGGCGGCGCGCATGGTTGGGGCATCCGCGCGCCTACAGCATCGGGAGCAGCCGCGCGTTCTCGGCGGCGCGCTTGGGCGGCAGCGTCCATTCGGCGCGCAGCGCCTTCTCGAACTCGGCGTGGAAGAACTGCGCTTTCATCCCGCCGTCGATGATGTCCCAGGGGAGCGCGGCGTCGCGCGAGCGATCGCGGTACAGGTAGAAGTCGGCATCGACGCCGGCTTCGGCCATCGCGGCGCGCCAGTTCTGGCCGTTGCGCTCGGCAATCTCGATGGCGGGCGCGATCCGCCGATCGCCGAGCGAGAGCAGCGCCTGGAAGTAGGCCTGGCGCTCAGACTTGATGGTGAAGTAGACGTTGTCGATGTCGGCCGTCAGGCTCCGCAGCCGTTTGATCTTGCGGTCGAGGGCCGCCGGATCCTCCATCGGCAGCCATTGGTACGCGGTGCCGGGCTTCGGGATGAGCGGGTTCACGCTGGCGGCAATCCGTCCCACGTGCCCCTTGCTCCGCGCGCCGGCCATCATCCGGTCGCGGATCTGCAGCGTGAGGTCGCGAATCGCGACGAGGTCCTCGTCGGCCTCGGTGGGGAGTCCGATCATGAAGTACAGCTTCAGGTTCTCGATGCCGGCGGCAAAGATCAGCGCGGCGCGCTCCAGGATCTCGTCGTTGGTGACGGTCTTGTTGATCACGCGGCGCAGGCGGTCCGAACCGGTCTCCGGGGCGATGGTGACGCTGCGCTCGCCGCTCTCGCGCAGCATGCGCACGATCGGCTCGGTGAGGTCGTCGAGGCGGAGCGAGGCCGGGCTGATCGAGTAGCCCAGCTCGAGCAGCCGCGCGAGGATGCGTTCGATCTCGGGATGATCGCACAGCGCGATCGAGACCAGGCCGGCCCTGGCGGCGTGCCTCCGGGCGGCTTCGGCCAGCTGCAGGATTCGCCCGGCCGGAAACGGGCGCACGGGCAGGTAGTTGTACCCGGCCCAGCAGAAGCGGCACAGGTTCGCGCAGCCGCGGACCACTTCGACGAGAAATCGTGCGCCGAACTCCGTATCGGGCGTGAAGATGCTGGTGGACGGCGGATCCATCGCATCGGTGAGCTTCACGGCCGCCTTGCGGACCGGCGCCGAGGCGGCCGCCTCGATCGCGGTGTGGCCCGCGAGCGCGCCAGCCGCGTCGTAGTGTGGCTCGAAGAACGACGGCACGTAGAACCCGCGCTCCCGTGCGAGAAGGCGCAGGAGCTCCGCGCGGCTCGCGGCGGCGGCAAAGGCCCGGCCGAGCGCGGGCACGAGCTCCTCGCCCTCTCCGGCGGCAATCACGTCGGCAAACGGCGCAAGCGGCTCGGGGTTCACGAACGTCACGGCGCCGCCGATCACGACGAGCGGGTGGCGCGCGGTGCGCTCGCTTGCGTACACCGGCACGCCCGCGAGGCGCAGCAGCGTGAGCACGTTCACATAGTCCCACTCGAACGACACCGAGAAGGCGATCATGTCGAGCTCGTGTACGGGCGTCTGCGACTCGAGCGTGAGCAGCGGCGCGCGCACCCGAAGCAGCTCGGCGAGCTCCTGCTTGGGCGGGAGGAAGAATCGCTCGCACACGATCTCGGCTTCCGCGTTGAAGAGCCGGTACACGGTCTGGAAGCCGAGGTTCGACATCCCGACCCAGTACGTGTTGGGAAACGCCAGGGCCACGCGCAGGCGATCGCCGTGCGGCTTCTTCGTGTAGCCGATCTCTTTCGAGAGGATGGAGAGTGCGCGCTCGCGCTGTTCCCAGGAGTTCATGGCCGTTCGGCGCCGCCGGCGGCGGCGCCGATGGTGCCCACGCAGGCGGCGCCGTCCGGCCGCTCAGGCTCGTACGTCGGCGCTCGCGCCTGCGGTGGATCTATCTACTCTACCATCGCCCACCCGGCCGGCGCGCCGGCGCAGCGGTCCGAACGCCGGCGTCCCTCAGCTCTCCTGCCGCCGGAGGAAGGCGGGCACGTCGAACGTCGAGGTGAGATCGAGGTCGGGGACGGCAGCGGCGCGAGCGGCGCCGGACGGCTGGGCGGCTTCCCCCGCCGTCTCCCCTGCGTGCCGCTCCGGGTCGGCCGTGCTGGTCGGGATCAGGTCGACGATCGGGCGCCGCGAGATCGCCAGCCGCGACGGCGGCCGCCCCCCCCCTGCGGCCGGCACGGGGGGTTCCTGCGCCGCCGCGCGCGCCTGTTCCGCGTAGTGGCTCATGTCCACCGGCGTCTGCGCCGGAGCCGCCTGCGCGCGCGCCGGGCTCTGCGGTCCGAAGCCGGTGGCAATCACGGTGATCTTCACCTTGCCCTTCAACGCCGGGTCGACGACGGCGCCGAAGATGATGTTGGCGTCCTCGTCGGCGGCCTCCTGCACGATCGACGACGCCTCGCTCACCTCGACGAGCGACAGGTCGGGGCCGCCGGTCACGTTGATGATCACGCCGCGCGCGCCGTTGACCGAAGCGCCTTCGAGCAGCGGGCTCGAGATGGCGCGGCGCGCGGCTTCCATGGCGCGGTCCTGCCCCTCGGCGATGCCGGTCCCCATCATGGCGAGCCCCATGCCCGACATGATCGTCTTCACGTCGGCGAAGTCGAGGTTGATCAGGCCCGACACCAGGATCAGATCGGAGATCCCCTGAATCGCCTGCCGCAGCACGTCGTCGGCGGTGCCGAACGCGTCGGTCAGCGAAGTCGTGCGGTCGATGATCGTGAGCAGCCGTTCGTTGGGGATCGTGATGATTGTATCCACCGCGTCGCGCAACGCGTCGAGGCCGCGTTCCGCCTGCACGAGCCGCTTCTTCCCCTCGAACTTGAACGGCTTGGTCACCACGGCGATTGTCAGCGCGCCGAGCTCGGTGGCGAGGCTGGCGATCACGGGGGCCGCGCCGGTGCCGGTGCCGCCGCCGAGGCCGGTCGTGACGAAGATCATGTCGGCGCCGCCGAGCGCCTGAATGATCGTCTCGGTGTCCTCGAGCGCCGCCGACCGGCCGACGGCCGGATCGGCGCCGGCGCCCAGCCCCTTGGTCAGCCGCGCGCCGAGCTGCAGCTTCACCGGCGCGGGGCTGCTGCGCAGCGCCTGCAGGTCGGTGTTCGCGACGATGAATTCCACGCCGTCGAGCCCCATCTTGACCATGCGGTTCACGGCGTTGCTGCCGCCGCCGCCGACGCCGATCACCTTGATGCGCGCACCGGCGTCGGCGGCCTCTTCGAGGCGCAGCCGGAGATGTCGCGCGTCGCGCGTATCGCCGGCCTCCAGGTTGTAGTCAGCCATTGAGCGTCGCTCCTTTCAGAAGAATTCGTTGAAGAGACCGCGCAGCCGTCCGGCGACGCGCACCAGCGCGCCGGCGCCGACCGGCGCGTGCGCGAGCGCGTTGAGCGAATTCCGCCAGCCGTAGAGCGCGAGGCCGACGCCGGTGGCAAAGGTCGGGCTGTTGGCGTGATCGGCGAGCCCGCCGACCCCGGCGGGGCAGCCGCGCCGGATGGGCAGGTCGAAGATCTGCTCGGCGATCTCGGGCATGCCGTCGAGAATCGCGCCGCCCCCGGTGAGCACGATGCCGGAGTTGAGACTCTTCTCGTAGCCGGCGCGCCGGATCTCGTCCCAGACCATGTGGAAGATCTCCTCGGCCCGCGGCTGCAGGATCTCGGCGAGGATGCGCCGCGCCATCAGCCGCGGCTTGCGGCCGCCCACGCTGGCGACCTCCATCGTGTCGTCCTCGTCGACCATGCCCGACAGCGCGCAGCCGCACTTGCGCTTGATCTTCTCGGCGTCGGGCACCGGCGTCCGAAGGCCGACGGCGATGTCGTTGGTGAAGTGATCGCCCCCCACGCCGATCACGGCCGTGTGCCACAGGCTGCCCCGCTCGTAGATGGCGACGTCGGTGGTGCCGCCGCCGATGTCGACCAGCGCCACGCCGAGCTCCTTCTCGTCCCCGGTGAGCACCGACTCGCTCGCCGCGAGCTGCTCGACGACGGTCTCGACCACCTCGACGCCGGCGCGGTTCACGCACGCCACGATGTTCTGCGTGGAGCTCTGGCTGCCCGTGACGATGTGGACGTTGACCTCGAGCCGCGCGCCGGTCATGCCCACCGGCGCGCCGATCCCGTCCTGCTCGTCCACCACGAAGTCCTGCGGCAGCACGTGCAGGATTTCGCGTCCGGCCGGCAGCGAGACCGCCTTCGCCGCGTCGATCGCGCGCCGCACGTCCTCGCGCGTGATCTCGCGGTTCTTGCCGGCCACCGCGATCACGCCGCGGCTGTTGAACCCCTTGATGTGCGGCCCCGACAACGCGAGATGGACCGTGTCGATTTCGACGCCGGCCATCAGCTCCGCCTCGTCGATCGCCCGCTTGATCGAATCGACCGCCGCCTCGAGATTCACCACCACGCCGCGGCGGATGCCGCGCGATTCGGCGGCGCCAATCCCGACCACGTCGAGACCGCTCCCGCCGTCCAGCATCTCGCCGACGATGGCGGCCACCTTCGAGGTGCCGACGTCGAGGCCGACCAGATATCGCTCTTTACGCGCCACTCTGCCTCCGGACTCCGCTGGGGTTACCGCCCGCCTTCAGGCCGCCGCGCCGCGCCGCCGGCGTCGCGCGCTTCCTGCCCGCGGGCAGGGCGGCCCGCCGGGCTGACGTAGATGCGGCCGTCGAACCGCAGATCCACGCGGTCGATCGCAGGCACGCGCGCGCGCACCGCGGCCGACAGCTCCAGGTACTGCTGCAGCCTCGGCAGGAACCGTGCCTCGCCGAGCTGAATCACCGCGGGATCGCCGTCGAGGATCACGGCGGCGTCGTGCAGATCGGCCGCATCGACCTGCGACAGCCGCCGCGCGATTGCCGGGTCCGCCCGCAGCGCCGCAATCACGCGCGCGGCCAGCGCGGCCCGCGCTTCGTCGATCGCGCCGGGGGCTCCGCCCGGGACGCCCAGACCGTCCACAATCGGCAGATCGAGATCGGCGTACTGCGGTCCGAGCTGATCGATCACGGCGCCCTCGGCATCGACGAGAAAGAGAATGCCGTTCAGCCGTGCGACGGCCATCGGCACCCGCTCGGCGATCACCACTTCGACGGTGGACGGCAGCGCGCGGCGGAGCGCCGCCTCCCGCACCCACGGCGATGCGAGCAGCCGCCGGCGCCACGCGTCGAGATCGGTCCAGATCAGGCTTTCGCCGCGCAGCCCGGTGAGGACGGCCAGGATCTCCCCGCGCGAGATCCGTGCGTTCCCCCGCACCACGATCCGGTCGACTTCCAGCACGTGCGCGTCGACGGCGACCATCGTCGCGCGCCAGCCGGCCGCGCCGGCGATCAGCACGAGCACGGCGATCCGCGCCAACCCCGGCACGACCGCGCGCCAGCCGCGCCGGCTCCGCCCCGGCTTGACGAGCGCGCGGCGAAAGCGGCGATCCGAGGGCGCCGGGATCGACGTCATGCCAGCGCCTCGAGCAGCCTCTGGGGAACCGTGCCGATCGACCCCGCGCCCAGGGTCACGACGACGTCGCCCGGCCTGGCCAGGCGCACGACCGCCTCCACGAGATCGTCGAGCGTCGGCGCGACCTCGACCTCGACCCCCCGCGGAACGTCGCGGCGGATCGCGGCGGCCAGCACGTCCAGCGTGATGCCGGGGATCTGCGCCTCCCCCGCGGCATGGATGTCGGTCAGCACGATCGCGTCGGCGGCGGCGAGCGAGGGCCCGAAGGCGTTCAGCAGGCTGGCCGTCCGCGAGTAGCGGTGCGGCTGGAACGCGACGATCAGCCGACGCTCGAATTGCCGCGCGGCCGCCAGGACGGCGGCGATCTCGGTCGGATGGTGGCCGTAGTCGTCGACGACCAGGATGCCGCGCGGCTCGCCGCGCACGTCGAAGCGGCGCTCCGCCCCGCGGAATTCCGCGAGCCCTGCGGCGATCCGCTCGAAGGGGAGATCCAGTTCGAGGCCCACCGCCACCGTCGCCAGCGCGTTCAGCAGGTTGTGGCGGCCCGGCACGGCGAGCGTCAGTCGTCCCAGCGTCGCGAACCCCGCCGGACGATCCGCTCCGCGACCCGCCCGCCGCACCACCGTGGCCGCCGCCGACATCGGGCCGAGCGCCACCTCCACGGCGCGGAGATCGGCGCCGGCGGTGTCGAGGCCGTACGTGGTCACCCGGCGCGTGATGCGCGGCAGCACGGCCGACAGGCCGGGGTCGTCGGCGCAGGCGATCACCGCGCCGTGGAACGGCACCTTGCCGGCGAAGTCGACGAAGGCCTGCTGCAGGTCTTCGAAGTCGCCGTAGTTCTCGAGATGCTCGTGGTCGATGTTCGTGATGACCGCCAGTGTCGGAGACAGTTTCAGGAACGAGCGATCGCTTTCGTCGGCTTCCGCGACCATGACGTCGCCGCGGCCCAGCCGGGCGTTGCTGCCGAAGGCGCTGAGCCGGCCGCCGATGACCGCGGTCGGATCGAGGCCGGCGCGCTCCAGCACCAGCGCCACCATCGAGGTGGTCGTCGTCTTGCCGTGTGCGCCGGCGACCGCGATGCTGTAGCGGAGCCGCATCAGCTCCGCGAGCATCTCCGCCCGCGGGATCACCGGGATGTGCCGCCGCACCGCCTCGGCGATCTCCGCGTTCGACGCCGGCACCGCCGACGAGACCACGACCACGTCGGCGTCGCCGACATGGCGCGCGTCGTGGCCGTATGCGACGTCCACGCCGAGCGTGCGCAGTCGCTCGGTCATCGCCGTCCGCTTCTCGTCGGACCCGCTCACCGCGTAGCCGAGATTGGCGAGCAGCTCGGCAATCCCGCTCATGCCGATGCCGCCGATCCCGATGAAGTGCACCCGCCGCG
Source organism: Acidobacteriota bacterium (assembly GCA_020850715.1). GTDB lineage: Bacteria > Acidobacteriota > Vicinamibacteria > Vicinamibacterales > CAVVIG01 > JADZED01. The sequence continues at coordinate 101,440 of JADZED010000027.1, forward strand.
TCCGGCCTAGCACCGGCCCACTCTGATCGGGGACCCTAGCACCCGGCCAGCTCCAGCGCGCGATCGACAATGACCCGCGCCGCGTCCGGCCGCGCGAGCGCGCGCGCGGCGGCCGCAATCCGCGCGCGGCGTCCGGCGTCGGCGGCGAGCGTCCGTACCCGCTCGGCGAGCGCGCGGCCGGTCAGATCGCGCTGCAGCAGCAGCTCGGCGCCGCCCGCCGACGCCAGCGCTTCGGCGTTCCTGCGCTGGTGATCGTCGGTCGCCGTCGGCAGCGGCACGAGGATCGCCGGCCTGCCCGCCGCCATCAGCTCCGCGAGCGTCGTTGCACCGGCGCGGCAGACGATCAGGTCCGCCTCGTGGAGCCGGCGCCCCATGTCGTAGAAGAAGGGTTCGACCTCCGCCGGAAGCCCGGCGCGCCGGTATCCGCTGCGCACCATCTCCAGATCGCGTTCTCCCGCCTGGTGCACGACGCGAACAGCGGGATCGCCGGCCGCCAGCACCGCCGCTGCCTCCACCATGGCCACGTTGATCGCGTGCGCACCCTGAGAGCCGCCAAAGACCAGGATCCGGACGATCGGTGTGCCGCCATCTGCTCCCGACTCCCGTGGACGCCCGACCGCATGCGCGAGCTCCGGCCGGACCGGGTTGCCGCTGACCAGCGCTTTCGCGCCGAAGAACGCGCGCGTCGAGTCGAAGGTGACCGCCGCGGCGCCGACAACGCGCGCCAGCAGGCGGTTCGTCAGCCCGGGCACGGCGTTCTGCTCGAGCAGCATCGTCGGCACACCGCGCAGCGCGGCGGCGAGCACGACCGGGCCGGAGCTGTAGCCGCCCACGCCGATCACCAGGTGCGGCCGCCGCCGCGAGAGGATCGTCCACGCATCGGCCAGCCCCAGCGGCAGCAGCGCGAGCCCGCGCGCCCGATCCCCCAGCCGCTTGCCTTTCAGCCCCGCGCTCCGGAGCACATCGAGCCGGAAGCCTTCGCGCGGAATCACGCGCGCCTCGATCCCGTGCGCGGTTCCGGCAAACGTCACCTGGGCGTCGGGCCGGCGCGCCAGCAGCTCCCGCGCGACCGCGATGCCGGGATAGAGATGACCGCCGGTCCCCCCGCCGGCAATGACGACGCGCAGCGCCCCTTCCATTCATGCCTCGGCCGACGCGTGCTGCGAGACGTTGAGCAGGATGCCCATGCCCACCAGGTTGATGAGGAGCGACGATCCGCCGAAGCTGACGAACGGCAGCGGGATGCCTTTGGTCGGCAGCAGGCCGAGGACCACGCTGATGTTCAGCAGCGCCTGCACGGCGACCATCGTGGTGAGGCCGACGGCGAGCAGGGCGCCGAAGCGGTCGGGCGCGCGCAGCGCCACCCTGATCCCGCGCCACGTGATCACGCAGAAGCACGCGAGCACGGAGGCGGCGCCCAGGAGCCCGAGCTCCTCGGCGATGACGGCATAGATGAAGTCGGTATGCGGCTCGGGGAGGTAGAACAGCTTCTGTACGCCGTTCATCAGGCCGCGGCCGCCGATCCCGCCGGTGCCGACGGCGATGAGCGACTGGATGATCTGATAGCCGTCGCCGAGCGGGTCCTGCCACGGATCGAGGAACGTGAGGACCCGCCGGCGCCGGTAGGCGCTGCCCATCACGACGAGCGCGACCAGCGGCGCCGCGGCGAGGATCGCGCCGGCGATGTAGGCGTAGCTGAGGCCGGCGGCGAACACCATGACCGCCGCGATCGCCAGCAGCGCCATCGACGTGCCAAAGTCCGGCTCCAGCATGATCAGACCGACCAGGCAGCCGAGCATGAGGCCGATCGGCAGCAGCGCCTGGCGGAGCTCGTTGATCCGATCCATCTGCCGCTCGAGCAGCGCCGCGATGAAGAAGATCGCCGAGAGCTTCGCGAGCTCGGATGGCTGCACGCCGATGCCCGCCACGTTGAACCAGCGCGTCGCGTTGTTCACCGGCGGGCTGAACAGCACCACGACCAGGGCGGCGACGACGACACCCAGGCTGGTCCAGATGAAGAAAGGCTCCCGGTAGGTCCGATAGTCGATCTTCGCCATCAGCGCCATCAGCGCGACGCCGAGCGCCGCCCAGAGCCCCTGTTTCACGAGAAACGCGTAGGGCCGCCCGAGCCGCTCCATGCCGACGACCGCCGACGCGCTGTAGACCATGACCACGCTCAGCGCGACGAGCAGTATCGTCGCGAGGAACAGCACTCTGTCGGACTTGAGCTTTCTGGCCATGGCTATACAGACGAGACGGGCTTCGCCCGAAACACTCCCCGGACCTGCACCGCGATCGCCGTGGAGCGGTCAGTAGTCATCAGTCGGCGTCGGGCCGGGGCACCAGCTTCACAGGCCGGGGCAGCCTGTGTTCCCAGCAGCCAGTCCCCTGCCGCGCCAGCCGACTGACGACTACTCACCGCTCACGGACGCTTGGATCCGAACGCCGGCATTACGAGCCGCCGCTCGCGGACCCTCCCGGAACCCGCGCCTTCAGGCGCGCCACGGCCGCCTTGAACGCCCGGCCGCGCTCCGCGTAGCTGGCGAACATGTCGAAGCTGGAGCAGGCCGGCGCGAGCAGCACGACGCCGGCCGGCTTCGCCAGCGCGTGCGCGAGCGCGATCGCCTCGTCCAGCGTCGACGCCTCCCGAACCGCGACCGCCCCCTCCAGCGCCGCGCGCACCCGATCCCTCGCCTCCCCGATCGCGACGACCGCGTTCGCCCGCGCGCGGAGCGGTTCGCGCAGCGCGCGGAAGTCGCCGCCCTTGTAGCGTCCGCCGACAATGACGGCGAGCCCGCGATCGAAGCTCTCGATCGCGCGGCGCGCGGCTTCGACATTGGTCGCCTTCGAATCGTTGACGAATCGCACGCCGTCGATCTCGGCGACCAGTTCCAGCGCGTGCTCGAGGCCGGGGAAGGCGTCCACCGCCGCGGTCATCGCGGAGGGCGCGGCGCCGGCGAGCGCGCCGACGGTCGCGGCCGCCATGACGTCGATCACCAGGTGCGGGCCGAGCAGGTGGATGGCCTCGATCGGGACGAGCGGCACGGTCGCGCCGTTGCCGCGGCTCACGATCCATCCGTTCTCGATCACCGTGCCCTCGTCGATGCCGCCCGCGCGCGAGAAGAGGCGGCGCCGCGCGCGCGCGCGGCGCGCGAGCTGCAGCACGCCGGGGTCGTCGGCGTTGACGATCGCCCAGTCGCGCTCGTCCTGGTTCGCGAAGATCCGCGCCTTCGCGGCGCCGTACTCCCCGACATCGAGGTGCCGGTCGAGGTGATCGGGCGAAAAGTTCAGCATCACGGCCATCCACGGGCGGAACGTGTCGGTCTGCTCGAGCTGAAAGCTGCTCGCCTCGACCACGTGCAGCGTGGCGGGCGTCGATTCGGCGACCTGCGCGCTCAACGGCGTGCCGATGTTGCCGCCGACCAGCACGTGGAACCCTGCGGCGCCGAGCATCCGGCCGGTCAGCGCGGTGGTCGTCGACTTGCCCTTGGTCCCGGTGATCGCGATGACCCGCCCCCGCAGCCAGCGGTAGGCGAGCTCGATCTCGCCGATCACCGGCACGCCGCGGCGGCGGGCCGCCCCGACGAGGGGATGTCCCGGCGGCACGCCCGGGCTCAGCACGATCAGATCGGCGAGGGTGAAGGTCTCCGGCACGTGGCCGCCCAGCTCGAGCGCGACGCCGCGCGCCCGCAGCGGCTCGGCCGCGGGCGCCTCCGGGCGCGCCTCCGACAGCGTGACGCGCGCGCCACGCCGCTCCAGCAGGTCGGCGGCGGCGACGCCGCTCGCGCCGGCGCCCATCACGGTCACGCGCTGGCCCTCGACAGAAAAGATGGCATCACCTCAGCTTCAACGTCGCCAGGCTGCACAGGGCGAAGATGACCGCCATGATCACGAACCGGCTGATCACCTTCGGCTCGCTCCAGCCGATCAGCTCGAAATGGTGGTGCAGCGGCGCCATCCTGAACACGCGCTCGCCGGTCAGCTTGAATGACGCGACCTGGATCACCACCGAGAGCGCTTCGAGCAGGAACACGCCGCCGACGACCGGCAGCAGCAGCTCCTGCTTGATCAGGATCGCGACCGTGCCCAGCGACGCGCCCAGCGCGAGCGATCCGACGTCGCCCATGAAGATCTCCGCCGGGTACGAGTTGTACCAGAGGAACCCGAGCGAGGCGCCGACCAGCGCGCCGCAGAACACCGTCAGTTCCGCCGCCTCGGGAAAACGGACGAGCAGCAGATAGTCGGCGAAGACGCGATGGCCGGTGACGTAGGCCAGCGCGGTGTAGGCCGCGGCCGCAATCGCGAACACGCTGATCGCCAGCCCGTCGAGGCCGTCGGTCAGATTGACGGCGTTCGACTCGGCGACCAGCACGAAGACGGCGAACGGCAGATACCACACGCCGAGATCTGGGATGAGCCGCTTGAAGAACGGAAACACGAGCCGGGTGCTGTACACGCCGTCGTGCTGCAGGGCCAGCAGCACGACGCCGACGATCGTGCCGGCGGCGATCTGCAGCCCCAGCTTGTAGCGCGGCGCGAGGCCGTGGTGCGACCGGCGGACGATCTTCAGGTAGTCGTCCAGGAAGCCGATGCCGCCGAAGGCAAGCGTCGTGAGCACCGCAATCCAGACGTACGCGTTGGTCAGATCCGCCCACAGCAGGGTCGGCACGATCGCCGCAGCGAGGATCAGCAGCCCCCCCATCGTCGGCGTGCCGGCCTTCGGCCGGTGGGTCTGGGGCCCGTCCTGGCGGACGACCTGCCCGATCTGGAATTCGCGCAGCCGCCTGATCAGCCACGGGCCCAGGACCAGGCTGATGACGAGCGCCGACAGGCTCGCGGCGGCGGTCCGGATCGTGATGTAGCGCGTCACGTTGAGGACCGAGAGCTCGCCGCGAAAGCTGAAGAGGAGCTGATACAGCATCAGCGGTTCTCCGCCGCGATCCGATCGACGACGCGATCGGTACCGATGCCGCGGGAGCCCTTCACGAGCACGAGGTCGCCGTGGCCGATCAGCGCCGACACCAGCGCCGCCGCCTCGTCGCTCGTCGCGGCGTGGCGGACGCGTTCGGGCGCGAGTCCGGCGCGAACCGCCGCCTCCGCCATCGCGGCCGCGGGCGCACCGCCGATCGTGAACAGGAAGTCGGCGGCGCCGGCCGCCGATCGGCCGACCGCTTCGTGCAGCCGGATCGTCTGCGCCCCGAGCTCCAGCATCTCGCCGAGCACGGCGACGCGGCGGCCCGCCGCGGGCGACGCCGCGAGCACCTCGAGCGCTCTCAGCGTCGCCGTCGGGTTCGCGTTGTAGCTGTCGTCGATGAGCGTGACGCCGCCGGCGAGCCTCACGACTTCTCCTCGATGCGAGGCCGGGTGGAGCCGCGCTGCGCGCCCTGCGATCTCCGCCGGCGGCACGTCGAGCTCGCTGGCCACCGCCGCCGCCGCCAGCACGTTGGCCAGGCTGGCGCGGCCGGCCAGCGGCGTCGCCAGTTCGAAGCCGCCGTGCGGGGTGCTCACGTCGGCGCGGATGCCGTCGATGCCGCGGTCGACCACGCGGCGCGCGCGGACGTCGGCGTCCCGATCGATCCCGAAGGTCACCACGCGCCCGGCAAAGCCGTCGATGCGCGCCATGATGCGCGGGTCGTCGGCGTTGGCCACCAGCAGCGTCTCGGGCGACGCGCCCTCGAGGATCTCGGCTTTGGCGTCGGCAATCGCGTCGATGGAGGCGAAGAACCCCGCGTGCGCCTCGCCGACGTTGGTCCACACGCGAACCTCGGGTTCGGCGATGCCGACCAGGGTGCGGATCTCGCCGGCGTGGCTCATGCCCAGCTCGACGACGGCCACGTCGGGGCGCGCGGTCAGCTCGGTGAGCGACAGCGGCAGGCCGATGTGGTTGTTGAGATTGCCCCGATTGCGCATCACGCGATACCGCGCCGACAGCAGGTCGGCCGTGATCTCCTTTGTCGTCGTCTTCCCCGCGCTGCCCGTGATCGCGACAACCCGCGCGCCCGACGCCCTGCGCACGGCGCGCCCCAGCGCCTGCAGCGCCGCGAGGGTGTCTGCCGCCTCGACGATGGCGGCCTCGCCTGCCGCCGCGCCGGCGTGCGCCCCGCTCCAGCCGGCCGGCACGAGGATCCCGCCGGCGCCGGCCGCCAGCGCCGCGACGGCGAACCCGGCGCCGTCGAAGCGCTCGCCCCGCAGCGCGACGTACAGCGCCCCCGGCCGCAGCGTGCGCGTATCGATCGACACCCCGTCGAACAGGCGCCCCGGCGCTCCCGACGCCAGCGTGCCGCCGGCCGCAGAGGCGACCCACGCCGCGCTGAGCTGCATCGCTCCGCCTGCTCCCACGACCGCCTTCAGCAGACGCCCGAGCGCGGGCGCCGGCGCACCAGTGCCTCCCGCGCCACCTCCGCGTCGTCGAACGGCAGCGTGCGGTCGCCGACGATCTGGTATTTCTCGTGCCCCTTCCCCGCGATGAGCACCAGGTCGTCCGGCCTGGCGAGCTCGATCGCCTTCCCGATCGCGGCGCGCCGATCGGCAATCGCCAGCACCTGGCGCGCGCCGCGCCGCGTGTCCTGCGTGATCCCTCGCTGGATTTCTTCGATGATCCGTCCCGGATCCTCGCTGCGCGGGTTGTCCGACGTGACGATGATCGCGTCGCTCAGGCGGCCGGCGACCGCTCCCATCAGGGGCCGCTTGGTGCGGTCGCGATCGCCTCCGCAGCCGAAGACGGTGATGAGGCGTCCCCGCGCGAGCGGACGCGCGGTCTCCAGCAGGTTGCGCAGCGCATCGTCGGTGTGCGCGTAGTCGACCACCACGGTGACCGCGTCGGCGGACTCCGAGACGACCTGGAAGCGGCCCGGTACGCCGGCGAGCGCCCGCAGGCCCCGCTCGATGGCGTCGAACGGCAGGCCGAGCGCCGCCGCCGTGCCGGCCGCGGCGAGGATGTTGTAGACGTTCGGCCGGCCGACGAGACGCGATTCGACGCGCAGTGCCCCGCGCGGCGTGCGGAGGTCGAACGCGAGCCCGTCGAGCGAGAACGAGAGCGGCCCCGGTGCGATATCGGCCGGCCGGGACACGGCGTAGGTCACCGGCCGTCCGCCCGCGAGGGCCAGCAGGGCGCCGCGCGGATCGTCGACATTGACGACCGCCGGCGCCGACGGCGGCAGCATCTCGAACAGCCGCCGCTTCGCCTGGAAGTACGCCTCCATGTCGCCGTGGAAATCGAGGTGATCGCGCGTCAGGTTCGTGAAGACGCCCGCGGCGAACGAGACCCCGTCCACGCGCGCGAGCGCCAGGGCGTGCGAGGAGACCTCCATCACGCAGGCGCCGCAGCCGCGGTCGGCCATCTCGCGCAGCATCGCCTGCACATGGGGCGCCTCCGGCGTCGTGCGCGCCGCGTCGCGCACTTCGTCCCCGATCCGGTAGGACACCGTGCCGAGCATGCCGCATCGGATCCCCGCGGCCTCGAAGATCGACGCGAGCAGGTACGCGGCCGTCGTCTTGCCGTTGGTGCCCGTGATCCCGACGACCCGGAGCTCCCGGCTCGGATGGCCGTGGAGCTCGGCCGCCAGCAGCGCCAGCGCGCGGCGCGCGTCGCGGACGACGACCCACGGCACCCCGCTCTCCGAGGCCGGCGGCTGTTCCGCAAGCACGGCGAGCGCGCCGCGCTCGCCCGCCTGGGGTGCGAAGGCGGCGCCGTCGGCCTCGAGCCCCTTGAGCGCGACGAACACGTCGCCGTGCGAGACCGCGCGCGAATCGCAGGCGATGCCCGCGATGCGGGTGTCGGCGCGCGGACCGCGAGGCCCTGTGCCAGCCTCGGCCAGGCCGCTCTCCTGCAGCACGCGTTCGAGATCGGCCCAGATCATGGCGCCGCCTGCGCGCGCGCGATCGAGGTGCTCTGCGCGGCGGCTGCCCGCTCGAGCACGATCGTGCACACGTCGCCCGGTTCGATCGGCTCGCCGGGCGGCGGTTCCTGCGACGCGACGAAGCCGTCGCCTCGGGCGCGGGGGACGAGCCCGGCCATCGTCAGGCGCCGTACCGCCTCGCGGGCGCTGAGGCCGCGCAGATCGGGGACGGTGCCGGGCGCATCGGCCGCGAAGCTGATCGCCGGCGCCAGCGGGGTTCCCGATGTCGGCGCCGGCGAGAAGCCGCTCGGATCGCGCCGCGCCACGAGCACCGGCGGCGTCGGATCGGCCGAAGACTTGAGCCCGAGATACGGGATGGCGGCCTCGGCGATGCGCCTGAAGATCGGCCCCGAGACCGGACCGCCGAACCGGCCGTGCGCGCCGCGGGGCGACTCGAGCACCACGAGGATCGTGATCGCCGGGTCGTCCGCCGGCAGGAAGCCGACAAACGAGGCGAACGTCTCGCTCGAGTAGCGTCCGCCGATCAGCTTGTTGGCGGTCCCCGTCTTGCCGGCGATGGCGAAGCCGGCGATCTTCGCCGCCGTGGCGGTGCCGCGCTCGACGACCTGCTCCATGATCGTCGTCAGTTGGGCGGCGGTGGACGCGTCGACGACGCGGCGGAGGACCTTCGGCGCGACCTCGAAGCGCCGGTCGCCGCGATAGACCGCCCGGAGCACCCGCGGCTCGACGTACTCGCCGCCATTGGCGATCGCGCCGACCGCCGCCGCCATCTGCAGCGGCGTCACACCGACCTGATATCCCATCGACACCGACGCCAGCGCGCTGTCGTTCAGCTTGTCGACCGGCCAGACGATCCCTGCGTTCTCCGACGGGAAATCGGGCGAGACCCGCCGGCCGAATCCGAACTTCTCCACGTACTCGCCCATGCGTTGGGCGCCGAGCCGCAGGCCGATCTTGATCGCCCCCACGTTGCTCGACTTCACGATCACGTCGGTGAACGACAGCGTGCCGTAGTCGTGCGTGTCGCTGACCACCCGCGCGCCGATCCGGATCCGGCCGCCGCCGACGTCGATCGGCGTATCGACCGGCATCAGGCGCTCCTGGAGCGCCGCCGACGCCGTCACCACCTTGAAGGTGGAACCCGGCTCGTACAAGTCCTGTACAGCGCGGTTACGCCGTTCCCGCTGGGCCGCTTCGCGATACACGTTGGGATTGAACGTCGGCTCGTTCGCCAGGGCGAGAATCTCGCCCGTCCGCGGGTTCATCACAATCGCCGTGCCACCGATCGCCTCGTTCTCCACGACGCCGTCGCGCAGCTCGCGCTCGGCGACGTGCTGCAGGTACTGGTCGACGGTCAGCTCGATCGTGGCGCCGGTGGTGGGCGGACGCTCGAAGCGCGCGAACGCGTGGCGGCGCGCGTCCGTGTGAATGAGCACCGTGCCCGCCTTGCCGGCGATCTCCGCGTCGTAGGTCGATTCGATGCCGCTCAGGCCGTTGTTGTCGACGCCGACATAACCGATGAGATGCGCCGCCAGCTCCCTGTTCGGATAGAACCGGCGACTCTCCTCGAGGAAGCCGATGCCGTCCAGGTCGAGGGCCGCGACCCGCTGCGCCTGATCCGGCGAGATGCGCCGGCGAACGTAGGCGAACGCCCGCGAGCGGCCGAGACGCTCCACCAGCGCCCGGCGTTCGGCCGCCGTGCAGTCCTCGAGCGCCGCGCACAGCCGGGCCACCGCCGCGTTGGGATCCTCGATCTCGGTGGGCACGGCGTAGATCGAGCCGGCGTCGACGCTCGTCGCGAGCACGCGGCCGTGCCGATCGAGGATGTCGCCCCGCTTGGCGGGCGACGCGATCGTCCGGCGCTGCTGCCGCTCGGCCCGCGCCATCAGGTCCGCGTGTTGATCGACCTGCAGGTACACGAGCCGCGCCAGGATGCCGCCCGTCCAGAGCGCCATCAGGGCGACCGCCACGCCGAGCCGGCGGCGCAGTCCGGTGCGCCAGTCGGCGGGGGCCTCGCGCGCCAGGGGCGCGTTGGCGTGCCGGCGCGTCAGCAGACGCCCCATCCCGAACATGTTCACCGCCGCGCGACGATCGCCCGGTCCGGCGGGGCGGCCGGCACGATCCGCTCGAGGACAATCGCGTCGCTCTGCCCGGGCGCGACCAGGTGGAGCCGGCCGGTCGCCAGCGCTTCAATCCGCTTCGGCGACCGCAGCGTGTCGATCTCCAGGCGCAGCTGCCGCCCCAGCTCCTCCTCGGCGGCGCGCTCCCGCTGCATTTCCTCGATCTGGTATCCGTGGCGGAGCAGCTCGGTCCGCTGCCACGCCGAGAAGAGGAACATCGCGACGAGCAGCGCGGCGACGGCCACCGACTTCCAGAGCTCGCGCTGCCGGGCTTCGTCGAGCTCGCGGACGATCGGATTGTTCTTCACGTCCTTCTTGATGGCGTACTCGAAGGGCTCCATCAGCCAATCCTTTCCGCCGCGCGCAGCTTCGCGCTCCGCGCCCGCGGGTTGCGGCGCACTTCCTCGTCGTCGGGCACGATCGGTTTCCGCGTGAGCACGTGCAGCACGGCGTCCTCGCCGGCCGCGAGCGCACGCAGCGTGTGCTTCACGATCCGGTCCTCGAGCGAGTGGAAGGTGATCACCGCCAGCCGTCCGCCGCCGCGCAGCCGCCGGGCCGCGGTCTCGAGGAAGCGGTCCAGGCCGTCGAGCTCGCGGTTCACCCAGATGCGCAGCGCCTGGAAGGTCCGCGTCGCCGGGTCGATGCGCACGTGCGGGCGCCGCCCGACCACCCGGCGGACGATCGAGGCGAGCGCGCCGGTCGTCGCGATCGGCGCCCGCCGGCGCGCCTCGACGATCGCGCGGGCGATGCGCCGCGAAGCGCGCTCCTCGCCGAAGCGATAGATGGCGTCGGCGAGCTCTTCCTCGCCGGCGCGCGCCACCAGGTCGGCGGCCGTCTCGCCCCCCCTGCGATCCATGCGCATGTCGAGCGGCTCGTCGCGCTGGAAGCTGAAGCCGCGGCCCGGCGCGTCGAACTGCAGCGAGGAGACGCCGAGATCGGCGAGCGCACCGTCGATCCCGCCGATCCTCCGCGCGTCGAGCACGTCGTCGAGCGAGCGGTAGTCGGCGTGCACGAGCTCGACCCGCTCCTTCCACGGCGCGAGCGCCGCACCCGCGGAGACGAGCGCATCGCGGTCCCGATCGAGGCCGATGAGACGCGTCGCGCCCGCCGCCAGCAGCGCCTGCGCGTGGCCGCCGAGGCCGACGGTGCAGTCGACGAACAGGCCGCCGCGTTCCGGCCGGAGCTGCCGCAGGATCTCGGCGGTCATCACGGGGATGTGCGTCAAATGCCGAACTCCGACAGCGCGCGCGCGTCGTCGTCGGTGTAGGCGTCGCGCTGGAGCTTGGTGAGGAACCGCTCGTGATTCCAGATGTCGAGATAGTTGTACTGGCCGAGCACGTCGACGTCGCCGGCCATCGTCGCCGCGTCGCGCAGGCGCAAGGGAATGATCACGCGGCCCTGGGTGTCGAGCTCGGCGGCTTGGCCGAAGTAGTTGACGCGATCGAGAAAACGGAGCCGCGAAGGATGCGTCGACGGCATCGCGCCGAGCTTCTGCTCGACGTCGAGCCACACCGGCATCGGATAGAGCCGCAGGTATTCGCCGGAAAGGCTCGTCAGGAAGAGCTCGCGGCCGTACTTGGTCTCGAGCAGGGATCGAAAGGCCGTCGGGATCTTCAGCCGACCCTTGTCGTCGATCCGGGCAGGTGCGTTGCCCCTAAACACGAGACACTACTCCATTTATTTCCACAATTTTCCACCGAGATAGTAGGAGATGGCTCAGCAGGTTGTCAAGGCGGAAAAGCCGATCCGTCAGTAAGTTGCGCCAAATTTTCTCCCTTTCATCGCCTGCGGGAGCTGCCTCGGAAGGCTGGGTCCTGCCGGCGTGCTAGCATGCGAGGCTCAACGCATGCTCAGGGCGGCACTCATCGGCTTGGCCTCGACCGGCAAGACCACGCTCTTCCAGCTCATGACCAGCGCCCGGGAGGGCGCGCGGACCAGGGGCGACACGACGATCGGCATCTCGAAGGTCCCCGACGCGCGGCTCGACCGGCTCACGGCGATGTACAACCCGAGAAAGCGGGTGCCGGCGACCGTGGAACTCACCGACCTCGCGCAGGCCGCGGCCGCCGGCGGAGCCAGGGCGCTGGTCGACGTCGCCAACTACAAGAACGCCGATGCGCTGGTCCACGTGCTCCGCGCGTTCCTGGATCCGTCGGTGCCGCATCCGGCCGGCTCGATCGATCCGGCGCGGGATGCGCGGGTGATGGAGGAGGAGCTGATCCTCGCGGACCTGGGAGTCGTCGAGCGCCGGCTGGAGCGGATCGAGAAGGATCTGAAGAAGAACCGGAGCGCGGATCTCGAGCGGGAGCGCGCGGTGATCCTTCTCTGCAAGGAAGCGCTCGAAGACGGCCGGCCGCTGCGCGGCCTGGATCTGCAGGGAGACGATCTGAAGCGGCTGCGCGGCTTCCAGTTCCTCTCGGCCAAGCCGCTGCTGCTCGTCGTCAATCTCGACGAGTCCTCGCTGACCTCCGGCCCCGACGCCGCGGCCGGGCTCGGGCGGGCCGCCGGGCTCGCGGGCCTCGACGCATCCATCGCGGCGCCGGCCGGCGGCGCGACCGCTGCCGTCGCCGTCTGCGCGAAGATCGAGCTCGAGATCAGCCAGCTGGATCCCGGCGACGCCGCGGCGTTCATGGCGGATCTCGGACTCCGGGAGTCGGGACTCGACCGCGTCATCCGCGCCAGCTACGATCTGCTCGGTTACATGTCGTTCTTCACGGTCGGCGAAGACGAATGCCGCGCGTGGTCGATTCCTCGCGGCACGACGGCCCAGACGGCGGCGGGCGAGATCCACACCGACATCGCGCGCGGGTTCATCCGCGCCGAAGTCGTCGCGTACGACGCGCTCGTCGCGCGCGGCTCGATGGCGGCGTGCCGCGATCACGGCGAAGTGCGGCTCGAGGGCAAGGACTACGTCGTGCAGGACGCCGATATCGTCAATTTCCGATTCGCCACATGATCCGGACGGTGCTGGTGTGCGAGGCGCAGGTGCCCTTCGTACGCGGGGGCGCCGAACTGTGCGTATCGGGGCTGGTCCACCAACTGCGGCGCCGCGGCTTCGAGGCGGACCGCGTGTCGGTTCCCTTCAAGTGGTATCCGAAAGAGGAGCTGGCCGCGCAGGCTGCGGCATGGCGGATGGTGGACCTGTCGGAGGCCAACGGCCGGCCGATCGATCTGGTGATTCCGACGAAGTTTCCGACCTATTTCGTGCGCCACCCGAACAAGGTCACCTGGCTGCTCCACCAGTACCGCGCGATCTACGAGCTGTGCGGCACCGCCTACAGCGAGTTCACGCACGTCGAGGCCGACGTGCGGCTGCGCGATCGGCTGATGCAGCTCGATGAGGGCGCGCTCGGCGAGTCGAAGCGGCTCTACACCATCGCGAAGAACACGTCGGCGCGCCTCGCGCTCTACAACGGGATGGCCGCCGACCCGCTGTACCATCCCCCGCCGCTCGCCGCCCGGATGCGGCCCGGGCCGTACGGGAGCTACATCCTGTCGGCCGGACGGCTCGAGCCGACCAAGCGGGTCGATCTGATCATCCGGGCGTTCGCGAAGACGCGGCCGCCGCTGCGTCTCTTCGTCGTCGGCGAGGGCCCGCTCGGCCCCGACTTGCGAGCGCTCGCCGAAAGCCTGGGCGTGCACGATCGCGTCACGTTCACCGGACGGGTCGACGAGCATCCCCTGGTCGACCTGTACGCCGAGGCGCTCGCGGTCGTGTTCCCGCCCTACGACGAAGACTACGGATACGTGACGCTCGAGGCGTTCCTCGCACGCAAGCCGGTCATCACGACCACCGACGCGGGCGGACCGCTCGAATTCGTCGAGCACGAGGCGACCGGCCTGGTCGCCGCGCCCGACCCGGAGTCGATCGCCGCCGCCATCGAGCGTCTGGCGTCGGACCGCGCGTGTGCGGCCCGGCTGGGGGACGCCGGCTTCGAGCGGGCGCGCGCGATTACCTGGGACGCGGTCATCGATCGGCTCGTCGGCGATGCCCGTGCCTGACGCCGGCCACGCGCCGCCTGCCGGGTGGCCCGGCAGGGCGCCACGCGCCATCGTCGTCGTGCCGACCTACAACGAGCGGCAGAACCTTCCGGGGCTCGTCGAGCGGCTGATGGCGCACGAGGGGGTACGCGTGCTCGTCGTCGACGATCGTTCGCCCGACGGAACGGGCCAGATCGCCGAAGAGCTGGCCGTCCGCTTTCCGGGCAGAGTCGGCGTGCTGCACCGGGTCGAGGCCCGCGGCTACGGGCGATCGTGCCTCGACGGCCTGCGGCGCGCGCTCGCCGAGCCGGTCGACGTTGTCTGCCAGATGGACGCCGACCTCTCGCACGACCCCGACGACCTGCCGGCGATCGTGGCGGCGGCGGGCGCGGCCGACATGGTCATCGGCTCGCGCTACGTCGCGGGCGGCCGCGTCGTCAACTGGCCGCTGCGGCGGCGGCTGCTCAGCCGCGTCGCGAACATGTACATCCGCCTGGTCACGCGGCTGGGCGCGCGCGACTGCACGAGCGGGTACCGGTGCTGGCGGCGCGAAGCGCTCGCGGCGGTGCCGTTCGACGAGGTCTTCTCGGACGGCTACTCGTTCCTCGTCGAGATGCTCTTCAGGACGGCCCGGCTCGGGCAGCGCATCGCGGAGGTGCCCATCACCTTCGTGGAGCGGCGGGAAGGGGAGTCCAAGCTGTCGGCGGCGGTGCTCGTCGAATCGGTGATCACGCCGTGGCGGCTGGCCGCGGCGCGGCATGCCGGCCGGCGCCGCGTTCGTGCTAACTTCTAGTGTCCCGTCCCAGTGGATCGTGGCATCAGTCGCGGAGCGCCGCGCCCCGATGGCTAGGCGCGAGGAGTGAGGATATTGGGGATATCTGAGCGACGAGCAACGCCGCCAGCGGGGATGCGCCGCCCGCGAATGGTGTCGCGAACCACTGGGACGGGACACTAGGGGCTCTCAATTCCATGGCGGCCCCTGATCCGAAGGCTTCGGGTCTGAGCGTCTTCTTCCCGGCCTACAACGACAGCGGCACCATCGCGAGCATGGTGATCGGCGCCGTCAAGGCCGCGTCCCAGTTGACGTCCGACTACGAGGTGATCGTCGTCAACGACGGCAGCGCCGACGCGACGGCGGAGATCGCCGACGAGCTCGCGCGCACCTACCCGCACGTCCGGGTGGTTCATCACCCGCGCAACCTCGGATACGGCGGTGCGCTGCAGACCGGCTTCCGGGCGGCGACCAAGGATCTCGTGTTCTATACCGACGGCGACGCGCAGTACGATCCCGCCGAGATCCCGGCGCTCTGGGCGCGCATGACGCCCGACGCCGACCTGGTGAACGGCTACAAGATCAGCCGCTCGGATCCCCTGCACCGGATCGTCATCGGCCGCGTCTACCACCATGCCGTCTCGCTGCTGTTCGGCCTCACGGTCCGCGACGTCGACTGCGACTTCCGGCTGATGCGCCGGTCGATCTTCGACACGATCACGCTCGAGAAGACCAGCGGGGTGATCTGCCTCGAGATGATGAAGAAGATCCAGGACGCCGGGTTCAGGATCGTCGAAGTGCCGGTGCATCACTATCACCGGGCGTTCGGCAGATCCCAGTTCTTCAATTTCCCGCGCATCGCGAACACCGCCGTCGACGTCATGCGCCTGTGGTTCGCGCTGGTCGTCCGGCGCCGGCATCGCCGGGCGCCCTCGGCGCTGATCCACCCGAGCCGGCCGCGACCGTGAGCACCGGGTACCTCGACTTCTACCGGGGCCGCAGCGTGCTCGTCACCGGCGGTCTGGGCTTCATCGGCAGCAACCTCGCCCGGCGCCTGGTCGATCTCGGGGCGCGCGTCCTGCTGGTCGATTCGCTGATCCCCGACTACGGCGGCAACCTGTTCAACATCGAGGGCATCGCCGACCGTCTCCAGGTCAACATCGCCGATGTCCGCCAGCAGTCGTCGATGAACCATCTGGTGCGCGATCGTGCGGTGATCTTCAATCTGGCCGGGCAGGTCAGCCACATCGACAGCATGCGGGACCCCTACTCCGACCTCGAGATCAACTGCCGCAGCCAGCTCACGATTCTCGAGGCCTGCCGCTACAACAACCCGGGCGTGAAGGTGGTCTTCGCCGGCACCCGCCAGGTCTACGGGCACGCCGATTCGCTGCCCGTCGACGAGCGGCACCTGGTGCGCCCGACCGACGTGAACGGCATCAACAAGGCGGCGGGCGAGTACTACCATCTGGTCTACAACAACGTCTTCGGCATCCGGGCCTGCTCGCTGCGCCTGACCAACGTGTACGGTCCGCGGCAGCTGATCCGGCACAACCGCCAGGGCTTCATCGGCTGGTTCATCCGGCTGGCCATCGAAGATCGCACCATCCAGATCTACGGCGACGGCTCGCAGCTCCGCGATTTCGTGTACGTGGACGATGCGGCCGACGCGTTTCTGCGGGCCGGCGCAATCGACGCCTGCAACGGCGACGTGTTCAACGTCGGCGGCGACGGTCCCGTCAGCCATCGCGAGCTCGCGACGCAGCTCGTGAAGGCCGCCGGGTCGGGCCGCGTCGAGTACGTCGAGTGGCCGGCCGAGAAGAAGGCCATCGACATCGGCGACTTCTACGCCGACTCCTCGAAGTTCCGCGGCGCGACCGGCTGGACGCCGGCGACGCCGCTCGCCGACGGCCTGGGTGCCACCATCGCGTTCTACCGCGCGCACCTGTCGCGCTACGTCACCGAGTCCCGGCCGGCCGAACCGACATGAGCCGCGCCCGCATTCCGTTCCTCTCGCTCGCGCCATCCGACGATGCGCAGGAGGTACGCGCGGCCATCGATCGGGTGATCGCGCGCGGCTGGTTCGTGCTCGGGCCCGAGGTCGAGGCGTTCGAAGCCGAGTTCGCCGAGGCGATGGGGGGCGGCCGCGCCGCCGGCGTCGGCACCGGCACCGACGCGCTCGCGCTGATCCTGCGCGGCCTCGGCATCGGCGCGGGCGACGAGGTGATCACGACGCCGGTGTCGGCGGCCTATACGGCGCTGGCGATCGTCATGGCCGGCGCGCGGCCGATCTTCGCCGACGTCGATCCCGACACGCTGCTCATCGATCCGCGGCGCATCGAGGAGGCGATCGGACCGCGGACGCGGGCCATCATGCCGGTGCATCTGTACGGCCAGGCGGCCGACATGGCGGCGATCGAGCGGATTGCCTCGCGCCACGATCTTGCGATCGTGGAAGACTGCTGCCAGGCCCATCTCGCGACGGCCGGCGGCCGCCCGGTCGGGACCATCGGCGCGGCCGGCGCGTTCAGCTTCTACCCCACCAAGAACCTCGGCGCCCTCGGCGACGCCGGGGCGGTGCTCACCCGGGATCCCGCGCTGGCCGAGCGCATCCGGCGGATCCGCAACGGCGGGCAGACCGAGCGCTACCGCCACCAGGAGGCGGGCATCAATTCGAGGCTCGACGAGATGCAGGCGGCGGTCCTCCGCGCCCGGCTCCCGCGGCTGCGGGACTGGACCGACCGCCGGCGCCGGCTGGCCGCGGCGTACCGCCGGGCGCTCGCGGGCGCGCCCGTCACCCTGCTCGCCGAGCGCGATGCCGGCCACGTGTATCATCTCTTCGTGGCGCGAAGCCCCGCGCGCGACCTCCTGCGCGAGCATCTGGCGGCGTGCGGCATCGAAACGCTGATTCACTATCCGGTGCCGATCCCGCGCCAGCCGGCGCTGGCGTCGCAGGCGCCGGCCGCGTGTCCGGCGGCCGATGCGGCCTGCGCCGAGGTGCTCTCGCTGCCGCTGCATCCAGGACTCGGCGACGATGCCGCGATGGAGGTGGCCGGCGCCATCGCCGCCTTCGCGCCCCGGGCCGCGGCGCCGCAACGAAGGTAAAGGAAAGGACGCTTCGCCACGTGCGTGTACTGATCACCGGCGGCGCCGGGTTCATCGGCTCCCATCTGTCCGAAGCGCTCCTCGACGAGGGCCATCAGGTGCAGGTCCTCGACAATCTCTCGACGGGATCGATCGACAACATCGCCCATCTCAAGGGGCGCACCGGCTTCGAGTACTTCATCGACTCGGTGAACAACGAGCCGCTGCTCGCCGAACTGATCGACCGCAGCGACGTCGTGTTCCACCTGGCGGCCGCCGTCGGCGTGAAGCTCATCGTCGAGCAGCCGGTCTACACGATCGAGACCAACGTGCACGGCACCGAGGTCGTCCTCAAGCACGCCAACAAGAAGAAGAAGCTCGTCATCATCGCCTCGACCTCCGAGGTCTACGGCAAGAGCGACGACGTGCCGTTTCGCGAGGACTCGGATCTGGTGATGGGACCGACGCCGAAGCACCGCTGGGCGTATGCGTGCAGCAAGGCGATCGACGAGTTCCTGGCGCTCGCGTACTGGAAAGAGCGCAAGCTGCCGATCATCATCGTCCGCTTCTTCAACACCGTCGGACCGCGCCAGACCGGCCAGTACGGCATGGTGATCCCGAACTTCGTGCGGCAGGCGCTCGCCGGCGAGCCGATCACCGTGTTCGGGGACGGCACGCAGCGGCGCGCCTTCACGCACGTCGCCGACGTGGTCGGCGCCTTGTTGAAGCTGATCGTCGAGCCGAAGGCCGTCGGCCAGGTGATCAATGTGGGCAACACGCAGGAAACGTCGATCCTCGCGCTCGCCGAGCAGGTCCGGACGCTCACCGGTTCGAAGTCGCCCATCAAGCTGATTCCCTACGACCAGGCCTACGAATCCGGGTTCGAAGACATGCCCCGCCGGGTGCCGTCGCTGGCGAAGATCGAGGGGCTGATCGGGTATCGCCCGCGCCACACGCTCGACGACATCCTCGAGCAGGTCATCGACTATTTCCGAAGGAAGTAGGCCCGCCGGGCGCTATACTGAAAGCTCCTCATGCAGCGGCTCCGGGCGGCGGCGCTCACCGTCGTGCTGGCGGCGGCCCTGGCGCCCTCGGCGCGCGCCGAGGTGCACGTCGCGGTCGCGCGCGGGCGGGTGTCGGTGACCGCCAGCAACGCCACCGTGCGCCAGATCCTCGCGGAATGGGCGCGCGTCGGCCAGGTCCGGATCGTCAACCTCGAGCGGATTCCGGGCGGGCCGGTGACTCTCGAGATCCAGGACATGCCCGAGGACCAGGCACTGGATCTGCTGCTGCGCTCGGTGGCCGGCTATCTTGCCGCGCCGCGGCCAAACGCAGTCGCCAGCGCGTCGCGGTTCGACCGCGTCGTCATCATGGCGACTGCCGCGGCGCCGCGCAGGCCGACCGCCGCGCCGGCGCCGGCGGCGGCCGCGCCGCTGACCTTCACGCCGTTTGCCGGGCCCGAGGCCGTGAATCCGGGCGACGACTCCACCGAGGTCGACGAAGGGGCAGACGCCGCCAGCGGTACGCCGGCGCCCACCCGGCGCGGGCCGGTCTTCAACGCCTTCCCGCGGCCGCAGATCGTCAATCCGCTGCAGATCGTGCCGATGGCGCCGGTCGAGGCCGACGCGCCCGAGCCGGAACCGGAACCCGAGACCCCGGCGGCAACGCCGGCGCCGATGATGTTTCCGGGCGCCGTCGCCGTGCCGGGCATGATCGCCGCGCCGCCGCAGCAGGCGGCGCCCGGCGGGAATCCGCGCCGGTAGTTCCGCCGCCGCGCGCACGTTGCAGGGCGCACCAGCCATGTCCATCTCCGACGAACTGAAGACCGCGATTGCCGACGCGATGCGGAAGCGCGACGCCCCGCGGCTCAGCGCGCTGCGCATGCTGAAGGCCGCCTTGATGAATCGGGAGGTCGACAAGGGGCGTGCGCTCGGCGACGAGGACGAACAGCAGGTGGTGCGATCCCTGGTCAAGCAGCGCCGCGATTCCATCGAGCAGTTCCTCGGGGGCGGCCGCCGCGATCTGGCCGACAAGGAAACGGCGGAGATCGAGGTGCTCGAGCGCTACCTGGCGCCGCCGCTCGATCCCGCCGAGCTCGAGCGCCTCGTCGGCGACGCGATCGTCGAGTCTGGCGCCACCTCGGCCCGAGACCTGGGACGGGCCATGAAGGCCGCGATGGCGAAGCTGGCCGGGCGCAGCGCCGATGGCCGCGTCGTCAGCGAGATCGTGCGCCGCAAGCTCGGCCAGTAAACTTTTTCGCGCGAGGGTGCGTCTAAATTCGCCGAGAGGCGGGCACGCCTCTCGTCCCATCCTCCCTTGGCCCTCCCTCGACGGAGGGCCTTTTTTCGTGTGCTACGCTCGCCCTCCCCAGATGCCCTCCGCCCAGGCGACGCCGCCAGACGATTCGGTCCAACCGGTCGGCGTGGGACTGGTGCGTTCGGCGGGCCTGACCGGCGCCGCCACGCTGGCCAGCCGCATCCTCGGGCTCGTGCGCGATCAGGTGCTCGCGGCGATCTTCGGCGCCGGCAACGACATGGACGCGTTCATCGTCGCGTTCCGGATTCCCAACCTGGTGCGCGATCTGTTTGCGGAAGGGGCGATGAGCGCGGCGTTCGTCCCGACCTTCACGCGGCACCTCACGCGCGACGGGCGCGCCAGGGCCTGGCGCCTGGGCAACAACGTGCTGAACGCCCTCTTGATCGTCACCGGCGTGCTCGTCGTGGCGGGCATGATCTTCGCCGGACCGCTCGTGCGGCTCTACGCCGCCGACTTCGCCGCGGTGCCAGGCAAACTCGATCTGACGATCCAGCTGACGCGCGTCATGCTCCCGTTCCTCACCCTGGTGGCCGTCGCGGCGGCGGCCATGGGGATGCTGAACTCGCTGCACCACTACTTCGTGCCGGCGCTCGCGCCCGCGATGTTCAACATCGCGTCGATCGCCTGCGCGCTGGCGCTGGTGCCGGCAATGCCGGCGTTGGGGCTGCCCCCCATCATGGCCATGGCGGTTGCGGCGATTCTCGGCGGTCTCGGCCAGGCCGCGCTGCAGTGGCCGGCGCTGCGGGCCGAGGGTTACCGCTACCGGCCGGTGTTCGACGCGCGCGATCCGGGCCTGCGCCAGGTGCTCCTGCTGATGGGGCCGGGCACGATCGGCCTGGCGGCGACGCAGGTCAACATCTTCGTCAACACGCTGCTGGCGACGAGCCAGGGGACGGGCGCCGTCTCGTGGCTGACCTACGCGTTCCGGCTGATGTATCTGCCGATCGGCCTCTTCGGCGTATCGCTGGGGACGGCCGTGCTGCCGGCGGTCTCGCGCCACGTCGCCGCCGGCGACGTGGCGGCCGTGCGCGCCACCGTGTCGCGGGGGCTCGCGCTCATGCTGATGCTGACCGTGCCCGCCACGGCCGGCCTGATCGTGCTCGCGCGTCCGATCGTGGAGGTGCTGTTCGAGCGCGGAGAGTTCCTGTCGTCCGATACGGTCGCGACGGCCGGCGCCCTGCGGTTGTATGCGTTCGGGCTGATCGGCTATTCGGCGGTCCGCATCGCCTCGCCGGCGTTCTACGCGCTCGGCCGCAGCCGCGTGCCGGTTGCCGTCAGCATCGGGGCGATTGCGTTCAACGCCGCCGCGAGCATCGCGCTCGTGAGGGCGATGGGATTCGCGGGGCTCGCGCTCGGCACGTCGGCCGCGGCGCTGGCCAACGGCGCCGCGCTGGTCTGGCTGCTCGCCAGGCGCCTGAACGGCGTCGAGGGCGCCCACCTGATGCGCGCCCTCGCGCGCATTCTCGCCGCCACCTCCGTCATGGTGGCCGTGACCCTGGCCGCCGACCGGAATCTGGCCGCATTCGCGCCCGGCCCGGCGCTCGGGCCGCGGATTGTCCGGCTCGCGGGCGCGATCGCGGCCGGGCTGGCTGCGCTCGGGATCGCCTCGAAACTGCTGCGCATCCGGGAGTTCGACGAGCTCGTGGCACTGATGACGAGCCGTCGATAGGTACGCTTGTTGCTGCCTCTGCAAACAGCCGTCATCCCGCGTCGGCTATATTACGAGCAGGGATTCTCGATGCGCCGTTATTCTCCGTATGCCGCCTCCTATTCGTTCGGCCCGGGTCCGTTGCCGCCGGCGCTGAAGGCGCTCATCGTCCTGAACGTCATCGCATTCATCGCGACCTCGCTGGCGCCGTCGCTGCTCCAATGGTTCGGGCTGTTCCCTGCGGCGGTGCTCGGCCAGTTCGAGATCTGGCAGGTCGGGACCTACATGTTCCTGCATGGAGGGGTGTTCCACATCCTCTTCAACATGCTGGCGCTCTGGATGTTCGGCACGGAGCTGGAGCGTCTGTGGGGCACGCGCGAATTCCTGAAGTTCTACTTCACGTGCGGCATTGGCGCCGCCGTGCTCACGATCCTGTTCTCGCTCCTGCCGTTCGACTTCGCACGTCAGGTGCATCAGTCGATCGTCATCGGCGCCTCCGGCGCCATCTACGGCCTGCTGCTCGCCTACGCGATGACCTACCCGGAACGGCCGATCCTGCTCGTCATCTTCTTCGTGCCCGCGAAGGTCTGCGTCGCCATCCTCGGCGCGATCGCGCTGCTCTCGTCGGTGTCCGAGCCGGGCGGCGTGGCGAACGCCACCCATCTGGGCGGCCTGCTCGTGGCCTACCTGTATCTGACGACCCGGCACACGCACCCGGTGGCGGAGCTGAAGTACCGCTACTTGAAGTGGAAGATCAATCGGGTCCGCCGGAAGTTCGACGTATACTCGGGCGGACGCCACGACGACTACGATCGACGGATACATTAGCGAGGCCGGGGTTCACGCCCGGCGCGGGCGCGAGTCGAGCCCGAAACGGGCGGGTCCGGCACCGGCGCGAGCGGCGCTCGACGCTACTTGAGGCTCCAGGGCAGACGCACGCCGCCGATGGCAAGCGCCAGCGTGGAGCCGAGCACCGGCAGACCGTAGCCGCTCGACCAGAAGGCGTAGCGGAACAGCGCGCCGCTGGCGAACTGGAAGTTCAACGCCATCAGGAACAGCACCAGCGCGAACAGCGGCGTCCAGACCCCGAGCACCAGCGCGAGACCACAGCCGAATTCACCCAGCGGAACCAGCCGCGCGAAGAACGGAACGCCGGGAATCGCGAAGCGCTCCAGATAGCCGGCAACGATGGAGCCGGCCGGCACGCTCTGATGCCACGCGTCCAGTTGCGCCCGCAGGATCGACGAGTCGATGAACCAGCGAAGCTTGCCGAGCGCCTCGAAGATGAAGAAGATGCCGATCGCGATGCGCAGAATCGAAAGGCCTGTGCCCTGTCTGTCGATCGCCATGTCAGCCGCACCTCCCCGGCGCGCGCGTCATCGCACGCGGCGGAAGTAGTCGTCCGTGTGGTCGAGCCAGTCCTGCCGGATGGGGCTGAACACGTCGAGCTCGAACGTGTCCTCGAGCGCCTCCGCCTGGTGCTCCACCCAGGACGGGATGTGCAGCACTTCCCCCTCGCGCACCGTGATCGCCTCGCCGCCGACGAGAAACCTGAGCGCCCCCTGCAGGATGTACGACATCTGCTCGCTCTCGTGGGCGTGCATCGGCACCAGGCAGCCGCGCTTCACGTAGACCTGCGCGAGCATCTCGCGTTCGCCGGTGACGAGTTTCCGTGAGACCATCTCGGTGACCTTTTCGAGCGCGATCTCGTCCCATCGATACAGGCGCACGGGCTGAACGGCCATGGCGGGCGGAAGCATATACCATCCGGGCCGGGGTATAATCCGCTCGATGAAGGCGAGCGTCGCCAGTCGGCCGCCCGATCGCGCGGCCGATTTCGAGGGTCTCGACCGCACCGCGCTTCTCGCCGCCTACCGCTGCATGCTCCTGTCGCGGCGGCTCGACGACAAGGAGATTCAACTCAAGCACCAGAGCCAGATGTTCTTCCAGAT
The DNA here is from genome assembly GCA_020850715.1 of Acidobacteriota bacterium. Lineage (GTDB taxonomy): Bacteria > Acidobacteriota > Vicinamibacteria > Vicinamibacterales > CAVVIG01 > JADZED01. Next base: position 125,172 of record JADZED010000027.1, read on the forward strand.
CAGCGGCGCCGGCCACGAGGCCGTGCAGATCGCCGCCGGTCTCGTGCTCCAGCCCTCCTACGACTGGTTCTATCCGTATTACCGCGACCGCGCGCTCTGCCTGCAGCTCGGGATGACGCCGCTCGAGATGCTGCTCGGCGGCGTCGCGTCGAGGGACGATCCAAGCTCCGGCGGCCGCCAGATGCCTTCTCACTGGGGACACAGGGCGCTGCACATCGTGTCGGAATCGAGCGCCACCGGCACGCAGGTGCTGCAGGCGGTCGGCGCCGCCGAGGCCGGCGTGATCTTCAGCCGCGTCGTCGGCATTCCGGATCGCGACGCGCGCTTCAAGGCCGACGAGATCGTCTACACCTCGCTCGGCGAGGGCGCGACGAGCGAAGGCGAGTTCTGGGAGGCGATCTGCGCGGCATGCGAGCGGCGCCTGCCGGTGCTCTTCCTCGTCGAGGACAACGGCTACGCCATCTCCGTCCCGGTGGAGGTGCAGACGCCCGGCGGAGACATCTCGCGGCTGCTGCGCAACATGCCGGGCCTGCACCTCGGCTCGATCGACGGCACCGACTTCTTCGCCAGCCTGCGCGCCATGCGCGAGGCGGCCGCATACGTGCGCGCCCGCAAGGGGCCGGCGCTCGTGCACGCCCGCGTGGTTCGTCCGTACTCGCATTCGCTCTCCGACGACGAACGCCTGTACAAGACGCCGGCCGAACGCGAGGCCGAGGCCGGACGCGATCCGATCGCGCGCTTCACCGGGTTCCTGCTCGCGAATCAGCTCGCGACGCAAGCCGACCTCGCGCGGATCTCGGCCGAGATCGACGACGAGGTGAACGCGGCCGCCGCACGCGCGCTCCAGGCCGAAAAGCCGCCGCGGCACACGGCGGAGTGGTGGGTCTACTCGCCCGACGTCGACCCGACCTCGGCGGCGTTCGACACGCCCGCGCAGCCCGAGGGCAAGCCGGACACGATGGTCGCGGCGATCAACCAGACGCTCGGCGACGAGATGGCGCACGACCCCCGGATCGTCGTGTTCGGCGAGGACGTCGCCGATGCGAGCCGCCGCGACGCGCTGGCCGTCGTCCCGGGCAAGGGGGGCGTCTTCAAGCTGACCCACGGGCTCCAGCGCCGGTTCGGCGACGACCGCGTGTTCAACACGCCGATCGCAGAGGCCGCGATCATCGGGCGCGCCGTCGGCATGGCGACGCGCGGCCTCAAGCCGGTCGTCGAGATCCAGTTCTTCGACTACATCTGGCCGGCGATGATGCAGCTGCGCGACGAGATGTCGATGCTGCGCTATCGCTCGGGGAACAACTTCTCCTGTCCGATGGTCGTGCGCGTGCCGATCGGCGGATACCTCCGCGGCGGCGGGCCCTACCACAGCCAGTCGGGCGAGAGCATCTTCGCGCACTGTCCGGGTATCCGGATTGCGTTCCCGTCCAACGCCGTCGACGCCGCCGGCCTGCTGCGGACCGCCATCCGTTGCGACGACCCCGTGCTCTTCCTCGAGCACAAGCACCTGTACAGGCAGACGTACAACAAGGGCCAGTATCCGGGCAGAGACTTCATGATCCCGTTCGGGAAGGCGAGCCTCCGCCGCGACGGCGACGACGTGACGCTGGTCACCTGGGGCGCGCTGGTCCAGCGATCGCTGATTGCCGCGCAGCAGGCCGGGAAAGACGGCATCAGCGTGGCGGTGCTCGACCTCCGGACGATCGTGCCGTACGACTGGCCTGCGATCGCGGCGCACGTGAAACGGACCAGCCGTGTGATCGTGGCCCACGAGGATCAGCTGATGTGCGGCTTCGGCGCCGAGATCGCCGCGCGCATCGCCGGGGAGCTGTTCGACGCGCTCGACGCGCCGGTGCGGCGCGTCGGCGCGCTGAACTGCCCGGTGGCGTACTCGCCGGACCTGGAAGAGGCGATCCTGCCGCAGTCGGCCGACATCCTGGACGCCATCCGCGAGACCGCCCGGTACTAGTCGACCGTACTCGCTGAAGTACCGCCACCGGGGCGACGGGCGGCCGCGAACGTGGTGCGCGGCCGGACGCGGAGCCGGCAGCCGAGACACCCGCTCTTCGGAGCACCCCGGTGGGGCTGTTCGCGGACGGGACCCGGCGCCCGGCGGCACTGATTCAGCCGGGACAGTCCACCAGCGGCGCCCCGGCATCCCGCCCCCGGCGCGAAGCGCCGGCGCCGAGTATCCTTGGGACGTGCGTGTCGCGCTGACCGCATCGCTCGCCGCCCTGCTCGCCGCCCCCTGGGCGCGCTCCGCCGCGCGGCCGGTCGACGAGATCCGATCGATCCGCGCGGTGCCGGCGCACGTCGCCGGCCGTTTCCGCAATCCCGCCGGCTTCCAGCAGTCCGCCTCGGGCCAGTACTTCGTGTTCGATCGCGGCGCGCACGTCGTGTACGGCCTCGATGCGCAGCAGCAGAGCTCGTGGGCCATCGTCCACATCGGCTTCGAGGAGGGGCGGATCATCGATCCGACCGCCTTCTCGGTCGAGCCCGGCGGCACCTTCGCGGTCGCCGATGCGCCGAACAACCGCCGGCGCATCCAGATCTTCTCGCCGGCCGGCTTCCGCATCGGCGGCTTCCTGCTGCCCGGCGGCGCGCCGATGCGCATCGTCTTCGACAACGTCGCCGTCAGCGGGATTGGCGCCCTGCAGTACACGGGCGAGTCGATCCTGATCTCGCAGCCCGACACCGGCGCGCTCATCACCGAGTACGCGCTGTCTGGCGCCGTGAAGCGCCAGATCGGCCGTCTCCGGCCTACCGGCCACGAAGACGACCCCGACGTGCACGTCGCGCTGAACAGCGGCATCCCGCTGGTCGATCCGGCCGGCGGCTACTACTTCGTGTTCCAGACCGGCGTCCCCATGATGCGGAAGTACGACGAGGCCGGCGATCTCGTGTTCGAGCGCGTCATCCAGGGACGCGAGATCGACGACCTGGTCGCGCGCCTGCCGACGACCTGGCGGCGGCCGTCGAACGGTCCGGGCCGGGCGCCCTCGACACGCCAGGACCGGGGCGCTTCGACAGGGCCGGCGCGCGCGGAGGACGAATTGCCGCTGGTCGGACCGACGGTGCGCTCGGCCGCCGTGGACGCGAAGGGCAGCCTGTGGGTTGCGTTCGTCGTCCCTTACATCTACGTGTTCGATCGGGACGGCGACAAGATCCGCACGCTGCAGTTCCGCGGGGCGGGCATCGTCTCGCCCAACAGCATGTTCTTCGGCCGGGACGGCCGACTGCTCGTGACGCCGGGCCTCTACGAGCTCAGGCCGTGATTGCGGCGCAGGGCCTCTCGCGCGCCTTCGGCGGCCGCACGGTGGTCGATGCGGTCTCGTTCGAAGTGAACCGGTCGGAGATCGTCGCGCTGCTCGGCCCCAACGGCGCCGGGAAGACGACGACCATGCGGATGCTGGCGGGCCTGGTGAAGCCGACGCGCGGGAGCGTGCACGTGCTCGGGGTCGAGCTCACGCGGGCGACCGGGCCGGACCTGCGGGCGCGCATCGGCTTCCTCACCGAATCGCCGGGGCTGTGGGACCGGCTCACCGTGCGGGAGAACCTGCGCGTGTACGCGTCGATCTACGGCATCGCGGACGCGGATCGCGTCATCGCCCGGGCGCTCGATCTGTTCGAGCTGACGCCGCACGGCCTCGCGCGGGCGGCCGAGCTGTCCAAGGGCATGCGCCAGAAGGTCGCGCTCGCACGCGCGCTGCTGCACGAGCCGCCGGTCCTGCTGCTCGACGAGCCCACCTCGGGCCTCGACCCGGAGATCGCGCGCAGCGTGCGCGCGCTGCTGCGGGAGCGGCGCGCGGCCGGCTGCGCGATCCTCGTGTCCACGCACAATCTCGACGAGGCCGAGCGCGTCGCCGACCGCGTCGCCGTGCTGCACGGGCGCCTCGTGGCCATCGATCGCCCCGCCGCGCTGCGCCAGCGGCTGATGACCGGCCGGGTCGTCGTGCGCCTGGCCGGCGACCCGGCGCCGCACCTGCCGATCGTCCGCCGGTTCGACGCCGCACCTGAGGTCGACGGCGCCTCTCTCACGCTCTCGCTTCCGCGGGCCGAACAGGAGGTGCCGGCGCTGGTGCGCGCGCTGGCCGCCGCCGGCGCCGGGATCGTGGAGGTCCGCCACGAGATGCCGGCGCTCGAGGACGTCTATCTGCGCCTGCTCGGCGAGGATCGCGGGAGGCCGGCGTCGTGAAGAAGTACCGTGTGCGCGCGCTCGTCGGGAAGGAACTGCGGGAAGTGTCACGCAACCTCGCCGTGCTGCTGCCGGTCGGCATCGTCACCATGGTTGCCCTCGTGCTGCCGTTCGTCGTGGCGATGGGGATCCCGGCGATCACGGGGCACCCGCTCGGCGACGATCGCGATCTGGTCAACGTCAGCGGCGCGATCCCGGGCCCCGGCTATCTGGCCGGCGAGGCGAGGGTCCAGTACTTCCTGTTCCAGCAGTTCCTGCTCGTCTTCCTGCTGATGCCGATCACCGGCGCGATGGCCCTGGCCGCGCACGCCGTGGTCGGCGAGAAGCAGGCGCGCACGCTCGAGCCGCTGCTGGCGACGCCGGTCACGACCGCGGAGCTGCTCGTCGCGAAGGTGCTCGGCGCGCTGGCGCCGACGCTGGGGATTGCCCTGCCCGGCCTCGTGCTGTATTTCGCCGGCATCGCCGCGCTCGCCGAGCCTGGCGTGCTGCGCGCGATGCTCGTGCCGCGCACGCTGCTGATGATCGGCCTGCTCGGCCCGGCGGCGGCGCTCGTCTCGCTGCAGGCGGCGATCGTCGTCTCGTCGCGCGTGAACGACGCGCGCACGGCGCAGCAGTTCGGCGTGCTGCTGATCCTGCCGCTCACGGTCGTCCTCATCGCGCAGTTCACCGGAAGCCTGTGGCTCACCACCGCGCAGCTCGCGCTGATCGGCCTCGGGCTGCTGGCGTTGTGGGCCGCGCTGACGCTGGTCAGCGTCGTGCTGTTCGAGCGGGAGACGATTCTCACGCGGTGGAGATAGGACGGTCGGGCTCCGCCCGGCCGCCGCCGGCCTCCGGGAACGCGGCGGCGCCGCCCTCAGCCGGATGCCCGCTCGACACAGTCCGACCACGATCGGCGAGCGCCGTGCTATCTGCGGGCAATCCCCGGTTGGTTCGCCAACCCGGCCAGGCGCGGGTCAGCGGTCCACGCCTGCAGGCGCCCGACCAGCGCGGGCGCCAGCAGGTGCGCCGCAATTCAGCCCATTCCGCGTCCGTGCAGCCGGCGCTCGCGCACGAACGCGACGCGGCACGGTGAGGCACCTCGGGTGCCTGATGCATCCACTCATCACTCGCCAACGGACGCTGGCGGCCGCCTTGGTCCCCGACGCGAAGCTCCCCGCAGACAAGCGCATGACCGCGCGCGTCGTCCCGGCTCGAGAGCCGGTTCAGCGCGGCCGCGCAGGACGCGCGATTCGACAGGAAGCGGGGCCAGATCGAGGTGTCGGCGGAAGACGATTACGCGGAAGACTCGCCGGCCCTCGCGGCATCCTCGCGCCGGCGTCTGGGCTCTCGCGCGTGCGGCTCCGATCCGTGCACCGACGAAGACGCTCGTGCGCGCCATGCCGTACCGGCGCCTCGAAACCGAGTCGGACAGCACGTATCGATCTTCGCGCCCGCGAGGTGCAGCGTCTTCTTCCTCCATACGGCTATTCCATGCGTAGAGGGCTCATCGAGATGGCCTGGCGCGATCCCTTCCCGTCTGCCGGTGCCGCGCGCGGACCGGGGCACGCCTGGCTCGTCCTGCGGGGCCTGCCGCCTGGATCCGCGACCCGGCGCGGCATGACGGCAGAAGGGGTGCCGGCCAGGCAGAGGCGCGGCCGAAGACGCACGAACCGCCACAACGACTATGCTGTAGTCCGATGATCACGACTCCCATCCGCAGCGCCGCCGTCCTCGGCGCCGGCACCATGGGCGCACAGATCGCCGCCCACCTGGCCAACGCCGGCGTGCCGTCGCTTCTGCTCGACGTGACCTCCGCCGCCGCGCGCGAGGGGCTGGCGCGCGCGCGCGGGCTGAAGCCCGATCCGTTCTTCGCGCCCGAGGCGGCGGCGCTCGTCTCGATCGGCGGCTTCGACGAGGACCTGCCGCGCATCGCCGAGGCCGACTGGATCGTCGAGGCGATCGTCGAACAACTCGACGCCAAACGCGCGCTGCTCGAGAGGGTCGACGCGCTGCGGCGCCCCGACACGATCGTCACCTCGAACACCTCGGGCATCCCGATTGCCGCGCTCGCCGAGGGCCGCAGCGAGGGATTCCGGCGCCACTGGCTCGGCACGCACTTCTTCAATCCGCCGCGTTACCTCCGGCTGCTGGAGGTGATCCCGACCTCCGACACCGACCCGGCGGCCGTCGAGCGGATCTCGCGCTTCGCCGGCCTGCGCCTCGGCAAAGGGGTCGTCGTCGCGAACGACTCGCCGAACTTCATCGCCAACCACATCGGCCTGTTCGGGGCGATGCTGCTCCTGCAGGCGCTCGCAACAGGCACCTACACGATCGAGGAGATCGACGCGATCACCGGCCCGGTGCTGGGCCGGCCGAAGAGCGCGACGTTCCGCACGTTCGACATCGCGGGCATCGACGTCCTCTGGCACGTCTGGAAGAACCTGCGGCTCGAGATTCCTCCGCTCGTGGCGGCGCTCGTCGAGCGGGGATGGGTCGGCGACAAGACGGGCCAGGGCTTCTATCGCAAGGAGAAGCGCGGCGGCGAGACCGGGATCCTCACGCTGGATCCGGCGACGATGACCTACCGCCCGCGGCAGACGCCGCGCCTGCCGTCGCTCGAGGCGGCGGCCGCGATCGCGGACGTCTCCGAGCGCGTACGCACGCTCTTCGCCGGACAGGACAAGGCGGGAGCGCTCCTGCGGACCACGCTCGCGCCGACCCTCGTCCACACCGCCGCGGTCGCCCCCGACATCGCGCACTCGATCGACGATGTCGACCGCGCGATGAAGTGGGGCTTCGGCTGGGAGCTCGGCCCCTTCGAGCTGTTCGATGCGATCGGCGTCCGCGAAGTCATGGCCGCCGTGCCGGATGTACCGGCGCCCCCGCTGGTCGCCGCGCTCCTCCGCGCCGGCCGCAATCGCTTCCGCGACGGCGGCGTGCCGCCGGCCGGTCCGGATCTCGAGATCCTCAGGGGCGCGAAGGAACGCCGCCAGATCGTGCGCCGGAACGCCGGCGCGAGCCTCGTCGATCTGGGCGACGGCGTTCTCGCCGTCGAGTTCCATTCCAAGCTGAACACGATCGGCGGCGACACGATCGAGATGCTGCACGCCGGCGTGAAGGAGGCCTCGACGAACTTCTGCGCGCTGGTCGTCGGCAACGACGCGGCGAACTTCTGCGCCGGCGCGAACATCATGCTGCTCCTCCTCGAGGCGCAGGAGGGCAACTGGGACGAGATCGATCTGATGGTGCGGGCGTTCCAGGGCGCCACCGCGGCGCTGCGCTACGCCGACGTGCCCGTGATCGTCGCGCCCGCCGGCCTGACCCTCGGCGGCGGCTGCGAGGTCGTGCTGCACGGCGATCGCGTGCAGGCGGCGGCCGAGAGCTACATCGGCCTGGTCGAAGCGGGCGTCGGGCTGATCCCGGCCGGCGGCGGCACCAAGGAAATGCTCGCACGCAGCGTCGAGGACCTGCCGTCGGCCCAGGCCGACCTGCTGCCGTACGTGCGGCGCGTGTTCGAAGCCATCGGCATGGCGACCGTGTCGACCAGCGCGGCCGGCGCCCGCACGCTGGGCATGCTGCGCGAGGTGGATCGCGTCACGATGAATCGGGAGCGGCTGATGGCCGATGCGAAGGCGGCGGCGCTCGAGCGGGTCCGCGAGGGCTACCAGACACCGCGGCCGCGCACGAACATCCCGGTCGGCGGCGAAACGGTGCTGGCGGCGCTCGAGCTCGGCGTCCACCTGGCCTGGCGCGCCGGGCGGCTCACCGATCACGACAAGGTGATCGGCCGCGCCCTCGCCAACGTGCTGGCGGGCGGCGCGCTGCCGCACCGCACCACCGTGTCCGAATCCCACCTCCTCGATCTCGAGCGCGAAGCGTTCCTGAAGCTCTGCGGCGAGCGCAAGACCCTGGAACGGATCCAGCACACGCTGAAGACGGGCAAGCCGTTGAGGAACTGACACCTGGTCGAGCGGAACATGAGGGAGGCGATCGATCGCGGCGGCGGCGTACCGCTCGTGCTGGTGCCCGGGATCCAGGGGCGGTGGGAGTACGTGCGCCCGGCGATCGACGCGCTCTCCTCCCGCTTCCGCGTAATCGCCTTCTCGCTCGCCGGCGCTTCACCGTTCGCGCGGCCGGCCGCGGACAGGCCTGCGCCGGACCGTCCCTGGTTTCGGCGCAATGCGCCAGACGATCGCGGCAGGCGTGAGGGCCTGCGCGACGACAGGCTCGACGACCGCGGCGAACCTGAAGGCCTGCCCGACATGCCAGGCGAGCGCGCGCTGACCAAGGACGCCGCCGGGGTCGCGCGGGTCCTGGACGATCGCGGCATCGATCGTGCCGTCGTCTGCGGCATCTCGTTCGGCGGCCTCGTCGCACTGCGCTTCGCGGCCATGCACCCGGATCGCACGATTGCCCTCGTGCTGGCGTCGACGCCGGGACCATCGTTTCGGCTCCACCCGCGGCATCGGCTCTACGCGCGGCTGCCGTGGCTGTGCGGCCCGCTCTTCCTGGCCGAATCGCCCTGGCGCCTGCGCGCCGAGATCTGTCGCGCGCTGCCGCGCTGGCCCGATCGGCTGCGCTTCTCGGCCTGGCAGCTGGGCACAATCGCGGCGGCGCCGCTCTCGCTCGGGCAGATGGCGCGGCGCGCCGGCAGCATCGAGAGCGCGGACCCTCGGGCCGACGCACGTGCGGTCTCCGCGCCGACGCTGATCGTCACGGGCGAGCCGGGCCTCGACCGCGTCGTGCCCGTCTCGGGCACCCTCGAGTACGCGACACTGGTACGGGACGCGCGCGCCGTCGTGCAGCCCGATACGGGACATCTCGGCTCGATCACCCGGCCCGGGGCGTTCGCGTCGCTCGTCGGCCGCTTCGTCGACGATGTGCGGCAGCGGTCCGGCACGCGCCGGCAGGGGCGCGCGTCGTGATGCTCGTCGAAATCGACGGTCCGGCCGGCCGGCTCGAAGCCCGCCTGGATCTCCCGCCGGAGGTGCGCGGGGTCGGCGGCGACGGGCAGCTTGCGCAGGCGGCGCCGTCGGGACCGCGCGCGGCGGTGGTCCTTGCGCACCCGCACCCGAAGCTCGGCGGGACCATGCACACGAAGGCCGTGTATCAGGCGGCCAAGGCGCTGACGCGGATCGGCTGCGCCGCGCTCCGCTTCAACTTCCGCGGCGTCGGCGCCAGCGCCGGCAGCTACGCCGATGGCCCTGGCGAGATGGACGACTGCCGCGCCGCCCTCGACTTCGTGCGCCGGCGGTTTCCGGACGCGCATCTCTGGTGCGGCGGCATGTCGTTCGGCGCGTGGATCGGGCTCACGGCCGGCGTGCAGGATCCGCGGGTGTCGGCGCTCATCGGCATCGCGTCGCCGGTCACGCGCTACGATTTCGAGATGGTGCGCGCGAGCGCGAAGCCGAAGTTCTTCGTCCACGGCGAATTCGACGACATCTGCCCGCTGAGGGACATGAAGGCGTTCTACGCGCGCGCGGCCGATCCGAAAGAGCTCGTCGTCATCGAAGCGGCCGATCACCTGTTCGACGGCAAGGTGGGCGAGGTCGGCGACGCCGTCGAAGACCTCCTGGGAGACTGGAATGGCTGAGGCGTTCATCGTGTCGGCCGCGCGCACGGCGGTCGGAAAGGCGCCCGGCGGCACGCTGCGCGGGACGCGCCCCGACGATCTCGCGGCGGCGGCGATCGGCGAGGCGCTGCGGCGCGCGCCCGGCATCGAGCCTGGCGACATCGAAGACGTCATCCTCGGCTGTGCGATGCCGGAGGCCGAGCAGGGGCTGAACGTGGCCCGCATTGCCAGCCTGCGGGCCGGTCTTCCATCGAGCGTCTCGGCCGTTACCGTCAACCGGTTCTGCGCGTCGGGTCTCCAGGCGATTGCGTTCGCCGTCGAGCGGATCCGGAGCGGGTCGGCGTCGGCCATCGTCGCCGGCGGCACCGAATCGATGAGCATGGTCCCGATGGGCGGCAACAAGTTCGCGCCCAATCCGACGCTGGCCGATGTCCATCCCGACGTGTACCTCAGCACGGGGCTCGTCGCCGAGAACCACTGCCGCGAGGCGGGCATCACGCGCGAGCAGCAGGATGCATTCGCGCTGCGGAGCCACCAGCGGGCGGTCGCCGCGATTGCCGCGGGCCGTTTCGCCGACGAGATCGTGGCGGTCGAGGCGAGGCTCGTCGATCCGGTCGTGGACGGCGCGGCCGGACCGGCGACGCGCGAGGTGACGTTCGCCGTCGACGAAGGTCCGCGGCCAGACACGTCGCTCGACGCGCTCGCGAAGCTGAGGCCGGCCTTCCGCGTCGGCGGAAGCGTGACCGCCGGCAACTCGTCGCAGACCAGCGACGGCGCGGCGGCCGTGGTCGTCGCCTCCGCCGAGCTCGTCCGCGAGCGTGGCTGTTCGCCGATGGGCCGGCTGGTCGCGTATGCGACGGCGGGAGTCGAGCCGGAGCGCTTCGGCATCGGCCCGGTGCCGGCCATGCGGAAGGCGTTGAAGCTGGCCGGGCTCACGCTCGATCGGATCGACCTCATCGAGCTGAACGAGGCATTTGCCGCCCAGGTGCTGGCGTGCCTGAAGGAGATGCCGCTCGATCCCGAGCGGCTCAACGTCAACGGCGGCGCCATCGCGCTCGGCCATCCGCTGGGGTGCACCGGCGCCCGGCTCACGACGTCGCTGCTCTACGAGATGCGGCGGCGCGGCGCGCGGTTCGGAATGGTCACCATGTGCGTCGGAGGCGGCATGGGCGCCGCCGGCATCATCGAGAGACTCTGACATGACTGGCGCGACGACATCCGATTCGCAGACCACGCTGCGCGGCGGCGAGTGGCTCCTGACGCCCGCGATGGCCGGCGCCGTGACGACGCCGGAGACGCTCACCGACGAACAGCGGCTCATCGGCCGCACCGCCTCCGAGCTGGTCGACAGGGAGATCGTCCCGCGCATCGAGAGCCTCGAGCAGAAGGACTGGGCGCTCGCGCGCGCGCTGATGCGCCGCGCCGGCGAGCTGGGGCTGCTCGGCGTCGACGTCGCCGAGGCGTACGGCGGCGCCGGCCTGGACAAGGTCGGCTCGCTCATCGTCAGCGAGCGGCTGGCGCGGTCGGCGTCGTTCGGCGCCACCTTCGGCGCGCACACCAACCTCACCGTCGTGCCGATCTTCCTCTTCGGGACCGAGGCGCAGAAGCAGAAGTACCTGCCGCGGCTGCTCGACGCCGGGCTGATCGGCGCCTACGGGCTGAGCGAGACCGGATCCGGATCCGACGCGCTCGGCGCGCGGACGACCGCCGCCCGGCAGGCCGACGGCGGCTTCGTGCTGAACGGCGAGAAGATGTGGATCACCAACGGCGGGTTCGCCGATCTGTTCGTCGTGTTCGCGAAGGTCGACGGCGAGCACTTCACGGCGTTCCTCGTGGAGCGGGCGGCGGGCGTGAAGAGCGGCCACGAAGAGCGCAAGATGGGGCTGCACGGATCGTCGACCACCGCGCTGATCTTCCAGGACGTGAAGATCCCGGCCGACAGCGTGCTCGGCGAAGTCGGCAAGGGCCATCGGGTCGCGTTCAACGTCCTCAACTTCGCGCGCTTCAAGCTGGGCGCGGCCTGCGAAGGCGGGTCGCACCAGGCCATCCGCGAATCGGCCAGGTACGCCGCCGAGCGTCGGCAGTTCGGGCAGCCGATCGCGTCCTTCGGCGCCATCAAGCACAAGATCGGCGAGATGGCGGTCCGCACGTATGCGATGGAGAGCCTGCTGTACCGCATCGCCGGGCAGGTCGATCGGCGGATTGCGGCGCTGCCCCACGACGGGCGGGAGGGGGCGGCGGCGGTGGCCGCGTTCGAGGAGTACGCCGTCGAGGCGTCGATCGCCAAGGTCGCCTGCAGCGAGGCGCTGAACTTCGTCCTCGACGAGAACATCCAGATCCATGGCGGCAACGGCTACGTGCGCGACTACCCGGCCGAGCGGCACTTCCGCGACGCGCGGGTGAACCGCATCTTCGAGGGGACCAACGAGATCAACCGGCTGCTGATCCCGGGCATGCTGGCCCGGCGCGCCGTCAAGGGCGAGCTGCCGCTCGTCGCGGCCGCGAAAGCGCTGCGCGACGAGCTGCTCGGGCCGCCGGCGCCGCCGGACCCCTCCGACATCCCGCTCGCCGCGGAACGCCGCGCCGTCGACGCCATGAAGAAGACGGCGCTGATGGTGCTCGGGACCGCGATGCAGACCTTCGCGGCGACGCTGGCGGACGAGCAGGAGGTGCTGATGCACACGGCCGACATCCTGATCGACGCCTTCGCGGCCGAGAGCGCGCTGCTGCGCGCCGCCGCGGCGCACGGCGCAAGCTCGGCCCTTCACGAGGCGGCGGCCCGGGTCTTCGTCAACGACGCCGCGATGCGGATCGACGCCTCGGCCCGGCAGGCGCTGGCCGCAATGGCCGGCGGCGATGCCCTCCGGACGCTCCTGGCGGCGCTCCGGCGGCTCTCGAAGGCCGTGCCCGTCAACACGGTTGCGCTCCGCCGGCGGCTGGCGGATGAAACTGTCGCCCGCGGGGGTTATCCTTTTGTGAGTTGACCATCAAGGCCGGGATCGCCGTGGAAACCCCGTTCGGGAGACGACTCGTCGCGCTGGCCGCGGCCGCCGCCGTGCTGGCCGCCGCCTGCAGCGGCAGGCCGCCGGAAAAGGGCGCCGGCTACGCCGCCGGGATCGCCGCCGATCGCGCGGCCAAGGACGCTGCGTTCATGGAGAACCCCGATCCGATCCCGGACGAGAAGAAGGCCGAGTTCCTCCCGCTGGCCTACTTCCCCATCGACCCCGACTACGCGGTCCCCGCGGCGCTCGCGCCGTCGGACGACGCCACGGTGGTCGAGATGCCGACCTCCACGGGCACCATCCGCAAGCTGCGCCGCGCCGGCATGCTCGAGTTCGTGCTCAAGGGGCAGCCGCTCGCGCTCATGGCGTTCGTGGAGCCGGGGGCGAACACGCTGTTCGTGCCCTTCAGCGACATGACGAGCGGCACCGAGACCTACGCCGCCGGACGGTTCATGGATCTCGCGCCCACGGCCAACAACGTGTACGTCGTGGACTTCAACAAGGCCTACATTCCCTACTGCTATTACAACTTCACCTACGAGTGCCCGTACCCGCCTCCGGAGAACCGCCTCGACATCCCGATCCGCGCCGGCGAGCGGATGAAGAAGCGCGGATGATCGCGTAGTGCTGCGCGCGATTGTCTTCGACTTCGACGGCGTGATCGCCGACAGCGAGCCGCTCCATTTCGCCGCCTTCCGCGACATCCTGGCGGAGGAGGGGGTCGCGCTGACGCGCGACGACTACTATGCGCGCTACCTCGGCTTCGACGACCTGGAGATGTTGAGGGCGATCGGCGACGACCGCGGACGAGGATGGCCGCCCGGTGCGATCGATCGACTGGCGGCGCGCAAGGCCCGCCGCCTCGAAACGCTCGAGCGCGGCGGCTCGATCCTGTTTCCGGGCGCCGCCGAGGCGATCCTGCGGGCGTCGGCCGCCGTGCCAATCGCGATCGCGTCGGGCGCGCGCGGCGACGAGATCGAGCGGGTCCTCGAGCGCGAGCGCCTGCGCCGCTGCTTCCACGCGATCGTGGCGGCCGGGGACACGCCGGCGGGCAAGCCGGCTCCCGATCCTTACCTGCGTGCGGTGGCGCTGCTGGCGCCGGCGGCTGGCGGCGCGCTGGCGGCGCGCGAGTGCGTGGCCATCGAGGATTCACGGTGGGGCATCGAGTCGGCGCGCGGCGCGGGGTTGCGCACGGTCGGCGTCGCCAGCAGCTACGCGGCCGGAGAGCTCGGCGATCCCGACCTCGTCATCGGATCGGTGAAGGAGCTCGATCTGCGCGCGTTGGCGACCCTGTGCCGGTGAACCTCGCAGCTGCAACCCGCCGATCCAAGCAGTTGGAGCGGAGACACCGCGGATCCGTCGCGACTGCGCCCCCCTCTACACTTTCGATGCCGGCTTCCCGATAGTCTTTGTACCGGAGTGTGGCCGACACTGCGCCGCCTTCGGCAGGATTCGACGGCCTCGACTCATACCTTCAGGAGGACGGATGCGGTCTCGTTGCGCAACCCTCGCGCTGCTGGCCCTGATTGCGGCAGGCGTCGACGCCCGCGCGCAGGTGCAGGGCGGCACGATTTCGGGGACGGTCACCGATGAACAGGGAGGCCGGCTGCCCGGGGCGGTCGTCATCGCGCAGGGCCTGGACGCCACCTTGAGCATCAACGCCGATGCCGCGGGGGAGTACCGGTTCCTGAACCTCGCGCCCGGCCCTTACAAGGTGAGCGCCGGCCTGAACGGCTTCACGACCGTCGTGCGCCACAACGTGATCGTGATGGTCGGGCGCAACGTCGACCTGCCGATGAGCCTGCGGGTGGCGGTTGTCGCCGAGACGGTGACCGTCACCGGCGAGTCGCCGATGGTCGACCCGCTCCCGATCGGGACGGCGGTGAACTTCTCGGCCGACGAGCTCGAGAAGATTCCGACGTCTCGCGATCCCACGGCGCTGCTGCGCGCGGTTCCCGGCGTGCTCATCGATCGAATGAACATCGGCGGCAACGAGACCGGGCAGGCGGGCAACTTCGTCTCCAAGGCGACGCGCGCGCAGGATCAGGTCTGGACGCTCGACGGGGTGAACATCACCGATATGGCGTCGACCTCCACGCCGACCTACTACAACTTCGACAATTTCGAGGAGATCCAGGTCTCGACGGCGGGCCAGGACGTGCGGCAGCCGACCGGCGGCCTCGGCATCAACCTCGTGATCAAGCGGGGGACCAACGCCTACCGCGGCAACGTGCGCGGCTACTATTCCGGCGAGCGGCTCGAGTCGGACAACACGCCGGCCGCGCTCAGGGATCTGGGCGTGCGGCACATCTGCCCGGCCGGCCTCGCCGGCTGCGTCGAGGCCGATCACAATCGCCGCATCAGCGACTACGGGTTCGAGGCCGGCGGACCGCTGGTCCGCGACAAGGCCTGGTTCTTCGGGTCCTACGCCGTGCAGGACATCCAGCTCGTGCGGCGGGCCGGCGCGCTGGTCGACAAGACGCTGCTGAAGGATCCGAACCTCAAGATCAACTGGCACGCGACCGGGCGCGACATGGTCAGCTTCCTGTACTTCGACGGGTTCAAGATCAAGGACGGGCGGAGCCCCAACACCTTCGGGATCGCGAACGACGCCTTCACCGCCACGTTTCACCAGGACAACGCCTACAGCGCCGGACGGCCGCACGGCCTCTGGAAGATCGCCGATGATCGCACGTTCGGATCCACGCTGTTTGTCTCGGGTACCTTCGCCTACTACAACACCGGCTTTGTGCTCGAACCGGAGGGCGGGCTCGACATGCAGGCGGGCCGCAGCCTGGTGACCGCGAGCTCGTACGGGTCGTACTCAGAGAGCCGGAACGTCCGCCCGCAGAAGACCGTCACGGTGGACGCCAACGCGTTCCTGGCCGGCATGGGAACGTCGCACGATCTGAAGTTCGGCGCCGGCTTCCGGCGCGTCGACGCGTTCACGGGCACGCGATGGCCGGGCAACATGATTCTCGCCATCGAACAGGCGCGGGGCGACCTGCGGGCGCAGCTGTTCCGCCAGGGGTACGGCGGCAACCAGACCAGCTACTTCGACGCCTACGCCGCCGACAAGATCTCGCGCGATCGCATGACGATCGATCTCGGCCTCCGCTTCGATCGCCAGGGCGGCAAGGCGCTCCCCAGCGCCACGCTGCCGAACGAGGCGTTCCCGCTGATCGTGCCCGGCATCGAGTTTGCCGGATACGACGCGCCGTTCACCTGGCGCAACCTCTCGCCGCGGGCGGGCCTCAGCTACGCGCTGAACGAGAGCCGCCGGACCGTCGCGCGGCTGACCTATTCGCGCTTCGCCGGCCAGCTGCCGACCGGCATCGTCGGCATCGAGAATCCGACGTCGGTCGCCGGATCGGTCACCTACCGCTGGACCGACCTGAACGCGGATCACTTCGCGCAGGCGGAGGAGGTCGATCTGACGCGGCAGGTGGGCAGCCCGGCGGGCGGATTCGACCCGGCCAATCCGACTGCGGTCACCTCGTCGAGCCGGATCGATCCCGCCCTGCAGGCGCCAATCACCTCGAGCCTGGTGGCCGGGATCGAGCACGAACTGATGCCGGCGATGGCGCTGCGCCTCGCTTACAGCTACAGTCGGACATCGCGGCTGTACGGCAATCTCGGATCCAACACCACGCCGCGCCGCGCGGTCGGGCTCGAGGATTACGCGCCCGGGCCCGGGTTCAGCGGCACGCTGCCCGACGGGACGACCTACGACGTGCCGACCTACATCCCGAGCGCCGCGAAGATCGCTGCGGGCCCCTCGGGCTTTCTCACGACCACGATTCCAGACTTCTATACCGACTATCACGGCGTCGAGGCCGGACTGGTCAAGCGGCTGTCGAACCGGTGGATGGCGCAGGCCAACATCGCCTGGAACAGCGCCCGGGAGCACTTCACGTCGGCCGCGGGGATGTACGACACGAACGGGAATCCGACCCGGACGCTCGCCGAGCCGCTGATCGACGGCGGGCAGTTCGCGCCGCAGGTCGGCAACGTGTTCCCCAACGCCAAGTGGAGCCTGAACGCCAGCGGGATGTACGTCGCGCCGCACGAGGTCGAGATCAGCGCCAACGTGTACGGCCGGCAGGGGTTTCCATTCCCGCTGTTCCGCCCCGGGTCGGCGGCGGCGCTCGGCGCCGACGCGAGCCTCGCCGTGCTGGTGACGCCGCGCATCGACTACTTCCGCTACCCCAATCTGTGGAACACCGACCTGCGGCTGGCGCGCACGTTCCGGGCGGGCCGCGCGAGCGTCCGGCTGATCGCCGACCTCTTCAACGCCTTCAACGCCGGCACGACGCTGGTCAAGGGCAACAACGTCACGGCCGCCAACCTGAACGTCATCACGCAGAACCTGAGCCCCCGGATCGCCCGCTTCGGCGTGGTTGTCGGTTTCTGACGCGTTCCCGGGCGCGGGCGCCGCACGCGGCGGCGCCGCGCGGGCGGGCGCGGCGCTCCGCGACTGATGCCACGATCCACTGGGACGGGACACTAGCGGCTCTCAGGCCGTGCAGGCCATCGGGCCGGCGGCGCTCGGGGGGTGGAGCGCGCAGGCCTTCGGACCTGCCGCAGCGGAGATCCAGTGGTCGGCCCTCCGTCGGCGGGATCGGAGAGGCCTCAATTCGCGCGGTCCATCCGGGCCTTGCCGTCCGGGCAGTCAGCCAGCAGCGGACAGACGTGGCAGTGCGGGTCCCGTTCGGTGCAGGTCGCGGCGCCGTGATGGGCCAGGTACAGATACGCGCGGCGAAAGGCGTCGGCGGAGGCGGGCAGCTGGCCGGCGACGTCGGCGCGCACGGCCCGCGCCTGCTTGCGCAGGCTGCCCGCCGCGTCGCGACCGTAACCGAGCCGCCGGCCGACGCGCAGCACGGGCGCGTCGATGGGCAGCAGCGCGTGATCGGCGGCAAACAGCAGCATGCGGTGCGCGCCGATCTCGCCGAGCTGCGGGAGCGGCTTCAACGCGCGCCTGGCGGCGGCAAGCGGTCCGCGGATGAGGTCGGCCAGCCGGGGCGACCGGCGAAACAGCGCGGCACCCGCCCTGAGCGCGTCGATCCGCGGCTCGGTGTAGGCGCCGGCCAGGCGCGCGCTGTCCTCGAGCTTCTTCTGCGGCGCCCTCGACAGCGAGTCGGGCGTCAGCGCCGGAATGCGTCTGAGCGAGGCGAGAGCAGCGTCGCGCCGGCGCGGCGTCGAATGCGCCGACAGCACTTCCCAGACAAACAGCGTGAACGGATCGCGCGGCGGCGGCGTCAGCGGCCCGTAGAAGCGGTGCAGCGCCTCGACCAGGTCGTCGAGCCTCACGCCCGTCCTGGCGCGGCGCGCCCGATCTCGTCGTAGAGCATGGCCGACGCGATGATGCCGCCGTGGAAGTTGGCCACGTCGAGCTTCTCGTTGGGCGCGTGGGCATTCTCGTCGGGCAGCCCGACGCCGAAGAGCACCGACGGCAGCCCGAGCTCCTCCTGAAAGGTCGAGACGACCGGGATCGAGCCCCCTTCGCGCGTGAAGACCGGCGTGCTCCCGAAGCCGCGCTCGATGGCGCGCGCCGCCGCCTGCACGAACGGATTGTCGTACGAGGTCATCCACGGCTTGCCGCCGTGCATGCGCGTGATCTTCAGCTCCACGCTCTTGGGCGCGATCCGGCGGACGAACGCCTCGAACTGGGCGGCGATCCGGTCTGGCTGCTGGTTCGGGACCAGGCGCATGCTGACCTTGGCCATCGCGACGGCCGGCAGCACCGTCTTGGCGCCCTCGCCGGTGAACCCCGAGAGCAGCCCGTTCACCTCGAAGGTCGGCCTCGCCCACGTGCGTTCGAGCGTGGAGTAGCCGGACTCGCCGAACAGCTTCGGGATGCCGAAGTCCTTCCGGTAGCGCTTCTCGTTGAACGGCAGCGTCTCCCAGGCCTTCCGCTCCGCGTCGGTCAGCGGGACGACCTCGTCGTAGAAACCGGGGATCCTGACGCGGCCGCCGCGATCCTTCATCTGCGCGAGCATCTGCGCCAGCGCGAACGCCGGGTTCACGACCGCGCCGCCGAAGGAGCCGGAGTGCAGATCGGTGCTGCTGCCGCGCAGGTCGATCTGGAAGTACACGAGGCCGCGCAGCCCGTAGCAGATCGAAGGGACGCCGCGGGCGAACATCGGCGAATCCGAGATGACGACGACGTCGGCGCGGAGATCCTGCTTGTGCGCGCGCACGAACTCGTCGAGGTGGACGCTGCCGACTTCCTCTTCGCCCTCGAGAATGATGCGGATGTTCACAGGCAGGCGGCCGCTGGTCCTGAGATGCGCCTCGATGGCCTTGAAGTGCATGAAGACCTGCCCCTTGTCGTCGGCGGCGCCGCGGGCGTAGATCTCGCCGTCGCGGACGGTCGCCTCGAAGGGAGGCGACTGCCACAGATCGAGCGGATCCACGGGCTGGACGTCGTAGTGGCCGTAGAAGAGGATCGTCGGCGCGCCCGGGGCGCCGATCCAGTCGCCGTAGACGACCGGATAGCCCGGCGTGTCGATGAGCCGGACGTTCTGCAGCCCGATCCGCCGCATCTCCTCCGCACACCAGTCGGCGCATCGTTTCACGTCGGCGACGTGGGCCGGCAGCGCGCTGATGCTGGGTATCGCGAGCAGCGTCTTGAGCTCCTCGAGGTGGCGCTCGCGGTTCACGTTGATGAAGTCGATGACGTTGTCCATGTCGTGCCTCGCTCCTGCACCGCCGGCGGCCGGGGCGCTCCGGTGCAGAACATCATAGCGCCTCGGCCACCCGCGACCGCGCTTCACGGCCGGCGGCGACAGTCCGCCGCTCAGAAGCTGTACCTGAGCGCCAGCGAGACGTGCGCGTTCCGCCGGTACTGACCCAGGAAGTCGCCGTCCCTGCCGGCGACCAGCGATCCGCCGAGGGTGGCCCGCCAGTGCGCGCCGCGCGCCTGCGAGTACTCGAGCCGCAGGTACGCCCCGTCGCCGTCCTGCCGCACCGCGCCCTCGACGGCGGCGCTGCGGTTCACGTCGATCGTGTACGACGCCCGGCCGACCAGCGCGCGCGCCAGGCCGCGATCGGGCGCGAACCCCGGCTCGACGCGCCGCTCCACGATCGCCTCACCGGCATAGCCGCCCGCCAGCACCCACTCGCCCGCCAGACGTTCGAGCTCGACGACGTACAGCACGTACTCGTCGGCCTGACGATCGGGCGACGCGAAGTACGCCGATTCGACCTTGACGGTGAACCAGCGCGTCGGTATCGCGGCATCGGCGCCCAGCGAACGGATGTGCGGGTACACGCGCGTGAGAACGAGCGCGCCCGGCACGATCGGCACGCGCACGTCGATGTTCGGGAGATGGTTGAAGCCGTCGAAGTACGACAGCGAGTACTCGACCGCCGATCCCGCGTGCGACCAGCGCACGCCGGCCTGCACGCCCTCCGGATAGCGCGCGCCGTTGTCGACGATCCGGATCCCTGCCGCTGCGGGGAGCGTAACGCCCCAGCGCTGCGCGAACAGCGGCATGCGGCTCGGCGTGAACCGCGGCACGACGACCGCGTCGATCGTCTCGGCGCCCGCCTCGACGGTGCCGCGCACGCCGGTCACCGCCAGCAGCTCGTTGTCCACGACGTTCAGGAAGTCGCGCGGCGCGAAGCGGTCGGTCGGCGTCACGATATCGGTCCTGCCCCAGCGGACGAACTGCTTGCCGAGATCGATCGTGAGGGCCCCGCGGTGCAGGGTGACGCTCAGCTGGCGGATCGACCAGGGCGGCCGGCGCGCGCTCCGATCCCAGAAATCGGGCGCCCAGCGCGCGCCGACCTGATCGTGCGTGTTGCCCCGCAGCGCGAGGCCGCCGGCCAGTTGCAGCCAGGGGGTGGGCGCGGCGAACACCTCTTCGCGGGCCAGCAGATCGCCGACCGCACGGGTCGGGTCGGAGGGCGCCGCCTGCGGGTACAGCGCCGCCCGCGCCTCGACAAAGCCGCGCTGCGTCGCCCGCTGCGCCCGCGCGTCGGCGGCGGAAGCCATCAGCGCGGCGGCCAGGCACGCGCGGCACAGCCTCGTCACCGGACCGGGCGCCGGATCGCCTGCAGCGTGAATGCGTCGTCGCTCATCGGCGCGTTGTATTCGAGCTGGTCGAGGGTGAGGCGCGTGCGGCTGCCGCGGCGCAGATCGGCCATCTCGAGACGCCGGGCGGTCCAGATGCCCTGCGCCTGGACGAAGTCGGAGTAGTCCAGCCGCCGGACCGCCTCTCCCCCGACGTAGCTCTCGACGCGCGCCACCGCGTAGGTGTCCTTGCGGATCCAGACGATCGACCGCGTGTACTGCGAGGACTTCGATTCCCTGGGCGTCGACTCGATCTTCCAGCAGGCCGCCGCGCCGACCTCGTCGTCTCCGAGCATCCGGTAGTCGTACTGGCCGACATCGCGCGCCTCGAGATCCTCGAAGCTGAAGTCGGTGCCGAAGAAGCGGGTCGACCGGTCCTGCAGCGCGATGCGCCGGTCGCGTTCGACCGCGGGCGTCCACATCCACTGGTCGGAGGCGCGGTCGGGATGGTTCACGATGAGCAGCGCGACCCCCTTCACTTCGGCGGGCGAGGTGAAGCGCAGCACGGCCTTGCTCCGCCCGTACGAGCCGAGCCGCTCGAAGGTCCAGCGCTTGTCGGCGATCCGGCCTCGGGCGTCGAACACCTGCAGGAGCCCTTCGTAGCGCTGCGAGGCCGCGTCGGTGCGCTTCTGCGCCTCCTCGACGATCTGGCGCGGATCGCGGGCCTGCGCGCCCGGGCGTGCCTGGAAGAGGCCGCCCCAGGAAGACACGACGAGCATGCCGAGGACTGCGCACGCCCCTTTCCGACGCCTCCGGGTGCCCGTCCGTGCCGGCCGCATCCGCGCGGTGTCATTCATATTCGAGCGCCTCGACGAGCGAGCGGCGGACGGCCGACTCGGCCGGCCAGATCGCGGCGACCAACGCCGCGGCGAGTATGGCCGGCACCAGGCCGAGCGCCACGTTGACGGGAAACGTGTAGTCGAGCCGCATCCCCGCGATGTCGTAGCGGATCATCTGCAGCAGGTAGTGCAGGTTCACCGCCCCCAGCGCGAAGCCCAGCGCGAGGCCGATGCCGCCGATGCTGAGCGCCTCGATCCAGATGGTGCGCCGGATCTGCCCGCGCAGCGCGCCCACCGCCTTCAGCACGCCGAGCTCGCGCCGGCGGTCGATGATCGACACGGTCAGCGTGTTGACGATGCCGAGGATGGCGACGAGCACGGCCACCGCAATCTGCACGGAGGTGAGGCCGAACCACTGGTCGGTGACGCGCAGGATGTACGCCTTCAGCTCGGCGTTCGTCATCACGAACACCTGGCGCTCCCCGGCGAACCGCTCGACGATCCGCTGCCGCACTCCGGCCGCGCTCGCGCCGCGGCGCACGTAGACGCGAAACACGTTGACCGAGTCGTCCTGCCAGTACTTCCGGAAGACCTGGCGGTCCATCAGGATCGTGCCCTGCTGGTCCGAATAGTCGACGACGATGCCGACGATCGGCAGCCGGATCACGCCGTAGGGCGCCGGAATCTCGAGCAGCTCGCCGATCTTCAGGCCCTGGAGCTGGGCGAGATTGTCCGACACCATCAGCCCTTCGCCCGCGGCGGTGAGCCGGTACATGCTCGCCGCGTCGCCCTCCACCGGGTCGCGCCGCGCGGTCTGCTCGAGGCTGTCGATCTCCACCGCGACCACCATGACCGGCGTCTGCCGGAAGACGATGCGCGCGTCGCGCACCATCTGGACGCGCTCGACGCCGTCGATCGCGGCAATCTCCGGTCCCATCCCGGGCGGGAACCTGATCGTGCGCACCACGATGTTCTGGGAGGGCATGACGAACAGATCCGGATTCAGCGCCGTCTCCAGCCAGTCGATGATCGAGTCGTAGCTGGCGCGCGCCATCCCGCCGAACGCGACGACGAGCGCCAGCGAGAGCATCAGCGCGGCGACGCTGGCCGACGTGCGGCGGGGCGCCTGGATCAGGCTGTCGGCGGCCAGGGCGCCCTCGACCGGCCGGAGGCGCTTCAGCAGCGGCCGGAGGGCGCGCGCGAGCATCAGCGAGAGCAGGGGACTCAGGAGCAGGGCGACGAGGATGGCGAGCAGGTAGCCGAGGTAGAAGATCGCCCGCGACCCCCCCACCCACGCGGGCGCCATCCGCGGCGCGGCCAGGCACGCCAGCGACAGGGCGCCGCAGGCGGCGGCCACCCCGATGCGCGCGCGGCTCTCGCCCGCCGACAGCACCTGGTGGCGCCCCTTCTGCAGCGCCTGCACCGGGTCGACCCGCGCCGCGCTGCGCGCGGGAATCAGCGCGGCCGCGACGCTCGTGGCGAGGCCGATGGCGAGCGCGGCGGCGAGCAGCGCCGGGTTGGTCGCGATCTCGTCCGCCTGCCGGGCCACGCCGTAGACGTCGCTGATGAGGACGCCGATCGACGCGGCGATGAGGCGCGCGACGAGCAGGCCGAAGCCCAGACCCAGCAGCGACCCCGCGAGACCGGTCACGGCGCTCTCGCCGAGGAACAGCCAGCGGATCTGCCGCCGCGTCGCGCCGAGCGCCCGCAGGATCCCGATCTCGGCGCGGCGCTCGGTCACCGCGATCGAGAACGAGTTGTAGATGATGAACATGCCGATGAAGAGGGCGAACAGGCTCGAGATGTCCACCATCATCGAGTAGGCGGCGAGGATCGCCTCGAACTGCTGGCCGCGGCCCGCGGGGGGATCGATCTGGAAGCCAGGGCCGAGCAGGGCGCCGAGCTCCGCCTGGGCCTCCGCGATCGTGCGGCCGCTCTTCAGCGCGAGGTCGATCCGATCGAAGGTCCGCCCCCGGCCGAACATCTTCTGGGCCGCGTAGACGTCCATGATCGCGAGATTGCCGCCGAACGCGCTCGCCAGGCCGGACGCCTTCATCACGCCGCGGATGGTGAAGCGCTTCTCCCCTTCGGCGGTGAGCAGCGGCAGCCCGCTGCCGGCGCCCAGATCGAGGCGGTCGGCGAGCGCGCGCGACACGATGATCGAGTCCGGCTGCGCGATGAAGGTCAGCGGATCGTCGACAATCGCCTCGTCGCCGCTCTCGAGATCGTAGTCGCGCAGGCTGCGGTCGCCCGTCATGTCGACGCCGAGCACCAGCAGGCTGCCGATGCCGCGCTGCCGCGTGTCGGCGACCGCCTCGACGACCGGCACCGCGACGCGCACGGTCGAGGCCGACTGCACGCGCTCGAGCACTTCTTCGGCGAAGCCCGTCTCGCCGGCGGTCACCTGCAGCTCGGTCTTCCCGGCGATCCGGTCGACGGTGCGCGAGAAGGCGTACAGCACGCTCTGGTTGGCCGTGTGCATGCCGACGAACACGGCCACGCCGAGGACGATGCCGGCAATGGTGAGGATCGACCGGAGGACGTGCCGGCGGAAGTAGGGCCAGCTGATCAGCCGCAGGAGGATCAACGCCGGACGTCCTCCACGATGCGGCCATCGCGCAGCGCAATCGTGCGGCCGCAGCTCGCGGCGACCTTCAGGTCGTGGGTCACGATGACGACGGTCGATCCGAGGCGCGCGTGCAGCGCCTGGATGAGCGCGAGGATCTCGCCGCCGGTGCGCGTGTCGAGATTGCCGGTGGGTTCGTCGGCCAGCAGGATCGGCGGGTAGATCGACAGCGCCCGCGCGATGGCGACGCGCTGGCGCTCGCCGCCCGACAGCTCGTCGGGCAGGTGCTGCAGGCGGTGGCCGAGCTGCACCAGCGCCAGCAGCTCGTGCGCACGCGCGGCGACCCTGGCGCGCGGCCAGCCGCGCAGGTGCAGCGGCAGGCCGACGTTCTCGACGCTCGACAGGGTCGGCAGCAGGTTGAAGAACTGGAAGATGAAGCCGATCTTGTCGCGCCGCACCCGCGTCAGCCCATCGTCGGACAGGCCGTCGAGCGCCTCGCCGTCGACCCGGACCCGGCCGGAGGTCGGCCGGTCGAGGCCGCCGATCAGATTGAGGAGCGTCGACTTGCCGGAGCCGGACGGTCCGATGATGGAGACCATCTCGCCGCGCGGGATGTCCAGGGAGACCTGGTCGAGCGCGGTGACCTGGCGCGTGCCGTCGAACCGCCGGGTGACCAGATCGAGCGCGATGGCGGGAGGCGGCGTCCCCGACGCCGCCGGGGTGGAGGTCTCAGGGACCATGGCGTATGCTGTGAATCATTTCACAACAATCGTTTCACACTCGATGTCGAATCAGGCCGCACATCAGCCGGCCTGCACCGGGGGCGCGTCCCGCAGCGCTTCGAGCCGGGCCCGCACCACCGGCGGCACCGGCATCGACCGGTTCGCCGCGTAGTCGAAGGTGACGATCACGGCCCTGGCCGAGGCCAGGCGCGCGCCGCCGCCGGCCCGGACGATCTCGTAGTCCATGGCGATGCTCGAACGGCCAAGGTGCGCGATGCCCACGCGCACGTCGATCCGATCGTGCGCGGAGGCCGGCGCGAGGAAGTCGATCTCGGTGCGTGCGAGGATGGTGCCGACGCCCGGCAGGCCCCCCTCGCCGAACAGATCGCGCCACAGCGCGAGCCGCGACTCCTCGAGGTAGGTGTGATAGGCGGCGTTGTTCACGTGCCCGCGCGGGTCGCAGTCGCGGAATCGAACGTCGATTGGGTGCGCGAACACGAAGCGGGCCGGCACGGATAGTAGAATACCTGACCATCGTGATCTCATCGAGCGCGCCCTCCGAACGATTCACGCCCGACGAAGCGCGCGCCCTGGCGCCCTACTTCACCAACGTCGATCGCCCGGTGTTCGCGCTCGTGAACCTGCCCGAGACGGTGAAGGGCGCGCTCTTCGCGCGCTATTCCCGCTCGGCCAGGTCGCTGCGACGGCTCTTCCTCGACGAGTTCCGCGCGCAGGTCCCGGCGCCGGACGCCGCGGGCGCTCCCCGCGCCGACCAGGTCGGCGCCGCCCGCGCCGACCGGCTCTACGCCCGGATGCTCAACGAGTATGGAGACGACTCGGTCGCACAGCTCGGATCGGCGCACCTGGCCTGCGAGGGCGTGTCGAACGTCCTGACGAAGGTGCTCGAGCGGGGCCGGCTGATGGCGTACCTCGAGCAGTCGACGCGCTACGTGCCCTACACCGATCGTCCGGGTGGGGGCTGGAGGTACCGCGTACCGCCTGAAATCGAGCGGTCGCCGCTGCGCGGCGCCTACGTGCGGACGATGGATGAGGCCTTCGAGACCTATGCGCGGTGGATTCCGGCCATGGAGGCGCACTTCCGCGCGCGGTACCCGAAAGCGGCCGGCGACTCGGACGCGGTCTATCGTTCCGCGATTCGCGCGAAGGCGCTCGACACGCTGCGCGGCCTGCTCCCCGCCGCCACCACCTCGAACGTCGGGCTGTTCGGCACCGGCCAGGCCTACGAAGCGCTGCTGCTGCGGATGTTCGCCCACCCGCTCGAAGAGGTGCGCGATCACGCCGGGGCGATGCTCGTCGAGTTGCGGCAGGTCATCCCGGCCTTTCTCACGCGCGTCGATCAGCCGGATCGCGGCGGGCGCACGATCGACTATCTGACCGGGACGCGCGAGATCTTCGCGCGCGCGAGCGCCGGGCTCGTCGCCGGTCTCGAAGAGGGCGACGCGAGCGTCGAGGTGGCGCTCACCGATTTCGATCCCGACGGCGAGTCGAAGGTCGTCGCGTCGGCGCTGTATCCGGTGTGCGACCTGCCGGATGCCGAGATCTCGCGCGCCGTCGGCCGCCTGTCCTCCGACGACCGCGCCGCGCTGCTGCGCGCCTACGCTGGCGCGCGCACGAACCGCCGGCAGAAGCCCGGCCGCGCGTTCGAGCGGACGTCGTACCGCTTCGACATCCTCGCCGACTATGGCGCGTTCCGCGATCTCCAGCGCCATCGGCTGCTGACGCTCGAATGGCAGCCGCTCAGCACGCGCCACGGGTACGTCGAGCCGGCGGCCATCGAGGACGCTGGCGCGCTGGAGGAATGGCGCGCGGCCATGGCGCGATCGGCGGAGCTGTACGAGTCGCTGGTCGCCGCCGGGCTCGCGCAGGCCGCGCCGTACGCCGTCGTCATGGCGTACCGCGTCCGCTTCTACATGGAGATGAACGCCCGCGAGGCGATGCACGTGATCGAGCTCCGGACCTCGCCGCAGGGGCACCCGTCGTACCGGCGCATCTGCCAGCAGATGCACCGGGCGATCGGCGAGGTGGCCGGCCATCGGGCGATCGCGGCCGCGATGGCGTTCGCCGATCACTCGGAGGTGGAGCTCGAGCGGCTGCAGGCGGAGCGGAGGCTGGAGAGGAAGCGGGCTAGTCCTTAGTCCAGTAGCGCGCGTGCTCGTCGAGGAACGTCAGCGACTGGAACGACTTCATCCGATCGAGG
This sequence comes from Acidobacteriota bacterium, assembly GCA_020850715.1. GTDB lineage: Bacteria > Acidobacteriota > Vicinamibacteria > Vicinamibacterales > CAVVIG01 > JADZED01. Next base: position 152,282 of record JADZED010000027.1, read on the forward strand.
AAGAGCACGCCGTCGAGGTGGTCGTACTCGTGCTGGATGACGCGCGCCGGAAAGTCCTTCGCGTCCAGCTCGATGCGCTCGCCCTTCCGGCCGAGCGCGCGCACCCTCACCGTCCGCGGCCGCGCGACCCTGCCGCGGATGTCCGGAATGCTGAGGCAGCCCTCCCAATCCTCGATCGCCTCCGATCCGGCCGCGACGATCTCCGGGTTCAGGACGGCCACCGGCTCCCCGTCCGCGCCCGACGCGCCCTCCTCGTCGAGCGACGCGACAAAGAGCCTGAGACCCTCGTGCACCTGCGGCGCCGCGAGGCCCACGCCGCGGTACTCGAACATGGTCTCGATCATGTCGTCGATCAGCTGCTGCACGCGCGGGCTGCCGATCTCGGCGCGATCGAGCGCACGCGCCTTCGCCCGGAGGACCGGGTGGCCCATACGCGCGACTTTCAGGATTGCCATATCCGCGGAATTATACTTGGTCCGACGTGGCCGATACGGCTCCGCACCCGCACGACGACGCGCATCTCTACCGGTTCTGTCCGCGCTGCGGCGGCGAGCTCGTCCGGCGCACGCTCAGGGCCGCCGAGCCCGCGCGGCCGGTGTGCACGCGCTGCGGCTTCGTGTTCTACATCGATCCCAAGATCGCCGTGGGCACCATCATCCGCACCGCGGCGCAGCGGCTCGTGCTCGTGCGCCGGGCGATCGAACCCGGCTACGGCAAGTGGGTGTTTCCCGGCGGCTACGTCGATCGCGGCGAGACGCTGACGGCGGCCGCGGTCCGCGAAGCGCGGGAGGAGTGCGGGCTCGATGTCCGCCTGAACGGGCTCGTCAACATCTACTCGTACGCGGGGCGCGCGCCGGTGATCGTGGTGTATGCCGCGGTCGCGCTGGGCGGCACGCTGTGCCCGGACGAGGAGTGTCTGGAAACGGCCGAGTTCGCGGCGGACGCGCTGCCGTGGCACGAGCTCGCCTTCGACAGCACGCACGAGGGGCTGCGCGACTATCTCGCGGGACTCCTGCACCCGCTGCAGCACTGACAGGCCGGCGGGGCGGAGCAGCCGTGGCAGGCGGGACTGGCAGCGGCGTGCGAGTCCCGCCCTTGCGGCCCGGTCCCTACGCTACCGTGACGTCGCGATTCAGGTACACGTCCTGGATCGCGTGCAGCAGCCGCACGCCGTCGTTCATCGGCCGCTGGAACGCCTTGCGGCCCGAGATGAGCCCCATCCCGCCGGCGCGCTTGTTGATGACGGAGGTGCGCACCGCCTCCTTGAGATCGCTCTCGCCGGACGAGGCGCCGCCCGAGTTGATGAGTCCGGCGCGCCCCATATAGCAGTTGGCCACCTGGTAACGCGTCAGGTCGATCGGGTGATCGGTGGTGAGATCGCTGTAGACCTTCCGGCTGGTCTTGCCGAAGTTCAGCGCGTTGTAGCCGCCTTTGCACTCCGTCAGCTTCTGCTTGATGATGTCGGCCTCGATCGTCACGCCGAGGTGGTTGGCCTGGCCGGTGAGATCCGCGGCGAGATGGTAGTCGGCCTCCTTCGTCTTGAAGGCGCCGTTCCGGAGATAGCACCACAGGATCGTGCACATCCCGAGCTCGTGCGCCTGCTGGAACGCCGCGGTCACTTCCTGGATCTGCCGCTTCGACTCCTCCGACCCGAAGTAGATCGTCGCGCCGACGCCGGTCGCGCCCATCTCGAACGCCTGCCGGACGCTGGCGAACCCGATCTGATCGTAGCTGTTCGGGTAGGAGAGGAACTCGTTGTGGTTGATCTTGAGGATGAAGGGAATCCGGTGGGCGTAGCGCCGCGCGGTCGCGCCGAGCACGCCGAGCGTCGACGTCACCGCGTTGCAGCCCCCTTCGATCGCGAGGCGGACGATGTTCTCGGGATCGAAGTACATCGGGTTGGGCGCGAAGGAGGCGCCGGCTGAGTGCTCCACGCCCTGATCGACCGGCAGGATCGAGAGATAGCCGCTGCCGGCCAGGCGGCCGTGGTCGAACAGCGTCTGGAGGCTTCGCAGCACGCGCGTCGGCCGGTCCGACGCGCCCCAGGCCCGTTCGACGTAGTCGGGACCCGGCAGCAGCAGCATCTGCTTCGGCACCGTCTTGCACTGGTGCTGCAGGAGCGGCGCGGCGTCGCCGCCGAGAATCTGCTCGAGATTAGTGCTCAATTCCTGAACCGCCATGGCTGCCTCCCGGCGCATATTTTATCATCGGAAACTCGAGCTCCTCGACGGCGGCGCCCTCCACGGCGGCCTCGACCATCGCTTCGATCGGCAGCGCGCGCTCGGCCGCCTCGATCCGCTCGAGGCTGACCCGCGTCGCGGGGTGCCGCGGCGTGAACAGCTGGCAGCAGTCCTGATCGGGCACGATCGAGATCGAGTGCGTGCCGATACGCCGCGCCTCGGCGATGATCTCGTCCTTGTCGAGGCCGACGAGCGGACGCAGGATCTCGAGCCCCGACGCCTGCGCGATCGCCGTGAGGTTCTCGAGCGTCTGGGAGGCGACCTGTCCGACGACCTCGCCCGTCACCAGCGCGCGCGCGCGCCACGCGCGCGCCAGCTTCTCGGCAATCCGCAGCATCAGCCGCCGGTAGAGCACGACCCGCAGCGGCGGCGGGGCCAGCAGGACGACCTGCTGCTGCAGCTCGCCGAAGGGGACGAGCACCAGCCGGGACCGGAGCTGCGACCGCGTGAGCAGCGCGGCGATCTCGCGGACCTTCTCCTGCGACGCGCGCGACAGGATCGGGTAGCTGTGGAAGTGGATCAGCAGCACACGGCAGCCGCGCCGCATCATCCGGTACGCCGCGACCGGCGAATCGAACCCGCCCGACAGCAGGCAGGCGACGCGCCCGCCGGTCCCGGTCGGCAGGCCGCCGGCGCCCGGTGCCTTGCCGAAATAGTAGAACGCGTGGTCCATCATCAGCTCGACGAACACCTCGAGCTCGGGTCCGGCCAGGTCCACGCGCCACCCGGTCGCCTGCTTGATCAGGCCGCCCACGTGGCGCTCGATCTGCGGCGAGGTGAGCGGGAAGCTCTTGTCGGCGCGGCGGGCCGACACGCGGAACGACGCGGGACGCCGATCTCCCAGGTCGGCCAGAATCGCCGCGGCCATCCCGCCGGGATCGCGCGGCGCCCTCCCCGCATACGAGTAGTTCGCAATCCCGAACACGCGCGCGATGCGATCGCCCGCCTCCTGCGGCTCCGCCCCCGGGCGCAGCTCGATCTCGATCCGGCCCATCGCATGGCGCACGGACCGCACGTCGAGGCCGCCGAGCGCGGCGCGCAGGTTCCGCACCAGGTGCCGGATGAACCAGGGGCGGTTGTTCCCCTTGAGCGCGAGCTCCTTGTAGTGGACGACGATCGCGTTCATGTGTCGGACGTCAGGAGGGCGTGGGCCGCCATGTGGCCGCTGCGCACCGCGCTCTCGATCGTAGCCGGCAGGCCGGTGTCGATCCAGTCGCCCGCGAGGTAGAGCCCGCGCACGCCGGTACGGGTGCCGGGCCGCGCCGGTTGCCCAGGCGCGACCGAGAACGCAGCGTTCGGTTCGCGGATCACCGTCCCGCGCAGCAGCCGCGCGGCGCGCACCGCAGGCAGCGCCTCCAGCATCTCGCGGTGGGCGATCCGGACGAGCTCGTCGTTGCTCAGGCGAAGCGCCGAGACGGCGCCGCTCGACACGAGCGACAGATGCGACGCGCCGCCCTCGAACACCACGCTCTTGTCGAACGCCCACTGCATGACGCGCCCGGGCAGCCCGACAAACGGCTCGTCGGCGACTCTCCGATCGAACCACAGATTCACCGTGACGATCGGCGTGGCCTCGGTCCGGCGCGCCCGGTCGAAGACCTCCGCCAGTGCCGCCGGCGGACGCTCGAAGAGATCGGGCAGGGCGAACCAGGGCACCGCCGCGATCGCGCGCGGCGCGCGCCACGTCTGCTGCGCCCCGACGGCGGCAATCATGCCGTCGCCGTCGATCCGGAGTCTGACGGCGGCGCCGGTGACGACCTGGCCCGCGCTCCGCTCGATGTACTGGCGGGCCGGCTCCGCATACATCAGGTGCAGCGGCCGCGTCGGCAGCACGAGGGCCGCCGCGCCGGCGTCCGACCCGAACGCCTCGGCGAGCACGCGCGCGAAGACCGGCGCCGCGGCCTGCCGTGGCGACTGGTTGAGCGCCGCGAGGGCGAGCGGCTCCCAGAGCAGCTCCCGCAGCCTCGGCGTCTGGCCGTTGCGGATCAGCCAGTTCTCCACGGTCTCGCCCGGCGAGGCCGCGATGGTGCGGGACCCGGGGCGCATCGCCTGCCGCGCCAGCCGCAGCGGCGCCGCCATCTTCAGCGCCGCCAGGCGATCGCGCCACGCGAGCGCCTCCCATTCGAGCAGGCCCGCCAGCAGGTGGAACGGCGCCGGCAGATCCGCGCACTGCAGGCGCGAACGGCGGCCGCGGGTGTCGACGATCGGCACCGTCAGCACACGCTGCGCGCGCACGTGGTCGCCGGCGCCGATCTCCTGCAGGAACGCCAGCGTCGCCGTGTAGCAGCCGAGCAGCACGTGCTGGCCGTTGTCGACCAGCTCGCCCGTCTCGCGATCGGGAAACGCGGTGGCGCGCCCGCCGAGCCGCGCGCTCGCCTCGAGCACCAGCACCGCCTTGCCGGCCCGCGCGAGGCGGACCGCCGCGCTCAGGCCGGCGCACCCGGCGCCGACGACGATCGCGTCGGGCGCGCTCAGGAGGGCCATACCCATTCCCTCAGCGCAATCGCCGCCTGCCGCGCACGCGGCACGCGGACGCGCGTCGTGAACACGTCGTAGCCGCCGCGCTCGACGCGCCGCAAGGTCTCGAGATATACCGCACGCATGATCGCGGCGGAGGTGAGCCGGCGCCGCTCCGCGCGCGGCATCGCCCGGTCCGCGCGCGCGTAGAAGTCGCGGGCGCGCCCGCACTCGAGCTCGAGCAGGCGGCGCACCGCCGGCGTCACCCGGCCGGCGCGCAGATCCTCGATCCTGCAGCCGCACGCCGCCAGGTCCTCGAGCGGAAGATACACCCGGCCGCGCTCGAGATCGCCGCCGACATCCCGGATGATGTTGGTCAGCTGCAGCGCGACGCCGAGGTTCAGTGCGTACTCGCGTGCCTGTGCGCTGCGGCATCCGAAGATGCTGATGCAGATCATGCCGACCGCCGACGCCACGCGCCGGCAGTACTCGAAGAGCTCGTCGAACGTCCGGTACCGCGACCGGTCCAGGTCCATCGCCACGCCGTCGATGACGTCCTCGAAGGCCTGGCGCGGCAGGTCGAAGCGGCCGATGAACGGACCCAGGGCGCGGCCCTGCCGCGTCGACGCCGGCGCGCCCTCATAGCAGCGCGCCAGCTCCGCGCGCCAGAACGCCACCGCCTCCCGTCCCGATGGGCCGAGGTTCGCCTCGGGCGCCTCGTCGACCGCATCGTCCACCGCGCGGCAGAAGTCCCAGACGGCGCCAATCGCGCGGCGCTGGTCCGGCGGGAGCACGAGGAAGGCATAGTAGAACGAGGTCTTGCGGGCCATCAGGCGGCCCCCTTCCAGCGCATCGCCCGCCAGAGCAGCCGGGGCGCGTCGGTCTTCGCGAGCACGGGGCGGATGCGCAGGAGATCGGCGCGGCCGCGCGCCACCCGGTCGAGGATCAGGACGCCGCCGACCCAGGTCGCGCGCAGCTCGAGGCCGAGCCGTCCCCCGATCGCCTGGCACACGGCGCGCCCATCGTCGAACTGCCGGCGCGTCACCTCGACGCAGCACGCGATGGCCTCGGCCCACGCCGGCGTCAGCCGGCCCTCCGACAGGTCCGCCTCGCGGGCGCCGCAGGCGTCCTGCACCTCGCGCGGCACGTACAGGCGCCCGGCGCGCCAGTCCAGGCCGAAGTCCTGCCAGAAGTTGGTGAGCTGCAGCGCGGTGCACACGGCATCCGACGATCGATCGAGCGCCTGATTGCGATAGCCGGCGATCCGCAGGACGAGGCGGCCGACCGGATTGGCCGATCGCCGGCAGTAGTCGAAGATGCCGGCCCACGAGGCGTAGCGATCCGTCGTGGTATCCTGGCCGAACGCGCTGATCAGATCGTCGAACAGCTCGAGCGGCAGGTCGAGCTCGCGGATCGAGTGTGCGAGCGCGCCCAGCATCAGGTCGTCGCGGCCCGCGGCCGGGTCGTCGATCGGCGGCCGGTCCACCGCGTCGTGCAGCCGGCGCTGCCACGCCGCCAGCGCGGACTGCCGCTCGGCCGCCGGCGCGCACCCCAGGTCGGCCATGTCGTCTGCGACGCGTGCGAACGCATAGACGGCGGCGACGTGCGGACGCATCGAGGGCGGCAGCAGCCGCGAGGCGACCGGGAAGTTCTCGTAGTGCGAGCGTGCGAGCGCGCGGCACGCCGCGTATGCGCGGGCGAGCGGCGCCGAGCCGTCTGACGGGACCATCGAGTGACGGACGAGTATCCCACCACGCCTTTCCCGCTGTCACCATGCGCGACCTGCTGGCCGGCCTAGTCGCCCTGCTGCTGCTCGGGGCGGCCGCGAGCCTCGCCACGACGCTGCACGACGTCCGCCAGCGGCGCCGGCGCCGGTTCGAGGCGGAGCGGGCGCGCGGCCGCGCGGTCGTGGCGGAGGTGCCCACCGGCGAAGATCTCGTCCTGGTGACCGAAGACGAGGACGGCTTCTACTACGGCGGCCAGGCGGTCGCCAAGCACGACATCGCCCTCGTCCGCGTGCTGATCAACGGCGCGCCAATCGCGGAGTACGTGTCCCGCCGCCGCGCGCACGAGCGCGCGGCGCGGTCCGCCGGCTTCGAGGATCGGCCCGAGGGGATCGCCGCCGATCGATGGGACGTGGAGATCGAGGCCTCGGGCGGAACGCTGCGGATCGCGTGCGGCGCGATCCGGGAGCGGGTCTCTCAGGAGCTGGCGCGATCGATCTTCGATCGGGTGAAGGCCGCCCTGGAACGCCTGGACGCGCTCACCATTCCGTCTCCGGGATCCGGCGCCGGTGATTGACCGCGCGCGCGAGCACGAACAGCAGATCCGAGAGCCGGTTCACGTAGCGCACCAGGACGCGATCGACCGGCGGGTCGAGGGCGACGATGCGCCGCTCGGCGCGGCGGCAGACGGCGCGGGCGACGTGCAGCGCCGCCGCCTCGCCGGCGCCCCCGGCGAGGATGAACTTCCGCAGCGGCGGCAGCTGGCTGTCGAAGAAGTCGATGTGCTGCTCCAGCCGCTCGACGCCGGGGTCGTCGACGACGGCCTTCTCCACGCGCGGCGCGAGCCGGTCGTGCGGGTCGGCCAGCTGCGCGCCGAGCGCGAACAGGTCGCGCTGCACGCGTTCGAGCGCGTCGGCGACGCGGTCGTCGAGATCGCCCGACAGCACCAGCCCGATCCACGCGTTCAGCTCGTCGACCTCGCCGCAGGCGTCGATCCGCGGATCGTCCTTCCGCACGCGCGCGCCGCCGAACAGCGACGTCTCGCCCGTGTCGCCGGTCTTCGTGTAGATTTTCAACGCGCCCCGAATTATACGAGATGCCAGCCGCCCCGGCCCGCCGCCGCCCACCGCCGCCGCTGCCGCCGCCCGCCGATCGCCAGCGGTTCCGGCGCCGCCTGCTCGCGTGGTACGCCCGCCATGGACGCGACCTGCCGTGGCGCAAGACCGGCGATCCGTACCACATCCTCGTGTCCGAGATCATGCTGCAGCAGACGCAGGTCGACCGCGTGCTGCCGAAGTACGACGAGTGGCTGCGGAAGTACCCGACGCTGGACGCGCTGGCGGCGGCGCCGGAGCGCGACGTGACCGCCGCCTGGTACCCGCTCGGCTACAACATCCGGCCGAAGCGGCTGCAGACGATCGCGCGCGAAGCGGTCGCGCGCTACGGCGGCAGACTGCCCGCAGACGAGGCGACGCTGCGCTCGTTCAAGGGAATCGGCGCCTACACCGCCGGCGCGATCCGCAGCTTCGCCTTTCGCGAGCGCGCGGCGATCCTCGACACCAACGTGGCGCGGGTGCTGTTCCGCGTTTTCGTGGGCGAGGGCGATCCGAAGAGCCATGCGATGACGCGCCGTCTCTGGACGCTGTCGGAGACGCTCGTGCCCACGCGGCGCGTCTTCGACTTCAATCAGGCGCTCATGGATCTGGGCGCGATGGTCTGCGTCGCCCGCGCGCCGAAGTGTCCGGTGTGCCCGATGGCGAAAGGCTGCCGGACCGTGAGCGCCGGGGGGGCCGCGGCATCGTGAGCGCGATCACCGTCGCCGCGGCGGTCGTCGAACGCGGCGGCGCGTTTCTCGTCACGCGCCGGCGCAAAGGCACCCACCTCGCGGGCTTCTGGGAGTTTCCCGGCGGCAAGTGCGAGCCGGGCGAGTCGTGCGCGGCGTGCCTCCAGCGCGAGATGCGCGAGGAGCTGGCGGTCGACGTCATCGTCGGCGAGGAGATGCTCGCGACCTTTCACGCCTACGCCGACCGCCGCGTCGAACTGCACTTCCTCCGGTGCGCGCTGGCCGGAGAGCCGGAGCCGCAGCTCGGGCAGCCGATGCGATGGGTGCCACGGGCCGCGCTTCGGCGCCTGCGGTTTCCGCCGGCCGACGGGGAACTGATCCGCCGGCTCGCCGGCGGGAGACGGCCGGCGCGGTAAGGTTGCGGAGCGAAACGGGCGGATGTCGCGCGTTCCCCGGGCGAAGCCGGATGGCGACACGGGACGCGACCGCGTGAGCCTGGCACGCTCGCCCGCGCGGCGCAGAATCGCATGCGTGACGACCGCCCCCTCCGGGCGCCTGGGTATCGGGTCGCCGCGGCTGCGCCTCGCACGGCCCGCGCCCGGTATCGTGCGGCCGTATGGATGTGGCAGTCGGTGACGGTTCCGTCACGTGATGGCGACCTCGAGGCAACCAGCCCGCTCGGGCGCCGGCCGGTGTACTACCTGGGCACGAACGGCAGGGCCGCGACGCTCGCCGGCGCATCACCGACGGTCACCATGGTGCCCGGTGATGCGCGATCGCGGTGCACGTACCCGAGCGCGATGGGCCGGCCGAGCGCCGGCGAAGCCGTCACGCTCGTGAGGCGCCCGATCGCCTGACCCTCCAGGGTGATGGCGCTGCCCGCGGCGGCGGCCGCGCCCGGGTCGAGCAGCAGGCCGACGAGGCGGCGCGCCACCCGGCCGTGCCCGCGGTGCAGCACGCGCACGATCACCTCCTGCCCGACGTAGCAGCCCTTCGTGAAGCTGATCGCGCGCTCTTCGATCCCCGCCTCGAGCGGAATGGTCTCCTCGTCCATGTCGCGGCCGAATTCCGGGATGCCGGCCTCGATCCGCAGGGCGTCGGCGGTTGCGGGGTCCAGCAGCAGCGCGCCGGCCGATCCGAGCGCCGCCATCAGCGCGCTCAGCGCCTCGCGATCAACGAAGATCTCGAACCCGGGCTCGCCGGTATCGGTCACGCGGGCCACGATCGCGGCCCCGGCGCCCAACTGCGCCCGAAGATTGCCGTGCTCGGGGAGCGCGCGCAGCGCTTCCCCGGCCGCGCCCGCGAGCACGCGCGAAACGATGCCGGCCGATGCGGGGCCGACCACCGCGACCTGCGCGAAGGTGCCGGTGAGGTCGTCGAAGCGCACGTCCTCGGAGAAGACGAACTGCTCGAATCTCGCGAGCACCGCCTGGCGCACGTGCGCGGCCATCGTCAGCAGCATCGCGTCGCCGAGCTCGTACGCGTGGAGATCGGCGATCATCCGCCCCTGCGGCGTCAGGTAGGCCGCGTAGCAGCCGCGCCCTGCCGTGAGCGCCGCGACGTCGTTGGTCAGCAGCCCCTGCAGATAGACGGCGCGATCGGCGCCCGATGCGACGAGGCGTGCGCGGGCCGAGCGATCGATCGCGGCGGCGTGCTCCCGCGCGCGGCGGTACGCGTCGAGCGGGACCGCCTGAGGCGTGATGCTATGCTGAGGCATGCCCGCCTCCTATTGTAGCCGCGCGTGCGCGCTCGCTCTGTGCGTGGCGCTGCCCGCGGCTGCGGCGGGAGCGCAGGCGGCGCCCTTGCAATCCGAATCGCGCGAGTCGAGCTACACCGTCTTCGTCCGCGGCGTGCCCGTCGGCAGCGAACAGACGACGCTGGCCCGGACGCCCGATGGCTGGACGATCACGTCGACCGGCCGCATGGGGCAGCCGGTCGACCTCGTCCAGCGGCGGGTCGAGGTCCGCTACACGGAGGATTGGAAGCCGATCGAGCTGCGCGTCGACGCGAGCCTCCGCAATCAGCCGCTGAGCGTCTACACGACCGTGAAGGACACGCTCGCGGTGACCGACTTCAGCCAGGACGGCCGGTCGGGGCGCAAGTCCGACACGATCGCCGCCGACGCACTCCTGCTGCCGAGCCCCTTCTGGGGCCCGTTCGAGGCGCTGGCGCTGCGCCTGCGGGGGGAGGAGGCCGGCGCGTCGGTCCCCGCCTACGTCATCCAGGCGCCGATGCAAATCCGGGTCGGCACCTCGACGAGCGAGCAGATTCAGACCGCCGATCGCCTCGTCACGGTGCGGCGCACGCCGCTGACGCTTCAGGCCGGCGGCGCGCCGCTCGAGGCCGAGCTGTGGGGTGACGAAGCGGGGCATCTCGTACGCCTGACGATCCCGGCGCAAGGCGTCGACGTCGTCCGCCAGGACGTCGCGTCGGTCTCGGCGCGGCGCGTGCCGGTCTCGCGCGCGAACGACGAGCAGGTGCGCATCCCGTCGAACGGCTTCTCGCTCGCCGGCACGCTGTCCAAGCCGCTCGACTCCGGCACAACACCGCGGCCGGCCGTGATCCTGGTCGGCGGATCCGGACCGATCGACCGCGACGCGCTCGTCTTCGGCATCCCGATGCTCGGCCAGCTCGCCGGCGCCATCGCCGACGCCGGATTCATCGTCCTGCGCTACGACAAGCGCGGCGTCGGCCAGAGCGGCGGGCGGATCGAATCGGCCGGCATCGACGACTACGCGCAGGACCTGCGCGCGGCCGTGGAGCTGCTGGCCGATCGCCCGGACGTCGATCGCCGCCGCATCGCCGCGATCGGCCACAGCGAAGGCGGCATCGTCGTCCTCGACGCGGCCGGGCGCGATCGGCGCATCGCCGCCGTCGGGCTGCTGGCGACCCCGGGGATGATTGGCGCCGAACTCATCCTGCAGCAGCAGGCGCACCTGCTCGATCTCGCGAAGACGGGCGAGGCCGAGCGGAGGGAGAAGATCGCGCTGCAGCGCCGGATTCACGACGCGGTGATCACCGGCAGGGGCTGGGAGACGCTGCCGCCCGCACTGCGCCGGCAGGTGGACAACCCGGAGTTCCGCAGCCTCCTGCTGTACGATCCGGCCGAGCTCGTGCCGCAGACGCGGCAGCCGAGTCTCATCGTGCAGGGCGAGCTCGACACGCAGGTGGTGCCCTCGAACGCCGACCGGCTCGCCGCGCTCGCGCACCGGCGCCGGGGGCGCGCCGTCGAGGTCGCGAAGCTCCCGGGCGTGAACCATCTGCTCGCCCCGGCGGCCACGGGCGAGGTGGACGAGTACCTTACGCTTCCCGACGCACGCGTCAGCGGCGCCGTCGTCTCGGCCGTCACGGCGTGGCTGCGCAAGACGGTGGGCGCACCGGCGCGATAGGGACCGTGGCGATGTGGATTCTGAAGGGCGAGGCCGATTCCGATCCGTTGACGTTCCGCATCCGGTCCGGCACCGTGAAGACGGTCGGCCGCGCGCCGCGCGCCGACTTCATCGTCGACGCCGCCCTCGTCTCGAGGCTGCACTGCCGGCTGACCGCGACCGACGATTCGCTGGAAGTGGAGGATCTGAAGAGCACGAACGGCACGTTCGTGAACGACCGGCGGGTGCAGCGGGCAACGCTCGCCAACGGCGACCTGCTGCGCGTCGGCCGCTTCGCGCTCAAGGTCGAACAGCAGGCCTCATAGGGACCTGGGGAGGCCGCCGTGCCTCCTCGAGGCCCGGGAACCCCTACCTCCCCAAGTCCTCAATCAGAAAGGGGTTCGTCCGCCGCTCCGCGCCGATCGTCGTCCGCGGTCCGTGCCCGGGATAGACCCGCGCGTCGTCGCCGAAGGCGAACAGCACCCGCCGGATCGAATCGATGAGCGTTGCGTAGTCGCCGCCCGGCAGGTCGGTGCGGCCGATCGATCCGGCAAACAGCGTGTCGCCGACGAAGAGATCCTGCCCCGGCTCGCCGCGCGGTCCGATCTGCAGGCAGACGCCGCCCGGACAGTGGCCCGGCGTATGGTGCGGCCTCGCCTCGTACTCGCCGAACCGGATGACGTCGCCGGGCGCGTAGAAGCGATCGATCGGCGGCTGCGGCTCCACGGTCAGCCCGAACATCCGCCCGCTCTCGACCGCCCGCTCGTAGAGAAACAGATCGTCGCGGTGCAGGTAGACGGGCGCGTCGAGCACCCGCCTGGCCGCGGCCACGCCGGTGACGTGATCGACGTGCGCGTGCGTCAACAGGATATGGCGGATGGCGAGGGCGTGGCGCTCGGCCGCCGAGAGCAGCTGGTCGACTTCGTCGCCGGGATCGATGAGCGCCGCCTCGTGCGTGGCCTCACAGCCGATCAGGAACCCGTTCTTCATGAACGGGCCGACGGCTCTGGTCTCCAGTATCATGGTGTGGTGATCCTCGCCGTCCTCGACGATCTCCTGTTCACGTCGAAGATCCGGAATGCCGCAGCGCGGCTCGGCGCCTCGATCAAGTTCGCCAGATCGTCGGCCGATGCGCTGGCCGAGATGCGGCAGACGCCGCCCGCGCTGGTGATCTTCGATCTCAACAGCGCGCGCGCCGAACCGCTGGCCACCCTCGCCGCAATGAAGAAGGACCCGGCGCTCGCCACCGTGCCAACCCTCGGCTTCGCCTCGCACCTGCAGACCGAGGTCTTCGAAGCCGCCCGCGGCGCCGGCATGGACAGCGTGCTCGCGCGTTCGGCGTTCGTGCTGCAGCTCGGCGACATCCTGCGCAACGTCTAGAGCCGCGGCGATCCGTGGCGCGCCGCCGGCCGATCGTGTCCGCGGACCGCCCGGCTCAGCCGCCCCACTTCCACCACCCCGCCGCCGCGAGCGCGCCGAGCAGCGCCAGCAGCAGCGCCCAGCCTGCGGAGGGACCTCGCCGCGCCGACCGCGGCGGGCTTGCCGCTTCCGCCGCTTCGCTGCGGACGTCGAGGATGGCCGCCACGGCACGAAGCTCCGCGGCCAGCAGGGCCGCCGATTCCGCGCGCTGATCGAGGCTCTTGGCGAGCGCCTTCGCGACGATCGGATCGAGCTCCCGCGGCAGCGCGGGATTCACGCTGCTCGGCGCCGGCACCGTGTCCCGGACGATCTGCAGCGCCAGCGCCTCCGGCGGGGCCGCCGGGAACGCCCGCCGCCCCGTCAACATCTCGAACAGGACGACGCCCAGCGAGAAGATATCGGTCCGGGCGTCGGTTCGTTCGCCCAATGCCTGCTCCGGCGATCGGTACGCCCCGGCCTCGCGTCCCATCCATCGCGACAGCCCGAACCCGAGCACTTTCGCGTTCCCCTTGGGGGTGATGGCAATCGTCTCGGTGTCGATGCCGCCATGGACGACATCGGCCGCGTGCGCGTCGGCCAGGGCGTCGGCCACCTGGATCGCGATGTCGAGCGCGTGCCGCGTGTTCACCGGCTGCCCCGCGATCAACGTCTTCAGCGGCTCTCCGGCGACGAACTCGCAGGCGAAGAACAGCCGGCCCTGGTCTTCGCCGATCTCATAGAGTGCCGCGATGTTCGGGTGCGACAGCGCGGCCCCCGCCCGCGCGTCCTGCAGCAGCGCCTCCCGGCGCCGCGAATCGGACGCCAGGTCGGGCGCGATCAGCTGGAGCGCGACCGTGCGGCCGCGGCGCGTGTCGCGCGCGCGGTAGACCTCGCCCAGCGCGCCCGCGCCCGCGCGCTCGAGCAGGTTGTAGTCACCGACGGTCTGCATCTGCGCGCAGCTCCGCCATCGCGCTCTGCACGAGCTGCTTGGCGTCGTCCAACTGCTCGAGCACCAGCGCAACGTCCATCTTTGGCCGTCCCGGCTGACGCTCGCTCCGGCAGTACACGCCGTGCTGCCCGACCAGCGCCAGCGCATCGGTGAGCAGATCCAGGGCCACGGCGAGCCGCCCGCGCGAGGGGCCCATCTTCGTCTCGTGATGTTCGAGCGTCGCGCGATGTTTCTCGAGGATGCTCATCGGCGCGGCTTGGACGGCCGCAGCTCCACGCGGCTGGGCAGGCTGCGGCGGGGATGCTTCAACAGATGGATCACCACCTCGGCGACTTCGTCCGGGGCGATCTTCCAGTCGTCGTCTCGGCTGCCGGCGCCGCCGGGCGCCGCCGAGTGTCCGGCAAACCCGGTCGCCACCGATCCCGGCATCACGTAGCTGACGCGGATGCCGTCGTAGCGCAGCTCCTGCATCAACGCCTCGCTGAAGGCGTTCAGGCCGGCCTTCGACGCGCAGTAGGCGGCGCCGCCCTTGAAGGCGTTCGCGCCGGCCAGGCTGCTGATGTTCACTATGAAGCCGCCGCCGCGCCGGCGCATCGCGGGAATCGCTGCCCGGCACGCGTTGAAGACGCCGGTCAGGTTCGTATCGATGACCGTCGACCACTGCTCCGGCGTCATGGCTTCGACCTCGGCGAACGCGCCGACGCCGGCGTTGGTGATCAGGATGTCGAGGCCGCCGAACCGCTCGGCGGCGGCGGCGACCGTTCGCGCCATGTCGCCGGCGCGGGTCACGTCGGCGCCGAGCGTCTCCACGCGGCCGGGGCCGGCGCCGTCGAGGTCGCGGCGGGCCTCGGCGAGCGCTCCAGCCCCACGCGCCGTGATGACGACGTGAGCGCCGTCGCGGACGAGCGCGCGGGCAATGGCCAGCCCGATGCCGCGCGACCCGCCGGTAACGATTGCAACCTTGTCCTGCAGCGACTCCATCACGTGGCGCCCTCGCGCCTGGCCGTCCGGGCGCGACGCTCCGCGACTTCCGCCGCGATTCGCCGGTCCGGCACGCCAGCGTCCCGTACCGTGGTTTGCGACACCACTCCCCGGGCGGGGCGTCCCGGCTGGCGGCGTGGCTCCTCCCTCGAATACTCACGGTATTCCCGGTCGTCGCGCCTTGCCATCCGGGCGCCGCGCCCGGGACGTGTGCCACGCTCCACGGTGACGGCACATTAGAATAGCGCAGCGATGAGCGACGTGGCGATCATCGGCGCGGACGACCTCGGCGGCGCGATTGCGCACCTGCTGGCCGGACGCAATCTCGTCCGTGCCATCCGCCTCGCCGACGATCGCGGCCGGGTCGCGGCCGGAAAGGCGCTCGACATCGTGCAGGCGGGCGCCATCGAGGCTCACGCGACGCGCATCGACGCCAGCGCCGATCCGCTCGAGGTGACCGGCGCGCGCATCGTGGTCGTCGCCGGCGGCGCGGGGCGGGGCGAATGGCAGGGCGACGAGGGGCTCAGGCTGATCCGGGCGGTCCTGCAGCGCACCGCCAACCCGATCGTGCTGTGCGCCGGCGCCTCGCACCGCGAGCTGGTCGAACGCGGCTGCCGCGAGCTGCGCGTGCCGCGCGCGCGGCTGATCGGATCGGCGCCGCACGCGCTGACCGCGGCCGCCCGCGCGCTCGTCGCCCTCGAGACCGACAGCTCGCCGCGCGACGTGGGACTGACGCTGCTCGGCGTTCCGCCCGGCGGGATCGTGATCCCATGGACCGACGCGACCATCGGCGGTTTCAACGCCGTCCGCGTCGTCGGCGAGCCGCAGCGACGACGCATCGCGAGCCGCCTCCCCGCGCTCTGGCCGCCAGGGGCCTACGCGCTCGCGGCGGCGGCCGTCGACGCCGTCGCCGCGCTCGTCGGCCGATCGCGCGCGACGCTGAGCTGCTTCGTGGGACCGGACCTCGCGTCGGGCGCACGCACGCGCGCGGCAGCGCTGCCGGTGCGCCTGGGCCTCGAAGGGATCGAGCGGGTGGCCGTGCCGGAGCTGAGCGCGCTCGAGCGCGTAGCGCTCGAGAATGCGATGAACCTGTAGGGCCGGCGGACTGCCGATCCTAGGTGCCGTAGACCGGGCGGTGCAGCGCCAGTCCGCCCGCAAAGTCGGCCAGTTGCCGGCGCAGGATGAGCCGGCCGCGGTGCAGGCGCGACTTGAGCGTCTGATTCTTCACGCGCAGCATCGCGCTCGCTTCCTCGGTCGACATGCCCTGGATGTCGCGCAGCATCACCGGCGCCCGATAGATGGCCGGCAGCTCCAGGATCGCAGCGAGGACCCGCTGCCTGAGCTCGGCGCGCAGCACGCGCTCGTCGGCGAGATCGCTCCAGTCGGCGACGTCGGCCCGCGGCTCCTGCCGCCCGTCGTTCGCCTCGCCGGCCACCAGCCGGTCCTCGCTGCGCGCACGCTGCGCCTTCGCCGTCCGCAAGCGCGACATCGCGGCGTTGAAGGTGATCCGGTAGATCCAGGACGACAGCGCCGCGTCGCCGCGGAACGCGCCGACCTTCCGGTAGATCTTGTACAAGACGTCCTGCGCGACTTCTTCGGCGTCTTCCCGGTTCCGGAGATACCGGAACGCGAGCTGGTAGATCCTCGCGCCGTACGCATCGGCCAGCTCGCCGAGCGCACCCTCGTCGCCAGCCTGGAGCCGTTCGAGCAGCGCAGTGTCCCTGGGTTCCCGCATCGGAGGTGTCCTCGTGCCGGTGAAAACACCGGACGGGGGCCGAATATTCCAGCGGCGCGCGGGCGAGCATCGGATGGGCCGTGCGGCGAAGGAATCTGCCTGGGACCGATTCGGAGATATTCTCCAAGTTATTGATAACCGAACACTTCACGAAATTGATGAGCGACCGCCTCCTCGACGGCGGCGCGGTCGACCTGGCGGCCGAGCAGCCGCTCCAGCGAGGTGACGCCGCGGTCCTGGATCCCGCAGGGCACGATCAGCCCGAAATCCGCCAGATCGGTGGACACGTTGAGGGCGAACCCATGGCTGGTCACCCAGCGCGCGATCCGCACGCCGATGGCCGCGAGCTTCTCGCCGCCAACCCATACGCCCGTCAGCCCGTTCACGCGCCCGGCCTCGACGCCTGAGCTCGCCGCCGCGCGGATCAGCACCTCCTCGAGATCGCGCACGTAGCGGTGCACATCCTGCCGGTCGGGCTTGAGATCGACGATGGGGTAGCCGACGAGCTGGCCTGGACCGTGGTAGGTGACGTCGCCTCCGCGCCCGGCCTCGAAGACGTCGATGCCGCGCGACCGGAGCGCCTCGTCTGACGCGAGGATGTGGCTGCGGCCGCCGTCGCCGCGGGCGCCCAGCGTGAGCACCGGCGGATGTTCGACGAGCAGCAGCACGTCGGAGACCGCCCCCGCCTGCCGATCGGCAACCAGGGTCCGCTGGAGCGCCAATGCCTCGCCATAGCCGATCCGGCCGAGGCGCCGGATGTCGAGCGTCTTCGTGGACTGCCCTGGTGACAGACGCCGCGGGGCCGGCAGTGACTGCCGTGAGCCGCCGCTAGGCGTCGCTGGCATCCCAATTCTCCAGCGCCTGCTTCAGGTGCGCCAGGAACTCGTCGGCGACGGCGCCGTCGATCAGGCGGTGATCGTAGCCGAGCGTCAGATACGCCATCGGCCGGATCGCGATTGCATCGTCGACGACGACCGGACGCTTCTCGACATGGCCGACGCCGAGAATCGCCACCTGCGGCTGGTTGATGATCGGCATGCCGAACAGCGCGCCGAAGACGCCCGGGTTGGTGATCGTGAAGGTTCCGCCGGCGACCTCGTCGGGCTTCAACTGCTTCGCCCTGGCGCGCGCGGCGAGATCGGCGGCGCTGCGGCTCAGGCCGAGAAGGCTCTGCTCGTCCGCCCGCTTGATCACGGGGACGATCAGCCCCCAGTCGAGCGCGACGGCGATCCCGAGGTTCACGCTCTTGTGGTACACGATGCGGTCGCCGTCGATCGAGGCGTTGACGACCGGAACGGCGCGCAGGGCGCCGACCGCCGCCTTCATGATGAAGGACAGATAAGTGAGGTTGCCGCCCGCCCGCTCGTACTCGGCCTTCTTCGCCGCGCGGATCTGCGCGACGCGCGAGAAGTTCACCTCGAACACTGAGTGCACGTGGGCGGAGGTCCGCCGGCTCGCGATCATGTGCTCGGCGATCCGCTTCCGCATCACCGACATCGGCACGACGTCGGTGTCGGGAGCGGCGGGAGCAGGAAGGGCGGGAGGGGCAGGAAGGGCGGGAGAGGCGGCACGGGACGTTCCGGATCCCTCGATGAACGCGAGGATGTCGTCTTTCGTTACGCGGCCGCCGAGCCCGGTGCCCTGGATCTGCGAGATGTCGACCTGGTGTTCCCTGGCAATCTTTCTCACGACCGGCGAAGACCGCTGGTGCGAAGCTTCGTCCGAGCCGGGAGAGGCGGGAGGGACGGGAGGAGCCGCAGCCGAAGATGGCGGCGTGGAAGCGGGCGCGCCTGCGCCATCCGCCTGCGGTTGCGGCTCGAGGGGCGCGGCCGTTTGCGCAGCGGGTGCCTCGGGAGGCCTGGCCGCAGCCGGCGCCGGGGGAGCCGGCGCATCGGCAGGCGGCGCGGAAGCCGCGCCGGCTGTTGAGGGCACGACCGGCTTCGCGCGCGCCGGCTCGATCACGGCAACGACGCTGTTCACCGGCACGGTGTCGCCTTCCTTCGCGCGAATCTGCGTGACCACGCCGGCGGCCGGCGACGGGATCTCGGCGTCGACCTTGTCGGTGGAGATTTCGAAGAGCGGCTCGTCGCGATCGACCGTGTCGCCGACCTTCTTGATCCAGCGGACGATCGTGCCTTCCGCAACCGATTCCCCCATCTGGGGCATCACGACATCGGACATGGCAGCCTCACATCACGATTGCAGGCGGCCGATTGCGACACGATCGCCCGGGCCCGGCAGCTCGGGCCGCAATCCGCACCTGCGGCTCAATCCGTCATTCTAGCTGTGGATCGCCGCGCCGTGCGCGGCGTGCGCCGCCTCGGCCACCGCCTCGGCCATGGTCGGGTGCGCGTGGATCGTGCGGATGAGCGATTCGACGGTGGCTTCGAGCCGCAGCGCCAGCGTGGCTTCGGCGACCAGCTCGGTCGATCGCAGCCCGATCATGTGCACGCCGAGGATCTCGTCGTACTTCCGGTCGGCGACGATCTTGACGAAGCCGTCGGTCTCGCCCGCCATCTTCGCGCGGCCGAGCACGCCGAAGGGGAAGGTGCCGACGCGCACGTCGAACCCCCGCTCCCGCGCCTTCTGCTCGGTGAGGCCGACGCTGCCGATCTCGGGATCGCAGTAGGTGCAGCCGGGCACGTGGTCGTAGTTGATCGGCGGAGGGTTCCGGCCGGCGATCCGCTCGGCGACGAAGAGGCCCTCCGCCGACGAGACGTGGGCGAGCTGCGGATGGACCGGCGTGCCCAGCGTGATGACGTCGCCCAGCGCCGAGATGCCGGGCACCGTCGTCCTGTACTCGGCATCGACGCGCACGTACCCGCGCTCGAGCTGCAGCCCGGCGTCCTCGGCGCCGAGCCCGGCGGTCACCGGACCGCGTCCGGTCGCGACCAGCAGGTAGTCGGCGCGGATCTGCTGCGTCTGCCCGTCCCCCAGCAGCACGTCGATCGCGACGGCGTTGCCGTCGACGACGGCCGAGGTCACCTTCGCGCCGGTGTGCGCGGCGATGCCCTGCTTGCGGAACGACTTCGCCAGCTCCGCCGACACCGCCTCGTCTTCGACCGGCACCAGCCGCGGGAGCAGCTCCACGATGGTCACGTCGCTGCCGAACCGCTTGAAGATCGACGCGAACTCGACGCCCACGGCGCCGCTGCCCATGATCGCAATCGAGCCGGGCACCTCCTTCAGGTGGATCGCCTCGTCGCTCGTGATGATGCGCCTGCGATCGATCTCGATGCCGGGCACGCCGCGCGGCTGCGACCCGGTGGCGACGACGATCTCCCTGGTGGCGCGCAGCGTCTGCTTCTCGCCCTCGAACACGTCGACGCCGCCGTTGCCCGTGAGACGCGCGGTCCCCTTGATCCAGGCCACCTTGTTCTTCTTGAACAGGAACTCGATCCCCCTGGTCAGGCCCGAGACGATCCGGTCCTTGCGCGAATGGACCTGCGCCATGTCGATCCCGATGGTCTGGCCCGGGGCCGCCCCCGGGATCGTGACGCCCCAGGTCTTCGACGCCTCCTGCACGACCTTCAGCGCGTGCGCGTGCTCGAGCAGCGCCTTGGTCGGAATGCACCCCCACAGCAGGCAGGTGCCGCCGAGCGCCTTCTGTTTCTCCACAACGGCGACCGACAGCCCGAGCTGCGCGGCGCGGATCGCCGCCACGTACCCGCCGGTGCCGCCGCCGATGATGACTACGTCGTATTCGTGTGCCACGGATTCCTCGCGTTCGGAGTAGCGTCCGGCGCCAGCCGGACGTCGCGGGCGATTCGCCCGCGGAAAGGGCCTTGTATGCGGTCGTCTCGCCTTCAGACGTCCGGCTGAAGGCGGACGTCTGAAGGCGTTGCCGCCGCACGCGGATCCCGCATCACGGCGATCGCTTGAGCGTAGAGAGAGGGACGAAGGCGGCCGGCTCTCCGCCCGGCGCCGGCGCTTCCGGGTCCGCCCCCGCGTCGGGCGGCGGCTCGAGCCGCGCCAGGCGCGCACGGAGCTGCGCGGCCTCGTAGCGGAGCTCCCAGTAGGACTCGGTGAGCCGCTCGACGCGCCTGGAGGCGCGGCGCGCGAGCACGGCCGACGCGAGGCCGGCGCACAACGCCGCTGCCGTGAGCAGCCACAGGAGGGTCAGCAAAACCTCACCATAGCGAACGGCTTGCAACGGTGTCAACCGCCTGCCACAATACGCGCGCCCCGCGGCCACGCGATGAGCCACAAGCCGAAGACGGTCCTCATCGTCGACGACGATGAGGGGATGCGAGACACGCTGACGGCGATCCTCAAGCGCGAGTATCGCGTCCTGCGCGTCTCGAGCGGGGAAGCGGCCCTCCCCATCCTCAACAAGGAGGATGTCGACCTCGTGCTGCTCGACGTCCGCCTGCCCGGCATCAGCGGCTTCGAGGTGCTGCGCATCATCAAGGAGAACTACGGCCTCGTCGAGGTGCTGATGATCTCGGCGATTGCCGACATCGAGACCGCCGTGCAGGCGATGAAGCACGGGGCCTACCACTACGTCACCAAGGAGTTCGACTACGACCAGCTCCGATCGCTGGTGCGCAACGCGAGCGAGCGCCAGGATCTGAACCGGCAGGTGATGACGCTGTCGGCGCAGGTGGCCGACCAGGCCGAGCGCGAGTTCGTCGTCGGGCCGAGCAAGGCGACGCGCGAGATCGTCGATCTGGTGGGCCGGATCGCCAAGCTGTCGGCGACGGTGCTGATCCTGGGCGAGAGCGGGACCGGCAAGGAGCTGCTCGCGCGGCTGATCCACCGCGGGGCGGGCGATCCCGACGCGCCGTTCATCGCCGTCAACCTCGCCGCGATCCCGCGCGAGCTCGCCGAGAGCGCGCTGTTCGGCCACGAACGCGGCGCCTTCACCGGGGCGCACCGGCAGCAGCTCGGCAAGTTCGAGCTCGCGTCCAACGGCACGCTGTTCCTCGACGAGATCGGCGACCTGCGGCTCGATCTGCAGGCCAAGCTGCTGCGCGCGATCCAGGAGGGGGAGATCGAGCGCGTCGGCGGCACCAAGCCGATCAAGACCGAGTTCCGCCTGATCGCCGCGACCAACGTCGATCTCGAGAAGGCGGTGAAGGAAGGGCGCTTCCGCGAGGATCTCTACTACCGGATCAACGTCATCCCGATCAAGATGCCGCCGCTGCGCGAGCGCGCCGACGACATCCCGCAGCTCGCCGAGTTCTTCCTGCGGCGCTACACGGCCCGCTTCCGCAAGCGCATCCTGGGGATCAGCGAGCCGACGATGGCGATGCTGAAAAAGTACTGGTGGCCGGGCAACATCCGCGAGCTGGAGAACCTGATCGAGCGGCTCGTCGCGGTGAGCGACAGGGACTACCTCTCGGAAGAGGATCTGCCGCTCGAATTCCACTTCGCGCAGCTCGAGCCGCAGCGCGCCGCGCGCGGCACCAGCCTGTTCGACGAGGCGACCAACGCGTTCGAGCGGAACTTCATCCTGCGTGCGCTGGAGAAATGCGGGTGGAACGTGACCGGCACCGCCGAGTATCTTGGAATACCACTGAGTACGCTGAAGTACAAGATGGACAAGCTCGACGTACGCCAGCTCGCCCGGAAACTGCGCGGCGCTTGACAAAAGCCAACAACTTGGCCGGCTCGGCCAATCGCTTGTCCCGCCGGGCAATCCCCTGAGCACGCAGCAGTAGCCGCCGCTTCCCGCGCGCGCGCCGTCCTCGCGCGGACAAGCGCTTGCCCGCGCGATCGCGCGCTCCCGCCATCGGCGAACGGACTCCACGCGACACGCGATCGAAATCGCCAGCGATCTCGCGCGCCTGCGCGGAAGCGCGCGCGCTGGAACACGCGTTGCTATCCCGTGCGGCAGCGCGATCGCGCCGATCGCTACCAAGAATCGATCCCATGCAGCCGTCGATCTTCAACCTGCGCGTGCCGCTGCCCGAGCGCGGCGAGGTGTTCCTGATGAACACGCTCACCGACGCGCAGGTGGTCGTCTCCTCCGACGTCGCCGATCTGCTCGATCGCGTGGCGGAGCTGGAGGGCGGCGCTTCGATGGACGACGAGGCGCGCGGGGCGCTGCGGCTGCTCGCCGATCACGGCTTCGTGGTCGAGAGCCGCGATGCCGATCGCCAGGCGCTGGACCGGCACCTGTGGACGGCGAAGAGCGACGCGTCGGAGCTGCACGTCACCATTCTCACCACGCTGCAGTGCAACTTCGCGTGCGACTACTGCTTCCAGGGCGACCACGGCGATTACAACAAGTTCGCCCAGAAGATGTCGATGGAGACCGCGCTGAAGGTGGCCGGCTGGATCGAGCGCGAGCTCGATCGCGTGCGCCCCGAGCGGCTGGTCGTCCAGTTCTTCGGCGGGGAGCCGCTGCTGAACCTGCCCGCCATGTACGCGATTGCCGGGCGGGCGTGGGCGGCGGCCGGGGCGCGCGGCGTCGAGATGAAGACCAGCATCATCACCAACGGCCTGCTGCTCACCGGGGAGGTCGTCGACCGCATGATCCCGTTCGGGCTGAAGGGCGTGAAGGTGACGCTCGACGGCGACCGCGATGCGCACAACCGGATGCGGCCGCTGCGCGGCGGCCAGGGCACCTTCGACCGGATTGTCGAGAACATCCGGCGCGTGGCCGATCGGGTGCCGATCTCGATTGGCGGGAACTTCGACGAGCAGAGCGCCGGCAGCTTTCCGGCGCTGCTCGACTTCCTGCGCGAGCAGCAGTTCGCCGACAAGCTGGTGAAGGTCAACTTCAAGCCGGTGGTGCGCACGGCCGAGCCGGCCGCGGCGGTTTCACGCCCGAAGGGCGTCTTCCCGCTCACGCTCGTGAGCGGCGACAACCGGCCGCTCGGCGGCACCTGCATGACCACGGCGGGGGCGGGCGGCGGGCTGGGCAAGGCGTGCGACTCGTGCAACGTGCTGGACGACCAGATGACGACGCTGCGGAGCGAGATCAAGCGGCACGGCTTCCCGACGCCCGACGGCGTGCACAACGGCCCCTGCCACCTGCACATGCGGCACGCCCACACCATCGGGCCCGACGGCTCGCTGTACGCCTGCCCCGGCTTCACGGGCGAGCTGTCGCAGTCGACCGGGCACATCGACGATCGGCCCGACCCCGCGCGCGCGCGCGCGCGCGAACGCTTCGACGCGCTGGATCCCTGGCGGGAGTGCGGGGACTGCGCGTTCATCCCGGTCTGTGCGGGAGGGTGCCTGGTGGCATCGCACACAGAGCTTGGCGACGCGAACCTGCCGACGTGTCACAAGCGGACGTACGAATCGGCGCTCATCGCGCTGGCGCACGAGGCGGCCGGCGCGGCTTAGGAGAAGACAATGAAGATCAAGGTCATTCAGGCCAAGTCGAACGCGAAGCCGAGCGGGTACTGCAACTTCATGATCGACGAACCGCCGATGAACAAGAAGTAGAATTCCATGGAATGAGCTCCCAGCAGAAACGGCGGCCGGTTCGGGCGGCCGCCGCCGCGATTCGTGTCTTATTCGCGCTGCTTCTGCTGGCGGGCACGGCCCGGTGCGATCGAAGCGCCGGCCCGGCGCGCCAGGATGGTGACGCTGTCGTCCGACTGGGTGTAAGTAGCGGCCAGGCTGCGGCTGCGAATCCCCTAAATGGGGTTGTGCAGATAATGCAGAATCTGTCGATCGAATCGCTAGCCCGCATCGGCGACGATGGACACCCTGAGCCGCAACTTGCGCAGAGCTGGACGGTTTCTGGGGACGGAAAGTCTGCAATCGTCGTCCTTCGATCTGGGGTTCAATTCAGCGATGGCACCCCGTTGCTCGCAGGGCCGATTGCAGATTTGCTGATTAGTACGCTCAAGAAGACAATGGGGCCGGCGTTCGAGGACGTGGACAAGATCGTGGCACTCAACGATAGCCAGATCAGCATCCAGTTTCGTCGGCCGTCGCCCTTCCTGTTGGAGTCCCTCGAAGTTCAGATCAGCAAGCCGGGTGCGTCTGATATCGGGACAGGCCCATTCGCCCTCGCCGGTCCGCGCGCCCCAAACGAACTCCGCGCGAATGACTCCTACTATCGCGGCCGGCCGAGCATCGATCGCATTGTGGTGGATTCCTACCCATCCGTGCGCGCCGCATGGGCCGACTTGCTGCGTGGTCACCTCGACATGCTGTACGAAACGGGCGTCGATGCCCTCGACTCGCTCCAGTCGTCGTCGAGCGTGAATGTCTACACGTTCACCCGCCGATATCAGTATGAGGTGGTGCTTAATACCGATGCCCCCGCTCTCAGGTCGCCTCGGCTCCGCAGAGCGCTGAACCTGGGAATCGATCGTCAGGCCTTCGTTCGCGATGCGCTCAAAGGACAGGGACTGCCGTCTTATGGCTTCGTGTGGCCGAAGCATTGGGCTCTTGGCGGTAGTGTCGACACCTTTAGCTATAATCCTGAGCTCGCGTCACGACTTCTGAAAGCAGAGGGCAAGCAGGTGCGCTTCACTTGCCTCGTCCCGCCGGATTATGAGCGGCTTGCACTGATCGTTAAGCAGCAGTTGCAGGCATACGGTGTGGAAATGCTGCTCAAGCTCACGACGCCAATGGACGCGTCGAAGGCAATAGCGACGGGGGACTTCGAAGCCGTATTGATCGATGTGATCAGTGGAGCCAGTCTCTTTCGCCCCTATCGGATTTGGCATACGGGCGGCTCCATGAACCCGGGCCACCTGGGCAGCCCGGCCCTGGACCGGGTCCTCGACGGCATCCGCCACGCCGCCTCCGACGACGACTACCGCGCCGCGGTCGCCGCCCTCCAGCAGCAGGTCGCAGACGACCCGCCCGCCCTCTTCCTCGCCTGGAGCGCCCGCGCGCGCGCCGTCAGCAGCCGCTTCGTCGTTCCGCCGACCGAGCCGGGGCGCGACATCCTCGCCTCGCTCCCCTACTGGACCCTGAACGGCGAGTACCCGGTCGCCAGAGTCCACTGACATGGGCCTGCGCATCAGGCACCTTGCGACCCGCTTCGCCCTCCTGCTCGCCCTCGCGGCCATCGTCCCGCTCGTCGGCTACGGCGCCATCTCCATCCTCTCGCTGCAGCGCGCCACCCGCGAATCGGTCGTCGCCGGCAACGAGAACGTCGCCACCCGCGCCGCCGAGGAGATCCGCCGCTACATCACGACCGATGCCGAGATCCTCAAGGCGCTCGCCGCCGACCTCCAGGACACCGGGCTCACGCAGGCCCAACAGGACCGCATCCTGAAGAACTACATCCTGCAGTTCCAGGAGTTCCACGAGCTGACGCTGTTCGACAAGGACGGCCGCCCGCTCGCCACGAGCCGCATCGGCGAGGCGACCGTCCCGATCCCGTCGCGCGCGACAACGACGGTCAACGACGTGGAGATGTCGCCGATCCGCGTGGACGACGACCTGCTGCCGACCGCTCTCTTCGCCGTCCGCCTGACGCACCTGAACCAGCCGGCCGGCTGGCTCGTCGGCGAGATCAGCGTCGAAGAGATGTGGCGCATGGTCGACCGGATCCGCATCGGCCGACGCGGCTTCGCGCTGGTCGTCGCGCCCGACGGCCAGCTCGTCGCCCACGGCGACCCCGACAAGAAGACGCTCATCGCCCAGGCCACCAACCTGTCGGCGCACCCGCTCGTGCAGGCGGCGGGGCTGCCGGGCGCCAAAGGTCCGATCTCGCTCGAGTACCTCAGCGCCGAGGGCTTCACCGATCTGGGCGCCGCGGCCAGGATTCCCGGCCTCGACTGGACGGTGATCGTCGAGCAGCCGACCGAGGAAGCCTATGCGGCCGCCGATCAGCTCCGGCGGCAGCTCGTCGCCGCCATCTCGATCGCGCTCTTCGCGATGATTGCCGCCGGCTGGGTGTGGGGACGCTCGTTCATCACGCCGATTCTCGCGCTGAAGCGCGCCACGCACGAGGTGGCATCGGGGCAGCTCGAGACGCGCGTGCGCATCGACCGGGCCGACGAGCTCGGCGACCTGGAGCAGTCGTTCAACACGATGGCGGAACGGCTGGTCAAGCTGCAGGAGGAGGTGAAGCGGCAGGCGCAGCACGCGATGTTCGGCCGGCTCGCCGCCGGCCTGGTCCACGATCTCTCGCACCCGATCCAGAACATCGGCAACAGCACGAAGCTGATGATGCGCGACGACGTGGACGCCGAGTCGCGGGAGATGTTCCGCCGGACCGTGGATCGCGAGATCGCCACGCTCAAGCGCTTCCTCGACGATCTGCGCAACGTGGTCAAGCCGAAGCCGATCGAGCGTTTCGCGATGGACGTCAACGCCGCGGTCGCCGAGATCGTCGACTCGATGCGCCCGCAGGGCGAGCGCAGCGGCGTCGGCGTGGAAGCGCAGCTCGCGCCGGGGCCGCTCGCGATCGAGGGCGATCGCTTCGCGCTCGGCCGCGTGTTCCGCAACCTGATCGCCAACGCGATCCAGGCCACCGCGGCCGGCGGCCGCGTCCTGGTGACGACGGTCCGCGAGGGCGGCGTCGTGCAGATCTCGGTGGCCGACACCGGCAGCGGCATCCCGGCCGACCGGCTCCCGACCATCTTCGACGAGTTCGTCACCACCAAGGCGCGCGGCCTCGGCCTCGGCCTCGCGATCTCCAAGCGCATCGTCGAACAGCTCGACGGCACGATCGCCGTGGCGAGCGAAGTCGGACACGGCACCGCGTTCACCCTCCGGTTCCCGGCCCGCGACGACGACGCCGCGCAGGCGGCCGCGAGTTGACAGTTGTGAGGAGGCAGGTCATGTCCAGAACGCTCGTCAAGACCGAACAGGTCGCCGTCGGCACGCAATCGGTGTCGGTGCGCTACTTCGCGCTGCGGACGCCGCGCGGCGCGAAACGCTACAGCGCCGAGATCCTGCTGGCGCCCGGCGACCGCGTCATCCTCGACGACGACTCGGTCGTGAAGCTCGAGGCGAAGACGGCGCGGCTGGTGCCGGCCACGCTCTACAGCCGGACGCTCGCCGGCCGCGCGCACGCCGCGTAGCGCGCGCCGCACGCACGGCGGAACGGCGCGGGGGAGCAGCGGGCCGGCCGGAGCCGGCCCCTGCCGGGGCGTCAACTGTTCGAGGGAGGGGGAGACGCGCGAGTGGCGCGAACTACTTCCTGGGCAGAACGGCGTCCTTCAACTGCTTGGCGATGCGCGCCTTCACGACGGTCTTCGCCGGAATCTTGATGGCTTCGCCGGTCGCCGGGTTGCGGCCCATGCGCGCCTTGCGCTTCTGCACCACCAGCTTCACCATCCCGGGCAGCACGAACTCGCCCGAGCGCTTCAGCTCCTTTTCCGCGAGCGTCGTCAGCTCGTCGAAGTACTCGCGGGCCTGCGTCCGCTTCACCTCGAACCGCTCGGCGAAGTGCGAAAACAGCTCCGATTTGCCCATCCTGCGGGCGTCAGCCATGGCCTCCCCCTTCACGTAGTGCGCGTCGAATGCTTGCGACCGCGAGCGTCCGCGCGTTCGAAGATCGCGGTTTTGTTCGAAAAACGCCGTATCCTAGTCCGCGCGCCGGCCAGTGTCAAACCCGCGCGGACCGTACGGTGCCGTTCTCCGGTTTAGAATTTCGATTGTATGCCAGACACGCCGCTCGAGACGTTCCCCAATCCGCGCCCCGAGCGCGACTACGAGATCGCGATCGACTGTCCCGAGTTCACGTCGGTCTGTCCGAAGACCGGGCTGCCCGATTTCGGCGAGATCCGCATCGCCTACGTGCCCGATCGCGCGTGCATCGAGCTGAAGTCGCTCAAGTACTACCTGATCGAGTTCCGCAACCGCGGGATCTTCTACGAGAGCGTCACCAACCAGATTCTCGACGATCTGGTCGCGGCGCTCCGGCCGCGGCGCATGACGGTCGTCGGCGATTTCTCGGTGCGCGGCGGGATCAAGACGGTCGTCACCGCCCGGTACGAGTCGGCGGGATGACCATGCCCGCCGGACCGGCGCCGCGGGCCCCCAGGGCATGACCGTGCGGCTGCCGATCGACGGCGAGCTCGATCTGCACGCGTTCGCTCCGCGCGACATCCCATCGGTGGTCGCCGAGTACGTGGATGCGGCGGCGGCGGCGGGGCTGTCCGAGATCCGGCTGGTTCACGGACGCGGCCGCGGAGTACAGCGCGGCATCGTGCAGCGCACGCTGGACGGGCACCCGCGGGTCGAGGCGTTCTGGGACGACGAGCGGTCGCATCTCGGCGCGACGATCGCGCGCATCGCGCCGGCGGCACGACATTGGTAACCGCAGGCGACAAATCCGTCAGAAGAGACGCCGCCTGAGGGGCGATCGCCGCGGCAATCCCGCGCGCTTCCCGCGGGCACGCGCCTTGCCACACCCGCCGGCGTGGGCCATCCAGACGCCAAGCGCGCCGCGCCGCCGGCTCGTCCCGTCAAGGACGAGTGGGGCATCTACGATCCGGAGCAGGCCGGCTTTGCGGCCATCCTGAAGAAGCTCGCCGATCCCGGCAAGGCGGATGGCGTCGCCGGGCCGTCGCTCGATCGCACGTAGAGCCGGTCGCCCGCCTGCACCCGGCGCAGCGCCGCCGCGCCGGCGGCGAGCTCGACGGCCGCGTAGGCCCCGCGCGCGAACGCCGCGCGCCACGGCGGCAGCGGGCCGGCGACCTTCATCACCACGCCCTCGGCATCGACGAAGAGCACGTCGATGGCAAACCGCATGAACGCGGTGTGAACCGCCCAGCAGGGGGCGATGATCAGGGCCGACGCGGGATCGATCGCGTCCTGTCCGAGCAGGCCGCGGCGGCGCGCCGTGCGGGTGTCGGCGATCTCCACGGCGCTCGCCAGCATCTGTCCGGTGCGCGCGTTCACCAGCTCGATCATCTCAGAACACTCCCGGCACGAGGTGCCATTCGACGCGCCGGCTGTACCGCTCGTAGCTCGTGTCGCGCGCGAGAATCCGCTCTTCGAGCAGCGCGCGGCGCACGAGCGCCAGGTCGGCCAGCGCCGCGATCGCGGCGTTCCACGGACGCGGGTGCGCGAGCAGGAACGCGACGTGCGTGACGAGATACCCGGTGTAGATCGGATGCCGGACGATGCGGTAGGGGCCGCCCGCCACCACGCCGCGGTTCGCCGGGATGAGGCCGAAGCTGCGTCCGAGGGCCAGCTTGCCGGCGATGACGAGCGCCAGTCCGCCCGCCGTGAGCCACAGCGTGACGGCGTCGGGGGCGAGCCCCGGTCCCTCGGCCGCGCGCATCAGGGGCGGGCCTGCAATCGACAGCGCGGTCGTGGCGCGCGAGACGGTCGACCGGTCGACGGCGAGCGCGCGGCGGCGGAACACGGTCAGCGGCACCACCAGGCCCTCGCTGACCAGGAGCAGCAGGCTGGTCAGCCGGCCGGTCTGCAGGAAGTGCTGCAGCAGGTTCACCGAGAAGAGCGTCAGCAGCACGGCCACGGCGGCCCGGGCGGCGAGATCGCGCCGGGCGGACCGGCCGGCCATCAGTGCACGTCCAGGCTGCGGCGCCCCGCCCGCCGGCGCACGACCGGCGGGGCGGGGGTGGAGCCGGGCTCGGGGTCGACGAAGTACGAGCCGCAGGCGGCATCCAGCAGCTCGCGCGTGATAATCGGCTCGATCCCGCGATAGCGGCAGAGCGCCGCGACCTGGTCGAGCAGGTCGCGCGGGTGGCACGCCCGCAGCGGGCGCCCCTGCGGGCGGTAGTGCCGCCGCTGCAGGTAGGCGACCATCACCTGGTGGAAGCGGAGGTTCCTGCGCCGGCAGTTGAGCTCGAAGATTCGCGAGAAGGCCTCGACCGAGGGGTCGTCGATCGCGATCTTGTAGGGGATGCGGCGGAGAAACGCCTCGTCGGCGAGCGAGGCGGGATCCAGGTTGGTCGCAAAGACGGTGAGCACGTCGAACGGCACCTGGAACTTCTTGCCGGTGTGCAGCGTCAGGAAGTCGATGCGGCTCTCGAGCGGCACGATCCACCGGTTCAGCAGGTCCTGCGGGCGGATGCGCTGCCGCCCGAAGTCGTCGACGAGGAAGACGCCGCCGTTGGCTTTCAACTGGATCGGCGCCTCGTAGAACTTCGACGTCTGGTTGTAGGTCAGGTCCAGCATGTCGAGCGTGAGCTCGCCGCCCACCATCACCACCGGCCGGCGGATGCGGACCCAGCGCCGATCGCGCGGCGCCTGGGCCACCACGCTGGTCGATTCCGCGTCGGCCTCGAGCGAATCGTGGTTGATCGGATCGAACATCGTGATCACGTGACCGTCGACGTCGATCGCGTACGGCATGTACATGTCGCCGCCGATCGCGCGGCCCATCCCCTCGGCGATCACCGTCTTGCCGTTGCCGGGCGGCCCGTACAGGAACACGGCCTTGTTCGCGTTCACGGCCGGGCCGAGCTGTTCGAGCACGGGATCCGCGATGACGAGGTGCGAGAATCCGCGGCGCAGCCGCTGCCGATCCATGTAGCCGCGCGCCGAGGCGAGCGCGGTCATGCCGGCGACGTAGGCCGACAGCGGCACCGGCGAGGCGCCGACGTAGTGACAGGCGGCCAGGTACTGCTGCGCGCGATCGCGTCCGAGATCGGTCAGCACGTAGCGGTACCCGGCCGAGCCGGATCCGGTCGTGCCGCGGACCTCGACGAGCCGCTCGGCCCGGGCGCGCTCCACCAGCGGCTCGAGGATCGGGAACGGCAGCCGGATCCGCTCGGCGAGCGAGAGGCCGGTCGCCTCGCCGCCATACAGCGTCTTCACCAGGAGCTGTTCGATCTGATCGATCGCGATCCCGGCCTCCTCGAGCGTCGCCGGCACGCGCGGCACGGCGGCGGGAGAGGGTTCGTCGGACGGCGCGGGCGGCGCGGCGGCGGCGATCGCGGTCATTTGTCCGCCATCGGTCCGAAGACCTCGAGGAACTTGATGACGGCCGATCCGATCGTCACGATCCAGATCGCGGGGAAGATGCAGAAGACGAGCGGGAAGATCATCTTGACGCCGATCTTGGCCGCCGCCTCCTCGGCGCGCTGGCGCCGCTTGGTACGGAGCGTCTCGGAGTGCACCCGCAGCGACTGCGCCACGCTGGTGCCGAACTTGTCGGTCTGCACGAGCATGGCGACGAGCGACGCGATGTCGTCGACGCCGGTGCGCTCGGCCAGGTTGCGCAGGGCGTCGGCGCGCCCCTTGCCGGCGCGCAGCTCGAGGTTGATGAGCCGCAGCTCCTCCGACAACTCGGGGTGCGCGAACGGCAGCTCCTCGGCCACGCGCTGGATGGCCTGGTCGAGGCCGAGGCCCGCCTCCACGCTCACGACGAGCAGGTCGAGCGCGTCGGGCAGGCCGAGCCGGATGCGGTGCTGCCGCTTGCGCGCCATCCGCCCGACCGCCATGCCCGGCAGCAGGTAGCCGAGGCCGCACGCGCCGGCGGCCAGCAGGAGGTTGGGCCGCATCAGCACCGGCGTCGCGAACAGCACGAAGCAGAGCACGGCGACGCCGGCGCGCAGGCCGAAGAACACCGCCACCGCCTCCGGGCTGCGGTAGCCGGCGTTCACCAGCTTGCGCTGGAGCTTCCCCATCTCCGACGCCGATCGCGGCGCGGCATTGCCGAGCCGCTTCAGCGTGTCGACCACGCGCGCGTACGAAGGCTTGTCGTCCGCGGGCCGCTCGTGCGCCCCCCCGACGACCTCGCCGAGCCGCCGCTCGATGGTGGCGGCCTCGCCGGGCGCGAAGGCCAGCGCGGCGGCGGCCACGAGCAGCGAGACGAAGATGAAGGCGAGGACTGGAATCAGCATGCCGGCTTACACCTCGATCCGGATGACCTTGCGAATCCAGAAGTAGCCGATGGTCTGCATGACCATCGCGCCGATGAGCATCATCTGCCCGAGCCGCTCGTGGAACAGCGGCGCCATGTGCTCGGGATTCATCATCGACAGCGCCACCGCCAGGCAGGCCGGCAGCGCGAGCAGGACGTAGCCGGTGAAGCGCCCGTGCGCGGTGTGGACGCGGATCTGCCGGCGGATCTTGAAGCGGTCCCGCACCACCGCGGCGAGGTTCTCGAGGATCTCCGACAGGTTGCCGCCGGTGTCGCGCTGGATGAGCACCGCGGTGACGAAGAAGCGGACGTCGAGCAGCGGCATCCGCTCCGGCATCGCGTTCAGCGCATCGCGCAGCGGCAGGCCGAAGTTCTGCTGGTCGAACGCGATCTTGAACTCGGGGCCGACCGGGTCGTCCATCTCTTCGGCCGCCATGCCCATCGCGGTCTGGAACGCGTGGCCGGCGCGAATGGCGCGCGCGAGCAGATCGAGCGCCTCCGGGAACTGCTCCTCGAAGCGCTTCAGGCGCACCGATCGGCGGTGCATCAGCCAGAGCACGGGGAGGCACGCGGCGAGCAGGGCGGCGGCCGGCGCGGCCAGCGCCTGCCCGGTGAACAGCCACGCGAGGACGCCGGCCGCCACACCGCACCCGAGGCATCCGACGATCACGGCGCTCGGCGTCGTCCGGCTGCCGGCCTGGAGCGTCAGGCGCCCGAGCCACGCGCCGGCGCGGGTGCGCGCCATCAGCCGATCGACGCCGGGCAGCGGCCCCTCGGCCACCCGCCGGACGATCGTGTTCTCGGCCGGCGCCGCCTCGACATCGGCGGCGCCGGAGGCGATCTCCTGCAGCCGGCGATCGAGGCGGCGGCCGGCGAGCGCGCCCGGCAGGCGCACCGCCGCCGCGTATACCCCGACGACCAGGCCGGCGACGAGCACGAACACGACGAGGGCGGGCACCATCACCGCACCTCGGTGACGCCTTCGAACATGTCGGCCGGGAGGTGGATGCCCGACGCCTTCAGCCGCTCGCAGACCTTCGGCCGCACGCCGGTGGCGCGGAAGCGGCCGACGACCTTGCCGTCCTGCGTCACGCCCATCTTCTCGAACAGGAAGATCTCCTGCATCGTGATCACGTCGCCTTCCATGCCGGTGATCTCCGAGATGCTGGTCACCTTCCGCGATCCGTCGCTGAGGCGCGTCTGCTGGATCACGAGCTGGATGGCCGACGACATCTGCTGGCGCATCGCGCGCTCGGGCAGGTTGGTCGCCCCCATCGCGATCATGGTCTCGATGCGGGCCAGCGCGTCGCGCGGCGTGTTCGCGTGCACGGTGGTCAGCGACCCGTCGTGGCCGGTGTTCATCGCCTGCAGCATGTCGAGCGCCTCTTCGCTGCGGACCTCGCCGACGACGATACGGTCGGGACGCATGCGGAGGGCGTTGACCATCAGCTGGCGCTGGCGGATCGCGCCCTTGCCCTCGACGTTGGGCGGCCGCGTCTCGAGCCGCACGACGTGCTCCTGATTGAGCTGGAGCTCCGCCGCGTCCTCGATCGTCACGATGCGCTCGCGCTCGGAGATGTAGCCGGAGAGTACGTTGAGCAGCGTCGTCTTGCCGGCGCCGGTGCCGCCGCTGATCAGGCAGTTGAGCCGCGCCCGCACCGCGTGCGACAGGAAGTCGAGCATCGGGCGCGTGAGCGCGCGCAGCGTCACCAGGTCGTCGGCCTTCAGGCGCTCGGCCGGAAAGCGCCGGATCGACATGAGCGGACCGTCGACGGCGAGCGGCGGGATGATCGCGTTGACGCGCGAACCGTCCGGCAGCCGCGCGTCGACCATCGGCGAGCTGTCGTCGACACGGCGTCCGACGCCGCTCACGATGCGGTCGATCACCCGCATCAGGTGCCGGTCGTCCTGGAACGTCGTCGTCACCCGCTCGAGCTGCCCCTGGCGCTCGACGAAGACGTGCTTGAAGGTGTTGACCAGGATGTCGCTCACCGAGGGGTCGCGCAGCAGCGGCTCGAGCGGTCCGAGCCCGAACACGTCGTCGAGCAGCTCGCCGAAGAGCCCTTCGCGCTCGCCGAGGCTGAGCGGCGTCCCCTCTTCGGCCAGCAGTTCGCCGAGCAGCGTGCGGATCTCGCTCTCGGCGCGGGTGCGGTCGGCCTGGGCGAGCGCCTCGAGGTTGAGCCGGTTGAGCAGCTTGCGGTGGACGTTCGCCTTCAACGCCAGGTATTCCTGGCGCGGCGCCTGCGGACGCGGCGGCGGGCCGCCGGGGGCGGGGCGCTGAGACGGAATTGCAAGGGTGGTGGATGCCATGCGCGGTTACCAGAGGGATGCGAGCCGCTCGAGACCGAGGCGCGCGCGGCGCGCGGGCGGCGGCGGGGCCTCGGTCCCGGCGGCGGGATCGATGAGACGGCGCGTGAAGGCGTCGAACTGCGACGCGATCTCGCTGCTGCCGGCGAGCGCGAGCGGCACGCCCGAGTTCAGCGCGTTGGACACCGTCTTGTAGTCGCTGGTGAAGACGTGATGGATCGGATGGCCGAGCGCCCCCTCGATCTGCTTGGCAGGAATCGGGCTCGGCTCGGCGGCGCGGTTCAGCAGCACGCGCACGCGCTCGCCGCAGGCGCCGAGCTGGCGGACGCGATCGAGCAGCCGCTGCGCGTTGCGCACCGACGGCACGTCGGGGTTCGCGACCAGGAACATGATGTCGGCGGTGTAGAGCGCCGCCACGGTGCACGAGTTGATCTGGCTGCCGGCGTCGACCAGGATGTACTCGTACTGGCGCGCGAGCAGCCGGAACAGCTCCTCGATCGCGCCCCCGTCGGTCGCGCCCGGGCGGTCGAACTGATCGGACCCGCCGAGGATCTCGAGGCCCGACTTGTGCTTTGCCACCAGCTCGCGGAGGAACTCGCGATCGAGACGGTGGAGGTTGTCGATCGCGTCGAGCAGGCTGTAGCGCGGGCGCATGCCGAGGAACAGCGCCACCTCGCCGAGACCCGGCTTGAGGTCGACGATCACCGTCGGCCGCTTGCCGAGGCGCGCGAGCTCGACGCCGCAGTTCACCGACAGGGTGGTCGTGCCCGCGCCCCCCTTCGCGCCAAAGAACACCAGCGTCGTCGCCGCCGGCCGCGATCCCTGCGTCGTCTCGCGCCGCGCGGCCGTGCGGCGCACGGCCCCGTGGAACGTCTCCTCCGACGGAGGCCAGGGGAAGAACTCGTTCGCCCCGGCGCGCATGCACTGCAGGATCAGATCCGGGTCGGCCGAGAGCGCGAGGGCGAAGATCCCGGCGCTCGGCGCTCCGGCACGGAGCCGCTCGATCGTCGCCATGGCCGACGAGGCGTCGCCGCGCGTGTCGACGATCACCAGATCGGCGGCGGCCGGATCGCGCGCGACCCGATCGTCGATGATGCCGACCGGGATGGCGCTCGAGCGGAGGAGCCGTCCCACGTGCTTCTTGAAGTCGTCGTCGTCGGTGACGATGAGCCCGACCAGTTGCGCCATCGATCGGTTCCCCCCGGCGCTACTGCTGCTGCCGCGACACTTCGGCCTGGTAGAGGGCCTGGGCCGCGTCGAGCTTCCGCTGCGCTTCGCTGATTGCGTTCTGCCGGCGCGCCTCGGCCTCCTGCCGCTTCTTCTCGAGCTCGGCTTCGCGTTTCGCGGCCTTCGCGGCGGACTTCGCGGCCTTCTTCGCCGCCTCGGCGTCGGCCTTCGCGCGCTCGCGTGCCTGCCGGGCCTGGACCTCGGCCTCCTTCTTCTGGCGCTCGCGGTCGGCGGCGGCCTGCTTGACGGCCGCGCGAGCCGCGTCGGCTTTCGCCCGCTCCTCCTGCTCGTGCGCGCGCTCGAGCGCCTTCTTCTCCGCGGAGGTGAGCGGCTTGCGCGCCGCGGCGGCGGGCGGCGTGCCGGAGGGTGCGGCCGGCGGCGCCGTTGAACTGGCCGGTGGCGCCGGGGCGCTCGCGGGCGGCGCGGCCGCCGGCGCATCGCCATTGATCACGTCGCGCGTCTTCGGCGCCAGCGCCGCCACGGCGGCGGCAGCCGCCTGCGGATTGCGGGCGGCCGAGGCCGCGATGCCGGCCGGCGAGGCTGCCGGCGGGGCCGCTGCCACGGGCGCAGGCTTGGCGACCGGCGCAACCTGCGTCGAGCGGTTCGACGACGGCCGCGGCGCGCCGCTGTCGCTGCTGCGGCTGGCGCCGTTGGGCTGGAACGCCGGCGCCGGCTGCTCGTAGAGCCGGTCGTTGGGCACGGGCTCGAGGAAGCGCTCGGGCGTGTAGGGCAGCCGCCCGGTGACGCCGGTGGAGTTGTTCGGCAGGATCTCGGGCGTGATCATCACCACGAGCTCGGTCTGGTTCTTCTCCGCCGCCTTGCTCTGGAACAGCAGGCCGAGAATCGGGATGTCGCCGATGCCGGGGATCTTGCGCATCGAGGAGTTGACGCTGTTGTTCATCAGCCCGGCGATGGCGAACGTCTGGCCGTTCTCGAGCTCGAGCTCGGTCTCGGTGCGGCGGGTGCTCAGCGCCGGAATCCGGAAGCCGTTCAGGACGACCGCATTGTTGAAGTCGAGGGTGCTCACCTCGGGCCGCACGCGCAGGTGCACGCGGTTGCCGGTCACCACCGGAAGGAAGTTCAGCCGGACGCCGAACTCCTTGTACTGAACGCTGATGGACACGGTGCCGCCCGATCCCTGCGCGATCGGAATCGGGATCTCGCCGCCGGCGAGGAAGCTGGCCTCCTTGCCGCTCTCGGCCACGAGGTTCGGCTCGGCCAGGCTCTGGAAGAGCCCCTTGTTGGAGAGCGCCTTGATGACGGTGCCGAGCCCCTGCTTCGTGTTGAACAGGAACAGGTTGAGATAGTCGGAGAAGACCAGGCCGCCGTTCTTCCAGTCGAAGTCGGGCGCCGAGAACTGCTGCGTCGTCGAGCGCGCGACGTAGTCCTTGTAGCCGCTGATGCTCGTGAAGAGCGACGAGCCGAGCTCCATCAGCGCGCTGCGGCTCACCTCGGCGAACCGCACGCGGAGCAGCACCTGGTTGCTGGCGCCCCCCTCGCGGATCTGCAGCAGCGGCACGACGTCCTCTTTCTTCTCCACATAGCCGGCGGCGACGTCGACCGCGCGCGCGATCACCTCCTTGCTCGAGACCATGCCCGAGAGGACGACCGATCGGCCGTTGCTCTGCGCGTCGATCGTCTCGCCAGGGAACAGCTGCCTGATCTGGTCGTTCAACCTCGCGAGATCGCGCTGCACCACAACGTCGTACTTGCGGATGCCGCCGGCGCGATCCCACACGAACATGGTGATCGTGCCCGGCAGCTTGCCGTTGACGAGCAGCTGGCTCTGGCCGGTCACCATCGCATCGGCGATGTCGGGGCTGGTCAGCGACACGCGCGCGATGGGCGCCTGGACGTCGACCACCGCGGAGCGGCCGACGAGCAGCCGGACGGCGGTCGCGTCGGCCTCCGCGCCCGCCGCGGCCGATGCCATCGAGGAGACCGGCAGGATGGGCGATTGCGCCTGGAGCGGCGCGACCGCCCCGACACTCACGAACAGCACGAAGATGCCAAGGGTCCGCATGGCTACTTGAGCTCCTGCACCACGACCTGGGCGCGCTGGTCCCCACGGATGATCTCGACGGTCGGCAGTGCCGGCGCGACCGCCGCGGCCGGCTTCCTGGGACGGGCCGCGGCCCGGGGCGTGGTCGCCGCCAGGCCCATCAGCATCGCCGGCTTGACGCCGCGGGTGGCGGGCGCCTCCTGATCGAGCGGATTGCGCAGCGCGAGCTGGATCTTGCCCTCGGTGCTGGCCAGCGTCAGCCGCTCGGACTGTTCGGGATCGACGAGCAGCGTCACGACGTTGACCGGCATCGGCTTGTCCTCGCCGCCGTTGCGATCGAGCTTCGTGCCGGCCGCGAGCACCTGCACGTTGGTGAGGATCACTTTCGAGGTCATGTCGCCCTGACTCTGTCCGGGGTTGACGGTAGCGACGACGTCGACGCGCGTGCCCGGCAGCACGTAGCCGGCCACGCCGATGACTTCGTTCACCTTGACCGAGACCGCCCGCAGGCCGGGCGGGATCGCCGGCGGCAGGCCGGCGCCCGCCTCCTTCGACGCGAGCTTCATCTCCAGGAACGGCTCGTTCTGGATCATCGGCATGACGAGGCCGCGGCCGACGACCTCCTTCGGATCGGAGATCGCGGTGGACGGCGCGGCGCTGGCCGGCCACTCGATCACGCGCACGTCGCCCTGGGTGATCTCGGCGCCGACCTCGAGGTCTTCGGCGGCGACGACGACCGCCTTGGTGGGAATGGTCACCGTCTTCGCCGGGATCTTCTGCACGTAGTTGTAGGTGGCGAAGGCGAACACTCCGCCGGCGCCGATGGCCAGCACGAGCACGATGAACAGCCGGATCCGGGTCATGATTGGGTTCCTCGAAGAATCGCGCGCATCAGCACGTCACCACCCCAGCGCCGCGACGAGCGCGCCGGCGGCAATGGCCGGCGCGTACGCGAACCGGTTGTCGGACGCGTTCTCGATGTCATGGACGTTGCCTCCGCCCGAACGGATGAGCGCGGCCGTGCGTTCGACCGCGGCGGCCAGGCGCCGCCGCCGCAGCGCGACCGCCACCGCCAGCGCGCCGCCGGCGATCGCGGTGTAGAGAAAGGCCATGCCCGTGCGCGACGGCCCGAGCAGCGTCCCGATCGCCGCAAACAGCTTCACGTCGCCGGCGCCGGTCGCGCCGACAACGTGTCCGGGCAGCATCAGCGCGAAGCCGATCGCCAGGCCCGCGATGGCCTGGCCGGGCGTGAGGCTGGTGGCGCCCGCGAGCGCCAGCCCGCACCCCAGCGCGGCGATGCCGAAGGTCAGCGGATTCGGCACGCGCCGCGTCAGCAGATCGATCGCGGCGCCGGCGCCGCCGCCGCCCGCCACGGCGGCGATGACCAGGGCGTCAGATGGCATTGGACAGCGGCTCCCACAGAACGGCGCTCACCGTGCTGCCGAGAAAGGTGAGGCCGGCGATGGCGACAATCGCGATCAGGACGACGAGCAGGCCGTACTCGACCAGGTCCTGGCCATCCTCGGCGGCAACGAGCCGGTGCAACATCGTGATGACGGTCTGCATGCGATCCC
Source organism: Acidobacteriota bacterium (assembly GCA_020850715.1). Taxonomy (GTDB): domain Bacteria; phylum Acidobacteriota; class Vicinamibacteria; order Vicinamibacterales; family CAVVIG01; genus JADZED01. Next base: position 191,739 of record JADZED010000027.1, read on the forward strand.
CTCGTGGTTCCCGGCGGCCTGATGGCTGCGCCGGCGGCGCACCGCCCGCGCGGCGGGCGCGCCGGCGCGGCTCGCGGACGGTCTACGACAGCGCGTCGGCCAGCGAGGTGCCGATCGCATTGAAGATCGCCAGCACCTGATCGCCGGCGAACGTCACGGCGCCGACGCAGATCACGGCGATCAGTGCGACCAGCAGCGCGTACTCGATCAGGTCCTGCGCTTCGGTGTCGACAACGAACGAGCGGAGATACGGAACCATCGGACTCATCGCATTCCTCCAGCGGCGCGCTCGCGCGCGCCATGTCGTGTGGCAAGCCGCGATCGGGCGTTCCTGCGCGATTACGGCGACGGCGACGCACGGCGAAGAGGCAACGGCCGTGCCACGCCTGAAGGCGACGGCTACACCAGCGGGCGCTAAGCGGCTCTGTGCACGGCGCTTGCGCGCAGCAGGGCGGGGCGGGCGGCGGCCCGCGATCCCCAGCCCGCGTGCCGGCGCGGAGTCGGCACATTCGTAACGACGCTGCACAAAACTGGTGGCGCCGCCTGCCTCCGGAATTCGACGCGAAGATCGGCCCGCGTCGGGGCCGCTCCCGAAATCGAGGGAAATCGATCGGAGACCAGGGACCGGAGCCGGATCGGCCGGCGGAACGGAACTTGCCAATGGGGCATCGGTCTTCGTGTCGTCTGGGAAGGAGGACGCGCCATGAAGCGCGCGTTCAACGAGGGGCTCCTCTCGATAGGCGCCATCGCCGTCATCTTGTTCACGCTGGTTGCGATCGACGATCGCGTGCGGGAGCAGGTCTGGCTGCGTCTGTCGTCGGCGCCGGCCGCGCAGCTCTCGGCTGCGGGCACGAACCTCCGCGATCTGGGCGAAGTCGTGCTCGAGGCCGCACGCGATCAGAGCGTGGAGCACGCGCCGCTGCTGATCTTCGGGCTGTCGGCGACCGTGCTCGTGCTCTTCATGCTCCGCACGTGAGATGCCGCTGATTCTCGCCATCGAACCGGACCGCCGCCAGGCGGCGCAGCTGACGGCGGTGATCCGCCAGCAGGTCGGCGCCGAGCTGGTCCTCGCCGACACCACCGAAGGCGCCCTCGTCGCCATCGGCCGGCGCGTGCCCGATCTCGTCCTGGCGCCCGCGCTGCTCGCGCCGCAGGACGACGCGGCGCTCGCCTCGGCGCTGCGCGTGATCGCCGCCGCCTCGCACGTGCGGACGCTGACGATTCCGGTCTTCGACACTGGCGTGAAGCGCCAGAAGCCCGCGCGCGGCGGCATGCTCGCGCGGCTCGGCTTCGCGCGCGGCGCCGACCTGGCGCCCGCCGGGTGCGACCCGACCGTCTTCGCCGAACAGATCGCGACCTACCTGGACGAGGCCGCGCGCGAGCGCGACGCGGCGGCCGCGTTCGAGGAGGCCGACCTTCTCGAGCCGGCATCGATCGCGGAGCCTGCCGTCGAGACCGCGTTCGCGCGCGAGCCTGCGCCCGCCGCCGGCGGGCCGGCGATCGACGAGCCGCAGGCCGTCGAGGAGCCGTGCTCGGTCGACGAACCGTTCGCCGTGGAGGCATTCGCGCCCGGATCGACCGCCGCGATCGAAGAGCCGCCGGCCCAGGAGGCACCGACTGCAGTGGAGCCGTACTCGGTCGGCGAACCGCTCGCCGTGGAGGCATTCGCGCCCGGACCGACCGCCCCGATCGAAGAGCCGCCGGTCCAGGAGGCACCGCCTGCAGAGGAGCCACAAGAGGTCGGCGAGCCGAGCCGGATGACTGAGCGGACGCCCGAGCCGTCCCGGATCGATAACGGACTCACGCCGGCCATCGCCTCCCCGCCCTTCGCCGACGCACCGGCGGAGGACGTGCGGGCCGAATCGATCCCGGCCATCGTCGATGATGGCGTCGCTGCCGGTCGCGCCGTCTGCTCGAGCGATGCGGCGGCGATCGCGGCCGAGGCGGAGATCGCACGCGACCAACCGGCCGCCGAGCACGATGTACCGAGAGCCGCCGTCGACGATCGCCAACTGGTGGACATCAGCGCGCGCCCGCCGTTCCAGCCAGAGGCGGACGCGGATGTCGAGGAAGAAGACGACAGCATCGACCTGACCGACGAACTCCTCCTGTTGTGCGAAGAGGGCGACGGAGGCCAGGCCGATCGGCCAGACGATGACGTGCCGGTGTACTGCATCGATGAATCGCCTGACGTCCTGTTGGGCGCCGATCCGGAGATCGTGCGGGCGCCCGGGGCGGCCGCACGGATCGCCTGGCCGGCACCGGCGGCGGCCAGACCGATCGAGCCGGCCCAGGCGCTCGACGTCACGGCGGAACTGGAAGCGATCATCGACGAGCGGATGGAGCCGGCCGGGGCGCTCGCGCCGGAATTGGTCGCGGTCGACGCCCCCACTGAAGCGGTCCGCCTTCCGGAGCCGATCGGCGAGGCGCTCGCCGTCCCGCCGGAGGAGCCCGCTGCCACGGAGCCCGCGCCAGCGGAACGACTCGCGGCCGAACCGGAACTGCGGCTCGTCGCCGAGCGTGAGGAGCAGGCGATCGTCGAACTTCAAGCGGCGCTCGCAGAACCGCTGCCGTTCGACGAGCGCCGCACCGCGCCGCACGTCAACTGGCCGACCCTCCGGCTGGGCCCGCGATGGCCGCGGCTGAATACGGCGCCCGCCGCCGCGTTTCGCGCCGCGCCGCTGCCAGAGTCGCCGGAAGAGGAAATGCCGGCCGCGCCGCCGACACCGTCGCCGGGGGAGCCGGCGTCTCCGCCGCGCGCCGCCGACGTGCGCAAGGCGTTCGAATCGGAATGGGTCGAGCTGGTCGAGTCGCTTCGCCTCGACATCGAGCGGTTGAAGGCGGGCGCGCGCGCGCCCGCGGCCGGCGCGGCGGCGCGTGCCGAGCCTCCGCCCGCGCCGGGTCCGAAGCGGCGCGTCCCCAAGAAGAAGCCGCCCGTGCAGGACGAGTGGGGCTTCTTCGATCCGGAGCAATGCGGGTTTGCCGCCCTGCTCGCCAAACTGGACGAGATCACCGAGGGCGGCGACGAACCTGCCGCGCGTCCCCACTGATCATGGCATCGCGCTTGCCGCGCGATCGACCGGCATCGGAATCCCATCGCTGATTGCCGGGCGATCCGCCACGATCCACCCGGCCATGGTGCGCAATCTGCGCACGGATCGGTTCGGCGGCTGTGCAGCAGTTGAAACAGGGCGCGCTCGTGCGGGCTCGGGGCGCGAGGTGGCGGGTTGCCGACCTGCGCGAGTACGACGGGTGCCGGCTGGTGGCGCTCACCCCGGCAAGTCCGGCCACCGGCGGCGCCCTGCGCCGGTTCCTCGCGCCATTCGATCTCATCCAGCCGATCGAGCGCCGCGATCGCATCCGGCGGATCTCCGCCGGCCGCTGGCGCCGCGCATGCCGCGATCTGCTGGCGGCGCAGGCGCCGCCGGGCTCGCTGCGCGCCGCGCGGTCGGCGTCGATGGACCTGCTCCCCTATCAGCTCGAGCCGGCGCTGGCCGTCTTGCGCGGCCTCGGCTGCCGCCTGTTGCTGGCCGACGACGTGGGGCTCGGGAAGACGGTTCAGGCCGCGCTGGTTGCGGCGGAACTGCGCGCGTGCGCCCTGGCCGATCGCATCCTCATCGTCGCGCCCGCCGGCCTGCGCGAACAGTGGGCTGCGGAACTGCGCGATCGGCTGTCGCTCGCCTCTGCAATCGTCGACGCGGCCGCGGTCCGCCGAAGCGCGGCGATGCTGCCGGCCGGGATCAATCCATGGTCCACCGAGGCGGTCGTCGTCTCGTCGATCGATTACGTGAAGAGGCCCGACGTGCTGGCCGCCGTACGCGCCTGCCGGTGGGATGTGCTGATCGTGGACGAGGCGCACTCGATCGCGAACGACACCGATCGCCATGAGGCGATCGCCACGCTCGCCCGCCGGGCGCCCTACGTGCTGCTGATCACGGCGACGCCGCACAGCGGCGATCGGCGGGCGTTCGCCTCGCTGTGCAGCATCGGCCGGCTCGATGAGGATCGCCTGCTCGTGTTCCGCCGGACGCGGCAGGCTGTGGGCCTGCTCCAGCACCGGCGCGTGCGCAGGCTGCACATCGCGCCGAGCGAGGCCGAAGCGCGGATGCACGCGTTGCTCGCGCGCTTCGGCCGAACGGTCCGGCGAGAGCGGGGAGAACCGGCGGCGCTGGCGTTCGCGGTGCTGCAGCGCCGCGCCTGTTCGAGCGCCCGGTCGCTCGCCCTGTCGGTGGCCAGGCGGCTCGCGGCGCTCGCCGCCGGGGATGCCGCAGCCGACGTTCCGTGTCAGTTCGCCCTGCCGCTGAACGACGACGCCGGCGATCTGGACCAGACCGATCAGCCGCCGCCCTGGAGCGAGGCGCTGGCGTTTGCGGATTCGCATCGCGAGCGGCGATTGCTCGAGGGCCTTCACGAGGCCGCCCTGGCGGCCGCCTCGTCGGGCGAAACCAAGGCCCTCGCGCTCGTGCGCCTCCTGCGCCGGATCCGCGAGCCCGCCGTGGTGTTCACCGAATACCGCGACACGCTGCTGCATCTGCGCGACCGTCTGGTGCCGCGCCCGATGGTGCTCCACGGCGGCCTGGATCGGGCGGAGCGATCGGCCGTCCTGGCCGCGTTCACTTCCGGAGAATGCCCGGTGCTGCTGGCAACGGATGCCGCGGGCGAAGGGCTCAACCTGCACGCGCGCTGCCGGCTGGTCGTCAACTTCGAGCTCCCGTGGAACCCGGTCCGCCTCGAGCAGCGCATCGGGCGGGTCGACCGGATCGGACAGCGCCGGCCGGTGCACGCGATCCACCTGATCGCGAAGCACACGAGCGAGGCGTCGATGCTGCGACGGCTCAGGGCGCGCGTCGACGCCGCCCGCGATCAGATCGATGCGCCCGATCCCCTGGGCGGCGAGACGGGGCGCTCGCCGCGCGGCGAACCGGAAGGCTGCACGGCCGTCGCGCTCGCGAGCCACGCACGCGCGGAGGCGGCGCGGCTCGCCGGGCTTCGGCCCCACGGGCGCCTGGCGGCGGCAGGCGCCGAGCCCGACCGTCCGTGGCTGCTGCGCACGCGGCGGCGCCGGACCCGCGTGCTGCTCGGCAGGCGAACCCTGTGGCTCTTCGTCGTCTCGCAGCAGGACGGCTGCGGGATCCAGCTGGCGTCGACGATCGTGCCGCTCGCGCTTCCCCTCCCTCCGGCGCGCGCCTCTGGCGGACGGCCCCGGGAGATGGCGCCCGCGCTCGACGCCGTGCGCGCGTGCCTGTCGCCGCATGCGCATGCCGCGACGGACGGCTGGCGGGCGGAGGCGCTCGCCGTCGCGCGCGCGTTCGGTGCGGCCCGGCTGCGGCGCGAGCGCGCGATCGCCACGACGGCGCCGCGTCCGCACGGGATGAACGTCCAGCGCGGCCTGTTCGACAGAAGGGCCGACCAGGCGGCGGAGCACGCACGGAACGCCCGGATCGAGGAAGCCGCCGAATCCGCCCGGCGGATCGCGCTCGCCGAGCGGCGGCTTGCCGGCGCCTGCTCGGTGCGTCTCGCGCTGGTGCTCACGCCGTAGCGGCGCGGGATTCGCATGGTGCACGGCTTCGGCGGCGGTCTTCTCTCCGAGCGCTTCCTGGAACGGCGGCTTGCCGCCCAACAGGCGGACGCTCACGACGCGGAACGGCTGGCGCGCGGCCGACTGGCGCTGCGCGCGTGGCACGACAGAAGCCGGCAGTCGCTCGGCCCCGCATCGGGTCTGCGGGCGATGCTCGAAATCGGCGCGATTCCGCTCGCCGCCTGCCTCGGCTTCGAGGAGGTCCACGCGATCGTGCCGCTGAAGAGCGCTCTCGCGGCCGTCGCGGCCGGCGATCGATCGCGCGTTACGCTGATCGTCGCCGGCTGGGGCGATCGCCTGGACGCCTTCTGGGCGGACGCCGTCGGCGAAGCGCTCAGGCGCGCGACGTCCTGGTGCCTGCTCTTCAACGGCACGCACCTCCGCCTCGTGAGCGCCGGGCGCACGTATTCACGCCGCCACGCCGAGGTCGATCTCGGCGCGGCCACGGACGATCCGGCCGCCTTCCGCGCGCTCTGGCTCGTCATGCGCGCCGATGCCTTCGCCGATCCGCCGCGGCTGGAGGTCTTGGTCGCCGAGTCGGATCGTCAGGCGGCCGGCGTGTCGCGCTCGCTGCGCGCCGGCGTCTTCGACGCCTCGCGCGAGCTGACGGCGGCGCTCTGCGACGCGCCCGGCCGGCGCGGCGCCGCCGCGCGGCCGGCGGCGGCGTTCGAACAGGCGCTCACGATCGTCTATCGCGTGCTGTTCCTGCTCTTCGCGGAAGCGCGGGGGCTGGTTCCGGTCTGGAACCGCGTGTACCGCGACAGCTACAGCATCGACGCGATGTGCGATGCGGCGGCGCGCTCGAAGGACGCGGCGGGATCCTGGGATACGCTGCGCGCGATCGGCCGCCTCGCCCACGCCGGCTGCCGCGCCGGCGACCTCCGCGTCACGCCGTTCAACGGGCGGCTGTTCGCGCCAGGACGGACCCCGCTCGCCGAGCGGAACGGCCTGGACGATGCCGCCGCCATGCGGGCGGTGCTGGCAGTTGCGACGCAGCGCGCCGCCGATGGCGCCGCGCGCGAGCGGATCTCGTACCGCGATCTCGGCGTGGAGCAGCTCGGCGCGATCTACGAGACGCTGCTCGATTACACACCGACGGTCGATCGGGCCTCCTCCGGCAGGCCGTGCGTCCGTCTCGTCGGCGGCTCCGGCGTGCGCAAGGAGACCGGCACGTTCTACACGCCGCGGCCGCTGGCCGAGTACCTGGTGCGGCGGACGCTGGCGCCGCTCACCTGCGACGCGCCGCCCGATCGCATCCTCGCCCTCCGCATCGTCGATCCGGCCGTGGGCAGCGGCGCGTTCCTCGTCGCGGCATGCCGGTTCCTTGCGGGCGCGTACGAAGCCGCGATGCTGCGCGACGGCGGCTGCCGCCCGGAGGACTTCGACGAGGTCGAGCGCGCGCGAATCAGACGGCTGATCGCCGAGCGCTGTCTGTACGGCGTCGATCTGAACCCGATGGCGGTGCAGCTCGCCCGCCTGTCTCTGTGGCTCGCGACGCTCGCGGCGGATCGGCCGCTCACCTTCCTCGATCACCGGCTGCGGACCGGCGACAGCCTGCTCGGGGCGTGGGTCGCGAACCTGCGGCAGCCGCCCGCGCCCCGCCGGCGGCCGGCGCAGCCCGCGACGCTGCCGCTCTTCGACGAACGCGAGCTGCAGGATCTGATCGGCTCGGTTCTGCCGCTGCGCGTCCGGCTCGAATCCATCCCGGACGACAGCGTCGATCAGGTGCACGCCAAGGAGCGGATGCTCGCCGCGATGCAGGCGGAGGGCAGCACGCTGTCGAAGTGGAAGCGCGTGGCGGATCTCTGGTGCAGCGCCTGGTTCGCGCCGGCCGCGACGCTGCCCCCTGCGGTGTACCCGCCGCTCGCCGATGCCGCGCTGACCGGACATGGCGCGCTCTCTCCGCGCAGCCGCGAGCGCTATCTGGCGGCGGCGGCGGAGATCGCAGGGCGGCGGCAGTTCTTCCACTGGGAGCTGGAGTTCGCGGAGGCGTTCTTCGATGGGGACGGCCGCCGGCGCCCCGACGGCGGTTTCGACGCCGTGATCGGCAATCCGCCGTGGGACATGGTGCGCGCGGACGCCGCGCCGGCCGGGTCGCCGCCGCCCGCAGGCGCCGACGCGCGGTCCGGCGCCAGGCTCGACGCATCGTCGGTGGTCCGCTTCACGCGGGACACCGGCGTGTACGCCTCGCAGTCGGATGGCCACGTCAACCGCTATCAGATGTTTCTCGAGCGCGCGATGGATCTGGCGCGCGCCGGCGGGCGCATCGGCCTGGTGCTGCCGGCCGGGCTGGCGATCGATCGCGGCAGTGCGCGGCTCCGGCACCGCCTGCTCTCGACCTGCCGCGTGGACGGCCTCGTCGGATTCGACAACCGGGCCGGCGCGTTCCCGATTCACCGCAGCGTCCGCTTCGTCGCGGCGACGGCGACCGTCGGGGCGGCGTCGGATGAGATCCCGTGCCGATTCGGCGACGCCGATCTGGCGGCGCTCGAGACGGCCGATGCCGGCGCGGCCGCCTGGTTCCCGCTTCGGCTGTCGCCCGCGCTCCTGCAGCGGATCTCCGGCGACGATCTCACGATTCCATGGTTGACCCGCCCGCTCGACCTCGCGATCGTCGAGCGCGCGGCTTCGCTGTTCGCGCCGCTGGGCCATGCCGGCGGATGGCACGCGCGGTTCGGCCGGGAGCTCAATGCGACCGGCGATCGCGGGGCGTTCGTGGCGCCCGGACGCGGGCTGCCGATCGTCGAGGGCAGGCAGATCGAACCGTTCCGCGCGCATGTCGCCGGGGCGCGGCACGGCATCGAGGCGGCGGAGGCGGCGCGGCGGCTGCGCGATCGGCGCTTCGAGACCGCACGGCTCGCGTACCGCGATGTCGCGAGCCCGACCAACCGCCTCACGCTGATTGCGGCAGTGCTGCCGGCCGGCTGCGTCTCGACCCACACCGTGTTCTGCCTGCGCACGAGGCTCCCGATGGTGGCACAGCACCTGCTGTGCGGCCTGTTCAACAGCTTCGTCGTCAACTACCTGGTGCGGCTGCGGGTGTCGACGCACGTGACGACGGCGGTTGCCGAATCGCTGCCGATCCCGCGGCCCGATCGCTCGCCGCGCCTCTGCCGCCGGATTGCGGCGATTGCGCGCGGGCTCGCGCGTCGCGCCGATGCGATGGCGGCGGCCGCGCTCCAGGCGGCGGTCGCCCGCCTCTACGCGCTCACGAGGGAAGAGTTCGCGCGCGTGCTGGAGACCTTTCCCCTCGTCGCCGCCGTCGAGCGCGAGGCGGCGATGCGGGCGTTCGTGTCGGAGGAGGAGGCGGCAGGGCGGTGAGCACGGGGCGCGGGCCGGCGACAAGAGATCAGAAGATGGGAGCGATGAGCGGGAGTTCAAGCGAAGGGAAGGAGCCTCTCCGGGTGGCTCCTTTCGCTGAATGCCGATCCACGCGATCTGCCATCGGGCGCAGGTGGGGTACAGAAGATCCCCCAACAGCCCAGTCACAGTGAGGGCCGTTGCGGGTTCCGACGAGGGGGAGTCTTGGGCTGCTGAATGCCAACCCACATTCTACGCGTGGTATAGTCCAGGCGCTCGACCACCAGATGTCGCTGTCCACATTGATCGTTGTGGGCAGACCGAAGCACGGGCAAGCTGGGGTACGGGTTCATGCGGCTCTTCCATCGGCCGAGGTGAGCGGCCTCTCAGGAATCAACCGTGAGCCTTGAAACTGATTTCGACCCCGTCTTTACAACTTTGCTGGCGCTGAAGGAGAAGCAGATCCAGCAGAATTACCGCCCGATCATCGGCGTGCACAAGTGGTTCGCGCGGCGACCTGGCACGGTGTTCCGGAACCTGCTGCTCGCCGAGTTCAACGGGGCCGAGTCGCTCGACACGAGCTACTGGCGGGCGCACCAGTTCAAGGGAGTCATCGCCGACCCATTCATGGGTGGAGGCACGCCCGTCTTCGAGGCAAATCGGCTGGGGTTCAGCGTCGTGGGCGTGGACGTCAACCCCGTAGCTTGCTGGGTCGTGCGGCAATCGCTGGGCGAACTCGACCTGCAGCAGTTTCGACACGTTGTAAAGCTAGTGGTCGACGACGTCGAGCCTGTTGTCGGGGACTTGTACCAGACGCGCTGTATTCATTGCCGCAGATCGGCGCCAGTGAAGTACTTCCTGTGGGTGAAGACCGAAACATGCCCTTCGTGTGGAACCAATAATGATCTGTTTCCCGGCTACCTTCTTGCGACGGACGACCGCCACCCGAAGTACGTCGTCGCATGCCCGCACTGCGGCGAGCTGAATGAATATGATCACCCGCCGCGCCAGTCAGCTCCAGGGCGCTGCCAAAGTTGTAAGGGCGCAGTCCAGGTGGAGGGAACCGTCAGGAACCAGCGGGTGCAGTGCCGGAACTGCCGGCGCGAATACCCATACCCCCAGCGGCGGCTCGTGCCGCGCCCTCCCACACACCGGCTCTGGGCTTTGGAGTACCACTGTCTCCACTGCAAGCCCCGTCACCAGGGACGGTTTTTCAAGCGGCCCGACGAAGAAGACGCCGCACGCGTGCAGAGGGCGGTTGCGGCGCTCGCCAAGGCAACGTTGCCGATCCCCGAGGACGAGATCCCGAACGGCGATGAGACCGCGCGGCTTCATCGGTGGGGATATCACCGTTACCGGGAGATGTTCAACGAGCGCCAGCTCTTCGGACTCGGCACGCTCCTCGCTCGGATTCGACTGGTTCCCGACGTGCCGGCCCGCCATGCTCTGCTCACGGTCTTCTCCGACTTTCTGCGTTACCAGAACATGCTGTGCCGCTATGACACGTACGCGCTGAAATGTCAGGACATCTTCAGCGTGCACGGCTTCCCGGTCGGACTCGTCCAGTGCGAGAACAGCCTGCTCGGGATCCCATACGTCGGTTCGGGGTCGTTCCGCCACTTCGTGGAGAAGTACGTGCGAGCGAAGGAGTACTGTCGGCGCCCCTTCGAGACGCGCCAGGACACGGGACGCAAACAGGTGGTTCCGATCGCGGGAGAACGCATAGAGGCACGGCTCGTGCAGGAGTTCCCGCGCGCCGACGGACGGGAGGCCTGGTTGCTGTCGGCGCCCGCCGTGCAGGCCTCGCTTCCGCTAGAGTCGCTGGACGGAGTCTTCACCGACCCGCCGTACTTCGACAACGTTCAGTACGCGGAGCTCATGGATTTCTGCTTCGTATGGCTGCGGCTCGCGCTGGCGGACGAGTTCGCCGAGTTCCGCCAGGACACGACCAGAAACGAGCATGAACTCACGGGGAACCAGACGCTGGGCCGCGGCCTGGAACATTTCACCGCTGGCCTGTCCGCTGTTTTCCGGCACTACGCGGCGGCGCTGAAGCCCTACGCGCCGTTCGTGTTCACGTACCACCACAACGATCCGGCCGTGTACGCGCCGCTCGTTGTTGCCATTCTCGACGCAGGCCTGGACTGCACGGCGACTCTGCCCGTGGCCGCCGAGATGAGCGCGTCGCTCCATATCGCCGGCACGGGATCATCGATTCTCGATTCGGTGTTCGTGTGCCGCCGCACCCCCGTGAAGGCGCGCGAGGAAGACGTCGCCGCATGGCTCGCTGCGGACGCGGAAGCCATGCGGAAGGCCGGCGTCCGTGTGATGGCGGGCGACGTCCGCTGTCTCGCGGCTGGCCACATCGCCCGGCTCGCCATCAACCGTTTGCGTCCGGAGTGGGACGCCGGGATGGAGCTCTCTGCGCGCCTGGCGCGCGCTCGCGGCTGTTTGGAAAGATTGTCAAGAGAGCTCCGCGTCCAGGACCTCATCTCGCGCGTCTGGGCCGCTGCCGCACAGGGTCCGCATCCGAAGGAAACGCCAGTTGCCGCGACCCTTTGAGATCGGCTTCGACGATTTGCAGGTCCGCGTCGACGAGATGGTCGACGCCACGTTCGCCGACCTCCAGTCCCAGTTTCTCGTCCTTCCTCGAGGCGACCACTTCGTCGACTACGCCGACTTTCAGTCGGCGTACGAGATGTTGAAGCGCCATACGGACGCTTTCGGCGCGTTTACGGCGGACAGGATCTGGAATGCGCTGCGCGAGGACGCCCTCGCGTTCCTCGTGGTGAGGACTATTCTCGGCCTCTCACCGCCCGAGTGGGCGGACCTGGCCCGATCGGATCTCGGCGTGGAAGTGCCGCAGAACATGGCACGCGATCTCGACGTCCGCTGCCGTCATGAGCGCGAGGTTTTTGCCCGCCTCACGCGCCCACGGAACGGCTTGGCGCTCGATCGCGCAGAGGCACTGGTCGCCATCGCGGTGGATTACATTTCACGCGGGGCGCCGGCTGGGGCGGCGGATACCGTGCACCGACTCGCGAAGATCGATACCGCTGACGGACTTGTGTCGCTCCGGCATGCGGCGTCCGAGCATGTGCCCTACGCCGTATTGCTGTACGAGCGGTATCTCGGCCGGCCGTTCGCAAGCCACCGCGACTCGGTCTCAGAGTTGGTTGGCGACGTGATGGAGAGCGCGGTCGAAGAACGGCTGCACCGCGCCAGGATCACGTTCAGAAAGACGAAGCGCGCGGAGCGGATCCCCGGCTTCGAGCAAGCACCAGACTTTCTCGTCCCGACGGAGCTCGCCGCGGCCGCCGTGATTGAAGCGAAGATCACCGGCGATGACGGCACAGCCCGTGACAAGGTGACGCGCATTGAAAAACTCGCAGCCATTCGGGACGAACGGCTGCGAGCGGGCCAGTCGTCATTCGAGGTGATCGCGTGCATTGACGGAAGGGGATTCGGTGTCCGTCGCGAAGATATGCGCCGTATGCTCCTCCGGACAGATGGGAAGGTCTTCACACTGGCCACGCTCGACCAGCTGATCCCGCATACTCGCTTGCGCGAGTTTCTGCCGATCGGATAGGGGCGAGGCGAGATCTCTGTCTCGAGTGCAAACGTTGGCTGGTCCGTGTGAGACACGGTGACCTTGTCCGTGCCTCGCTCCCGCGGGCAGTCGCCGGCCGGCGTCCGCCTCATGCCCTCAGGTGCGCTCGCCTCACGAACGGCCTCGCGACGTCCTGGAGACGTCCTGCGCTGCGCTCACGGGCAGGCAGTGGTTGGAGCGGACGCTGGCGGCCTCCAATCGATGGCTGGTAGGCAAGTCGCCGGTCGTCGTAGTGATCCACGCTTCGGGTGGTTCCCGCGTCCTCCTCGGAAGGAGCTTTCTCCCGAGCTTCCGTGCCCGGCTGCCCCGGCTCGCCCGCGGCGCTGGTGATCTTCGCAGGCGCGCAGGGCATAGAAGATGAGGAGGCCATGTCCTCCCCTCTCATATCGCCCGATGGAAGAGGAAGCCATGTCCTCCCCTCTCATATCGCCCGATGGAACACGAGCGCCGCCACGGCGCCCGCCAGCAGCTCCGCGAGCACCAGCGCCGTCAGGCCGGCGAACATCCAGTCGCGCTCGGCCGCGTACTCGACGATCGACAGCACGACGCGCGCGGCCGGCGTGGCGATGAGGATGAGGAGACCGGCGGCGAGCGCCCAGGCGGCGGCCGGGGGCGCGAGCGTCTGGAGCACCAGCCCCGCGGCCAGGCACGCGCTCGCGCTCCGCACGCCGATGCGCAGCAGCCGGCCGATCAGCAGCTCGAGATCGAGATCGCCCTGCCGGCGCGCGCCGATCTCGTCCGCGCCGCGCGGCCTCACTGCGCCCCCCGCGCGAACATCAGCGCCGCCACGATCAGCAGCACCGCCGACAGCAGCAGCTTCAGCGCGCGGACGGGCAGCCGCGCCGACACCCTCAGCCCCGCCGCCGATCCCACCTGCACGCCGAGCACCGCCGCCGCCGCGGCGAGCGGCACCACCTGGCCGCTCAGGTAGTAGATGATCACGCCGCTGGTCGCCGTCACTCCAATCATGAACGCGCTGGTCGCTGCCGCCGCCCGCAGCGGCACGCCGCACCAGCCGTTCAGCACCGGCACCTTCACCACGCCGCCGCCGATGCCGAGCAGCGACGACACGTTGCCGGCCACGAACGACGCGGCAAGCGCGAGCGGCAGCCGTTTCACGCGGTAGACCACCGTGCCCCCCGACTCGTCGTCGTGAAAGCGGCCGCCGAGCAGGCCCGGGTCCGCCGAGGCGTCGGCGATCACGTTGCGGCGTCCGGCGCGCAGCACCGTGAGGACCGCGACGGCGGCGGTCACGATTCCAAACAGCTTCTGAAGCGTCGCCTGCGCGACCAGTTGCGCCGTCAGACCGCCGAGGACCGCCCCGGCCGCCGTCGCGATCTCCAGCACCATGCCGAGCCGGACGTTCATCAGCCGCTTGCCGGCGCTGCCGGCCGTGACGGCGCCCGAGGTCGCGATCACCGTCGTCAGGCTGATCGCCGCGGCCGACTTGATCGGGAAATGGAGCGCCAGGTTGAGGAGCGGCACGAGGAACACGCCGCCGCCGATGCCGAAGAGCGCGCCGACCGCGCCGGCCAGGACGCCCGCGCAGAAGATGATCAGCGCGAGCAGCAGCGTGATCTCCGGCACCGATCAGTCCGGTCGCGCGGCGGGGCGCGCGTGCGGCGCGAGGACGGCGTAGAGCGCCGACGCGATCGGCGTCGGTACGCCGGCGCGGGCGCCGCGGCGCACCACGCTGCCGAGCAGCGCCTCGACCTCGATCGGCTTGCCCTGCTGCAGGTCGATCAGCAGCGAGGAGCGCGTCGAGGCCGGGATCGAGCTCACGTAGCCGGCGATCCGCTCGATGAGCCCGGGCGCGAGCGCCACCCCTTCGGCGGCGGCCACCGCCTCGACCTCGCGGCATCCGGCCAGGATCGTCTCGCGCGTCGCCGGGTTCGACCACAGCGGGCCGATCGGGACGCGGGCCGCGCCGGTGAATCCCGCGAAGGGCGAGAGATAGCAGAACTTCTCCCAGATCGCCGCGCGGGCGTCGGCCACCGCCTCCGACTCGATGCCCGCGGCGAGAAACGCCTCGTGAATCGCCCTCACGCGATCGGAGACGCGCGCGGACTGCCCGAACACCTCGCCGAACACGATCCGCTGGTGCGTCCCCGTCTGCTCGATGCGCCCGGGCGCGGCGAGGGCGGTCGCAACGTAGGCGGAGCCGCCGAGCACCCGGCCCGATCCGATGGCGGCCGCCAGCGCGTCGACGCTGTCGACGCCGTTCTGCAGCGTCAGCGCGATCGCGCGATCGCGCGCGACTGCTGCGAGCAGCGGCACCGCTTCGTCGTTGCTGTAGGCCTTGACGGCGAAGATGGCGACATCGACCGGCGGAACCCGGGCGGCGTCCTGCTCGGCGCGCACGGCGAGCGAGAGATCGCCCAGCGGGCTGCGGATCGACAGGCCGCGCTCGCGCAGCGCGGCGAGGTGGGCGCCGCGGGCGACGAAGGTCACCTCCGCGCCCGATTGCGCCAGCCGCGCACCGCAGTAGCCGCCGACGGCCCCCGATCCGACGATGGCGAACCGGAGCGGCGTCACCGGCAACACCGGGCCTCCCGGCCGGCGCCAGTCATCCGACGGGTGCGCCCACCTTGATCAGCGCGCACTCGAGGCTGTCGACCAGCGCCTGGAGGCTGGCTTCGACGATGTTCTCGTTGACGCCGATCGTGCCCCAGTCGGAAACGCCGTCGGTCGACTCGATCAGCACGCGCGTCGTCGCGGCGGTGCCGCTGGTCGAGTCGATGATGCGCACCTTGTAGTCGGTGAGCCGGACGGCCGCCAGTTGCGGGTAGAACTTCACGAGCGCGGCGCGCAGGGCGGCGTCGAGCGCGTTCACCGGGCCGTCGCCCTCGGCGACGGTGTGGGCCTGCTCGCTGCCGACGCGCACCTTGACGGTCGCTTCGACGATCGAGGCGCCGCCCTCGGCGCGCATCGAGACGTGATAGGCGTCGACGTCGAACCTCTTGCGCTCGTCGAGAAACACGCGCCGCAGCAGGACCATCAGCGATCCGTCGGCCGCTTCGAACTCGTACCCGCGATGCTCGAGCTCCTTGATGCGCGCCAGCACCGCCTTCAGCCTGGCGCTGTCGGCCGACAGATCGAACCCGAGCTCCTTCGCCTTGAGGACGATGTTGCTGCGGCCGGCCAGGTCGCTCACCAGCACGTGCCGCGTGTTGCCGACCGAGGCCGGGTCGATGTGCTCGTAGCTGCTCAGCACCTTCTGCACGGCATTCACGTGCGTGCCCCCCTTGTGCGAGAAGGCGGAGGCGCCGACCCACGGCAGGCGGGGGTTCGGCCGCAGGTTGGCCGTCTCGTCGACGAACTGCGAGAGCTCGGTCAACAGCCTCAGCGAGGCCGCCGGCACCGAGGGGCGCTTCATCTTGAAGTGCAGGTTCGGGATGACGCTCGTCAGGTTGCAGTTGCCCGTGCGCTCGCCGATGCCGTTGATCGTCCCCTGCACGTGCGTGGCGCCCGCCTCGATCCCGGCCAGCGCGTTGGCGACGCCAAGGCCGATGTCGTCGTGCGTGTGGATCCCGATGCGCACGGCCAGCGCCGCGCGTGCCGCGCGCGTGATTTCCGCGATCTCGCCCGGCAGCGATCCGCCGTTGGTGTCGCAGAGCGTCACGATGTCGGCGCCCGCCCGCTCCGCCGCGGCGAGCGTCGCGAGCGCGAACTCGGCGTCGTCCTTGTAGCCGTCGAACGCGTGCTCGGCGTCGTACACGACGAAGACGCCGTGCCGCTTCAGCAAGCCGATCGTGTCCGCGATCATCGCGAGGTTCTCTTCCGCCGTCGTCTGCAGCACCTCGCGGACGTGCAGCATCGAGGTCTTGCCGAAGATCGTCACGACGGGCGTCGCCGCCGCGATCAGGAGCCGGACCTGCTCGTCGGATTCGGCCGTCGTCCCCTTGCGCCGCGTGGAGCCGAACGCCGCGAGCTTCGCCGTCCTGAAGCGGCGGTGCTTCGCCTCGGCAAAGAACTCGATGTCGCGCGGGTTCGAGCCGGGCCAGCCGCCTTCGATGTAGTGGACGCCGAAGGCGTCGAGCCGCTCGGCGATCCGCAGCTTGTCGGAGACGGAGAACGAGACGCCGAGCCCCTGCGTCCCGTCGCGCAGGGTCGTATCGTAGATCTCGATGAGGTCGTGGCTGCTGTCCATGCGCCTGAGCCGTCCCTGCAACTTTACATCGGTTCGCGCGGCCCCATATAGTTGCCGGTTGGACGTCAAACCAGGAGGGGGCGGAGATGACCTACTACGGAGGCAGGGAGCTGGCCGCGGCGTTTCGCACCGTGCGCCGCAACACGATCGGGATGGCCGGAGAGATTCCCGAAGAGAAGTACGGGTTCCGTCCGGCACCCGACTGCCGGAGCGTTGCCCATACGCTCGCGCACATCGCGCTGCTGACCCGCTTCTCGACGCACGTGCACGGCACCGGCGTGACCGACCTGGCCACCATCGATTTCCCGGCATTCATGCAGGCCGCGGCGGCCGAGGAGGCCAAGCCGCGAACCAAGGCCGAGCTCCTGGCGCTGCTGAAGACCGAGGGCGACCTCTTCGCAGCCTTCCTCGAGGGGTGCTCCGAGGCGTTCCTCGCCGAGCGCGTGGCGATGCCGCCGGGCGCCGAGCCGGCCAGCAAGAGCCGCTTCGAGATGCTGATGTCGGCCAAGGAGCACGAGATGCACCACCGCGGACAGCTGATGACGGCGCAGCGCATGCTGGGCCTGGTGCCGCACCTCACGCGCCAGGCGCAGGAACGTTTCGCCGCGCGCGCCGCGGCAGCTCAGGCGCAGGCTGGACGCTGAGCTCCAGGTCCGGTCCGCAGCACTACACTGGTGGGCATGCCGTTCGCCGCATTTGCCGGCCGCCGCCGCGTTCCCCCTCCGATCAACGAGCCGACGTGCGCCTACGCGCCGGGCGCGCCGGAGCGGGCGGCGCTCAAGGCCCGGCTGGACGCCATGGCGGGCGAGACGATCGACATGCCGCTCATCATCGGCGGCGCCGACGTGCGCACGGGGACGACCGCGCCCTCGGTGATGCCGCACGATCACGCGCACGTCCTCGGCAGGTATCACACGGCCGCCGAGGCGCACGTCCGCCAGGCGATCGACGCGGCCGGCCGCGCGCACGCCGAGTGGAGCGCCTGGTCGTTCGAGGATCGCGCCGCCGTCATCCTGAAGGCGGCCGAGCTGCTCGCGACGACCTGGCGCGACACGATCAACGGCGCGACGATGCTCGGGCAGTCGAAGACGGCGTACCAGGCCGAAATCGACGCCGCCTGCGAGCTGATCGATTTCTGGCGCTTCAATGCCCGCTACGCGCAAGAGCTGCTCGACGAGCAGCCGCTGAGCGATCACACGATGTGGAACCAGCTCGAGTACCGCCCGCTCGAGGGGTTCGTCTACGCCGTCACGCCGTTCAACTTCACCTCCATCGCCGGCAACCTGCCGACCGCGCCGGCGCTCATGGGCAACACCGTCGTGTGGAAGCCGGCGGCGAGCGCGATGTACTCGGCCTACTATCTGATGCGGCTGTACGAGGCGGCCGGCATGCCGCCCGGCGTCATCAACATGATCGCCGGCGATCCCGTCATGATCTCGAACGTGCTGCTCTCGCACCGGGATCTCGCGGGCGTGCACTTCACCGGCAGCACCGCGGTCTTCAACGCCATGTGGAAGACGATCGGCGCCTCGATGGCCGGCTACCGCAGCTATCCCCGCATCGTCGGCGAAACGGGCGGCAAGGATTTCATCCTTGCCCATCCGTCGGCGGAAGTCGACGCGCTCGCCGTGGCGATCGTGCGCGGCGGCTTCGAGTTCCAGGGCCAGAAGTGCTCGGCGGCCAGCCGCGTCTACCTCCCCAGCTCGCTCTGGCCGCGCGTGCGCGATCGCGTGGTCGGCATGATGGACGACATCCGGATGGGTGACGTGCGCGACTTCCGGAACTTCATGGGCGCCGTCATCGATCGGCGCGCCTTCGACAAGATCGGCGGCTATCTCGAGCACGCGCGGACGCATGCGAAGGTCGTCGCCGGCGGCACGATCGACGACTCGCAGGGCTACTTCATCGGCCCGACGCTGCTGGAAGCCCCGCGGGCGGACTATCGCTCGATGTGCGAGGAGATCTTCGGGCCGGTCGTCACCGCCTTCGTCTACGACGATGCGAGGTGGGAGGAGATGTTGGCGGTGGTGGACGCCACCTCGCCCTACGCGCTCACCGGCGCGGTCTTCGCCCGGGATCGGCGGGCCATCGTCCAGGGCCTGTCGGCGCTCCGATACGCGGCGGGCAACTTCTACGTCAACGACAAGCCGACCGGCGCGGTCGTCGGCCAGCAGCCGTTTGGCGGCGCCCGCGCATCCGGCACCAACGACAAGGCCGGGTCGAAGCTGAACCTGGTGCGCTGGATCAGCCCGCGCACCGTGAAGGAGAACTTCAATCCGCCGCGCGACTACCGCTACCCGTTCATGAACGAGGCCTGAGGCGGCCGGCCCGATGAACCGATTGGGCTTCCTCTCCGGCGCCGCGCTCGCCGGCGCCCTTGGCGGCTGGTCGCTCCTTGCGTCGCAGGGCGAGGCGGGCGCGATCTTCGGTTTCACCCAGGCGTCGTCGTCGATCGAGCGCGCCCTCGAGCGGCGATTCCTGTCGATGCCCCGGGCCGACCTGATCGAGCAGGCGCACGCCCTGCTCACCGCCGAACCGCACGCGGCCGGATCGGCGCGCGATCGCGCGCTGGCCGAGTGGGTGCGCGATCGCTGGCGTGAGTACGGACTCGATCGCGTCGAGATCGTCGAGCACCAGGTGCTGGCGCCCTCCGCAGTCGAAGTCGTCGTCGAGATGCCGGGTGGGGCTCCGCCGTGGCGCGCGTCGATGCGGGAGGCGCCGCTCGAGGCCGGCCCGCCGCCCGGCGTCGAGATCGGCCCCGCCTACCACGCGTTTTCCGCTTCCGGCGACATCACGGCGCCCGTCGTGTTCGCCGGCGCCGGGACCGACGACGAGTACGACTGGCTCGAAGCGCACGGCATCGCCGTGAAGGGCCGCATCGCCCTCGTGCGCTATTCGGTGCCGTACGTCTACCGCGGCTTCAAGGCGTGGACCGCCCAGCGCCGCGGCGCCGCGGGCATCCTGATCTATTCCGATCCGGCCGATGATGGCTCGCGCAAGGGGCCCGCCTATCCGGATGGCCCGTGGGGGCCCGACAGCCGCATCCAGCGCGGCGCCATCGGCTACACCTTCAACGTGCCCGGCGATCCGCTCACGCCCGGGTGGGCCTCGGTCCCGGGCGCCAGGCGCGTCGCCGTGCGGGACGCGCCGGCGATGCCGGCCATCCTGAGCGCTCCGTTGTCGGCGCGCGATGCCGGCGCCATCCTGCGCGCGCTCGACGGCCCCGACGTGCCCCGCGCGTGGCAGGGTGGTCTGCCGCTCGCCTACCGCGCCGGCGGCACGACGACGGTCCACATGCGCGTGCGGATGGACGACGCCGTCCGTCCGATCTGGTCGGTGATCGGCCGGATCGCCGGGTCCGAGCGGCCCGACGACCTCGTCGTCGTCGGCAATCACCGCGACGCGTGGGTGTTCGGCGGCGTCGATCCGGCGACCGGAACGGCGGCCCTGATGGAGCTGGCGCGCACGCTCGGTGGGCTCGCGCAGCGGGGCTGGCTGCCGAAACGGACGATCGTCTTTGCGAGCTGGGACGGCGAGGAGCTCGCGCTCACCGGCTCGACCGAGTGGGGCGAGCAGAACGAGCGGACGCTGTCGGCGCACGCGGTCGCCTACATCAACGTGGACAGTGCGGCGTCGGGCGCGACCTTTCAGGCGACGGCCGTGCCCTCGCTCAATCGGCTCGTGCGCGAAGCGGCGGACGTTGTCGTCGATCCCGAGAGCGGACGCTCGATTGCCGCCTCAGCGCGGAGGGGCCCGGATCTGGTCAACAATCGCATCGGTACCGGCTCGGATTACTCCGTGTTCCTCAACCATCTCGGCGTGCCGATTGCCGACCTGTCGTTCACCGGGCCCTACGGCGTCTATCATTCCGCCTACGACACCCATCGCTTCGTGCAGCGCTTCGGCGATCCCGGGTTCCGCTACCAGCTCGCGATGACGCGGCTCTGGGGGCTGATCGCGCTGCGGCTGGCGAACGCCGACCTGCTGCCGTTCGACTACCGGCCGTACGCCGCACGCGTGCGCGAGTTCATCGAGGAGGTCCGATCGAGCCAGCCGCCGCACCGCGCCTCGCTGCCTCTGCTGCGCCAGGCGGCGGATCGTTTTTCCGCGGCCGCCGGCGCCGCCGGCACCCGCATGGAGGCGGTGCTCGCATCGATCGGCGCAGACGAGGAGGAACGGACCGCGATCAATCAGGCGCTGATGGCCGTGGAACGCGCGTTCGTCGATCCGAACGGACTCGCGGAACGTCCGTGGTATCGCCATCTGATCTACGCACCGGCGCCGAGCTACCAAGCCGAGCCCGTGCCCGGCGTGGCCGAGGCCGTGCGGTCCGGCGATCCGCAGCGCGTCGCCGCGGAGGCCGAGCGCCTCGCCCGCGCGCTCGACCGCGCCGCTGCGATTCTCGATCCGGCGCCCTGAGCCGCGCGTCCTATAATCGCCCGCATGGCCGCGACATATTTCCCGCGCCGGTGGCTCTTTTCCGCGCTCCTCGCCGCCGTACTTCTCCATCCCGCCCCCGCACGCGCCCAGGGGCGCATCGTCATCGAAACGATCGACGGCCGGCAGGTCATCACCTACCTGCCGCCGGGCTACGACGGCGACGCCGGGCGCCGCTACCCGGTCGTCTACCTGCTGCACGGCGGAGGCGGCACGCCGCAGTCGTTTCTCGCGGGCAACTACTCGGGCCTCAACATCATGACGACCATGAACAATCTCGTGCGCCTGAACGTGGTGCGCGAGATGATCATCGTCATGCCCGACATCAACGGGGTGTATCAGGATTTCATCGCGACCGAGCTGGTGGGCCACGTCGACGCGACCTACCGGACGATCGCCCGCCGCCAGAGCCGCGGCATCGGCGGCCATTCGCGCGGCGGCTGCGGAGCGTTTCTGCTGGCCACCGATCATCCGGAGCTCTTCAGCGCCGTCTATGGCATGAGCGCGAGCTGCCTGGATCGGGAGACCGAACGGGTCGAAGGCGCGCCCGGCCAGGGGCTGCGCGAGCCGCTCGCCGCGCGGATCGCCGGCCTGAAACCGGCAATCGAACAGGTCAAGGTGGCGTTCGACGTCGGTACCGAGGATCGGCTGCTCCGCGCGAATCAGAGCCTGGCCGCCGCGATGGAGCGCGCGGGCATTCCCCACGCGTTCGAGGCCTACCCGGGCGATCACAATGGTGTCATTCGCCAGCGGATCGCCACCAAGCTGCTGCCGTTCTTCTCCAGGGAGCTCGCCGCCTACTGACGCCTCGACTGGCACCGTCCTTGCGATCCGCGGCGGTCATGCGCCCCCTCCATTCGCTGGAGTATCTCGACGAGCTCGAAGCGCGGGTCGATCGGAGCCGTCACTGCGATCGACACGTCCGCGTGCTGCGGTGGATCTTCAGCCGCGACGAGGACGAAACGGTCGTCTGCGAGCTGGGCCTGACGGGCGAGGATTCAGAGTACGAGCTGCGCGTGCCTGCGCGCTGGAGTCCCACGGGCGCGTCGATCGAACGGTTCGACGACGCCCTCACGGCGTTCCAGCGGCACGCGATGATCGAGCGGCTGCTGCTCGACGACGGCTGGACGCTGCACGAGTTCCAGTCGGAGCAGGTTACCGTGCACTGAATGGCGGCCGCCGGCCTTGCGGGCGCGCGACTTTACCTGCGCACGGATCGGCCGGTCTAATCGCGGCATGAAGATCAGGGCTGCCGCCCGAGTCTCACTGGCCGCGATCGCGATCGTGTCGGCCGCGCGGTCCCTGGCCGGCAGCGGGGAGTCGCCCGCACGCGAGCCCGATCGCCAGGCCATCGTGCACTTCCTCAGCCGGACGACCTACGGGCCGCGGCCGGTCGATGTCGCCCGCGTGCAGCGCATCGGCCTCGCCCGCTACATCGACGAGCAGCTTCATCCCGAGCGGATCGACGACACGGCGATCGAGGGGCGCCTGGCCGGCTTCGAGACCTCCGCCCTGACGTCGCGCGAGATCGCGGAGCAGTACGCGCGGCCCGCGCTCGAGGCGCGGCGCGAGCGCCAGCGGCTGGCGAAGCCGCGCGGCGAGGAGACGACGCCGGCGGGGCCTGGCGACGAGGTCCGGCGCGCGAACCAGCCGCTCGTCGAGCTCTCCGAGCAGAAGATCCTCCGCGCGGCCTACAGCGAGCGCCAGCTCCAGGAGGTGCTCGTCGACTTCTGGTTCAACCACTTCAACGTCGATGCGCGCAAGGGGCCCGACCGGTTCCTGCTCACCGCCTACGAGCGCGACGCGATCCGGCCGCACGTGCTCGGATCGTTCCGCGAGCTGCTCGGCGCGACGGCGAAGAGCCCGGCGATGCTCTTCTATCTCGACAACTGGATGAGCGCCGCCGACCCCGCCGGCGCGCGTCAATCCGGCGCGCGGCGCGGGCTGAACGAGAACTACGGGCGCGAGCTGATGGAGCTGCACACCCTGGGCGTCGACGGCGGCTACACGCAGCGCGACGTGACGGAGGTGGCGCGCGCGTTCACGGGGTGGACCGTTCAGCAGCCGCGCCGCGGCGGGCCGTTCCGCTTCGATCCGCGCGCCCACGACCGGGGCGCCAAGATCGTGCTCGGCCACCGCATTGCGGCGGGCGGCGGCATCGAGGACGGCGAGCGCGTGCTCGACATCCTCGCAGCGCAGCCGGCGACCGCGCGCTTCATCGCGGGCAAGCTCGCACGCCGGTTCGTGAGCGACGCCCCGCCGCCCGCGCTCGTCGATCGCGTGGCCGCCCGCTTCACTTCCACCCACGGCGACCTCCGGGCGGTGATGCGGGAGATCCTGGCCGCGCCCGAGCTGCTCGCACCCAGCGGCTACCGGGCGAAGGTGAAGACGCCGTTCGAGTTCGTCGTCAGTGCCGTGCGCGCGCTCGATGCAGACGTCACGCGCGCCGCGCCGCTGGTCCGCGCGGTGCAGCAGCTGGGCATGCCGCTGTATCAATGCCAGCCGCCAACCGGTTACCACGACACGGCGGACGCCTGGGTGAACGCCGGCGCCCTCGTCGAGCGGATGAACCTCGCGCTGGCGCTGGCGTCGGGTCGGGTGCCGGGCGTGGCGTTCGCGCCCGAGCGGTGGACGATCGACGCTGCGCTCTTCGGCGAGGCGAGCCCGGCGACGCGGGAGACGATCGCGCGGGCGCCGACGAAGGTTCAGCAGATTGCGCTCGCGCTCGGTTCGCCGGAGTTCCAGCGGCGGTAGCGCCTCGTCTGGTCGCACGCGCCGGAAGTGCAGGCGTCAGGCCTGCGTGGGGAGCACAGCATGCAGTCGCGGCGGGTCTTCCTCAGGAACGGCGCGTTCGCTCTGGTGAGCGTGGGATTCGCGCCGTCGTTTCTCGCACGCACGGCGCTGGCCGCCGGCGCCTCCCGTGCCAGACGGCTGATCGCCATCTTCCAGCGCGGTGCCGTCGACGGCCTGAGCCTGGTCGTGCCGTTCGGCGAGGCGGCGTACTACCAGGCGCGGCCGGGCATCGCGATCGCGCCTCCCGGCGGCACGGGTGGATCCGCGCTCGATCTCGACGGCTTCTTCGGGCTCCACCCACGCCTCGGCCCGCTGCACGCGCTGTGGCGGAGCGGCCGGCTCGCGATCGTCCACGCGTGCGGATCGCCCGACAGCACGCGCTCGCATTTCGACGCGCAGGACTACATGGAGACGGCGACCCCTGGCGTGAAGAGCACCGGCGACGGATGGCTGAACCGCTGCCTGCGCGTGCGCCGCGAGGAGCCGCCGGCGCCGCTGCGCGCCGTTGCGCTCACGCCGGAGATGCCTCGCGCCTTGCAGGGGCCGGCGCCGGCGCTCGCGATGCGCGGGATCGCGCAGTTCGGCCTCCGCGGCGGCGCCAAGCTCGGCGGATCGTTCGAGGCGGAGTACGCGGAGGCTGCGGACCGGACGCTGGGCCGCACCGGCCGCGACGCCTTCGACGCGCTCCGGCAGCTCGCCTCGGCCGGTCCCGCGCGCTATCGTCCGGCGCCCGGCGTCGAGTACCCGCGCTCCCCCTTCGGCCAGGCGCTCGCCCAGATCGCGCAGCTCGCCAAGGCGGATGTCGGCATGGAGATCGCCTTCGCGGAGATCGGCGGCTGGGACACGCACGTGAACCAGGGATCGGGCGAGGGACAGCTCGCCGCGCGGCTCGACGACTTCGGCCGCGCCGTGGGCGCGCTGATCGCCGACCTCGGCGACCGCATGGACGAGACGGTGGTGTTGACGATGTCGGAGTTCGGACGCGCCGTGAGCGAGAACGGCAACGGCGGCACCGATCACGGCCACGGCAACGCGATGCTCGTCGTCGGCGGCGGGGCCCGCGGAGGACGGGTGTACGGCCGCTGGCCCGGGCTCGCGAGGGAGCAGCGGTTCGAAGGACGGGACCTCGCCGTGACGACCGACTTCCGCGACGTGTTCGCCGAGATCGTCGTCTCGCACCTGGGCGTCGCGGATCCGGCGCCGATCTTCCCCGGCTTCGAGGTGCGGCGCGAGCGCTTCCCCGGATTGTTCGCGCCGGATTCGCAGCCGGCGTAGCGCCGCACGCGTCGGCCGGCCACGCGCAGGACCGTCGGGCAGCCCGGTCGGGGACCCTCGAGAATGATCAGGCGGTGGACGCCGCGCGGCCTGAACGGGCGTCGCGCACGTCCTGGTGGACCGCCTGCGTCTCCGGCGACGGGTCCGTGCCCAGCTCTTTCGCCAACAGCGCGCGGCAGGCTTCGTACACCCGGAGCGCTTCGGCGCGATCGCCCAGGGCCGCGTGGATGCGCATGAGGCGGCGGTAGCCCTCCTCCCGGAAGGGTTCGAGCGCCACGCATTCCCGGGCCGACGCGAGCGCGAGCGGCGGCTCGCCATCGAGCAGCCAGATCTCCGAGGGGCAGGCCAGGATGCCGTGCAGCCGGAGCCGGACTGATATGAGCCGGGACCGCCTGTGGGCCCCATTCACGGATCGCCAGCGCCGCCGGGCCGTGCGCTCGGCCCGTGCGCTTCGCCGAGCAGAGCGTGACGCGGTCACGCCAGGCTCGCGCCGGACCTGCCCGCGGTGCGTCGCGTGTCGCCGGTGCGGTCTGCGGGCCAGTCCCGCCGGCGCGTGACGCGCCGGCGGGCCGCGCTGCGTAGAATGGCGGGGTGCAGCTCCCGGATCTCCCGACGCCCCAGGTCGTCGTCGATCGCAGCCGCGCGCTGCGGAACATCCAGCGCGCGCAGGAGGTCGCCGCTGCCGCCGGCGCCCGCCTGCGTCCACACGCGAAGACCCACAAGTCGCCCGTCGCGGCGCGCTGGCAGATCGAGGCGGGCGCCGCCGGCATCTGCTGCGCCCAGCTCGGCGAGGCGGAGGTGTTCGCCGGCGCCGGCATCGCCGACATCCGCCTGCCCTACCCGATCAACCCGTCGAACGCCGCGCGCCTGCTCGCCCTCATGGATCGCGCGGCGATCTCGATCATCGTCGACCATCTCGAGGTCGCGCGCGCGTGGTCGGCCGTCATGCGTCGTGCCGGGCGGCGCCTCGATGTCCTCGTCAAGGTCGACGTCGGCTTCCATCGCTGCGGGATCGATCCGGACGCCGATCCTCTCGCCTTCGTGCAGGCGATCGACGGCCTGGACGGCCTGCGCCTGCGCGGCCTGCTGAGCCACGCGGGCCATGCCTATCAGGCGCCGTCCGAACGGGACCTGCGCGCGATCGCCCTCGAGGAGGCGCGAATCCTCACCGGCCTGCGCGATCGCGCGGCGGCCTCAGGGATCGGGATCGAGGAGCTGTCGGTCGGCGCCACGCCGCTGCTGCGGTTTGCCGCCGCGCAGCGCGGCATCACCGAGATCCGTGCGGGCAACTACATCTACTTCGACCGCACGCAGGTGGCGCTGGGCAGCGCGGCGCTGGACGACTGCGCGCTCATGGTTCTCGCGACGGTCGTATCCAAGCCGGCGCCCGATCGGATCATCCTCGATTGCGGCAGCAAGACGCTGACCGGTGATCAGGCCAGAGGCTTCAGCCCGATGCCGGGTTACGGCGCGATCCTCGACGAGGGCGGAACCGGCGTCGACGGCACGCTCGTTCTCGAGCGGCTGTCTGAGGAGCATGCGACCGTCCGGGTCGCCGGGTCGACGCGGCTCGAGCCGGGCGCCCGCGTCTTCGTCGTTCCGAACCATTCCTGCGTCGTGTCGAACCTGGTCGACGAGATCGTGCTGGTCGACGGGAATCGCATATTGGAGCGGATGGAGGTTGCCGCTCGGGGTAGAATCCAGTAGCTCATGGCAGACAAGGACAAGCGCGCGCTCGGCGACGCCCTCGGCATGGTCGAGACCATCGGCCTGGTCGGCATGATCGAGGCCGCCGACGCCATGGTGAAGACGGCCAACGTCGTCTTCGTCGGCTGGCAGAAGGTCGACGCCGGCATGGTCACCGCGATCGTCCGCGGCGACGTCGGATCGGTGAAGGCGGCGACCGACGCCGGCGCGGCGGCGGCGCGGCGCGTCGGGCAGCTCGTGGGGGTGCACGTGATCCCGCGGCCGGCCGACGGCCTCGAGAAGACCTTCCCGATCACCTGATCCCCGCGCTCCGCTTCGTCCGCTTCGTTCGCCTGCGCCGGACCTTCCCGCTGAGCTCCTTCAGCAGCCCTTCGTCGCCAATCGCCAGCAGCGGCTGTGCGGGCGTCTGCAGCAGATTGAAGAACTGGCCGCGATCGGTCCGCGCGTAGATCTCCCGGCCGTCGGTGAGCAGCCGCACGTGTCCCCCGCCGCCGGTTGCGTCGAACAGCCGCACGTGGAACTGCTCGCCGAGCACCGCGAGCACCGCGTGCAGCTGCCGGATGGTGAAGCCGCGGGCGCGCAGCTCCGCGAGCACCAGCAGCTCGAAGAGCTCGATCGGCGTGTAGCGCCGCTCGGTGTGGCCGCCGGCGTCGGTCCGGTGGGAAGGAATCGACGGTGAGAGCAGTCCGCCCTCGTCCCACAGCTGCAGCCGCCGCGCCGTCAGGCCGGTCAGCGCCGCGACCTCGCGCGAGCTGTAGGTCGGCTTCAGCCTCATCCCCGCGCGAGCCGATCGGCGGCGGCAGCGCCGGCGAAGTCCTTCTCGGTCAGGCCGCCTTCGCTGTGCGTCGAGTAGGTGAGCGTCACCCGCTTGTAGTTGATGAGGATGTCGGGATGATGATCGGCGCGCTCCGCCTCGGGCGCGAGCCGATCCACGAACGCGATCGCGGCCGGAAAATCCTCGAACGTGTACTGCTTCCGGATCTCGTCGCCGGCGAGCGTCCACCCCGCGAGCGCCGGCATCCGGGCGTCGATCTCGGATCTGGCAAGCTTCATCGTCTACTCCCCGCGCGCGCCAGACGCGTCCCGGCCGCACGCCATCGTCGGCTGGACGCCGGCCGTTCAGTCCGGCTTCCGCGCGCGCACCTCGTCGAGCCGGACGCGGGCCGCCTCGAGCGCATTCAGCGAGTCCTTCTGCATTTCCGCCGCCGACGGCCCTTCGGTCGGGCTCGCGAACGCGCTGCCGGCAATCGTACGGTGATAGGCGCGCTCGGCCGCCTGCAGCGCCTCGAGCGCGGAGATGTGCTCGGCCTGCCACTCGAGCCACCGCGTGAGACGGTCGACGGCCTCGCGCTCGGTCGCGCCGCTGAATTCGGGGCCGAACCGATCGCCGGTATCGCCGCGCTCCGCGTGCGCCAGCCACTGGCCTTCGCGGACGACCTCCTGATTGTGCTGGTCACAACAGCCCGAACCGCTCAGGCGCGGTCTGCGCGAGGAGCGGATCCGCACGATTCTCGAGCACGAGGTCGGCGACCAGCTGTGCCGTGAGCGGCGCCAGCAGGATGCCGCTGCGGTAGTGGCCGGTCGCATACAGCAGGTTCGGCAGCGCCCGCGACGGACCGATGATCGGCAGTTCGTCGCCCGAGGCGGGCCGCAGCCCGACGCGTGCGCCGGCGAATCCGGCCGTCCACCCGTGCGGCACGATCTCGCACGCCGCCTGCAGCAGATCGTGCACGCCGGCCGCCGTGGCGCGTTCGTCAAAGCCTGCGTCTTCTGAAGTCGCGCCCACCAGCAGCGTGCCGTTGTCCCAGGGCACCAGATAGCAGCGCTCCGACCAGGTCACCCGCTTCAGCGGCGCGCCCACCCACTCGAGGTGCAGCAGCTGCCCGCGTACCGGGCGCACCGGCGCCGGCTGCTCCGCCCCGTCGACTTCGATGCCACCCGACCAGCTGCCGGCCGCGATTACCACGCGATCGCCCGAGAGCGAGCCGCGCTCGGTCTCGACCACGAGGCCCGGGCCGTCGGCCCTCACCCGCCGCACGCGTCCACGCTCGACCAGCTGCGCTCCGTGCCGCCGCGCGGCGGCAGCGAGCGCCGACAGCAGCTGCGGCGCCGACACGAACCCCTGCGAGGGCACCAGCAGCCCGCCAACGACGCCCTGCGAAAGATACGGCTCTTCCCCGCGCACGCCCGCCGCGTCCAGCAGCGTCGCGCGCACGCCGCGCTGCTCGAGCCGTCGGGCCGTCAGGGCGAATCGGCTCATGCGGCGGTCGTCGGCGGCAACTTCGAGCGTGCCGGTCCGCCTGTACAGAATCGGCTGGCCGCTGTCGCGGGCGACGTCGGGCAGCAGGCGATCGAACAGATCGAGGCTGCGCACCGCGAAGTCGAGCAGCGGGCTGTCCTCGCCGGCCTCGATGAAGGGCGCCAGAATCCCGGCCGCCGCCTGGGTGGCGCCCATGCCGGCCGCACGCATGTCGACGACCTCGACCGACGCCCCGCGCCGCGCCATCTCATACGCGATGGCGCAGCCGACGATGCCGGCGCCCACGACGACAATGTCACGCGAAACGGGCATGAGGGGATCTTATCAATGGAGTTTGAGGATTTGTGCGGGGCTGCTCTCGGGCAAGGACACTTTCGACGCGAGGGGACAGCGCGATCCCTGGTAACCGTTCACGTCATAGGCATTTGCGCGCGATCGCCGCCACGCGCGCCGGCACGTGGCTTGCGTCAGGGTGGAGCGGTTTCCCGACAGGAGCACCCCGATGATTTCCAGTCGTCTGGCCTTTGGCGCACTTGCCGTCGCATGTATCGTCGCTGCCGCGGGCGGCGGGTATCTCGCGACCCGGCAGAACGCCGTTCCGACCCCGGCCGCCGCCGCCGGGGCACCCGCCGTCGAGAGGTCTGCGGCCGCGGCGAGCGCCCAGCCCTTGTCCGTGCAGGAGCCCGCGGTCGCCGTCGAATCACCAATCGCATCGTCAGAGCCGGCGGCGGCATCCGCCCGGGCAAGACCGACACCGTCCTCCGGCAACGTGGGATCGACAAGCCGACCCGAACCGGACGCCGTGGCCGCGCGGCCGAGCCCAGAGCCCGCTCGCCCGGCGAATCAAACCGCTCGCCGCGACACGACGGCCGCAGAGCGCGTTCGACCGATCGCCGCGCCCAGGGCACCCTCGGCGGCCGGCGCGCCCGAAGCGCTGCCGGACACCGCCGCGACGGCGCATGCCGACGAACCGGCCGCGCCCGAGCCGGCGCCGGCGGCCAGCGCCGCCGAGCCTGCGCGCGAGGAACTGGTCGTCGCCGCCGACTCGGTGATCGGCCTGCAGACCAGGACGTCGATCACGACCGAGACGGCTCACGTCGAAGATCGGATCGAGGCTCACGTCACGCGCGCGGTGCGCGTCGACGACCGGGTTGCCATCCCCGCCGGCGCCAAGGCGCTCGGCTCGGTCACGCTCGTCGAGCGCGGCGGCAAGTTCAAGGAACAGGCACGGCTCGGCATCCGGTTCCACACGCTCGTGCTCGACGACGGCACGGAAGTGCCGATCAGCACCGAGACGATCTACCGCGTCGGCGAAGCTCCCAGCGCGGCGCAGAAGGTGGGGGGCGGCGCCGTTGGCGGCGCCATCCTCGGCGCGATCCTCGGCGGCGGCAAGGGCGCGGTGCTCGGCGGCCTGGCGGGCGCCGGCGGCGGGGCCGCGGTCGCGATGGCGAGCGACAGCCACCCGGCGCAGCTCGCCGCGGGTGCGCCGCTCACCATCCGTCTCATCTCGCCGGTCACGGTGACGGTGGACAGCAAGGACTAACCGCCCTAGGATGTGCCCGTGGACGCCGCCGATTTCCGCAGGCACGGGCACGCCCTGGTCGACTGGATCGCCGAATACCTCGAACATCCCGGGAAGTACCCCGTCCTCTCGCGCGCCACGCCCGGCGACATCGTGGCGGCGCTGCCGGCCGGCGCGCCCGAAGAAGGCGAGAGCTTCGAGGCAATCGTCGCCGACTTCGAGCGGATCCTCGTCCCCGGCCTGACGCACTGGAACCACCCCGGCTTCCTCGCCTACTTCCCGATCACCGGCAGCGCGCCGGGCGTCCTGGCCGAATTCCTCGCCGCGGCGCTCAATCAGCAGGCCATGCTCTGGCGCACGTCGCCTGCCGCAACCGAGCTGGAGGAGGTGGCGCTCGGCTGGCTGCGCCGGCTGATCGGCCTGCCCGACGCGTTCGAAGGGGTGATCTACGACACCGCCTCGACCTCGACCCTGCACGCGCTGGTGGCGGCGCGGCAGGCCGCGGTTGACGACGTGCGCGCGCGCGGGCTGGCCGGGCGCCCCGACGTGCCGCCGCTGCGCGTCTACTGCTCGGAGCAGGCGCATTCCTCGATCGACAAGGCGGTGATGGCGATCGGGCTCGGCCTCGAGTCGCTGCGCAAGATTCCGATCGACGAGGAATTCCGCCTGCGGGTCGACGCGCTGAAGGCGGCGATCGCCGAAGACCGCGCGGCCGGCCGCCTGCCGATCGCCGTCGTCGCCACGGTGGGCACGACCGCGACGACGAGCATCGACCCGGTCGGCGAGATCGCCGAGGTGTGCGCCGCCGAATCGCTCTGGCTGCACGTCGACGCGGCCTACGGCGGGATGGCCGCGATGCTGCCGTCGCACGCGCACGTCCTGAAAGGCGCCGATCGCGCAGACTCGCTGGTCGTGAACCCGCACAAGTGGCTGTTCACGCCGGTCGACCTGAGCGCGTTCTACACACGGCGCATGGACGCGATCCGCGCGGCATTCGCGCTGACGCCCGCGTATCTGCAGACGACTGAAACCGCCCCGGTGAAGAACCTCATGGACACCGGGTTCCAGCTCGGGCGCCGGTTCCGCGCGCTGAAACTCTGGATGATCCTGCGCTCGTTCGGCGCGCGCGCCATCCGCCGCCATCTGAGCCGCCACATCGCCATCGCGCGCAGCTTCGGCGCCTGGGTCGACGCGCATCCCGACTTCGAGCGCGTCGCGCCGGTGCCGCTGAGCGTCGTCTGCTTCAGGTGGAATCCGTCGGTCCCGGCCGGATCCGGATTGCCGCCGGAGGGGCTCGACGATGCGAACGAGCGGCTCGTGGATGCCGTGAACAGCACCGGCGAAGTCTTCCTGACTCATACGCGTTTGCGCGGGCGCATCGCGATCCGGCTCGCCGTCGGACACCTCGACACCACCGAAGCGCACGTGCGCCGCGCCTGGGAGCTGCTCGTGTCGTGCGCGGCCGGTGCGGCGCGCGCCTGAGCTGTCGCAGCCCCGCGGGATCCACCGGAGACATCACCGGGCGGCCGGGCTTTGGCCGGGGCGGCGTCGGCGACCGAACGGAAGCGCGTGCCGACCTTCACGGCCGAACGCACGCCGGGGCGCCTGCCGGGGTACGTCGCTTGCAGCCGTTCCGGGGTCGCCCGCACGGCGTCGCCGTCGGGCTCAACAAGGAGAGCAGGCGCAATGCGACGAGTCATGACAGCCCTCGTCTTCACTGCGGTCGTGGCGATCGCGGCCCCCAGCCCGGCGCACGCCGAAGGCTACGTCAGCCCGTGGGCCGGCGTGAACTTCGGCAGCCAGATCGACAACGGGCGCGGCAGCTTCGGCGTCGATGCCGGCGGCATGGGCGCCGGGATCATCGGCGGCGAGATCGCGTTCGGGTACAGCCCGAGCTTCTTCGGCAGCCAGAACGATTTCGGCGACAACACCGTGATCGATCTCATGGCCAATCTGATCGTGGGCATTCCCTTCGGCGGCACGCGCGGCGCGGGATTCCGGCCATTCGTCACCGGCGGCGCCGGCCTCGTGCGCACGCAGGTCGACGACAACACGGTCACCAGCGTGTCCTCGTCGGACAACATGCCGGGTTGGAATCTCGGCGCGGGCGTGATGGGCTACTTCAACGATCACGTCGGGCTCCGCGGCGACGTGAAGTACATCCGCAGCTGGAAGGACCTGAACACCGGCGACGTCCGGATCGACGTGAGCGCCGGCCAGCTGCACTACTGGCGCACGGCGATCGGCGTGGTGATCCGGTAGGCTCGCGTCCCCCGTCGTGCGGCCTCCGGACCTGCGCGCCAAGTGTCCCGTCCCAGTGGATCGTGGCATCAGTCGCGGAGCGCCGCGCCCCGATGGCCAGGCGCGAGGAGTGAGGATATTGGGTATATCTGAGCGACGAGCAACGCCGCCAGCGGGGATGCGCCGCCCGCGAATGGTGTCGCGAACCACTGGGACGGGACACTAGCATTCGATCCGCCAGACTTCCTCCCACGATTCGCCTGCGTCGAGGCTTCGCAGCGCCACGATGCCGTGTGGAGGGAACGTCGCCTGGGCGCCGGACGCGCCGGTCAGCAGCGCGCGCAGCGCCGGCAGGTGCGGAAAGTGTCCGACGAGCATCAGGTCGCGCGGCTCCGCCCGCAGCCGGTCGCGGATGAAGGCGGGCGGGTCGTCTGGCTGGAGATCGCGCGTGGCCGAGAGCCCCGCGAGCGCGTTGCACGCGCGCCAGTACTGCTGGGCGGTCTGGCGCGCGCGCAGCTTCCCGCTGTGCCAGACGACGGCCGGCTTCGCCCCGCGCGCCGCCGCGAGCGCCGCCAGGCGCTCCACCGCGGCCAGACCCTGCGCCGACAGCGGGCGAAGCGGATCGACCTCAGGCCCGACCGCCTCGCCGTGGTGCACGAGGTAGACGAAGACGGCGGGCGGCACGGCGTCACTTCGCGAGCATCCGCTCGCGCGTCGCCTTGAACTCGCTGCCCGGCTTCCACGCCGGGATCGTGTCGGCCTGCGCCACGCGGTAGCCGACCGCCAGATACACCTTCAGGTCCTCGACCGTGCCCGTGAGGTCCCAGTCGGGCATGATGACGTCGGCCGGTTTGTGGTAGCGGTTCTCGGTCCATTCCGCGCGGACCTTCTCGCCGTAGCCCTCCGGCTTGCCGATGTAGTCGATGCCGGCGTCAGGGTTCAGCGCCGGAACGCCCATCTTCGCGAAATTGAAGTGATCCGAGCGGTAGTAGAACCCTTTCTCGGGCTCGGGATCGGGGCGGATCACGCGTCCCTGTTCGCCGGCCGCATCGCGCGCGTAGTCGTCCAGATCCGACGCGCCGTCCCCGATGATCGTCAGATCGCGCGTGCGGCCGCTCGTGTTCCAGCTGTCCATGTTGATGTCGGCAATCGTCTTCGCCAGCGGATACACCGGCATCACCGTGTAGTACTGCGAGCCGAGCAGCCCCTGCTCCTCGGCCGTGACCGACAGGAACAGGATCGAGCGCTTCGGCGGCACCGCCATCCGGCTGAACGCGCGTCCGAGCTCGATGAGCGCCGCGCAGCCGAGTGCGTTGTCCTCGGCGCCGTGGTAGATGCCGGTGTCGTCCTTGCCGAGATGATCCCAGTGCGCGGTGTAGACCACGTACTCGTTCCTGAGCTGCGGATCGCTGCCCTCGATCTTCGCGAGGACGTTCTTCGAGTCGATCGTCCTCAGCGTGTTCTTGATCGTGATCGACGCGCTGACGCCGAGCGGCACCGGCTTGAACTCGCGCGTCGCCGCCTGCTTCTTCAGCTCGTCGAACTTCTGCCCGCCCATCGCCATCAGCGCGGTCGCCTGCTCGAGCGAGATCCAGCCTTCGACGGCCGCGCGCCCCATGTTCTTGTCGGGGGTGACCAGATCGAACCGCTCGCCGGTCATGCTCTGCACGACTTCGAACGGGTAGCCGGCCGGGCCGGTCTCGTGGATCACGAACACGCCCGCGGCCCCCTTCTGCGCGGCGATCTCGTGCTTGTAGGTCCAGCGGCCGTAATAGGTCATCGCCTTGCCGCCGAACACCTTCGGGTCGAGCTCGCCGGGATTCTCCGGATCGGGCACCGGTGGGTCGTTCACCAGCATCAGCAGCGTCTTCCCCTTGAGGTCGACCCCCTTGTAGTCGTCCCAGTTGTATTCGGGGGCCGACGCGCCGTAGCCGACAAACACGACCTCGGAGCCCTGGAGCGACGCGCTGTCGGCGACATGCTTGGTCCACGCGACGAAGTCGTCCTTGAAGGCCAGCGTCCTGGTGTCCGCGCCCTTCCTGAGCACGAGGGGCGCCGGCGCCGGGGTGATGCCAACGAGCGGCACCTTCTGGATGTAGGTACCGTCGGTGTTGCCGGGTCTCAGGCCCGCCGCCTTGAACTTGTCGACCAGATACGCGACCGTCTTCTCCTCGCCTGCCGAACCGGGGGCGCGCCCTTCGAAGGCATCCGACGAGAGGACCCTGACGTGGGCGAGGAGCGCGGCCGGATCGATGTCCGGCAGCTCCCCGATCGGAATGCGCTCCGGCGGCGGCGCCTGCGTCTGGTATTCCGCCGGCGCCGGCTGTTCGCGCGGCGCGGCCGCGCAGGCCGCCGCGGTCAGGCAGATCAGGATGAGCGCGCCGCACGATCGCCGGGCCGGCAGGCGCGAGATGTTTCTCATAGGGTGATAATACCGGATGCCGACGCCACGCCAGCCGGGCAACGCGACGCTGACCGCCGTTCCCGGCATCGCGGTCGGGCACTGCACGCTGGCGGAGCGTCCGACCGGCTGTACGGTCGTGCTGACCGGGCGGGGCGCAACGGCCGGGGTCGACGTCCGCGGCGCCGCGCCCGCGACGCGCGAAACCGATCTGCTCGGCGCGGTCAACGTGGTCCAGCAGGTGCACGCCATCGTCCTGTCCGGCGGCAGCGCCTACGGTCTCGATGCCGCCGCGGGCGTGATGCGCTTTCTCGAAGAGCGCGGCGTCGGCTTCGCCTTCGGAGGCGTACGCGTGCCGATCGTGCCGGGCGCCGCGCTGTTCGACCTGGCGATCGGCGATCCGCGGGTGCGGCCGTCTGCCGAGCACGGCTACCGCGCCGCCGCCGCGGCCAGCGGCGCCCCGGTGGCGGAGGGGAGCGTGGGCGCCGGCGCGGGCGCCACCTTCGGCAAGCTGGCCGGCGTCGAACGCGCGATGAAGGGCGGCCTCGGCAGCGCCGCCATCGTGCTGGCCGACGGCCTGATCGTGGCGGCGCTGGCGGCGGTGAACGCGGCGGGCGACGTCGTCGACCCCGCGACCGGCGCCATCGTTGCCGGCGCGCGAGCGGCGGACGGCGCCGGATTCGCCGATGCGCGCCGCCTCGTCCGCGCGGGCGCGCCCGGTCTGGCCGGCCGGCAGCCCGGCGCGCACACGACGCTGGGCGTTGTCGCGACCAACGCCGCGCTCGACAGGCCCGCGGCGACCCGTGTCGCGCAGATGGCGCACGATGGCCTGGCGCGCGCGATTTGTCCGAGCCACACGTCGAGCGATGGCGATACGATCTTCGCCCTGGCCACCGGCGCCCGCGCCGGCGCGGACGATGCGAGCCGGATCGGCGCGCTCGCGGCCGATGCGATGGCGGAGGCCATCCTCCGCGCCGTGCGCGAGGCGTCCGGCGTGCCCGGCTTCCCGGCGCTGCGCGATTTGCGGCCATAATCGGCGCACGCACGATCAACCAGAAGGAGCGATGTCGTGGAGACGTTTCGTATTGCAGTGATCGCGGGCGACGGGATCGGCCGCGAGGTGATTCCGGCCGGCATGGCCGCGCTCGAAGCCGTCACGCAGGGCAGCGGCACGACGCTCGAATTCATCGAGCTCCCCTGGGGATGCGACTATTACCGGACGCACGGCCGCATGATGGAAGAGGGCGGCCTCGAGATCCTCGCGAAGTTCGACGCCATCTATCTCGGCGCGATCGGCGCGCCGACGGTGCCCGATCACGTCGCCGTCTGGGATCTCATCCTGCCGATCCGCCAGCGGTTCGATCAGTACGTGAACCTCCGGCCCATGCGCCTGCTGCCGGGCCTCGCCTCGCCGCTCGCCAGCCGCGCGCCGGCCGATATCGACATGGTGTGCGTCCGCGAGAACTCAGAAGGGGAGTACGCGGGGCTCGGCGGCCGCGTCCACGTCGGTACGCCGCACGAGGCGGCCGTGCAGACCGGCCTCTTCACCCGCCACGGCATCGAACGCATCGTCCGCTACGCGTTCCGGATCGCGTCGGCGCGCCCGCGCCGGCTGCTCGCCAGCGCAACCAAGTCCAACGCGCTGCAGCACTCGATGGTGCTCTGGGACGAAGTGGCCGAGCGGGTCAAGGCCGAGTTTCCGGCCGTGGAGTATCGGAAGTACCACGTCGACGCGCTCGCCGCGCGCATGGTGACCCATCCGGCAACCGTCGACGTCATCGTCGCGTCCAACCTGTTCGGCGACATCCTGACCGATCTCGGGTCGGCGATTTCGGGCAGTCTCGGCGTCGCTCCAGGGGGCAATATCAATCCGGAGCGCACGTCCCCGTCGATGTTCGAGCCGATTCACGGGTCGGCGCCAGATATCGCGGGCAAGGGGATCGCCAACCCGATTGGCGCGATCTGGGCGGGTGCCCTGATGATCGACCATCTCGGCCGCCGCGATCTTCACGATCGGCTGCTCTCGGCCATCGAACGGGTCGTCGCCGCCGGCCGCGTGCGCACGCCCGACCTGGGGGGCAGGGCGACGACCAGGGAGATGTCGGCCGCGATTGCCGGCGAGATTGGCGCGGCGTAGCGGCGGGCGTCTCGCCGGGGCCGGCGCGCGGGCGGCGCCAGGCCGGGAAATCGGGGCGATCGGAGAACCTCGACGGTTGCGGTCCTGCGGCGCGGCAAGTCCGGCCGTCTTGACCGCGGGCCGCTGGGGGTAGACGATGATCTGAGCAGCCCGGTGCCTGCGGACCGGCAGCGTGTCGCCGTTACCTTTGAAGCGCGTCGCTCACATGTCACCAGCACGATCCGGCAGTAACGCCATGTGGCCGCGGTTGCTCGTCTGCGGGCTGCTGATGGCCGGGTCGGCCGCCGGCGCGCAGGCGCCGCCCGCCGCCAATCCGCCGGCGCTCGACGTGGTGCTCGCACGCGCGGCCGACTACGTCGAGCGGTACGAGAAGGAGTTCGCCGGGGTCGTCGCCGAAGAGCGCTACGAGCAGAACGCGCGCCAGGGAGGGCGGTTCGATCAGTTCGGCCGGATCCGCTACGACAGCGACAAGCGGCGCGTCTTCCGATCGGATCTCCTGCTGGTGCGCCCGGAGGGGGCCGACTCGTGGCTGCAGTTCCGCGACATCTTCGAGGTCGACGGCAAACTGGTGCGCGATCGCAACAACAGACTCGCGAAGCTGTTCCTCGAGCCGAACGCGACCACCGCCAAGCAGATCGAGCGCATCAAGAACGAGAGCGCGCGCTACAACGTCGGCCCGGTCGTCCGCAACATCAACGTGCCGGTGATGGCGCTGCGCGTGGTCACGCGGCAGAACCAGTTCCGCTTCCTCTACAACCACAACGAGACCGACGATGCGACGCGGACCGACGGGGCGTGGGCGGTCGATTTCCGGGAAGTCGGCGCCGGGACGATGATCCGGACCAACGGCGAGCAGGACATGCCGATGGAGGGACGCATCTGGATCGAGCCGGACACCGGACGCGTGCTCGGCACGATCATGCGCGCGCAGAATCAGATGCTGCGCGGGGCGATCGAGGTGACCTACCAAGCCGAACCGTCGCTCGGGCTGCTGGTGCCCAGGCACATGCACGAGGAATACCGCATGTACACCGACGGCTCCGGCGTGATCGCCGACGCGACGTACTCCAACTTCCGGCGCTTCCAGGTGAAGGTCGACGAGCAGATGGCGCCGGTCGATCCGCCGCAGCCGTAGCCTCACGAAGCCCGCGCGACATGGCCGCGCGATCGGCCTGGAAGCACGACCTCGCGACCAGCCTCGTCAACATCTCCGCGAACGTTGTCTCCGCCGACCGGGGCGGCGGCCGCGCGCGCCGTCAGCCAGTCGAAGCGCTTCCGGTCCGCCGTCAGACCGCATCGTCGATTCCCATCTCCGCCGGTGCGTCGATGACCTTTCCGCGAGCCTCCCAGACGATGGTGTCGGCGACCGCGTCAGCGCCCGGAAACAGCCGAGCCCGAGTGATCCCGAAGCGATAGAGGCTGGTCAGGATTTCGACTGACGCGTCACCGGGAATCGTGATCCGGTCGACCTGCTCTTCGTAGAGCTCGGATCCCCATCTATCGAGTCTTCCCGGGTGTACGGAGAACAGGCTGCTTTGCGCGGATACTCGCGAGTGAGTCAGGTCGGGCTGTAAGAACAGAATCGTCTGGTTGTCGTACTTCCACGGCGGCAGCGGAAACCGGTGCGCGAATTCCTCGGCGGTCAGCGCCTGCGGGGTTGGCAGACGATAGACGACGCGATCCGCTCCCGCCTCCGTCGCGGGCGCGGTCGCGAAATACAATCCCGCCAACGGGCTGGCCGTCCAGTCCAGCAAGCGGGTTGGGAGCCCGTGGTGTTGCGCCACCGCGAGGCATCGCCACCAGCCAGCCGGCGATGTGTCGGCCAGTCCGCCGACGTAAGGGGCGGCGTTCAGGCGGAAGCGTTCGAGGATGAGCCGCTCGAGCTGCGGGTAGCCAGAGCGTGCGCCGCTCATGACGTCGAACTGACGTGCCGGGGCCGCGGCTCACGCCGGCAGGTAGTGCAGCAGCTTCAGGATGTCCGAGAACACCCCCATCGCCGTCACGTCGGCGCCCGCGCCCGGCCCCTGCACCACCAGCGGCGTCCGCGCGTAGCGCTTGGTCGTGAACGCGATGATGTTGTCGCTCCCCTTTGTCGTGGCGAACGGGTGATCGCGCGGAAATTCCTTGACGCCGGCGCGGGCCCGGCTGCCCTCGAGCGTGCCGACGTAGCGCAGCACCGAGGTGCGCGCCCGCGCGCGCTGCAGGCGCGCCGCCATCCGGCCGTCGTACCGGGCATAGGCGTCGAAGAAGCGGTCGGAGAACGGACCGCGCGCGAGCCCCTTCGGCACCAGGCTGTCCGCCTTCACGTCCCCGATCTCCATCTGCGAGCCGCTCTGGCGCGCCAGGATCAGCAGCTTGCGC
This sequence comes from Acidobacteriota bacterium, assembly GCA_020850715.1. GTDB lineage: Bacteria > Acidobacteriota > Vicinamibacteria > Vicinamibacterales > CAVVIG01 > JADZED01. Next base: position 231,511 of record JADZED010000027.1, read on the forward strand.
GCGACGTCCTCGCCCGAGAGATCCTCGCGCGGGTCCGGCTCGGTGAAGCCGAGCTCGAGCGCCTGCTTCACGAGCGCGCTGAACGGCACGCTGCCGTCGAACGCGTTGAAGAGGTAGCTGAGCGTGCCGGAGAAGATCCCCTCCACCTTCACGATCTCGTCGCCGCTGAAGATCAGATCGCGCAGCGTCGACATCACCGGCAGGCCGGCGCCGACGTTCGCCTCGTAGAGGAAGTGCTTCTGGCGCGCGCGCAGCAGCTCCACCAGCGCCGCGTAGCGTTTCCACGGCAGCACGTTCGCCCGCTTGTTGGGCGTGATGATGTGGAGATTCGCGTTGACGAACGCGGGATACGCGTCGACGACGCTGTCGTGCGCCGTGCAGTCGACCAGCGCCGCGTTGGTCAGCTCGAGGCCGGCGATCTCGCGCGCCAGCGCGATCGGATCCATCTTCCGCCGCGACGCGGCGAGCTCCTCCCGCCAGCGCGCGAGGTTGATCCCGCGCGGATCCAGCACGAACCGCCGGCTGTTGGCGATGCCGACGACCGAGACGTCGAACCCCTGCGTCCGCAGGTACCCGCGCTGCTGGTGCAGCTGCGTCAGGAGCGCCCCGCCGATGTTGCCGACGCCGACCACGACCAGCGCGAGCCGCGTGCGCGTCTCGAAGAACGCCTGGTGCACCACGTTCAGCGCGCGCACCTGCTGGGCGGTGTCGACGACACACGAGATGTTGCGCTCGGACGCCCCCTGCGCGATCGCGCTGATGTTGATGTTGTGCCGGCCGAGCGCACCGAAGAACTTGCCGGCCACGCCGGGACGCCCCTTCATGCCGTCGCCGACCACGGCGATGATCGACTGGTCGCCCTTCTCGTCGAGCGAGGTCAGCCGGTGCTGCAGCTCGAACCGGAACTCGCGGCGCACCGCCTCGATCGCGCGCGCGGCGTCGGCCGAGCGCACGGCAAAGCAGATCGTGTGCTCCGAGGAGGCCTGCGAGATCAGGATCACGTTGACCCCGCCGGCCGCCAGCGCGCGGAACAGCCGTTCGGCGATCCCCGGCACGCCGACCATGCTCAGGCCGCGCAGCGTGAGCAGCGCGAGGTCGGCCACCGACGTAATCCCCTTCGCGAGCTGCCCGCCGTCTCCCTTCGTCCGGGAGATCAGCGTGCCCGGCGCGGCCGGATTGAGCGTGTTCCTGATGAGCAGCGGGATGTTCTTCGACACCGCGGGCGCGATCGTCGCCGAGTGGAGCACCTTCGCGCCGAAGTACGACAGCTCCATCGCCTCTTCGTAGCTCACGTGCGGCAGGACGAACGCCGATTCGACGGCGCGCGGATCGGCGCTCAGCACGCCGTCGACATCGGTCCAGATCTCGACGGCGTCGGCCCCGACCGCCGCGCCCACGATCGCCGCGGTGTAATCCGACCCGTTCCGACCGATCGTCGTCGTCTGGCCGTCGGCGGTCGCGCCGATGAAGCCGGTCACGACCGGGATGATCGGCCGGCGGCGGCGCACCAGCGGGAGCAGCGCCTTGCGCGTCTGCCGGTTGGTGCGGTCGAAGATCACCTCCGCCTGCGTGAACTGGTCGCCGGTCGCGATGAATGCGCGCGCGTCCATGAAGCGGCTCGGGTGCGACCGCTGCAGGTAGGCCGCTACGATGGCCGCCGACAGCCGCTCGCCGAAGCTGGCGACCATGTCGAACGCGCGCGGGGGGCAATGGCCGAGCAGGCGGATGCCCTGGAGCGCGTCGCGCAGCTCGCCCAGCAGCGCGTCGACCTGCCGGCGGACGCGCGTCGCGCCGCGGCGGCCGAGCAGGTCGTCGAGGGCGGCGTGATGACGCCTGGCGATCTTCGCGGCCGCGGCATCCGCGCGGCGGTCGCGCTGTTCCGCGAGCCGCGCCGCCCCGAGCAGCGCGTTGGTGACGTCCTGGAAGGCGGAGATGACGAGAATCACCGGCTCCTGCCGGGCCTGGTCGAGGACGATGCGGACGACGCCGCGGACGCGATCGGGCGTGGCGAGCGAGGAGCCGCCGAACTTGAGCACTCTCATGGGATGTCGGGTCTTTACTGTATCAGGTTGGGTCGGGTCGCTCCGTCGGCCGCCGTCCGGCCGGGCCTGGCGTCAGCCGGCCGTCCTTCCGCGCCGCATCGCCAGCCAGATCGCCGTCGCGAACGCCGCGGCGGCAACCATCAGGGTCGCGCCGGACAGCTTCAAGGTGCCGGAGCGAATCGACTCGGCCTCCATCCGCACCTCGAGCGCGGCCGGCACTCCCCTCAGCCGATCGCGCGGCGGCTGCTCCCACACGAGGACGTTCCCCCCGCTGCGGGAGGTCGACCGTGTTGCGAAACGTGATCCGGCTCGGCACGTGCAGCCGGAAGGCCGCGATCTCCTCGCCGTCCCATCCCCCTCGGCAGGCCGCGCGCGCCCGGCCGGCCCTCCGACCGTCTGGCGGCACACGAAACCCCGGGTGTCGCGACGGCGCTCGCATGACGACCAGGCGAAGCGCGGCGCCTCATGCAGCCGCCGCACGTCGGGCACCTCCACCCGCGGCGTGCAGGTACCGCCGCCCGTGGCGGCGCGCGGGGCGGCCGACGCGGGCGGCGTGCGACACCGGCGTCTCGAACAGCACTCGGAGCCCATCGTCCATCGTCGCCGAGAGCGAGGGCTCGATCGCGGTGCCGTGCAGCGCGTTGAAGGCGGCGACCGAGCTGTTGACGTGGACGATGGCGCTGCCGTCGAGATGCATGTCCTCCTCGTACTCGTACTGGCGGGAGAGGCCGGCGGGAGAGAGACCGCACGCGGCGGCCGCCGCTGCGAGCAGCAGCGTGCCGGGCGCGCGGATCCGCATTGGCGCCGATGATATAGTAAAAATTTCCCGCGCTCGATGGCCGCCAAGCCGCTCGTCTACCTCATCGACGGAAGCTCCCAGATGTACCGCGCGTTCCACGCGCCGGTCCGCACCGCCGACGGGGGCATCCTCCGCAACGCCCACGGCCGGCCGACCAACGCGGTCTACATCTTCGTCACGATGCTGCGGAAGCTGCTGAACGATTTCGAGCCGCAGTACATCGCCGCGTCCTTCGACCTGCCGGGCCGCACCTTCCGCGACGATCTGTCGGCCGACTACAAGGCGAATCGCGCGCCGATGCCCGACGAGCTCGCCGTGCAGATCCCGATGGTGCACGCGGCGTGCGAGGCGCTCGGCGTGCCGATCCTGACCTCGGAGCGCTACGAAGCCGACGACGTGATCGGGACGCTGGCGCTGAAGGCGGTCGCCGCCGGCTTCGACGCCGCGATCGTCACGATGGACAAGGACTTCTTCCAGCTCGTCGGCGCCGGCATCCGCGTCTTCAATCCCAGGGACGAGGGCACGTGGTACGACGAGGAGGGGGTGAAGGAGAAGTTCGGCGTCGCGCCCGCCCAGGTGGTGGACGTGCTGGCGTTGATGGGCGACGCGATCGACAACATCAAGGGGGTGCCGGGCATCGGCGAGAAGGGGGCGCGCGATCTCATCACGCAGTACGGCGATCTCGAGACCCTGCTCGCGCACGCCGCCGATGTGAAGGGCAAGCGCGCGCGGGACGGGCTCCTCGCGCACGCCGCCGATGCGCGCGACAGCCGCGAGCTGGCGCGCCTCCGCACCGACGTGCCGGTGGCGTTCGATCCGGAGGCGCTGCGCTATCGCGGCGCGTCGCGCGAGCGCTGCTTCGAGATCTTCAGCGAGCTCGGGTTCCGGACGCTCGTTGCCGAATATGCGCCGACCGCCGACGCCGTCGCCAGGGACTACCGCCTCGTCTCCGGCGTGGAGGAGGTGCGGGCCCTGGCCGCGCGGCTGCGGGCGGCCGGCGCCTTCGCCCTGCGGGTGATCCCGGATCGGCCGGCCGCGATGCAGGCGGCGATTGTGGGCCTGGCGTTCTCGACGGCGGCGCGCGACGCCGATTACCTGCCGATCGGCCATCGCGGGCTCGGGGAGGCGGCCGGTCTCGCGGCGCCCTCGGCGCTCGACGCGCTGCGGCCGGTCCTCGAAGACGCGGCGGTGAAGAAGACCGGCCACGACCTGAAATTCGACGCGATCGTCCTGGCGCGGCACGGCGTGACGCTCCGCGGCCTCGACATCGACACGATGATCGCGAGCTACCTGGTGGACGCCTCGCCGCACGGCCTCGAGGATCTCGCGCTCGAGCATGCGAAGTACAAGGCGCTCAGCGAGGAAGACGTGTGCGGCCGCGGAGGGAAGGCCGTGTCGATGGGCGATCTGCCGGCGGAGGCGGCGCTCACCTTCGCGTGCGAACGCGCCGATCTGGCCGGCCAGCTCGGGCCGATCCTGTCGGCGCGGCTGCGGGACACGGAGCTCACCGGGCTCTACGAGACGATCGAGCGGCCGCTCATCCCGGTGCTCGTGGCGGTGGAGCGCGCCGGCGTGCGCATCGATCGGGACGAGCTGGCGCGGCAGGCGCGCCGGATCGAGCAGGAACTGGCGTCGCGGCAGGCGCAGATCTACGGGCTCGCGGGCGAGGAGTTCAACATCAACTCCCCCAAGCAGCTCTCGGCGATCCTCTTCGAGAAGCTCGCGCTGCCGACGCTGCAGCGCGGCGGCAGGATGTCGACGGCGGTCGAGGTGCTCGAGGAGCTGGCGCTCGGCCACGAGCTGCCGCGGCTGATCCTCGACTGGCGCGCCCTGGCCAAGCTGAAAGGCACCTATCTCGACGCGCTGCCGCAGCTGGTGAACCCCGAGACCGGCCGCGTCCACACCTGCTTCAACCAGGCGGTCGCCGCCACCGGACGGCTGAGCAGCAGCGATCCGAACCTGCAGAACATTCCGATCCGCACCGAGCTCGGACGCGAGATCCGCCGCGCGTTCGTCGCCGGGCCGGGGCGGCGGCTCATCTCGGCCGATTATTCGCAGATCGAGTTCCGCGTGCTGGCGCACATGGCCGGCGATCCGTTTCTCATCAATGCGTTCCGCGAGGGGGCCGACTTCCACGCGCGGACGGCGCTGAAGATCTTCGGCGCCGCCTCGGGGCGCAACCCGCACGAGCTGCGCGCCAAGGCGAAGATGGTCAACTACGCGCTGCTGTACGGCAAGACGTCGTTCACGCTGGCGCGCGACATCGGGGTGACGCCGCAGGCGGCGCAGGAGTTCATCGACGCCTACTTCGCCGGGTTCCCGAACGTCCGCGGTTTTCTCGATCGCACCATCGCCCAGGCGCGCGCGTCCGGCGTGGTGAAGACGCTGTTCGGGCGGCGGCGGCTCGTGCCCGACCTCAACAGCCGCGATTTTCAGCGGCGCAGCCAGGCCGAGCGCTACGCGGTGAACATGCCGATCCAGGGCACCGCGGCCGACATCATGAAGCGCGCGATGATCGCCGTCCACGACGCGCTCGCGCCGCGCGGGGACGCGCGCATGATCCTCACGGTGCACGACGAGCTGCTGTTCGAGGTGGACCGCGAGCGGGTCGAGGACGTCTCGGCGATCGTGCGGGCGTGCATGCAGGGCGCCGCCGATCTCGCCGTGCCGCTCACGGTCGACATCGGGATCGGCGGGAACTGGAAGGACGCCAAGCCGTAGCTATTTCGTCCAGAGCGCCTTGAACGCCTCCCACGCCGTCGCCACCTGTTCGACCGGCTGATTCAGCGCTTTCGCGCGCTCGGGGGCGATGCCGGTCAGCACGAGCCGATCGATGTCCGCCCTCAACGCGGCGCCGTGGTCCGGCGCCAGCGGCGCACGCACCCAGCCCGCCTGCGCCGCCTCCCACGCCGCCTGCAGGTCGCCGGCGCCCCGCGCGGCGGCGGCCAGCCAGTAGGACGCCGCAGCGCTGCCGGGCTGGAACGTGAGCTCCGCCTTCATGCGCTCGCGGATCCGCTCGTAGCGCGGCTCCCGCTCGATGTCCGGGCGCGTGCGCGCATCGCGATCGATGGCCGTTGCCCACCACTCGAGCACCGACTCGCGCATGCCGGCCGCCGTCGGGTCGGCGCCGGCGAGCACCGACTCGAACACGCCGGCCGCGCTTCCGTACTCGCCATCGAAGTACAGCGCCTCGCCGAGGCCGATGATGTACTCGGTGCGCTCGCGCGCGGAGAGCTCCTGCGGATCGACGCGGCGGAGACGCGCGTGCGCGCCGGCGAGGTCCTCGGCGGCCGCCGTCTCGCGGTACCGCTCCAGGTAGGCGCGCGCGCCGATCAGATCCGCACTGTCGGCCCATGCGGCGGTGCTTCGCGCCGCATCGGCCGCCGCGGCGGCGGCCGTGAAGTTCCGTTCGTTGTAGAAGGTCCGCGCCTGCGCGAGCGCGTCGACCTTCTGCGCCCGGACGCCCGGCGCGCCCAGCAGCCAGCACGCGGCCGCAAGGGCGCACGTGAGCCTGCCTGCTGCCATCGATCGATGGTAGCACAGCGCGCGGCCCCTCTAAGTTGATGGCGATGAGCGGGTTATGCCGCGCGGCGAACGCATTTGGTACAATGCCGCCAAATGCCCGAACCGCGGATCGTTCCCCGCGCGGCGCACTCGCTGTCGCGGCGCGACATCGATCCCGACGCCCTCAAGGTGCTCCATCGCCTGCGCGCCGGCGAGCACCTCGCCTATCTGGTGGGCGGCAGCGTGCGCGATCTGCTGCTCGGACGCCGGCCGAAGGACTTCGACATCGGAACCTCGGCGCACCCCTATCAGGTGAAGAAGCTGTTCCGGAACTGCTGGATCATCGGCCGCCGCTTCCGGCTGGCGCACGTGCGCTTCGGCCCGAAGGTGATCGAGGTGGCAACCTTCCGCCGGCAGATCGCGCCCGGCGAGGAGATCGTCCAGGACGGCGTCCCGGCACCCGATCCGACGACGCCGGAAGGCGAGCACCTCATCCATCACGACAACACGTTCGGCACGCCGGCCGAGGACGCATTCCGGCGCGACTTCACGATCAACGCGCTCTTCTACGACATCGCGACCTTCTCGATCATCGACTATGTCGGCGGCCTGGCCGATCTGCGCGAGGGGGTGGTGCGCGCGATCGGCGATCCCGGCGTGCGGATGTGCGAGGATCCGGTGCGGATGCTGCGCGCCGTCGCGCTGGCCGCGCGCCTGAACTTCCGGATCGACGAGCCGGTCCTGCGGGCGATTCGCGCCCATCGCCACGAGATCGCCAGGAGCGCGCCGCCGCGGCTGCTCGAGGAGTACTACAAGATCCTGCGGAACGGCGCGGCCGAGCAGACCTTCCGCACCCTCGCCGAGCTCGGGCTGCTCGAGCCGATCTCGATGGAGCTGCACCGCGGCGCCGCCGATCCGCTGTGGACCTCGCTTGCCGAAGTGGACGCGTACCGGCAGACCTTCGAGTCGGCTCCCGACACGCTCACAAACCCGATCCTGATGGGGAGCCTCCTGCTCCCGCTCGGCATCTCGCTCTATCCGCCGCGGCCCGCGGCCCCCGCGGGCGAACCCGAGCGCCGCCATCCTCCGCTGCCGAAGCTCGGCGATCTGCCGCTCGCGCGGCGCGACGTGGAGCGGCTGCGGCAGGTCATCACGCTGCAGCGGCGCCTGCGCGATCCCGGCGCCAGCCCGCGCGCGCAGCGGGCGCTCGTGCACCGCAGCGTGTTTCGCGACGCGCTGACATGGCTCGAGATCCACGGCCGCGCGCCCGAACTGGTCGCGCACTGGCAGGCGCTCGCCGCCGAAGCCGCCGGCGCGCTGCCCGCCGTGGAGCCCCCGGAGGACCAGGCCGGCGGGCCGGTGCCGCTCAGGCGCAAGCGCCGGCGGCGCAGGGGCCGGCGGCGCGGCGGATCCCGGCCCGCGCCGCAGTAGGCCCGGACGCCCAGCCGAAACCGGGCGCTGCCGCGGCTGAAGCGAGCTTACGCGGCGATTTCGTGGATCGTCTTGGAAGGCTTGGCGAGACCGAGCGCAATCAGCAGCCTGATGAGCGGCCAGGCGGGATCGAGCTCGCTCGGCTTGAAGCTGAACTTCGGGCTGCGGGGATATCCGTGGTGGTTGTTGTGCAGCCCCTCGCCGCCGGTGAGCAGCGCCAGCGATCGGATGTTCGTCGCGGTGTTGTCGAAGTTCCTGTAGCCGCTGTGATGGCAGAGGCCGTTGATCGAGGACGAGAGCACGAACACGTACATGATCGCGTGAAGGCCGGCCGCGAGCAGCCCCCACCAGGGCCCGATCGCCGCGCACAGCAGCGCGGTGCCGGCGAGCAGCCCGACGAGGCCGCGGTCGAAGACGTGGCGATCCCACCAGCCCTCCTCGATGTCGCGCGCGTAGCGCGCGACGACGTCGGTCTTGCGGATCTCGCGCGCGTAGTAGAACACGTTCCCGAGCTGGACCTTCCAGAAGCCCTCGAGGAGCGGGCTGTGCGGATCCCCTTCCTTGTCGGTGAACGCGTGGTGCTTGCGGTGCACCGCCACCCATTCCTTCGTCGAGAGCCCCGTCGTGAGCCAGAGGCAGCACTTGAACACCCACTCGACCGCCGGGTGCATCGTGAGCGCCATGTGCGTGGCCGTCCGATGCAGGTAGATCGTGGTGCTGAAGACGGCGATCTGGGTAACGATGGCCGAAGCCACAAGCGCGATGACGAGGGAGATCAGCAACGCTCACACCTCCGCGGAAGCACTTCCGAGCGCTCACGCCGAATGGCCTTGGGGGAGAAAAACGCCGAATGGTAGCACAAATGGGCGGGAAGGACCGCCCTTCCCGCCTCTCCTGCCCTGCCCGCCCGCGTCAGCCGTTCTTGCGCTCGAACTCCTGCATGAAGCTCACGAGCGCGCCGACGCCCGCTTCGGGGAAGGCGTTGTAGATCGACGCGCGCATGCCGCCGACCGCCCGGTGGCCCTTGAGGCCGTCGAGCCCGGCGGCGGTCGCCTCCTTGACGAACTTCGACTCGAGCTCCTCGGTCGCCAGGCGGAAAGTGACGTTCATCAGCGATCGGCTGTCCTTCTGCGCCGTGCCGCGGTAGAAGCCGGTCCGATCGATCTCGGCGTAGAGCGCCGCGGCCTTCCGCTCGTTCACCCTGGCAATCGCGGCGAGCCCGCCCTGGTCGCGCAGCCACTGCATCACCAGCCCGACGGCGTAGATCGAGAAGACCGGCGGCGTGTTGTAGAGCGAATTGTTCTCCGCGTGCACGGCGTAGTTCAGCATCGTCGGCAGCGTCTTCTGCGAGCGCTGCAGCAGGTCCTCGCGGATGATGACGATGGTGACGCCGGCCGGGCCCATGTTCTTCTGGGCGCCGGCATAGACGAGCGCGTGCTTCGCGATGTCGATCGGGCGGCTGAACATGTCCGACGAGGTGTCGTTCACCAGCGGCGCGTCGCCGACCTCCGGCAACTCCTTGAACTCGGTGCCCTCGATGGTGTTGTTCGAGGTCATGTGCACGTAGGCGGCGCCCCTGGTGAGCTTCAGCTCCGACTGCCTGGGGATGCGGGCGTAGTTGTCGCCCTTGGTGCTGGCGACGATGCTGACGTTGCCGACCTTCTTCGCCTCCTTCGCGGCCTTCTCCGCCCACGACCCGCTGTCGATGTAGTCGGCGGTGGCGCCGGGCGCGAGGATGTTCATCGGCACCATCGAGAACTGGGTGCTGGCCCCGCCCTGGAGGAACAGCACCTTGTAGTTCGGCGGGATGCCGGCGAGCGCGCGGATGTCGGCATCGGCCTTCGCGAGGATCGCCTCGAAGGTCTTCGAACGGTGGCTGATCTCGAGGATCGACATGCCGACGCCCGGCAGCGCGAGCAGGTCGCGCTGGATCTGCTCGAGCACCGAGACCGGCAGCACGGCAGGACCGGCGGCGAAGTTGTGGATGCGAGTGCTGATGGATGTGGTCATAAGTCCTTCCAAGCAGGCCCGAGGGGCCTGGTCCACGAAACAGGCCTGAAGGCCTGCACTACGACAGCGAACGGCCGGCGCCGACCCGCCCCTGGGCGCGCAAACGCTCCGGCGAACCGGCCGCAGCTCGCCAGCCGCCAGACGCGGGCGGAAGGCCGCGGCGGCCTGGACGGCTGGGCCGCGCCCCGCCGCGAGACGGCCCGCCTCAGATCGCGACGAGCTGCAGATCGAGGATGTCGCCGTTGCCTTCCTGAATCCGCCGGAGCAGCGCCTCGGGCGGCGCGGCATCGAGGCAGACCCTGGCGACCGCCGCCTGGGCGCCTTCGAAGATCACGTTCTCGGTCTCCTGCACGTTCAATTCCCCGGCGCGCAGGTTGGCGAAGATGTGCGCCAGGACGCCGGGACGGTCGCGATGGCGGACCACCAGCATGTGCGTGGCCGGCGTCTTCTTCGCCAGGTTCACCACGTTGGGCACCTTGCCGGTCTCCTTGTAAGTACGGACGATCCGGACGGTCTCGGCGGCGATCGCCTCCTGCGCCTGATCGGTCGATGCGCCGATGTGATGCGTGCCGTACACCGACGGCAGATCGACGATCGGATCCTTGAACGCTCCGGCCGCTTCCTTCGGCTCGCTGGCGAACACGTCGAGCGCGACGCGGAGGTTGCGCTCCTTCACCGCCTTCTCGAGCGCGGCGTAGTCGACCACTTCGCCGCGCGCCGTGTTGATGAAGTACGAGCCCGGCGCGAGCCGGTCGAAGATCGAGGCGTTGACCATGCCGCGCGTGTCGGCGGTGAGCGCGAGGTGGACGCTGAGCACGTCGCAGCGCTCGGCCACCTCCTGCGGCGTGGCGGCAATCTCGAGCGGCACCCCGGCGGGGGCGGCGGCCGCCGGCCCGGAGGCGAAGCGGCGGCTCCAGACCACGATCGGCATGCCGAAGGCGTGCGCCCGCAGCGCGACCTCCTGGCCGATGTTGCCGTAGCCGAGCAGCCCCAGCGTGCGGCCGAAGACGCCGCGCGCCTTCGAGAACTCCTTCTTGTTCCACCGGCCGCCGCGCAGCTCGGCCACGTTGTCGGGAATGCGGCGATCCAGCGCGAGCAGCAGCGCGAACGCGAGCTCGGCGACGGCGACGGCGTTCTTGCCCGGGCAGTTCGAGACGTAGATGCCGCGCCTGGAGGCGGCGGCGACGTCGATCGTGTTGTAGCCTGCGCCCGCGCGCACGACGAGCGAGAGCGCGCCGGCCTCGAGCATCGGTCCGGTCACGTTCGTGCTGCGGACCACGAGGACGTCGGCGCCGGTGTCCGTGATGGCCCTGGCGAGCGCCTCGTCCTTGAGATCGGCCTGGTAGATCACCTCGCAGCCGGCGGCTTTCAGGCCGTCGAGGCCGCTCTGCTCGAACTTGTCTGCGACTAGTACTTTCATGCGAATCAGTCCTTGGTCCTTGGGTCCTGGTCCATGGGCCGGGTCCGGACTTCGTGCCTGGGGCCGTCCTGCGTCCCGGATCCTCCGTCGTCCTCGGGCCTTGCCGCGTTCGGCCGTCTCACCCCGTTCGCGCCGGCGTCGAACCGGAACCAGGGCCACGGTCAGGGTCCAGGACCCCGCCCGCACCCCGAGTCCCGCACGCCAACCCTGATGAGATCCGATGGATCATCAGATCACATGGATCAGCAGTCCGTCCCGGAGCTTCGGCTCGAACCAGGTGCTCTTGGGCGGCATGATCTCGCCGGCGTCGGACACCTCCATCAGCTCGGCGACGCTCACGGGAAACAGCGAGAACGCGACCGCCGCGCGGCCGCCGTTCACGTGCTGCTCCAGCTCGCCGGTGCCGCGGATGCCGCCGACGAAGTCGATGCGCTTGTCGGTCCGCACGTCCTTGATGTCGAGCACGGGATCGAGCAGCCGATCCTGCAGCACGCTCACGTCGAGCGAGGCGATGGGGTCCGACCGATCGGGCGCCACGCGGGGACGCAGCGTCTGCCACCGCCCCTGCAGGTACATCGAGATGTCGCCCCGCTGCGCCGGCGATGCCGGGCCTGGCGCCACGTCGAACCGCTCGCGCACCGCCGCCAGGAACGCATCGGGCGTCCGGCCCGCCAGGTCCCTGACGATGCGGTTGTACGGCAGCACCTGCATCTGGTCGTGCGGAAAGGCAACCGCGAGAAACGTCGTGTAGTCGGCGCCGTCGCCGAGCGAGGCGCGGGTAACGGCGCGATCACGGATGTCGGCGCGCGCCCGGGCGGCGCTCGCGGCCCGATGGTGTCCGTCGGCGATGTAGAGCACCGGAATCTGCGCGAAGGCGGCGACCAGCGCGTCGCGCGGGGCGCCGGTGACCCGCCACAGCGTGTGGCGGACCTGGTCGGGCGCCGTGAAGTCGTAGAGCGGCGCGCCGGCCGTTTCGCGCACGGCGATCCGATCGACGGCCGCGGCCGCCCGATAGGTGAGGAACACCGGGCCGGTCTGGGCGCCGAGCGCGAGCATGTGGCGCGTCCGATCGTCTTCCTTGTCGCGCCGGGTCCGCTCGTGCTTCTTGATCACGTCGCGATCGTACTCGTCGATCGAATAGCAGGCGGCGATGCCGGTCTGCTCGTGCGCGCCCATGCGCAGGCGGTAGAAGTAGACGCCCGGCTCGTCGTCCAGGACCAGCGCCGTCTTTTTCAGCTTCTCGAAATTCAGCGCCGCGCGCTCGTACACCGCCGCCGAATAGGGATCGGTGCCGTCGGGCAGCTCGAGCTCGGCGCGCGAGATCCGCAGGAAGCTCAGCGGGTTGGCGTCGGCCAGCGTGCGCGCCTCCTCCGTGTTGAGCACATCGTAGGGAACCGCCGCGACGTTGGACACCTGGGCAGGCTGGGGGCGGAGAGCACGGAACGGATGGAGCGTCGCCATGGGTTTGGAATTATGTCACATACGCCCGTGCTTCTTCGACCATCCGCGCAGCTCGTCGCGCCGCGCGCGCGCTTCGCCGACGCTGTCGAGCGTGTCGACCGGCCACGGCAGCTTGAACGTCCAGTTCGCCGCGCCGGCGTCGCCCGGGTCGTTGATGCGATCGCGCCAGCCGAATCCGTCCTGCACGGGCAGCAGCAGCAGGTCCGAGCCGGAGGCGAACAGCGCCTCCACCAGCACCTCGCGCACGAAGGGGCCGGCCGCCTCGCCGAGCGGCCGCCCCGCACTGCGTTGAACCGAGGCGAGCGCGCTCACCGCGACCCGATCTCCGGGCGGCGCCTGTTCCCACCAGACGGCCAGCGGCTCGGTGTCGTGCGTCCCCGATGCGGCGACCGACAGTGCCGGATAGCCGGCGGGCTCGCGGAACGGCTGACCTTCAAGCTTCCAATCCCGCTCCCACCTGAGCACGCGGAAACCGGGGATGCCGAGGCGCGTCAGCACGGCGCGGACGAAATCGGGCACCGTGCCCAGATCTTCGGCGATGATCTCGCCGCCCGCCTCCTTGAACAGCCGGAGGATGCGCTCGCCCAGCGCGATCTGCGCCGCCTCGTCGCCGGGGCTGAAGAACGGCGCGCCTCCGTGGCGAGGGATCAGATACGTGCGGAAGAAGCCGACCACGTGATCGATCCGGTAGCCGTCGTAGAAATCGGCCTTGCGCCGGGCGCGTTCGCGCAGCCAGAGGAACTCTTCCAGCGCCATCGCCTCCCACCGATAGCCGGGCATCCCCCAATCCTGGCCCGTCTCGCTGAAGCCGTCGGGCGGCGCGCCGACCGAGACGGCGAGATCGAACGCCTGCTGGCGCGCCCACACGTCGGCGCTGTCCAGGGCGACCATGAACGGCAGATCGCCGAACAGCGCGACGCCGCTGCTGCGACGCCGCGCATCGAGCCACTGCACGTGCGCGCACCACTGCAGGTACTGCCAGTACAGCACGTCGCGCCCGAGCTCGCGCCGGGCCTCGACGACCGCCGCCGGGTCGCGGCGCTGCAGCGCCGCCGGCCAGTCGAGCCAGGAGCGCTCCTGCTCCCGCGCGTGGATCGCGCGGAAGAGCGCGTAGTCCTCGATCCACCAGGCCTGCCCGGTCAGAAACGCCCGGAACGCCTGCGCGCGCGGCGTGTCGTGCTCCCACTCCTCGCGGTGGAAGCGATCGAAGGCGCGTCCGAACGCCGCCATCTTCACCTCGCGCACCGCCACGTAGTCGACGCGGCCGGCGCCTCGCGCCTCGCGCAGCCGCGCGCGTTCGCCGGAGGCGAGCGACGCCTCGCCGCCGGCGGCGGCAATCTCCGGCACCTCCCGCGGACTGATGAAGATCGGATCGACGGCCATCGCGCTGAGCGGCGAGTAGGGCGAGTGCTGGCCGGGCGCCATCTCGTTGAGCGGGAGCATCTGCAGCACGCCGAGCCCGGCCGAGGCGAGCCATCGCGCGACCAGCGGCACGTCGGCAATCTCGCCGATGCCCCAGCTCGCACGGGAAGGGCACGAGAACAGAGGCAGGACCAGGCCGGCGCGGCGCCGGCCGGCGCGGTCGGTCATGTCGTTTCGAGCCGCTCGAAACGCCGGAGGATGCGATCGACGCCCGCCGCGAACGCCGGCTCGGCCGTGAGCAGGCTGACCACGAGGTAGCACTCGTGCGGGAAGTCGAAGAAATAGCCGGGATGCGCCAGCACGCGATCGCGTTCCAGCAAATCGAGCACCAGATCTTCCTCCGCCGCCAGCGCCGGCACCCGCAGTACGGCGGACCACCCGCCCTCGACGCGCAGGACCCGGCATGCGGGCACGCGGGCCGCCCGCGCGAGGAGCCGGTGATGGTTGTCCCCCACGCGCCGGGCAATCTGCGCGCGCACCGCCGCCCCCGACGCCAGCAGATCCGCCGCCGCCGCCTGCACGGGCGTCGACACCGACAGATAACCGTCGGCCAGGAACTCCAGCCGCTCGATCGCCGCCCTGGCCGCGCCCGCCGGTCCGCCGATCGCGATCCATCCGAGCTTGACCTGCGGCAATCCCGCCGATTTCGACAGCCCGCCGAGCGCGAACGCCAGCACATCGCTTCGCTCGAGGACGCGGCCCGCCGCCGCGGCGGCCCCCGCGTCGAGAACATAGTCGGCGAACACCTCGTCGACGACGAGCGCCGCGCCGCGGTCGGCGCACAGCGCGGCGAGCCGATCGAGCTCGGCCTGCGTCACAAACGAGCCGGTCGGATTGTTGGGGCTGACCAGGAGCACCGCCCGCGTGCGCGGCGACCACGCCCGCTCGAGCCCGGCCATATCGATCCGCCACGCGCCGTGGTGCTCGAGGTCGTAGGTTCGGGCGTTCAGCGCATCGAAACGCGTCAGGTGCTCGAACAGCGGGTAACTCGGGCGAGGCACCAGCACGTCGTCGCCGGGATCGGCGAGCAGCTTGAAGATCAGGCCGTAGGCCTCGCTGGTGCTCGCGGTGAGGACGATGCGGTCGGGGGACACCGGCAGATCGCGCCGGGCGTACTCGGCCGAGATCGCCGCCCGCGCCGCGGCCAGGCCGCACGGGTGCGGCTCGTAGCGGAGCCCCCGAGGATCGCCGAGCGGCGCGAGCAGATCCGGCGGATACACGAAGCCGGCGCGCGTCGGGTTCGATTCGGTGAGATCGACGATCGCGGCGCCGCGCGCGCGCAGCGCCGCGGCGGCGGCCGACAGGCGATTCACCGACAGATCGCGCGGAACGCGCGCGGAGAACATGCGGCCTCAGGGGATGATCTCGACCGACTCGATCACGTCCCCCTCGAGGATGAGATCGACGACGTCGATGCCGTTCAGGACCTGGGCGAAGACCGTGTACTCGTGGTCGAACCGCGGGTTGTCGACCGTGTCGATGAAGATCTGCGCGTCGCCGGTGTCGCGGCCCCGCGTGGAGAGACCGACGGCGCCGCGCACGTGCGGCCAGAGACCGAGCTCGTCGCGCATGTACCGATCGTAGCCGACGTATTCGTTGGCGCCCGGGCTGCCGCCCTGAACCGCCATGTTGGGGACGATGCGGTGAAAGGTCAGGCCGTGGTAGTAGCCCGCCTCGGCGAGCCGCGCGAACTGCACGACCGTGCCCGGCGCCTCGCGCGGGAGCAGCGCGATCTCGAAGCTGCCGACGCCGCGAACCGAGATGCGCGCGCGCGGGGCTGCGAGGCGCTGCAGAGCGGCGGCATCGACGTCGAGGCCGGCCGCCGCGCCGGCGCCGCGGCCGGGCTTCGGCGCAGGCACCGGCGAGCCAATCGAGGCGAGCGCATCGGCGACCGCCTGCCTCGGGTCGGCCCCGTTGTCGGTCCCCTCCTCGATCAGCCGCTCGAGGGCGCGCGCGAGCGCCGGCGCGGCGGCGCCGCGATCGGGCGTGCCGGCCAGCGCGAGAGCGGCGGCGCGCACGACCTGATGGCTGCCGCGGGCAAGCGCGGCGACGTACACCTGGTCCGCGGCGTGCCCGGCGGTCTCCGAAAGGGCGGCAATCGCCGCCTCCGACACGTTGTCGTCCGGATCGGCGGCGAGACGTTCGAGCACGGCGCGGTCGCGGAGCACGGCCGCAGCGCGCGCGGCATACATGCGCAGCGGCCATGCGCGCGCGCCCGCGATCGCCGGCAGCGAGGCTGCCGCTTTCGCGGGCAGCGCCGAGGCGAGCGCCACGATCGCGTGCGCCGTCCGATGCCAGCCGCGCGCCGATCCGGCGGCCGGCACGTCGGCGACCGCCCGCTCGAGCACGGCCATCGCATCGGGGAGCGCGCGACAGGCGGCGAGCCGATCGATCGCCATCAGCGCCACGTGCGCGTCGGCATCCTTGCTGGCGCCGACGAGGAACGGACAGGCCGCGCCGCCGAGCGCGCCGTACAGCGCGCGCGCGGCCTCGAGCCGGACCATCGGCGAGGTGTCGATCATGCCTGAGACCAGCGCCGCCTGCCGGCGCGACAGCACGACCGGCGGGTCGCTGGTTTCGCCGGCCGGCACGAACGCCGGCACCGGTTGGGCCGGAGCCTTGGAAGCCTGCTCCCGTTCCGCGGCTGGGCCGGCGACCGGCACGACCCCGGCGAACGGGTCGCCTGACGGAGCCGGCAGCGCTGCGAGCTTCATCGCCAGCCGGCGCACTTGCGCGTCCGGGTCGGCTGCCGCCTGCTGGACGATGTCGCCGGCGGCGGCGCCGGCGGCAATCAGCCCTTCGAGCGCCAGGCGGCGGACGCGGGCGCCGCTGGTTGCCTCGTCTTCGCGCGGCGTCGACAGCTCGACGAGCGCGGCGATCACCCGGGCGTCGGGCGGGCCGAATGCCTGCTGCGCGCGCACGAACGTCTCGAGCCCCTGCGCGATGGCGAGACGATCGTCGGTGCCATCCCGCGTGCCGAGATCCGCGACGATCGACCGCGCCGCCTCGCGCGCCTCGCCAGATGTCGCGTAAGGCAGCCGCGCGAGCGTTTCGAGAATCGCCGCGCGCACCGCCGGCACCTCTTCGAGCGCCAGGCGCGCGCGCAGCGACTGCGTCGCGGTCTTCAGCGCAGGATCCGGTTTCGTCCCGCGTGCGCCCTGCGCCGCCTGGCCGATCGCGTTGGCCGCGGCGGCGCGCACCTCCGGCGCCGAGTGCCGCAGCGACGGGAGCAGGCCGCTGATGAGCGAAGGCCGCTCCAGCCGGCCGAGCGCGCGCACGGCAATCCGCGCGATCTCGGGATCGCGGCTCCGCACGCCGGCGCGCAACACGGCGAGGTCGCCTGCCGTCGGCGCGCCGCGCGCCTCGGCCCGGAGGATCGTCAGGGGGTTCGCGGTCTGGGCGGCCGAGGGCAGGGCGGCGAGCGTGCAGCAGGCGGCGAGCAGCAGGAGGCGCAGCCGCACGTCGATCACCGCAGGGATCGGGTGGCCGCCGAGTACTCGAGCATCTGGGACGTGAGATCCAGGGGATAGGACATCTCCACGTCCACGATCGCGCCGGCGGCGTCGCGGATCGGCGCAAGGCGCGGCATCACGAACCCGGTGTACGACGGCAGCCCGAGCCGTTCGACGCGCGCGACCACCTCGTCGCGCAGCGCCGGATCGAAGCGCACGCCGTAGGTCTCGACCAGCTCTTTCGCGGCGGCGTAGTCCCCCCGCGCCTTGATGCGCTGCACCTCGGCCAGCAGGCGCGCGACCCCGGCGCGGAACGCCTTCGCGTCGGTCATCACGTAGTAGGTCCGGCCGGCGCGCACGCGCACGTCGATCGCCCCGGCGTTGGCCATGAGCCAGTGCACGATCAGGTGCCGGTTGCGCATGTGATCTTCTTCGATCTGCGTCCCTTCGCGCACGCGCCGGAGCTGCACCAGCGCGTTGCGCGCGTAGCCCTCGTACTCGGCGAGCACGATCGCCTCGTGATCCTCCGCCGCGAGCAGCCCGATCTCGACGAGCTCCGGATCGGGCAGGAAGTAGAGCGCGACCAGATCGGCGCGCGCCTCTTCGACGGCCGAGAAGTGCTCCTTCAACGCGGCCGGCGGGTTCACCGCCAGCCATTCCTCGACGCGCCCCGATCCGTGGCCGATCACCTCGTGCAGGTTGGTGGTCAGCTCGGAGGCGAACGGCCCCCACCGCTCGGCGCGCGCCGCCTCCTCGGCGGTCCACGAGAACTCGCGGCGGTATTCCGGCGGCGTCGATCGCTCGTACGCCTCGTGCACGTTCGCCAGCGACACCGACTTGGAACCGTGCCGCTCGCGGATCCGCTGATCGTTGGGCAGGTTGATGCCGACCGGCGTGACCGGCCCGGAGTCTCCGGTTTCGATCACGACCTCGATCGCGCTCGCCGTCACCCCCTTCACGCCGTCTTTCCGGTACCTCGGGTCCCATGGCATGCGATCTTCGAACCACTGGGCGTGCTCCGCGATCTTCCGGATCTCCCTCGTCTTCTCGCGGTTCACGAACGAGACGATCGCCTCCCACGCGCCCTTGATGCTGCGGGCATCGAGGTACACCTCGATGAAGCCGTTGATGGTGTCGACCGGCGACTCGCGGTCGTGCACCCAGGCGATGTCGTACGCCTCCCGGTCCGCCTGCTCGCCGCTCCGATAGAAGGCAATCAACGCGCCGAGCGCGCGCGCCATCGGCGCGGTGGCATACGGCACCGCCGCCTCGAGGTGGCCGACGATCGCGGAAATCTGCGCGCCGTACCGTCCGCCGACCTTGTACACCTCCTCGACCAGCCGCCCGGCTCTCTTCACCAGCCTCGAATTGAGCGGGTAGCGCTCCTTGAAGCCCTCGAGATCCGCCATCGTCACATCGTCGTACAGGTTGTTGGCGCTCGAGGCGAGGATGTCGGCCCCCTCGGGCGGCGACTTGGCCGTCACCGTGGGGTCGAAGAGCGGATCGAAGAGCATCGGCGCGAGCCGGTCGAGCAACGCATCGAGCGTCTCGCCGGCGCGCAGCGGAAACGATGCGCCGTCGCGCGCGGCCGCGTGCGCTGCGGCGGCGAACGCCCCGGGGGTGCAGCCCGGCACGAACTTGCGCGCCGTCATGTTGTTGTACGGACCGGTGTTGATCCAGAAGAGCTTCGTGTAGCGTTCGATCTCGGCGAGCGTGGCCGCATCGACGTGAGCGGCGTGCGTGAGGATCGCCTCGAGCAGGTCGCGCATCTCGAGACCGTGCGCGTAGCGCTGATCGTAGAAGATGTCGCGCCCGGCGATGGCGGCCTGGTAGAGATGCCAGACGAGCAGCTTGTCGTCGAGCGGGAGATCGGCGAACCCGTCGGCGTACAACTGCACGACCGCCGCATCGTCCACCCGTTCCAGCAGGTATGGGCGATCGACGGTGGTTGCGGCGCGGCGGGCGGTCGGCGCTTCCGGAGGCGTCGGCATGATGGAATCGCGGCTTCTGGACTAGCCTATCCGAGCGGGACGCGTTCGAGGTAGCCCGCCACGCGCACCGGCCAGCCGAGCTTCGCCTTGATCGTCGATTCGAGCGCGGTCAGCGCCGGCGGCTCGCCGTGCACCAGGTAGGTCATCCCCGGGGCCTTCTCGAATCCCGAGAGCCATCGCACGATCTCGCCCGCGTCGGCGTGGGCCGACATCGCGTTCAGCTTCTCGACGCGCGCCTCCACCATCACCTGGCGGCCGTGGATCTTCACCTGCGCCGCTCCCTCGATCAGCGCCCGCCCGCGCGTGCCGGCGGCCTGGTACCCGACAAACAGCACGGTGTTCTTCGGCGACGGCAGCGCCGCGGCCAGATGGTGCAGCACGCGCCCGCCGGTGGCCATCCCGCTCGCGGCGATGACGATCGCCTGCTGCGACGAGGCGACGAGCTCGGCCGAATCCTCGGGCGATGCGACAACGGTGAAGCGGCGGGTCGAGAAGGCGGAGACGCCGCGCTCGGCCGGCTTCATGTCGGGATCGAGCTCGTGCAGCCGCTCCGAGTAGAACTCGAGCGCGCCCGCCGCCATCGGGCTGTCGACGTAGACCGGCAGCGTGGGGATCCGGCGCTCTTCCTCGAGCCGCCGCAGCCAGTAGACGACCTCTTCGACGCGGCCGATCGCGAACGACGGGATGATCAGCCGGCCGCCGCGCGCGACCGCCTCGTTCACGATCCGCGCGATCAGATCGCCGTGGTCGTCCGGTTCGTGAAGGCGGTTGCCGTAGGTCGATTCGACCAGCAGCACGTCGGCCTCGGCGACCGGCCGCGGATCGGGCAGCACCGGCCGCCCGTAGCGGCCCAGATCGCCGCCGAACAGGAACGTACGGCTGTCGGTGCGGATCCGCGCGTAGGCGGAGCCGAGCAGGTGGCCGGCGTCGATGAATTCGACCTCGAGGCCCGGCGCGACCGGCACCGGCCGATCGTAGCCGACCGGCTGCAGCAGCGTCAGCGCCCGCGCCGCATCGAACTCGGTGTACAGCGGAAGCGCCGGGTGGTGCTTCGAGAAGCCGCGCTTGTTGGCGAGACGCGCGTCTTCCTCCTGGATCTTCGCGGAGTCGGGCAGCACCAGCGTGCACAGCTCGCGCGTGCCCGGCGTGCAGAACACGCGCCCGCGGAAGCCGCCCGCGACCAGCCGCGGCAGGTAGCCGCAATGATCGAGGTGCGCGTGCGTGAGCACCACCGCATCGATCGTGCGCGGATCGACCGGCAGCGCCGCCCAGTTGCGGAGCCGCAGCTCCTTGAGCCCCTGGAACAGGCCGCAGTCGACGAGGATCTTCTGCCGGCCGAGCTCGATCAGGTGCTTGGATCCGGTGACCGTGCCCGCCGCGCCGAGAAACGTCAGTGTGGACATCGATGATCCATCGTCCATGGCCCCGGCGGCGTTTCATCGCCGGGACGGTTCGAGGGGCCGGCGACCCCCGTCCGCGAACAGCCCCACCCGTCGCCCGGCGAATCGCGCGCGTCACGGGAGTCGCCTGCGCGCAGGGCGGGGCGCCCCGTTCGCGCCCACCCGCGATCGCGCACTGCCCCTGCCTGCATCACTCCGCCGATCCCTACGTGAACAGCCCCACCTGCCCGCCGGTATGCCAGAACACGACCGTCTGCCGATCGGTGAGGCGTCCCTGCCGGACCAGCGCGATGAGCCCCGCCATCGCCTTGGCGGTGTAGGTCGGATCGAGGAACAGCGCCTCGGTCCGCGCCGCCAGCTCGATCGCTTCGCGCGAGGCCGGCGTCGGAATCCCGTAGCCGTCGCCGACGAAGCGGTCGTCCACGTCGATGGCCGCGCCGCGCTCGACCTGCTCCGGCGACGCTTTCAACAGCTCGCCGATGCCCGAAACGATGGCCCTCACGTCGGCCTGCAGCATCGCCGCCGGCTGGTCGGCGCTGACGCCGACGATGCGCAGCGGCAGGCCGAGGAGGCGGGCCGCAGCGACCAGGCCCGCCTGCGTGCCGCCCGACGAAGAGGCGTGGACGATCGCGTCGGGCGCGGCGGGCAGCTGATCGAGCAGCTCCAGCATCGCCGCGACGTAGCCGAGCGCGCCGAGCGGGGTGGAGGCGCCGACCGGAATCACGTACGGCCGGCGCCCCTCGCGGCGCAGCCGATCGGCGATCTCGAGCATGCGCGGCCCGCGATCGGCAGGCGCGGCCACATAGTCGATCTCGGCGCCGAGGAGCGCGTCGAGCAGCGCGTTGGCCGTCCGCCGCTCGGGCTCGACGCCGTTGACGACGAGCACGGCGCGCAGGCCGAGCCTGGCGGCCGCCGCCGCGGTGACGCGCGCGTGGTTCGACTGCACGCCGCCGGCCGTGATCAGCGTGTCGGCCCGTTCGGCCAGCGCCGCCGCCGCGACGAACGCGAGCTTCCGGACCTTGTGGCCTCCGAACCCGAACGCAATCGCATCGTCGCGCTTGACCAGCAGCCGCGGACCGCCGCCGAGCAGCGTGGAGAGGCGCGGCACGGCCTCGAGCGGCGTCGGCGCGCCGACGAGCGGAACGGCCGCGACGCGCGCGAGCGCCTCGCGGAGCGCGGCAGGGGTCACCGACGCGCATTGTATAGTAGGCAACCGTGAACGATCTTGTGACCGCGCTCGGGGCGGGCGGCTCCGTGTTCGCCGTGGAGCTGAGGCCGCCGCGCGCGGAGCTGGCGGACCACGAGGGGATGGACGCCTGGATCGACACCTATCATGGCGTCCGGCGGCTCACGCGGCAGGGCACCTACGTCTTTCTCACCGACAGCGCCGTCGGATCGCAGGAGGAAGACAACCTGCGGCACCTGATCACGAATCTCGGCACCGACGTGCCGCGCGAGCGGATCGTCCCGTTCCTGACGACGAAGCACCCGCTCGACTACTGTCTCTCCTATGCCGAGCGCGCGGCGCAGAACGGCTTCCCGGCGCTGGTCGTGCTGGGGGGCGACAAGCGGCTCGGCGCCCCGCGGTCGCTCGCGCACGGGTGGCAGCTGCGCGAGCTGCTGCGCGCGCACGTGCCGGGCATCCACATGGGCGGATGGGCGAATCCGAACGCCGATGCCGAGCAGCAGGTGGGCTTCCTCGCCGCGGCGAGCTTCCATGCCGAGTTCTACCTGACCCAGATCGTGAGCCACCACGCCGTCGCGCCGGTCGCGCGGTTTCTCGACGTGGCGGCGCGGCGGAACCTGAAGCTGCCCGGCGTGTTCGGCGTGTTCTTCTACCGCAGCGCCAACGCGCGCACGCTCCACGAGCTGAAGGACTTCCTGCCGGTGCCCATCGAGGGGCTCACGCGCGAGTTCGGCGGGGGGGCGTCGGCCGAGGACGTCTGCGCGCGGACGATCCGGGCGCTGATGGAAGCGGGCGCGCGGCACTTCTACATCAGCAACCTGCCGGCCGCGCGCGCGCAGGCGGTTCTCGGATCGATTCTCGATCGGGTCGGCGTCGCGACGTAGCGCCGTGGCGGAGGCTCGCGTCGCGATCGCGCCCGCCGCGAACCTCCTGAACCTTCTGAGCCCGGTGGACCGGGCGCGCCTTCCGAACCCGTGCGCCTGGCGCCACCCGTACACCTATGCGAGATGCCGCCCCCCGTCGACCCGAATCGTCTCGCCGGTGATGAAGTCGCTGTCGAGCAGCGCGAGCACCGCCTTGGCGATCTCCGCCTCGCCGCCCCACCGGCCGAGCGGCGTCGCCTGCTCCACCGCTTCGAGCTCGCCGCGGCCGAGATCGGGCGGCGGGAGGATCGGCCCCGGGGCGATCGCGTTCACCAGGATGCCATCGGCCGCGAGCTCGAGCGCGAGCGCCTCGGTGAGCGCGATGGCGGCCGCCTTTGCGACGTAGTACGGCACATAGCCCCGGTAGCGCGGGCGTCCGCTGCGGGCCACCCAGTCGCCGAAGTTGACGATGCGGCCGCCGCCGGCCTCGCGCATGTGCGGCGCCGCCGCGCGCGCGCACAGGAACGCCGCGCGCAGGTCGACGGTCATCGGCGCATCCCAGTCGGCGACCGACAGCTCGGCGAACGGGCGCCGGACGTACACCGACGCCATGTTGATCAGGATGTCGAGCCGCCCCAGCCCGCGTGCCGCCTCGGCGACCGCCGACGCGCAGCGCTCCGCCTGTGACAGATCCGCCTGGACGGCGAGGCCGCGCCGCCCCGCCGCGCCGATGCGGGCCACAGCCGCGTTCGCTTCGGCCTGCGATCGCCGGTAGGTGAGCGCCACGTCCACGCCCCGCCGCGCCAGCGCCTCGGCGACGACGGCCCCGATACGCCGGCCGCCGGTGATCAGCGCAGCTTTGCCGTTCAGGTCCATGGAGATGGTTCTACCACGAAGGCGCCGCCCGCGCTGCCGGCGACGCCGTGAGAGCCGGACCGCCGGCGGGTTCGCTCTCGGCGCGCAACGGCGGGAGCCGTCGTGCTGGCCGCTTTCTGGTGACGTCGGCCATCTGGCATCGGACGGACGATCGGCACGTCAGCATCCGGGCGAGCGCGCCGTGATGTCAGCCGTGGCGCTCGGCGGGCATTGAGAGCGCGTGTCGCACCCGCATCGCGCATCGCCGAGTGGCGTGCCGGGGCGCCGTGGATTGACGTGAGCGGGCTTGGGGCAACTGCGGCAAGCCGCGAGCCGCTACCGATTGTCAGCCAATTGTCAGCCATAGCCGAGCTGAGGCCCAGGATGTAGTAACATCACTACATGAAGCTCGGACTGCGCGAGGCCAACCAGCACTTCTCGAAAGCGATCAAGGCCGTCCGCGCAGGCAAGGAAGTCGTCCTCACAGAACGCGGCCAGCCGATCGCCGTCATCAAGCCGATCAAAGACGAGCGCGACTCTGGCGCTGCGCTCAAGCGCATGGCGGACGAAGGGTTGGTGACGTTGCCCACCCGCACGGGACCACTCCCGCGCTTCGAACCGGTTCCGAGCGGCGGCACGCCGCTCTCACAGACCATCATCGACGATCGCGACGATCGCGCGTAGTCGGCCATGGACTACGCGTATTTCGATACGAGCGCACTCATCAAGCGTTACGTCGACGAACCAGGGCGTCCGGAGGTGCTGAGACTCCTTCGGAAGAACCAGTGCGTCGTGTCTGCCGTGCTGCCGGTAGAGGTGCGGAGCGCGCTGCGCCGGCGCGCGGGCGAGAAAATGCTCGACGCCAAGCGAGTGCCGGGCATCCTGAAGCGGCTAGCGGCCGACCGAGCCTACTGGACGATCATCGAGGTGTCACGCGAAGTGCTTGCGATGGCGGAGTCCTTGAGCGGCGCCCAGCCCCTGCGCGCACTCGATGCCATCCACGTCGCCTCAGCGAAGCTATTCGCCGATCGGTTGGCCTCGCAGACCTTCACGTTCGTCAGCGCAGACAGCCGGCAGACCGACGTCGCCGAATTGTTGGGGATCGAGTCGCAATACATCGGCTGAACGGTTGTCGCCCTCGTCGTCCGCTTCAGAGTCGAGACTCTGAATTCACCCCGCCAGCCACGGTCACGCGCTCCTCATCGGGGAGACGCGATGCCCCCCAGGAACTCTTTGGAATCCACACACGGAGGGGGTAGAGCAGCCATGGATTTCGATCCACGTTGGGATGATGACCCGCGCGACCTCGACGACCGCGATCGCTTGCGCGCCGAAGCCTTGGCGGAGGTGCGCGAACTCAGCCAGGGCAGTCGAGGCGTCTCGTCCGATCCACTCGAACGCAACGCGCGTGACCCGCGTGACGTGTTCACGCGTGATCTCGATCTGCCGCGCGGCCTGGACCGCGAGCGCGTCTGGTTCCGCGAGCACAGCGTTCTCTTGCGCGGCTCGGAATCGCGGGCGCTGGCGACGACCGGCGCGTTCCGCGTCGTGCACGCCGACCAGGCGCCGATCGGCATCCATCCCGATGGCCGGTGGATCTTGATCTGCCTGTTGACGCAGGACGCCAAGCGTGAGTTGCGGACCTTCCTCGAGCGGCACCTCCTGTTCCTCGCCGCTCTGCCCACCTGGACGATCCGCGTCGTCATCCCCGCCCACATGACCGCCCACGCGATGCGGTTTCGTCGACGAGGCGCGACGAAACCTGCGCTGGCGTTTCGACGGGCAGTTCGGCGACGACCTCCGCTGGTACTTCGAAACCCGGCGAGCCGGCGGCAACCCCTACGCTGTGTCAGACGATGACGAGCGCGCACACCGGGCGAGACTGCGACGGTTCTCGGGCCTCGGGTTCTCCGCGCTCTATCCGCTCTGGGTCGCGAAGGGCGACGACGTGTTCCCGACCGTCGCTGCGCAAGTCGACGACGCCCTGTTCCGTGAAGTTGGCGTCATCGAACCGCTGGTCCTCCCACACGCGTACAGTCACCTGGCGCCGTTGGTCGGTGTGGCGTAGGGAACGGCGTATCTTGCGGGAAAGTGGGGTTGGTTCGGCTGGCAATAGTAGTCAGAGACGTTATATCGTTGCCAGCCGAGCCTAGCGTTTCGTTTGCGCAAAGCAACGAAGACTGTTACTTTATGCACACGGAAGGACGAGCCGAGAACGCTCGGCAATACGTCGAAGGCCTCGCCCGGTCGGGACGTTATTTCTTCAATTCCGGCGACGCCCGGTCCGCCCTCGGCGTGTCCGCGGAGGCAGCCAAAGTGGCCCTCCACCGACTGTCGCAGCAGGGGCTCGTCTCCTCACCGGCACGCGGCTACTACGTCGTCGTGCCACCCGAGTATCACGCCCTTGGCTGCCTTCCTGCCGAGCAATTCGTCCCCTCGCTGATGGAACGCTTGGGCCTTCACTACTACGCCGGTCTCCTCACCGCCGCCCAGTACCACGGCGCCGCGCATCAGAAGCCGCAGGAGTTCCAAGTCTGCCTCGAACGGGCTCGTCGGCCGCTTACCTGCAGCCGCGTGCGCGTCGCCTTCATCGTCCGCAAGCGGCTCCGCGATGTACCCGTTCAGAGCGTCAACACTCCGCGTGGAACTCTCCTCATTTCCACTCCGGAGGCGACCGCCCTGGACCTCGTCGGCTACCCGCATCGAGCCGGCGGATTGAACCAGGTCGCGACCGTGCTCGGCGAGCTTGCCGAACGGCTCGACGCCGACAAGCTGGTAGCCGTCGCCGACACCGCGCCGCCGGCCTGGTCGCAGCGTCTTGGCTACGTGTTGGAGCGTGTCGACGCGGCCCAGAAAGCCGCTGCGCTCAAGGCCTGGGTGCAGGCCCACGCGCACAAGTCCGCGGTCCTCCTGGCAGGAGCCAAGAGCAACTCCGGGACTCGTGACAAGGGCTGGAAGATCGTCGTCAACGCGAACGTGGAGCCCGACCTGTGATCCCGTTCGACTACATCACCGAGTGGCGCGCCGAGGCACCCTGGATTGACGATGCGCAGGTCGAACAGAACCTCGCATTGAAGATGCGCGACGGCGCGTTCCTGGCCGATCTCAGCCCACTTCTCGCGACAGGCGAAGCGTGGGATCCCATCGCCGCCGAGGCACTCATTTCAGAGCGGCTGGTCACGCTTCTTCCAGGCGATCCGTGGAAGGGTGACGACCACTGAGTAGCAAGAGGGGGGAGCCGAACGCGGAGCCGACAGCACTTCGCGTGGTCAGCCCCCGGTGCCGAGCGACATGCACCCCACCGACGATGTCGATGCCGACGCGCCAATGGCTGGACAGCGGCGCAGCAATAGCCAGAGCCGCGGGCATTTGCGCGATGTCGGCATCGGAAAGGCCGGCGCGTCATGCCGGCCGGGTCGCACAGAAGAAGAAGAGGAGAAGGTGTGGAGTGGGGGCGTGAGGACCCCGCTCTGCCGCTGTTCGGCCCCCTGCGGGCGGGGTCGCTCACGCCCACTTGTCTGGTGTCAGTTGTCCGGCAGGAAGCGGCCCGGATGTGAGCTCAGATCGTGACCGGATGCGTGGCGAATCACGAACCGAGATCTTGTCTCGTACGCGCGCCGGCCAACGACGTGATCATCACCGCGCGCACAGTGTCGTACCGTAGGCACAACCGATGGTCGTTCTTCGTTGCACACAGAAGCTGCTCGCGCGCCTGAAACAGGCCGACAACCTGCCCGTCGTCGAGTCCACGACACGGCTCGGCGACTGGTACGGCAACATCCTCCAACTCGGTCGTCGTCAGCACCTGCTCTTCATCAGCGAACGGTCCAGGCTTCCGGTCATCCTTCCGATCCGCGAAGCGCGCAACCTGACTACCGTGTTTCCGGACGCGGTATGCGAGGCTCTGGACCTCGTCGGTGTCTCCGCCGCTGACATCGCCGACGAGCGGTCGCGGATGTCAGAAGTGGCCTTCGGGCGCACCAGGAATCGCAGCCTGCTGGGCACCATGACCGACTACGCGTTCATGGCCCAGATCGGCCACGCGCGCCGGCCCGAACCCGAGACGACGGAGGAGCTGATGCGCTTCCTGGCTCAGACGCCGATTCTTCCGCTGAAAGGTGCGCGGCCGACGGATCTGACACTGGCCGCGTTTCGGGACGAGTAGCGCCGGACCAAGCGCGTCGCTCCGGTGTTCGAGGAGCGCGCCGGCGCATCAAGGGTTCGCTCGCTCCGCTCGCCGCTGACGCGCCCTTGACCCTCCCGTCGCGCTCCCCGGTTCTTGGCAAATGCCGGAGCGCCTCTGCGTGTGCGATGCCTTCAACTGCCACTTTGGCAAGACCCTTTCACGATCGGACGGCGAACGCTAAGCTCTTCCGAACGCACAACTCAGACTGAGACGCGGAGAATGAATGCCACCACGCGCAGCAACGCTTAGCGAACTGCTT
The DNA here is from genome assembly GCA_020850715.1 of Acidobacteriota bacterium. Classification (GTDB taxonomy): domain Bacteria; phylum Acidobacteriota; class Vicinamibacteria; order Vicinamibacterales; family CAVVIG01; genus JADZED01. Next base: position 259,792 of record JADZED010000027.1, read on the forward strand.
AAGAAAGGATATTTTCCGCGCGAGCTGCCCCCGCCGTTCCAGACTGCGAGCTTTGCGGCGTATGCGCCGGCCCACGCAGGCACGTGGGGCAAGGCTAAATGGACCCGTTGTGTCCGGCATAACCTCGCCCGCCCTGGTGGCCTTCGTCGCCCACTTGGCATTCCGAATCCGATCTCGTACTACCGCCTGGCCGAATTGATCGTATCGAATTGGGCGAGCATCAGAGCCCTGACCTGGACTCATCGCTTATCGGCAAGCCGCCCGTACGTGATGATGACGAGCCCCCGTGCTGTAGTTCCTCGCTATCGCTACGCTGAATTGCCACGTCTGCGAGCACTCAGGAGGCGAGCTGCGCGATACCTCGTAAGGACAGACATCAGTCAGTTCTACCCTACGCTCTACACGCACGCGATCCCCTGGGCGTTACACGGCAAGCAGCAGGCCAAGGCCGCGCTGGCGGCGAAGAACAAAGGGTCACACCTGCTCGGTAACAAAATCGACAAGGCGTTGAGCAACATGAACGATGGTCAGACGCACGGCGTGCCAATTGGACCTGACACGTCGCTGGTGGTCGCCGAGATCGTGCTCGCCGCCGCTGACAACCTTCTGGAAACCAGATGTAAGGGACTCGTTCGAGGCTTCCGGTACGTCGACGACTATGAGCTTTCGTTCGCGACGTTGCGTGACGCCGAACAGGTGCTGGCAGACATTCAGGGCGTTCTCTCCGAGTACGAACTCGCTCTCAACCCCAGGAAGACAGGCGTGCAGGAGTTGCCGCAGGCATTGGACGGTCGGTGGGCATCTGATCTGTCTCGATTCAAGATTCGAGACTCAGGGCATTCCATCGCCCAACGCAACGACCTCGTTGGACTCTTCAGTCTCGCATTCGAGGCGGCTGCCGCGGCTCCTGAAGATTCAGTGCTCAGGTACGCCGTCGCAAGGGTTCAATCGCTCGATGTCAGTGCGAGAGCATGGCGAACGTTTCAGAACTGCTTGCTCGGTGCGGCCTCAGCGGATTCTTCGACTCTTCCGACGGTCCTCGGGACGCTGTACAAGGTGTCGGCAGCGACAGGCGATGCCGTCAGCAAAGCTCCATTGGCCGAGGTCTGTGAGAGTGTCGTCCTGCGTCATGCTCCGCGCGGTCAGGGAAGTGAGGTTGCGTGGGCGCTTTGGGCGGCCTGTGCGTGGAAACTCGCACTCAGCGTAGACGCCATCAAGGCCGTCGGTGCCATGGACGACGACGTTGTTTCCCTATTGGCTCTGTACGCTGAATCGCAGGGACTGTTCGCCGCGGGTGGAATCGACAAGACGCGCTGGTCCGCGCTGGCGTCGGATGTGCGCGCTTTGGAATCGGAGCATTGGCTGCTCGCCTACGAGGCGAACCGTCAGGGATGGCTGCCTGCACCGGCGGTAGCCGCCGAGCCCGAGTTCGCCGCCATGCATGCGGCAGGTGTCTCATTCTTTGACGGCGCAGCCTGCACTCCGCAGTATCCTGCCGCCGCACTGGCACTTCCAGGTGGACAGCTGCCGGACTACTACGCGTGATACCGGACACAGAGTAGTCGTATGCAGCGGACCGCTCCACAGGCGTGGGCTAGAATCTCGAAGCTGAACCAGTCAAGTGCGTGATTGATGTCCAACCCCTTCTTCGAACGCCCAATCGTCAACTCGCCATACGAGTACCCCCGTCAGCATTGGGAACTCGACGAGACGGGCCAGCCGACTGGGAACCTGGTCGAGCGGCGGCGGCGAGCGGAATTCATCACCCCAATCCCCAAGCCGAAGAAGCGCAAGAGCAGCCCGAAGCAGGAGGAGCTGGTCCTCGACGAGGGACGGGGCCTCACCACGAAGAAACAGGCCTACGACCTCACGTCCGTCATCAACGAGGTCCGCAGCCAGGTCGATACCTGGCGCGGTCTGCCTGCGAGCCAGTGGCAGGTGACGCCGGAGACAGCGCGGCTGCTCCAGCACTGGCGACACCACGAGTTCGGCGGCGTCCGCCCGTTTTTCTGCCAGATCGAAGCGGTCGAAACCGCGATCTGGTTCACCGAGGTGGCGCCGCACCTCGCGTCTGGCAAGCGGTTGATCGAGAACCTCAAGACCGTCAACGCGGAGGCGAATCCGAACCTCGAGCGCCTCGCGCTGAAGCTGGCCACCGGCGCCGGCAAGACGACGGTAATGGCGATGCTCATCGCCTGGCAGACGCTCAACGCTGTCCGACGGCCAGGCAGCAAGCACTTCACCCGCGGCTTCCTCATCGTCGCGCCAGGCCTGACGATCCGCGATCGTCTGCGCGTATTGCAGCCGAACGACCCGGACAATTACTACGGCACCCGCGAGCTGGTCCCGCACGACCTGCTCGAAGACATGAAGAAGGCCCGCATCGTCATCACGAACTATCACGCCTTCAAGCGCCGCGACCGGATGGAACTGTCGGCCGGAGGGCGCGCGCTGCTGCAGGGCGCAACCGGTCCGGAATTGCAGACGCTTGAAACCGAAGGCCAGATGCTGCAGCGCGTGATGCCCGAGCTGATGGGAATGAAGCAGATCCTCGCCATCAACGACGAAGCGCATCACTGCTATCGCGAGAAGCCGCCGGACCCGGACGACGAGGCGTTGAAGGGAGACGAGCGCAAGGAAGCCGAGAAGAACAACGAAGCGGCGCGATTGTGGGTGTCCGGCCTCGAAGCCGTCAATCGCACTCTCGGACTTGCGCGCGTCCTCGACCTCTCCGCTACACCGTTCTTTCTCCGCGGCTCCGGCTACGCCGAAGGGACGCTTTTCCCGTGGACGATGAGCGACTTCTCGCTGATGGACGCGATCGAGTGCGGCATCGTCAAGCTCCCACGCGTGCCGGTGGCCGAGAACATTCCCGGCGACGAGATGCCCGTCTACCGCAACCTCTGGGAGCACATCCGCAAGGACATGCCGAAGAAGGGACGCGGCGCCGGCGGCGACCTCGATCCTCTCAAACTCCCGAACAAGCTGCAGACGGCGCTAGAAGCGCTCTATGGCCACTATCAGCGCACCTTCGATCTCTGGCAAAAGCGTGGCATCTCCGTCCCGCCCTGCTTCATCGTCGTCTGCCAGAACACCGCGATCTCGAAGCTAGTGTACGACTACATCTCCGGCTTCTACCAGAAGGACGAGAGCGGCGAAGAGAAGCTCGTGCAAGGCCGGCTGGCCCTGTTCCGCAACTTCGACGACACCACCGGCAATCCGCTCGCCAGGCCGAATACGCTGCTGATCGATTCCGAGGAGCTGGAATCGGGTGATGCGCTGGACGAGAAATTCCGCGCCATGGCCGCGGATGAAATCGAGCGATTCCGCCGGGACATGATCGAGCGGACCGGCGACGCACGCGCCGCCGATGGCATCACCGACCAGGACCTGCTGCGAGAGGTCATGAACACGGTCGGCAAGAAGGATCAGCTCGGCGCCAACATCCGGTGCGTCGTGTCCGTGTCCATGCTAACCGAGGGATGGGACGCCAACAACGTCACCCACATCCTGGGCATTCGCGCCTTCGGGACACAGCTCCTGTGTGAGCAGGTGATCGGACGTGCGCTTCGCCGGCAGGTCTACGAGCTGAACGACGAGGGCCTATTCGACGCCGAGTACGCCGACATCTTCGGCGTGCCGTTTGACTTCACGGCTAAACCCGTCGTCGTGTCGCCAACACCACCGCGGGAAACGGTGATGGTCAGGGCGGTCCGACCGGAGCGCGACCATCTGGAGATTCGCTTCCCGCGCGTGGAGGGATATCGCGTCGAGCTGCCGACCGAACGGCTGACGGCCACCTTCACCGAGGACTCGAAGCTCGAACTGACACCGGATCTCGTCGGACCGACGAAGACACGCAACCAGGGCATTATCGGCGAGGCCGCCGACCTGACGGTCGATCATCTCGAGGACGTCCGGCCCTCCACGCTGCTCTTCCACCTCACCAAGCGGCTGCTCTACAAGGAGTGGCGAGACCCGGGCGAGGAGCCGAAGCTTCACCTCTTCGGACAGTTGAAGCGGATCACGAAGCAGTGGCTCGACACCTGCCTCACCTGCAAAGGCGGCACGTACCCGGCGCTTCTGCTGTACGAGGATCTGGCGGACATGGCATGCGGCCGTATCACCACCGGGATCACGATGGCGCTTCAGGGAACGCGGCCGATCAAAGCGCTGCTCGATCCGTACAATCCGTCGGACTCTACCGCGCACGTCCGGTTCCCGACGTCGAAGCCGGATCGCTGGGATACGAGCGGACCGCCGACGAAGAATCACGTCAACTGGGTCGTGCTCGACAGCCAGTGGGAGGCGGAGCTATGCCGGATCGTTGAGGCGCATCCGCGCGTCGTTGCGTACACGAAGAATCACAACCTCGGATTCGAGGTGCCCTACCGCTACGGGTCTGAGGTCCGCCGCTACCGGCCGGACTTCATCGTCCTCGTGGACGACGGCCACGGTGCGGACGATCTCCTCCACCTGGTGATCGAGACCAAGGGCTACCGGCGCGAGGACGCCAAGGACAAGAAGCTGACGATGGAGACGTACTGGGTGCCGGGAGTGAACAACCTGAAGACGTTCGGGCGGTGGGCGTTCGCGGAGCTCGCCGACGTTTACCAGATGGAGAGCGAGTTCGAGGCGAAGGTGGCGCAGGAGTTCGAGCGCGTACTTGCCGAGGCGGCGCCGGTCGTGGAGACGGTGGGCTGACGTGGCGAAGCGACCATCCGCGCCAAAGAACCAGAAGAAGATCGAGACGCTCCGTCATCCCGACGACAAGCGGCTGAACATTCCGACCGCCGAGCATCAGTCCGTCCTCGAAGCCGAGCACCTCGCTCGTAAAGAGGTTCGCTATCCGCGGAATCCCGACCTCGATCCGCAACTCGTCTGGCGCGGCAAGGACTACCAGGACTGGAGCGACCTCATCGTCCAGGCGCCGCCGCTCTATATCCAGGAAAAAGTGCACCCCAAGGTCCTCATCGACGACCTGCTCCGGGAGTCGAAGGGCGTGAAGGCGCAGGAGTCTGGCGCGCAGGTCGATCTCTTCGCGGACTTCAACGGCGTTGCGGAGGATGCAGAGAGAACAGACTTCTACCAGCACGATCAGAACTGGACCAACCGGATGATTCTTGGCGATTCGCTTCAGGTAATGGCGAGTCTGGCGGAACGCGAGGGTCTGCGCGGGAAGGTGCAGTGCATCTACATCGACCCGCCGTACGGCATCAAGTTCAACTCGAATTTCCAGTGGTCGACGACGAGTCGTGATGTGAAGGACGGCAACGCCGCGCATATCACGCGCGAGCCCGAGCAGGTGAAGGCATTTCGCGACACCTGGCGCGACGGTATTCATAGCTACCTGACCTACCTGCGGGATCGGCTCATCGTTGCGCGGGACCTGCTCGCTGATTCCGGCTCGCTCTTCCTGCAGATCGGTGATCAGAACGTCCATCGGGTTCGAGCGCTGCTGGACGAGGTATTTGGCGAAGACAACTGCGTTGGGACGATCAACTTTCAGAAGACCGGGTCAACTGATCAAGACCTACTGCCTCAGACTGTCGACTACATTCTCTTGTACGCAAAGAACATCGCTCTGGTTAAGTACCGCAAGCTTTATCAGGAACGAGAGGCTGGCGCGCCTTCGTTGGATCGATACGACCTGGTGATCGATGAAACAGGTAACGTACGACGAGTGACCTCGGCTGAGGCGTCTCAGAGCGTACCCGCGGCCGGCCTATCGAGAGGGCGACTGACTGCTCTGTCGAGCGCCCGTCCAGCAGGTGAAGGAGATATGAAATCGTTCGACTACCAGGGTCGAACGTTCACTACTGGTACCGGCACTTTCAAGACCAACCATGCCGGAATGAGTCGCCTTGCGTTGAGCGGCCGATTGTACGCTCCAGCCAAAGCGCTTCAATACATGCGCAAGGTGCTAGATTTCTCGGTGGTACCTGTCTCAGATCGTTGGGAATCAGTTCAGCTCGGGCTCGGTTTGACATACGTCGTTCAGACGAGCGTCAAAGTAGTTGAGCGTTGCCTGCTGATGGCGAGTGATCCGGGTGACTTGGTTCTTGACCCTACGTGCGGTTCTGGGACCACTGCCGTTGTGGCCGAGCAGTGGGGCCGCCGCTGGATCACCATCGACACCTCGCGCGTGGCGCTCGCTCTTGCCCGCGCACGCATCATGGGGGCACGGTATTGGTACTATCTGCTCGCCGATTCGGCTGGCGGCCTTCGCAAGGAGGCCGAGGTCAGCGGACGTGCGTTCGCCGACAGACCCACGCACAGCAACGTTCGCCACGGTTTCGTCTACGAGCGCGTGCCGCACATCACGCTCAAGTCGATCGCCAACAACGCGGAGATCGACGTCATCTACGACGAGCACCGCCAGAAGATCCAGGCGGCGCTCGATGCGCTGAACGCAGCCCTGTGCGGGCACAAGACGCCGTTCCGCGTAACGACCGGTGGACGCGAAAGGAAGGACGTTCGCTTCGACGCGCCGCTGGACGCGACGTTCACGATGCCGAGCGGCGAAACGGTAGCGGCCTCTCAGTTAGTCGAGTGGGAGGTTCCGCGCGAGGCGCCGGCCGATTGGCCTGAGGCCTCGAAGAAGCCACTCGCCAACTTCTGGGAAGCGCGCATCGCCCGCCAAAAGGCGATCGACGCGTCGATCGCGGCCAAGGCGGAGTTCGAATACCTCTACGACCGTCCCTACATCGACGCCAAGACCGTCCGCGTCGCCGGCCCGTTCACGGTCGAGAGCCTCAGCCCGCATCGTACGCTCGGCGTCGACGAGAACGACGAGCTGATCGATCCGCTCCAGGTCAAGGAGACCAGTCCGCCGTACGGTCAGACGTTCGAGCAGATGATCCTAGACAACCTGCGCGCTGCGGGCGTCCAGCAGGCGCACAAGACAGATCGAATCACCTTCACGTCGATGACGCCGTGGCCGGGCGAGATGGTGTGCGCGGAGGGACGCTTCCGCGAGGGCGACAAGGAAAAGAGAGCTGCCATCTTCATCGGTCCGGAGTTCGGCACCGTCTCACGGCCAGACCTCGTGCAGGCCGCCCGCGAGGCCGGCGATGTGGGGTTCGACGTCCTCATCGCCTGTGCCTTCAACTACGAGGCCCATGCCAGCGAGTTCAGCAAGCTTGGCCGCATCCCTGTCCTGAAGGCGCGTATGAATGCCGACCTCCACATGGGCGGCGAGCTGAAGCCCACCGGCAAAGGCAACCTGTTCGTCGTCTTCGGCGAGCCCGACATCGATGTTCTGCACGTGGACGACGGCATGTTGCGCGTGCACGTCAAGGGTGTAGACGTATTCGACCCGACGACCGGCGAGGTTCGCAGCGACGGCGCCGACGGAATCGCCTGTTGGTTTATCGACACCGACTACAACGAAGAGAGCTTCTTCGTTCGCCATGCGTACTTTCTCGGACAGAACGATCCGTACGGCGCACTGAAGACGACGCTCAAGGCCGAGATCGACGCCGACGTGTGGGGGACCCTGAACAGCGAGATCTCGCGCCCGTTCCCGATGCCGAAGAGCGGCCGAATCGCGGTGAAGGTGATCAACCACCTCGGAGACGAGGTCATGAAGGTATTCAGGGTCGAATAGATGGCACGAAGAACCGAGCCTGGATCAGAGAAGCTCTATGCCGCTTCGGCCCGAATCGTCGACGTGGCATTTCGTGCGGACGACTCCATCTTAACGCCGGGGACTCCTATATGGACCGCCGCGAACATCGCAGAACTTCGACAACGGTTTGTGGAGCATCCCGACGAAGGCAAGGACAAATTTGAGGAGAAGCTGCGCAAGCAGCTTCGCGGTGCGTCCGATCAGGTCGTCCAGCTCGCAGGGGAGATTCTGTACATCTATCTCTGGATTGTCAGCCCGACCGAGATGGGACAGCCGCGCAAGCTGCAGCTGCTCGCCGACATTCTCAGTTCGTCGAGGAGGCCAGTCGCCATTCCGGCGGATCTTGCGGAAGCGCTCGACCGCGGTATCGTCCGCACGGGAACGGCATATCACGCCGCCCGCGACGCGCAGTTTCGGTTTCTGGTCTTGGTTGCTTCCGCGTGGAAAGCGCTCGAACCGGCTCGCCGCGCGTCGCTCCTTGAGGACCCGTGGCAGTTCAAGGCCTTTTTGGAAGGCTTCGAGGTCAAAAAGGGACAGCCGATGCGGCTCGCCTTGCTGCACATCGTCTTCCCCGACGAGTTCGAGCCAATCGTATCCCGGGAGGATAAATCGAAGATAGCTGCCGCCTTCGTGGAGCACGTGTCGGCAGGAGAAACAGACGTCGATAAACAACTCCTCCAGATCCGTCGCGCTCTCGAGCCGCGGCACGGGGCAGGATTCAACTTCTACAGCAGCGAGCTGAAGCCGACGTGGCGGGAAGAGGAGCCGCCGGCGTCGCCGCCTAATTCCGAGAACAAGGAACTCGATACCTCAACGTCCATCGAAGCGCGAATTGACGGGAAGCTTCGTCGGGCAATACCCGACGCGGCCACGCGAGACTCTGTCCTGAAGTTTCTGGCATTCGCCGTTGAAAACGCTGACGAAGAGCGCAGCGACGCCTGGAGACTTCGCGAGACACGGCGTGGACTGGAATTGAAGGCCGGCCGAATGTCGGCGTTTCGAATCGATCCTGGTGCCATCGGGGTCAGTGTTGTAGGTCCGATCGCCAATGACGTAAGGCTCGCCCTCGGAGCGACTGAAGAAGCCGAAGAGGATTGGAAGAAGGTCGCAGGCGGTCTGTTCTTCACTCTACCCGCCGAGAAGGCAGCCAGTGCCCTCGATCTGCTCAAGGAACCATTTGGCAAGTTTGTGGACGCGGCCATCGCGAGGGTCCGGCGCGATGTGGACTTGGACGACCACGTACCAGAGGCGATTGCCTACCTTTCGAGGGCCGTTGGACGTGAACTTCCGCAGCCGGAGCCTCGAACCAGCGCGGCGGATGAACGTGACGACGCGCCAGACGACGAACCAGAGGTATCGCGCGAACCTCGAATCCGAGGAAGGGCGCCGATCTTCGAGCACGGCCAGCGCGCGATCGCGTCGCTGATCGAAGATATCGACCCCCAGCGCGGAACGATCGCACTGCCGGATCTTCAGCGTCCATTCGTGTGGGAGGACACAAAGGTCCGCGATCTTCTCGATTCTCTTTTCATCGGATTCCCGGTCGGAACGCTTGTGTTCTGGCACACCTCCGAAGAAAAAGATGCCCGCGCGCTTGGCGCGTCGAAGCGGGGACTTCGTGCTACCACGCTGGTGATCGACGGACAACAGCGACTGACCTCGCTTTACTCGGTCATGCGAGGCAAGGAGATCGAAGACCGCGACGGCTCGAAGCGCCTCATTACCATCGCGTTTCGACCTCGCGATGGCAAGTTCGAGGTTGCCGACGCGGCAATCCGCAGAAACCCGGAGTTCATCGCCAATGTCACCGAGTTGTGGAATGGACCGAGAACGAAGTTTCAGATCCGCAAGGACCTCCTGAAGACGCTTGCAGACAAAGGCCATGGCATTGACGATGCGTACGCTGAGGCCGTCGATCAAAACCTGGAGCGCGCACAGGCGATTAAGGACTACCGATTTCCAACGGTCGACATTCGAAAAACCGCCGCTGCGGAGGAGGCAACAGAGGAGGACGTTGCCGATATCTTCGTCCGCATAAACAACCAAGGCACTCGTCTGGGGCAGGCGGAGTTCGTACTGACTCTGCTCTCAGTATTTCATGGGGAGCTGCGGGATCGAATCGAGACGCGCGCTCGCCAGATGTCCGACAACGGCGTGCTGTCACTCGATACGCAGCAGGTGTTACGAATGGCGTGCGCCGTCGGCTTCGGGCGCGCCAGGATGTCTGCTGTCTACCGCTATCTACGCGGCATTGATCCCGTGACTGGAGACGCTGATCCTGCGCGCCGGGTGGAGCGATTGGACACGCTCGATCATGCGGCGACCGAATGCGTCGATGCGACGCGCTGGCGTGACTTCATGCTCCGCGTGACTCACGCGGGTTTCGTCAGCCAGGGTCTCCTGGCGTCGACGAACGCGGTGGTCAACGCATACGCGTTCTACATTCTCGGTCGGCGTGCCGAGGTGCCCAAGTCCCGCCTTGACGAGTCCATCTCTCGCTGGTTGTTTGGAACACTGTTGACGGCCCGGTATTCGGCGTCGTCGGAGACCAAGTTCGAGGAAGACCTTACTCGCGTTCGGGACGTTACGCCTGGCGATGCCGACGGATTCGTGCGGGCGCTGGACGACGTCCTGTCGGATACGATCACCGGCGACTACTGGACCAGAAGCGTCCCCGCTGCTCTCGAGACTCAGCGGAGCCGCGCGCCCATGGCCTTAGCATTCCGCGCAGCGCAAGTGATCCTTGGCTCGCGCGCACTCTTTTCAGATTCGCTTCTACAGAACCTCCTAAATCCTCCAGGACAAGGAGGCCGCGCTGCCAGTGAGATGCATCACCTTTTTCCAAAGGCCTGGCTCCGTGCGCACGGCGTCGAAGATCGCCGGCGAATCAACCAGGTGGCGAATCTTGCCGACGTTGGCTGGCACGAGAACAGTACCGTTGGCAAGGAGAGTCCAGCCAAGTACGTGCCGAGGCTGCGAAACGCCCTCCACATCGACGACGATCGATGGGGCCGAATGTGCGCCGAGCATGCGCTGCCGCCAAGTTGGGAATCGATGGACTACGCGAACTTCCTGGACAGCCGTCGCCCCCGCATGGCGGAGGTTATTCGGATCGCCTATCGCAAGCTCGGAGGCGAAGCGGATGCGCCGCCGCTTACTCCGCCATGGTTCCTTCCAGGTGCGGAAGCAGTGTGGCAGCGGATCGGCGAGACAGAGCGCGCGCTGCGCGGAGTCGTCCGCCAGACGTATGCCGCACGATTTGGCAGTGACGCGCGAAACAGGATCGAGGCGACGCTCAACGACGCTGAGCGCGAGCGGTTAGCGCGCGCGCTTCGTTCGTTGCCTTCAGACGCGGATCCGCTTCGAGTGGTCGACTACCTGTATCTGGCCCAGCTTCCTTCATTGCTGTTCATGAATGATGTGTGGTCGGAGGTGAAAGCGAAGTTGCGCGCCGGGCCAGATTTCAAGGAGAAGCTGCGCTCGGCGGTCGAGCAGATTGCACCCGTTCGAAACGAGATTGCGCACGTCCGCGAGGTGTCGGCAGATCGACTTCAGCGGGCGAATGTGGCCTGCAACGATGTTCTGCGAATGCTTCAGGAATGAGCGCCACCCCTCCTGGAGTTGTTGTGCTCGGCGGTCCGAACGGCGCGGGCAAGTCGACCGCGGCGCCGCGGCTGCTGCGCGGGCCACTCAGGGTCGAGGAATTCGTCAACGCCGATACGCTCGCACAGGGGCTCTCAGCGTTCCGGCCTCAGGATGTGGCCATCGAAGCGGGCCGGATTACGATTGCGCGGCTGGACGCACTGGAATCACAGGGAAAGAGCTTTGCGTTCGAGTCGACGCTTGCAAGCCAGGGGCTGGCCCGCCGTCTCGAGCGGCTAAGGCGGCGCGGTTACCTGGTGCACATCGTCTACCTCTGGCTGCCCGACGTGGAGTTGGCCCTGGCCAGAATCGCAGAACGCGTGAGGGCGGGTGGACACGACGTGCCCGCCGACGCTGTACGGCGACGCTTCGAACGCGGCCGTCGTAACTTCTTCACTTTGTACCGGCCGCTGGCTGACGCGTGGCGATTGTACGATGCGACGCCGATCGCCGGGCCGGTACTCGTGGCGTCGGGCGGCACGGGACTCGCGACCCGGGTGCGCAAACGCGAAACCTGGCAGATGGCATCGAAGGGATCTGAGCAATGAGTCATTCCGAGCCCACACTCAAGGAACTGTTTGAGGACGGCCGCGCGATTGACAAGGCGCTTCGGGACGCTGCCCGGGATGCCCGGCGGCTGCACAAGGCGCTTGGCAATCCCATGGCGACGTGGAAGGACGGGCAGGTTGTCTGGATCCAGCCTGAAGACATCAAGGTCGACGACGACGGCGAACGCGAACCGGCGGAATGACCTTCCTCATTGCAGATACGTTCACCGACAGCCTTGCTCGCCTGACTGGCGACGAGCAGAAGGCCGCAAAAACGACGGCGTTCGATCTGCAGATGAATCCGTCCGCACCCGGGCTCAGCTTCCACAAGCTGGACAAGGCGAAGGACAAGCGTTTCTGGTCGGTTCGGGTCAACGCCGACGTCCGGCTGATCGTCCACAAGACCGACGCCAGCCTCCTCCTCTGCTACGTCGATCATCATGATCGCGCCTATGCCTGGGCCGAGCGTCGCAAACTGGAAACGCATCCCACGACTGGTGCCGCGCAGATCATCGAGCTGCGCGAATCGGTACGCGAGATCGTCGTCCCGACATACGTGCGCAGGCAGTGCCGTCGCCGAAAGCGGTCACAAAACCGCTGGCTGGTACCTCGGAGGACGTACTCCTCGGGTACGGCGTCCCGACCGAATGGCTGAAAGAGGTGCGACAAGCCGACGAAGACGGTCTGTTGGCTCTAGCTGGCTATCTCCCTGCCGAAGCCGCAGAAGCCGTTCTCGAACTGGCAACGGGTGGAACGCCGTACGTGTCGAAGGCCGAACCGGCGCCTATTGGTACCGTGCCAGACCCGTTCACACATCCCGACGCACAGCGCCGGTTCCGCGTGGTAACCAGCGTCGAAGAACTTGAACGCGCGATGGACGCACCTTGGGACAAGTGGGCTGTCTTCCTCCACCCTGAGCAGCGTCAGCTTGTGACCAGAGACTTCAACGGGCCTGCGCGCGTAGCCGGCTCGGCCGGCACAGGAAAGACCGTGGTCGCGCTTCATCGCGCCGTGCATCTGGCTCGCACGATGCCGGATTGCCGCACCCTGCTCGCGACGTTCTCAGAGCCGTTGGCACATGCGCTGCGCACCAACGTCAAGCGGTTGATCGGGAATGAGCCTCGTGTGCAGGAACGTCTGGAAGTGCATGCGATGGGAGCCCTGGGCCTACGCCTCCATCAGGCGCAGCTCGGCCCTGTCCGCCTCGCGTCAAGCGGGGACGTCAACACATTGCTGAGAGAGGCCGCCAGGGCGGCAGGCGATCACAAGTTCTCGCCGCTCTTCCTTCGGACCGAGTGGGATCAGGTTGTCGATGCGTGGCAGATTGGAACGTGGGAGGCGTATCGCGACGTCCAGCGGCTCGGCCGCCGCACACGGCTTCCGGAAGCGCGGCGCGAAGTGCTGTGGGCAATGTTCGAGATGGTGCGAGCGGGCCTCAAGGCTCGCGGCCTGATGACCGAATCGGCTGTCTTTCAGGCCCTCGCGAACGCTCAGTCCGCTCGATCCCCTGCATTCGACGCCGCGGTCGTCGATGAAGCCCAGGACATCAGCATCGCCCAACTGCGGTTCCTTGCGGCGCTCGGAGGCTCACGGCCGAACGCCTTGTTCTTTTCAGGAGACATCGGTCAGCGCATCTTCCAACAGCCGTTCTCATGGAAGGCCCTCGGCGTGGATGTACGCGGCCGATCGAAGACCCTTCGCGTGAACTACCGAACGTCACACCAGATCAGGGAACAGGCGGACCGCCTCCTTGGCGCTGAGATGGCCGACGCCGACGGCAATCGCGAGGATCGTCGCCATACCGTCTCCGTGTTCAACGGGCCACCACCTGAGATTCGCAGCTTTCCTTCGGACGCCGATGAGAGCCGGGCCGTCGGTGACTGGCTGCGGTCTCTCGCGAACGATGGCATTCAGGCTCACGAGATCGGTCTGTTCGTCAGATCGCCGGCGCAGGTTTCCAGAGCGACCGCAGCGGTCAGCGCCGCCGGCCTGGCCGGGCGCGTTCTCGACGATCGGGTCGCGATCAAGCCAGGAAACATCAGCATCGCCACGATGCATCTGGCCAAGGGGCTAGAATTCCGGGCTGTGGCGGTGATGGCGTGCGACGACGAGGTGTTGCCGCTGCAGGAGCGAATTGAAAACGTCGGCGATGATGGTGACCTGCAGGAGGTGTACGACACGGAACGGCAGCTCCTGTACGTGGCATGCACCAGAGCGCGAGATCGACTCTCGATCAGCGGCGTGGAACCGGCGTCCGAGTTTCTGGACGACGTCAAGGGCTGAGCATGGCGGGCGACGACTGGTCACGCGAGGAGGTCGAGGCCACTGTCGGCGACTACTTCGCGATGCTGCACGACGAGCTCGCCGGCCTTCCGATCAACAAGGCTGAGCACAACGAACGTCTCCGTCGGCTGCTCCGGAACAGGTCAAAGGGGTCAGTCGAATTCAAGCACGCGAACATCAGCGCCGTCCTGACGTTGCACGGCTATCCGTACATCGACGGCTACAAGCCCCGCTTCAACTTCCAGGCACTTCTCGAGCAGGCGGTGCTGGAGTACCTCGACGTCCATCGAGACTTCTTCGAGCCGCTGGTCAACGGGCCGGTGCTCAATCCGACGGCTTCTCCTGACGCTGATGCTTTCGACGTGAGCCGCGTCGTCGAGCCGCCACCCGAAGAAATGCGGATTCCACAAACAGTGTGGTCGCCGTCGGCGCGACTCAGTCGATTCGATTTCGTCACACGCGACGCTGCGAATCGCGACCTCGGACGGCGCGGTGAGGAGTTCGTTCTCGAATTTGAGCGGAAGCGACTCCATGACGGCGGGCGCCGCGATCTCGCGCAACGAATCGAATGGACTGCCTGCGGGTTCCGAAAATTCTGGCACCAAATCTTCCGGAAATTCTGGCACCACCGGCCGAGGCCGGAGGCGCTAAGAATCCCCGTCGCCCCGGCCAGTGTGGGGCAAGGGGGGAGGATGTTGGGCAT
>JADZED010000028.1 GCA_020850715.1 Acidobacteriota bacterium
CGTGCTGATGGCGGTGGGCCGGTCGCAGTTCCTCAAGGTGCTCGAATCGAGCCCGGAGATCGGGCTCACGCTGCTCAAGGTGATGGCGCAGCGGCTGCAGTCGGCCACGGCGCAGACCGCGCGCTGACCCGATCGCCATGCGCCGGGGTCGTCCCCCCGGCAGGGCGGATCGCGCCCCAGCCGCGCCGGCCACGGCACGACACTTCAGGACGGACACGGCGGGCAGCAGTCGTCTCTTCCACGGCCGCATCGGGCGCTGCGGCAGGCGAAGGTCGCCGTACATCCGCAGGCGCGCATCCGCTTTCGGCCACGTCCTGCCCGAGCCTCTGCGCGTCTCGCACCGCGGCCCACCTCTGCCGCTCGGCTGCGTGCACCGCTGTCGCGAACCCGCACCGGCGTCGCACGCGCGGTGTGACGCAATGCCGGTTCGGGAAACGATGCGCGTTGACTTCCCCGCGCCGCATTGACGAGAGTGAAACGCCGCGCAGCGGTTCGCGCGCCGTCCGCACCGGCAGTGCGCATCCGTTCACCCGCCGCCCAGGAGCCCGCATGACCTCACGCTGGATCACCCGTGCCTTGCTCGCCTGCATGGCGCTCGTCCCGCTGCTGCCCGCAGCCGCGCATGCGGCCACGCTTTACCGAGTCACCGATCTCGGTTTTCTGCCGGCCGCCACGGGCGAGGTCACGAACACGCTCGCCGAGGCGATCAACGACACCGGGCAGATCACCGGCATGGCGACCGCGGGTGCGAACGGATACGCGTTTCTGTGGGATGCCGGCGGCGGATTGCGCGCCGTCGACGCGCTCCCGCTCCGGGCCGCGCCCTTCTACTTCGAGCGCGGTCTGGGCATCAATGCCGCCGGCCAGATCGCCGGCAACTCCACGGCCGACGGCTCCACCTTCCTGTGGGACCCCGTCCAGGGCGTGCGCCGCGTCGACGGCGGGCCGTTCCCGCCGGGCGGCATCTTCAACCCGGACGCTCTGGTCTCCGCCAACGACATCAACGCGACCGGCACGATCGTCGGGCGGAGCTGGTCGGTGGCGCCGGTCATGTGGAACGCCGCGACCGGCGCGCAGTCCGTGCTGCCGCGCGGCGCCGTGGGCGCAGCCACCGCCATCAACGACGCCGGGCAGATCGTCGGGTACACCAATGCGATGGTGCACGGCTTCCTCTGGCAGGACGGCGTGGGCGCGATCGCGATCGCCGGGCTCGCCGGAACCAGCTCGGCGGTGCCGGCCGACGTGAACATGGCGGGCGTGGTGGTCGGCGAGGCGGCGATGGGAACGGCCTCGCTCGCCTTCATCTGGGATGCCGCCAACGGCACCCGCTACCTCGGCGACCTGCAGAACGCCGGCGCGGGCAGCCGCGCGCTCGCCATCAACGACCTCGGCTTCGTCGTCGGCAGCAGCGCGTCGATCTCCGGCTCGGCGAGCGGCTTCGTCTGGCACGCGAGCACCGGCATGGTCGACCTCAATCTCGCGATCGACCCGAGCGACCCGCTGTTCGGCCGGTTCCGCGTCTTCACGGCGCTCGACATCAACGCCGCCGGGCAGATCGTCGGCCAGGGGCTGGTCGACGGCGACGGGCGCCAGCACTCGTTCCTGCTCACGCCGGTGCCCGAGCCGCAGACCTGGGCAATGGTGCTCGCCGGGCTTGCGCTCACCGGCGTCTTCGCGCGCCGGCGCGCGGCGGGTGATCGCCCGGCCACGGCGCACGCGCATCCTGCCGCCGGCGCGTCCCGGGGCCTACTCCACTTCCTCCCACCCCGTGATCATCGCCTTGATGTGGGCGAGCGGCGTATGCCCGGCGGTGGCGAGATAGACGTGGGCGATGAGGAAGATCAGCATCATGAAGGCACCGACGGTGTGCAGCAGCGCGACCGTGCCGAGCGCGGGCGCGCCGGCCGCGTCGCGCCAGCTCGGGTAATAGAGCAGCGCGAGACCGCTCACCCAGACGAGCGGGTTGATGACCAGCTTGACGAGCAGGTAGGCGAGGCGCTGCAGCGGGTTGTGCTTTCTCAACTGCGTGGCGCGGAACGGATGGGGCGCACCGGTGAAAATGCCCAGCACGTAATAGCGGGCCATGGCGTCGACGTTCGTGAGCGTCGGGATGTACTGGCGCCATTCGCCGGTGGTGAAGTGCCAGAAGATCGCGAACACCCACAGCGTGATGAGCGACCAGGCGGCAGCGGTGTGCAGTCCGACCGCCCGATCGAAGCCGAGCAGGTGCCAACTGCCGTGGATCTCGAAGCCGGTGATCAGCATGGCGATGATCAGCGCCGCCTGGGCCCAATGCCAGAAGCGCTCGAAGCGCTTGAAGACGTAGATGCGCTGGCCGCTCATCGCTCCTCCCCCTTGCGTTTGCCGCGCGTGACGATGCGCAGGGCGCCATGACCGAGAACGCCCAGCAGGGTGAGGCCGGCGAGCCCGAATCCTGCCTGATCGAGCCACTCGACGCGATCGCGGCCGGGCAGGTAGACGCCGGCCACCTGCTGCAGCCGGCCCTCGCGGGCATGACACTCTCCGCACGCGAGCGCCTTCTCCTTCGGTGGCACCATGTGCGTGATCGGCCACAGCATCTCGGTGGCGACGAAACCGAATCGGCCGCTGTAGGGCTGGCCGGCGGCGGCGGTCCCGGCCCGCAGCGCCTTGTCCCAGTCGAAGTTGAACCACAGCGCCGTGTCGTCCGGGATCGCCGTGTGCGGCACCAGCAATGTGCGATGCTCGAGGTCGTAGGGCTGCTTGCCGCGAAAGCGCTTCACCGGCCAGATGCGCGCCGCCGGATCGCGCGGGCTGCCGCTGAAGCGATTGATGCGCACGGTGGCGGTCGGGTCGATGCGATCGGTGACGAGGGTGTACTCGACGCGGCCGTCGAACCAGACGTAATCGGGCACCACGTTCTCGCCGAGGACGAAGTCTCCCTTCTTGCTGTCGAACACGACATGGCCGCGGGCGTCCTTCTTCACGAACGGCTTGCCGGCCGCGTCCATGGTGCCGGCGCTGGACCAGTCCCACACCATCTTGGTCGGCACACCGCCGCGGGCGAAACTCGGCACGTGGCAGGCCTGGCACGCGAGCGTGCGCGCATGATCGTTCAGGCGCGTGCCCTTGCCGACGCTGCCGGCGAGACCGGCGCCCGGACCCTCGGTATGCGGTCGATCGCCGTGACACGCC
>JADZED010000029.1 GCA_020850715.1 Acidobacteriota bacterium
AAGCGGCTCGGACTCGCCATTTCTCCGGCGTTCCTCGCCTCGGTGGACGAAGTGGTGGAGTGAACGCCTGCGTTCATTCCGGATGCCACCTGTCCGGCCCGACCCGCGGTTCCGCCGTCGCCGCGCTCACTTCGCCGGCGGCGCCACCCAGCCGGTGTGCAACGACTCGATCGCGCGGGCGAATGCGATCAGTCGGCGCTCGGAGTACATCGGGCCGACGATCTGCACCGCCAGCGGCAGGCCCTGGGCGTTGAGGCCGAGCGGGACGGTCAGCGCCGGATGCCCGGTCGCGTTGAAGACGATCGGAAGGAGAAAGTAGTCCCAGTAGGCGACCGGCCGGCCGTCGACGTCGATCGGCAGGTGCTGCGGGTTGTGGGCGATCGCCGGGCCGGTGGCCACCGGCAGGATGAGCAGGTCGTGATCGGCGAAGAAAGCCTCGAGCCGTCGCGTCAGCGCGTCGCGCCGCTGCAGGAGGTCGTCGTAGCGCGCGGGGTCGAGGTCGGCCAGCCGGTCGAACGTTTCACGGTAGTCGAAGCGGCCTTCGTCCTGGCTTCTGAGCCGGTGCGCCATCAGCCGCCGGAACAGCGCGGGCACCTTCTCGAACGCCATGTACGAGGAGAGCATGCGATGCATCGCCACCATCGCCTCGAAGTCGCCGGGCTGCGCTGGCGTCGTGATCACGCCGTGCGCGCCCAGCCGATCGATCAAGGCCTTCAGGCCCGCCTTCACATCGCCGGCGACGCGCACGCGGTCGTTGCCGAACGCCCACTCGTCCAGATGAGCGACGCGGTAGTCCCGCAACGAGGCCTTGGGTTCCAGCATCCGGGCGCCGCCTTCGGGCCACCGTGACATCAGCGCGTTCCAGGCCAGTTCCAGGTCGTCGACGTTGCGTGCGAGCGGTCCGGAGACAGCCATGCGCTTGTAGCGCAGCGTGCCCGGCACGCCGGGAAACGACTGAGGATCGAGGCCCATGGCGCCCTCGGTGGTCTTGAGCCCGTAGATGCCGCAGAAGGCGGCAGGAACGCGGATGCTGCCGCCCATGTCGCCGCCCAGTTCCAGCGGCACCAGGCCCGACGCCACCGCTGCCGCGCCACCGCCGGTGCTGCCTCCGGGCGTGCGTGCCGGATCGTACGGGTTCAGCGCCGTTGGGTAGATCTCACCGAACGTCTGGAAATCGAAGAGCAGCCTGGACACGTTGGTGGTGCCGACCACGATCGCGCCTTCGGCCAGCCAGGCATCGACCGCGAGCGAATTGCGGGCGGCCCGGAAGCCCTGGAACATCGTCGCGTTGACGGTCTGGGGCTGGCCCTCGATGCCGAACTGCTCCTTGACGCCGAC
The DNA here is from genome assembly GCA_020850715.1 of Acidobacteriota bacterium. GTDB lineage: Bacteria > Acidobacteriota > Vicinamibacteria > Vicinamibacterales > CAVVIG01 > JADZED01. The sequence goes on from JADZED010000029.1 coordinate 1,339, forward strand.
CGGTACGCCGTGCAGACGCCCCAGCGGTTCGCCGCGCGCGACCTTGCGGTCGGCCTCGGCGGCGGCGGCCAGGGCCTGCGACTCGAACAGCCACACGAACGCGTTGGTGCGGTGATTGGTGTTGCGGATATGGTGCAGGTGCTCGCGCACGATCTCGGTGGACGTGGCCTGGCGGGATTTGATCAGCGCGGCCAGCTCGGTGGCCGACTTGCCGACGTAACGGCCGCTGACCGGCAGCGGCTGCGCCGGTTTCTCGAACAACTGGGTCTGCAGCGTCGGCGGGTCGCCGATCGGTTCGGGTAGCAGGCTGTACACATAGCCCGCCAGCGCCGCCGCGATCGCCACCAACGCACCCACGGCCCATGCCGCCCGCACCAGCCACCGACGGGTCCTCGGCTGCATCTCGACCTCCCCTGGCGCAAGGCGCCGGCCCGGATTATCCACCGCGGCCGTCGACTTCGATACGACGATCGTGCAGGCCTCTCCGGGAAACGTGGAGGGTGACGTCGAGGGCGCCGTCGTGGATGACGTGACGACGCCGGGCTACACTCCCGCCGAGCCGGCCGACCCTGTTCGCGCGAATGGCGCGAGGTGGGCGGATCAACGGCGTTCGTCCGCGTTTCCCGGGCCGCCGGAATGGCTCCGTCTGTTCCGGCGCGCGCCAGCAGGAACGCGGGCCGCCCGCCGATCGTGGTGTAAACCGCCTGGTGAACGAGATGATCCGGGAATCGACATTGACCTGTCCCGCGTGCGGCCACGCCAAGGGCGAGACGATGCCCACGGACGCCTGCCAGTGGTTCTACGAGTGCGAGCAGTGCCACGCCGTGCTCAAACCCAGGCCGGGTGACTGCTGCGTGTACTGCTCGTACGGCACCGTGCCGTGTCCGCCGATCCAGGAGCGGGGCAGCGGTGATTGCTGCGGCGACTGATCCCGCGGGCCGCGACCGCCGGCGCGGATTGAAGACCGGCACCTCCTCAGCTTTCGATCACCGATTTTCGCGATCACCCGCATGCCGCTCGCCGGTCGCACGTGCACCGTGGCCGCGTAGCGAGTCATCGCGCCACCGTGCGCGCAGACACGGCGCCCTCGGGCGCCGTGTCTGCGTCGAATCGCCGACGGGCGGCGCGGCGACTAAGCGCTCTCGAGCGCGAGCGCCCGCCGCAGCCGCGTCGTCGCGTCGCTCCGGAGTTCCCGGCACTCGTCCGCCGTGGCGAACAGCCTGCGCAGGCCCCGCAGGAATTGCCGCGACACGTTCGCCGCGACGGCCCCGTCCTCGACCAGCGCGCCCAGCGCTTCGAAGAGCGCGCGCACCACATCGCGTTCGTCGTGGCCGTCGCCGATCAGGGCGGCGGCGAGCCGGACGAGATCCGCGGGCAGTCCGGCCTCGGCCAGTTCGGCGAGTGTCGGGGCGCGATCGGCGATGCCTTCCCGTTCGACGAAGATGAGGAAGTCCGCGATCGCGCGGAATCGGGTGGCGGCCGGTTCGCCGGCCGGTTCACCGGCGGGCTCGCCGAGAACCCGGCCGGGGACGTCGCGCGACTTGTCTTCGAGGAGCATCGGCAGCAGGTCGTCGAAGCGCGCCGGCGGAGCACCTGCATCGGGGCCCGCCAGCGTTTCGAGATCCGGGGCGATGTTCAGGCTCGCGAAGTCGAGACAATGCAGCGTCATCACAGTTCCGATCCCGCCCCACCCGGCCGCATGCATCTGCGCGATCTTCTCGAGTTGCGGCAGGTCGGCGGCCTTCTCGCCGGCCGCGCGCTCGTGCACGACCAGCCGGTTGGTGAGCGGCGTGACCAGCGCGTAGGTGAGCGCGAGTGCGAGCTGCTCGGCGTCGGGGAGCGAAGCGATGCGCCGCGCCGCGGCGATGCGCGCGAGCGTGC
>JADZED010000030.1 GCA_020850715.1 Acidobacteriota bacterium
CCGGGCTGGACCACGTCCCCGAGCGCGGGCCGGCCGTCGTCGTGTGCAATCACGTGAGCTTCGTCGACGCCCTGGTGATCGCCGCCGCCTGCCGCCGGCCGATCCGCTTCGTGATGGATCACTCGATCTTCCGCGTCCCCGTGCTCAACTTCGTGTTCCGCACCAGCCGCGCCATCCCCATCGCGCCCGCGCGCGAGGATGCCGCTCGGCTCGAGCGGGCCTACGACGAGATCGCGCGAGCGCTCGAAGCCGGCGATCTGGTGGGAATCTTTCCGGAAGGGCGGATCACCGACACGGGCGAGATGTATCCCTTCCGCAGCGGCATCCGGCGCATCGTCGAGCGCACGCCCGTGCCGGTGGTGCCGATGGCGCTGCGCGGCTTGTGGGGCAGCTTCTTCAGCCGCAAGGGCGGCCCGGCGATGACGCGGCCGTTCCGCCGCGCACCGTTCGCCCGCATCGCGCTGGTCGCGACCGCGCCGGTCCCCGCCGCGCAGGCGACGCCGGAGGCGCTGCAGGCCACGGTGCAGTCGCTGCGCGGCGACTGGCGCTGACGGCCCCTCGTCCAGACCATCGCTCCGGGAGTCACCGCATGATCCGCCACCTCACCCTCATCGGCTCGCTGGCGCTCGCCTGCGGCACGGCCTGCGCCGACGCGAGATTCGCGGCCTGCCTCGCAGAGATCCGCGCGCAGGCGCTCGCCGCCGGCGTAGAGGCGCGCACGTTCGACGCAGCCGTCGCGGAGCTGACGCCGGACGAGAGCGTGATCCAGGCGATGCAGAGCCAGCCGGAGTTCAAGGCGCACATCTGGGACTACCTCGCCGGGCTGGTCGACGAACAGCGCGTGGCCGACGGCAAGGCGCGGCTGGAGGAGTGGTCGGAGGTGCTGGCGCAGGCCGAGCAGAAGTTCGGCGTGGACCGCTACACCATCGTGGCGGTGTGGGGCGTGGAGTCGGACTTCGGCCGGATCATGGGCACCCGCCCGCTGGTGCGCTCGCTCGCGACCGTGTCGTGCGCCGGCTCCCGCCAGCGCTTCTTCCGCGGCGAGCTCGTCGCCACGCTGCGCATCCTGCAAAGCGGCGACGTGACCCCCGAGGCGCTGGTCGGTTCGTGGGCCGGCGCGTTCGGCCAGACCCAGTTCATGCCGACGACGTTCCAGCGCCTCGCCGTGGACTTCGACGGCGACGGCCGGCGCGACATCGTGGGCTCGGTGCCCGACGCGCTCGGCTCGACCGCGAACTACCTGCGGCGCGCCGGCTGGGCGACGGGCGCGCCCTGGGGGTACGAGGTGCGACTGCCGGCGGGCTATGCCGGGCCCGCCGGACGGCGCAACAAGCAGTCGCTCGCGCAGTGGGCGGCGCTGGGCATCACGCGCCTCGACGGCAGACCGCTCGACGGGCCGGGGCAGCCCGGCCTGCTCCTGCCCGCGGGCGCGAAGGGACCGGCCTTCCTCGTGTTCCGCAACTTCGACGCGATCTACTCGTACAACGCGGCCGAATCGTACGGGCTCGCCATCGCCCACCTGTCGGACCGGCTGCGCGGCGGCGGGCCGTTCGCGACGCCGTGGCCGACCGACGATCCCGGCCTGGGCCGCGCCGAGCGCCGGGAGGTGCAGCAACGCCTGATCGAGCTCGGTCACGACCTCGGCCAGCCCGACGGCGTCATCGGCCCCAGGACGCAAGCGGCCATCCGCGACTTCCAGTCGGCCCGCGGCCTGCCGGTCGACGGGCGCGCAGGCATGCGCTTGTTGCGCGCGCTGCGGGAGGGCGCGGCGAAGCGGTGAGGCGCCGCAAGATCACGGCCGCAAACGAACACGGCGTGGCCGCACCGTGGTGCGTCACGCCGTGAAGGGCTTGGTCGCGCCGCGGCCGGGAAGGCGGCCGGCGCGAAGGACTGCGGTCAGTACTTGATCGAGAGACCGGACTGGCTGGCGAAGTACGCGGCCAGGTTCGCGATGTCCTGGTCGGTGAGGCCCTTGGCGAAGCCGGCCATCACGGCGTCCTTGCGGGCGCCGCTGCGGTAGTCGCGCAGCGCCTTGCGCAGATAGTCGGGATGCTGGCCGGCGACACGCGGGAAATCGGCCGCCTGGCTGTTGCCGTCCGGCCCGTGGCAGGCGGCGCAGACTTCGGCGGCCTTCTTCTTGCCGGCTTCCAGATCCGCGGCGGTCGCGAATGACGCGGCCCCGTACAGGACGAGAACGATCGCCGAGAGATGCAGCTTCTTCACAGGGTTCGCTTTCGCCACGTCACTTCCCCGCCATCTTGACGTCGGTGCCGCCGTAGTAGGCCGCGAGATCCGCCATGTCCTGGTCGTTCAGGCTGGCCGCGATCGCCCGCATCGTCTGGTTGCTGCGCGCACCCGACTTGTAGCCCTGCAACGCCTTGACGAGATACGCCGGATGCTGACCGGCGAGCTTCGGCACCTGGTAGACCTCGGGGAAGGTGATGCGATAGCCCTCGATGCCGTGACAACCCATGCACATCGACGCCTTCTGCCTTCCGGCCTGCGCGTTTCCGCTGCTCTGTGCGTTGCCTTCGGCGGCGGCCGCGGTGGCCGCGAAGGCAACACCGAGCACGGCGAGCGCGATCGAGCTTCTGCAATCCATCGAGACCCCGTCGATCTATCGAGAATGAGATACGAAAAAGCGTGACGGATTATATACAGAATTCTCCGGCGAAGTGCGCAGTGCATGAGCGTCGGGGAACGCACGGATTGCGCAGGGTACGCACCGGCGCGGATACTCCCGCATCCCCTGCGAGTCGCCTGGATGTCCACCCGGCCCCATTCGTTGCTGTTGCGGTTGCTGCCGTTCCTCGTCTGGGCGCGCGGCCTGGACCGCGCGACGCTGCGCGCCGACGCCCTCGCCGGTCTGGTCGGCGCGATCGTCGTGCTGCCGCAGGGCGTGGCCTTCGCCACGCTCGCCGGCATGCCGCCCGAGTACGGGCTCTACGCCGCCATGGTGCCGGCCGTCGTGGCCGCGCTGTGGGGGTCGTCGTTTCATCTCGTGTCGGGGCCGACCAATGCGATGTCGATCTTCCTGTTCGCCCAGCTCGCGCCGGTGGCGGAGCCCGGCTCGGCGGCCTACGTCCAGCTCGCGCTGACCGTCACGTTCCTGACCGGAACCATGCAGCTCGCCCTCGGCCTGGGCGGGCTGGGCATGCTGGTGAACTTCGTGTCGCACAGCGTGATCGTCGCGTTCACGGCGGCGGCCGGGCTGCACATCATCGTGAGCCAGTTGCGCAACTTCTTCGGGCTCGACCTCCCGCGCGGAGGCGCGTTCTTCGACGTCCTGCGTGCGTGGGTGGAAGGCATGGCGGCGGGGCGGATGAACGTCGCGGTGATGCTGGTCGGCGTGTTCACGCTCGCCACCGCTGTGCTCGCGCGCCGCTATCTGCCGCGGGTGCCCTACATGATCGTCGCGGTGATCGCGGGCAGCCTGTTCGCCGAGGCCCTGGCGGCGCTCGCCCCGCCTGCGCTCGGGCACATCCCGACGCTCGGGGCCCTGCCCGGCGCCCTGCCGCCGCTCTCCGCGCCCGACCTCTCCTTCGATTCGCTGCGCAGCGCCCTCCCGCTCGCGCTGGGCATGACCATCCTCGGCCTGACCGAGGCGCTCTCGATCGCGCGCGCGATCGCGGTGAGATCGGGCCAGCGCATCGACGCCAACCGCGAGTTCGTCGGCCAGGGACTGTCCAACCTCGCCGGCGCATTCTTCTCCGCGTATCCGTCGAGCGGCTCGTTCAACCGCAGCGGCGCCAACCAGGAGGCCGGGGCGCGTACGCCGCTCGCCACGGTGTTCGCCTCGCTGATCCTGGTCGTGCTCCTGCTCGCCGTGGCGCCGCTCGCCGCCCATCTGCCGCTCGCCGTGATGGCCGCGCTGCTGTTCCTGGTCGGCTGGGGCCTGATCGACTTCGCG
>JADZED010000031.1 GCA_020850715.1 Acidobacteriota bacterium
CTGATCAGGCTGAGGATTTCGTTGCGCCGCACCTCCGGCAGCAGGAACTCGGGATGCGCAGCGAAATGGTCGAGGAGCGGCTGCCGGTACCTGGACAGCCGGAAGAAGTGGTTCTTCTCGCGAATCCACTGCGGCGAGGCCGCCCGATGCAGCGGGCAGCGGCCGTCGACCAGATCCTTCTCCTGCTTGAACGCCTCGCAGCCGACGCAGTACCAGCCCTCGTAGATCCCGTCGTAGATGTCGCCGGCCGCGCGAATCCTGGCGACGAGCGCGGTCACGCCGGCCTTGTGGCGCGGTTCGCTCGTCCGGATGAAGTCGTCGAACGACACGTCCAGCCGACGCCAGGTCCGCACGAACTCCTGCTCCATCCGGTCGCAGTAGGCCAGCGGCGGGAGGCCCAGCTCCGCGGCGCGCTTGAACACGTTCTGCGAGTGCTCGTCGTTCCCCATCAGGAAGCGCGTGTCGAAGCCGTCGAGCCGCTTGTAGCGCGCGAGCACGTCGGCGCAGATCTTCTCGTAAGCCGTGCCGAGGTGGGGCGCGCTGTTGACGTAGTCGATGGCCGTGGTCAGGTAGAAGCGCTTCACGATTCGATCCCGGCCGGCGGCAGCGCGCCGTAGGCCTGGACGGCGATGGCTTGAGCGGCCTTCACCGACAGCTTCGCTCCCACCGCAGCCTTCACGCAGTCGTCGAACTCCGGGACGGCATTGAGGATGCGGCCGTCCTGCCGGGCAATCTTGAAGCGGACGGGCCCGATCGGCGTCTCGATCGTCACCATCTCGCGCGCGAGGCACTCGCGGGCGACGTCGTGGTGCCGCAGGCCGATCGTCGTCGTCTCTCGGAAGATCGTCTCGATGATCGCGGCCCGGTCCTCGGGGGCGCAGATCGCCGTCAACAGCGTGCCCGGGCGGTTCTTCTTCATCTGCACGGGGACATAGAAGACCTCCAGCGCCCCGGCGGCATACAGGCACTCCATCGCCGTGCCGAAGATCTGCGGGTTCATGTCGTCGATCTCGCACTCGATGACGGAGACGCGTTCGTGCCCGGCCCCCTCCGTTTCCCGCCCGATGAGCACGCGGAGCACGTTGGGCGAGGCGGGGTCGTCGCGGTCGCCCGCGCCGTAGCCGACCTGCTCGATCCTCATGGCAGGAATCGGCCCGTAACTGGCGGCGTAGGAGGTGGCGATCAGGGCGCCGGTAGGGGTGACCAGTTCGCGCTGGACGGGGCCGCTGTAGATCGGCGCGCTCCCCAGCAGCGCCACGGTCGCCGGCGCCGGCACGGGCAACCGCCCGTGCGCCGCGTCGACCATCCCGCCACCGACGTTCAGGGGCGAGCAGACGACGCGATCGGCGCCGGCCCACTCGAGGGCGAACACCGCGCCGACGATATCGACGATCGAATCGAGCGCGCCGACCTCGTGAAGGTGCACCTGCTCCACCGGCATCTGGTGGACGGCGGCCTCCGCTTCCGCAAGCCGCCGGAACAGCGCTTTCGCGCGCGCGCAGCCCTGAGCCGAGAGCGCCGATCGATCGATCACCCCGAAGATCTCCGGCAGGCTGCGGTGCGCGTGTTCATGGTCGCGCCGGTGATGGTGCGGGTGCGCATGGCCGGGCGGCGGGAGATGATCGTGGGTGTGCGCCGCATCGCCGTGATCGTGATCGTGGAGGCGGAACTTCGTCGCAGCGACGCCGGCCCGCAGCACCCGCTCGGCGTGCACGTGAACGCCGCCGGCCGCGAGGCTCCCGAGCGCGCGCCGGAGCTCCTCGAGCGGGAGCCCGGCGTCGAGCAGCGCACCGAGCGTCATGTCGCCGGAGATGCCGGAGAAGCAGTCGAGGTAGAGGACGCGGCTCACAGCTGGCCCATTTCCTTCAAGCTGCAGTATCGCGCCTCGCCGAGGATGATGTGATCCACCAGATCGATTCCCAACAGCGTTCCGGCTGCCGCCAGATGACGCGTGAACTCCAGGTCGTCCGGGCTTGGAGACGGATCGCCGGAGGGATGGTTGTGAAACACGACCACCGCAGCTGCGCCGGCGTGTGTCGCCGCTCGAAACACTTCGCGCGGCAGCACGGAGGTGGCGTTGAGCGCGCCGACCGCGACGATCGACGTCCGCAGCACCCGATGCTTCGTGTCGAGCAGGACGACCCCCATCTGCTCGATTGGCGCCGCGCCGAACGCCGGCAGCAGGTACGCGGCGACGTCGCGTGGCGATCGCATCTGGAGCCGCGCCTGCGGCGAGCGCATCAGCGTCCGGCGTCCCAGCTCCACGGCCGCCGCAATCTGCGCCGCCTTGGCGCGACCAATGCCGGCGACGCCCGCCAGTTCGTCGCACGTCGCACGGACCAGGCCGTGCACGCCGCCGCAACGCGCCAGCAGCTCGTTGGCCACGCCGAGCGCGTCCACTCGCCGGCAGCCGCTGCCGACGATCAACGCCATCAGCTCGTTGTCGCCGAGGGCCCGCGCGCCGTGGCGCAGCAGCTTCTCGCGCGGCCGATCGTCGGGCGCCAGGTCCTTCATCGTACTACAAAGCGCCAGGCCGTCGGTGGCAGCTTCACGCCGGCGAACGCCGGGCCGCGTATCGGCGCCGCCCGTCCTCCTCGTTCATCACGCGCCCATTGGCGAGCGTGCGAAGCGCATCCAGCAACGTCGAGCGGGTATACTCACCGGATGTTCCCTCGCCGGTGCGGCGCCATCGCCTTGGCCCTGGGCGCGTTGTTCTGCATGGCCTGCGCGGAGCCGCCCGATCGCGAAATGCAACAGGCGAAGGGTGCCATCGACGCCGCCCGGGCCGCGGGGGCCGATCGCTATGCTCACGACGAGTTCGTCGCGGCCGAAGACGCCCTTAAGGAATCCGAGGAGGCAGTCGTCGCCCGCGACTATCGCCTCGCGCTGAGCCACGCGCTCGACGCACGCGAGCGGGCACAGAATGCCGCGATGCTGGCGGCCGACAACAAGGCCATCGCTCGCGCCGATGCCGATCGCGCGCTGGTGGCCGCCCTTGCCGCGCTCAACGATGCCCACACGAAACTCGAGAAGGCCGAAGGCGCCAGGCCGGTTCCCAAGTCGCTTGCCGAGTGGCAGAAGACGGTCGCCGACGCGGATGCGGCGGTGCAAGAAGCGCGCACACGGTTCGAGGCGGGCGAATATCTCACCGTCGTCGACGCGATGCGCCCGCTTCCCGAGCGTTTGCGCGCCATCGTCGACGCGATCGACGCCCTGCCGCCGCCGCCGCCGCGCCGCCGGCGTTAGCACCCTGTCAGAATCTGCGCGTCGCCGGCGCCGTCACGTACGCGAATCGGGAAGCGGTCTGAGCCACTCCCCCCTGCACACGACTTCCGCCCATCCGGAAAGATAGACGCCGTCGGCTAGCCACTCGACCCGCTGTGCACCGCCCGGCGCGACGACCTGCGCGTCGCGCGCGGCGCCGCCGAACGAGGCCGCCGCGACGAGCGACGCGCACGCGCCGGTGCCCGACGAGGAGGTCGGGCCGACGCCCCGCTCCCAGATCAAGATTCTGAGGCGATCAGGCGCCTCGACCGCGACGAACTCGACATTGGTGCGCTCGGGAAACAGCGGATGTCGTTCGAGCGCGGCGCCCAGGCGGCGGAATCGCGCCTCGTCCGGCAGCGGTCCGAGCACGATGCACTGCGGGTTGCCGATGTTGAGCACGGCGAGATCCAGCGACTCGCCGCCCGCGTCGACCGGGATCCGCCGGATGCCTTCCGGACTGCCCATCTGGGCTCGAAACAGCGGACGGCCGCCCGCGTCGCCGAGCCTGGTCAACACCTTCGGGCCCGCTTCGGTGCGGATGGTCAGCACGCCGCGCTCGCCGACTCGTCCTTCCCGCACGAGGAGCGCCCCAAGCCCCCGGACGCCGTTGCCCGACACTTCCGAGCGGCTGCCGTCGGCGTTGAAGAGCGTCATCGCGGCGCCATGCTCCGTCAATCGGTACAGGATCAGGCCGTCGGCGCCGATGCCGGCATGGCGATCGCACAGCTCTCGCGCCAGCGCGTCGAGCGGCGCGGCGCCGGGCTCGTCGGCCGGAACGTAGATGAAGTCGTTGCCGTAGGCGTGCGCCTTGGCAAATCGCACGGGCGGTCTTCTCCCTCGGCGCCCGCTACTTGCGGCAGAACGCCAGCAGATGCCAGCCGAAGCGCCGCACCATCGGCCTCGGCAGGGCGTTGAACATCCCCACGAACAGGCTGTTGTAGAGCGCGCCCTTCCAGCCGCCGTGCAGGCGCGACCTGACCGGGAACCGTTCGCAGGTGATCCGGATCTCGCGGAAGCCGGCGAGCAGGTCGCGAAGCTCACGATCCGTGAACTTCAGCAGCACGGGAGCGTCTTCGTGCTCGAGGCCGACCTTCATGATCTTCGCCAACAGGTTCAGCCACGATCGCCGATTGTAAACCTGGACGATCGCCTCGCCGCCCGGCTTGAGCACGCGCCGGGCCTCTTGGACCAGCCGTCGCGGGTCGGCGGTGTACTGGACGACGCCATGGGCGAGAACCAGGTCGAAGGTGTCGTCTTCGAACGGCAATCGTTCGCCGTCGGCGACCCGGAGATCCCCCGCCAGCCCCTGCTGCGCGAAGTTCGCGGTCGCGAGCGCGATGGCGGACGGCGCGAGGTCCACGCCGCTGACGAGCGCGCCGCCCCGGGCGAACCGGGCCAGATCGACGCCGGCGCCGCAGCCGATCTCCAGCACGCGGCGGCCGGCCGAGGCGTCGAAGGGTACCAGGCGCAGCAGATGGTGAAGCTTCTCGAAGTGATACCGGTCGAGATCGTCGAAGAAGCCGCGCGATCCGACCGGGTGCGTGGTGATTTCGAGATCGTGAATGTGCCGGTTCCAGTAATCCCGGACCTGATCAGTGGTCGCCACGCGCGCACTATACTATCTCGCTCACCCGCTCATGCGACGCGATCCCGATCGGCTCACCGGCCGCACGTTCGATCTGCTCGTCGTGGGCGGTGGCATCCACGGCTTGACGATCGCCTGCGACGGCGCCCAGAGAGGGCTGTCGGTGGCGTTGATCGAGGGCGCCGATTTCGGCGCCGGATCGTCGTTCAATCACCTGCGGACGATTCATGGCGGCCTGCGCTACCTGCAGACGCTCGATCTCGTGCGGGCGCGAGAATCGGTCGGCGAGCGCCGCACCCTGGCGCGGATCGCCCCCCACGCGGTGCGCCCCCTGCCCTTCGTGCTGCCGCTCTTCCGATCGATCGCGCGTGGCAGGCTGGCGATGTCGGCGGGGCTGCTGCTGGACCGGCTGGTGGCCTTCGATCGCAACGATGGCGTGAGGGCCTCCCACCGTCTGCCGGCTCCGCGCATCGAGTCGCGCGATGCGGCGGTCCGGCGCCACCCGGAGCTCCGCCGGCCGGGGCTGACCGGCGCTGCCGTCTGGTTCGACTACGTGACGATAGAAGCCGATCGCCTCACGTTCGCGTGGGCCCTGGCAGCCGACGCCGCGGGGGCTGTGCTCGCGAATCACGTCGAAGCGCGCACGCCGCTGCTGGAAGGCGGCCGTGTCGCCGGCATGCAGGCCACGGATCTGATCGGCAGACGCGACCTGGCGATCCACGCCCGCCTCACGATCAACGCAACCGGCGGCGCGATCGATCGCCTGATTCAGCCACGCGGACCCAGACTGCCGCTGCTCCAGGCGATGAACCTGGTGACCAGGCGCGAGGCCGGCGGCGAGGCGCTCGGCGGACGGTCGGCGTCCGGGCGCCATCTCTTTCTGGTGCCCTGGCGCGGGCGAGCGCTGTTCGGGACCTGGGAATCGGGCAGCCCGGCCTCTGCCGGGAACGCCGACCTCGACGAGCAGGAGGTCGCCGCTTTCATCGCCGAGCTCAATCAGGCGTTCCCGTCGCTCGACCTGACACGCGCGGATGTCACGCTCGTGCATCGCGGGATCGTCCCCGCGGTCGTCCGCCGCGGGCAGATGACGCTCGAAGGACACGAAAAGGTGCGGACCGACGTGGAGGGGGCGATCGGCATCGCCGGCGCCAAGTACACGACCGCCCGCCGCGTCGCCGAGCGCATCGTCGATCTGGCCGGCGCGAGGCTCGGCCGGACGCTCTTCCCGTGCCGCACGGCATCGACGCCGCTGCCCGGCGGCGACATGCTGGATCCGGCGTCGGCCCTCGCGGAGGAGGCCCGTCGCGAGGCCGACACACCGCTCCCCGGCGACTGCCTGCCCCACCTCATCGACGCATACGGGACACTCTACCGCGACGTGCTGGCGATCGCCCGTCAACGTCCGGAGTGGCGCGTACGGCTCGATCCGGGCTCGCCGGTCATCGCCGCGCAGCTCGTGTGGGCCGCGCGGCACGAGATGGCGATCACGCTGGCCGACGCAACGATCCGGCGCACGCCGCTTGGCGCGCTCGGGTGTCCCGGCGATCGCGCGCTCGAGCAGGCCGCTCGGATTCTCGGCGAGGAGCTCGGCTGGAACACCGACACGCAGCGCGCCGAAATTGCGGCGGTCAGGCGATTCTATGAAACTCGAGGATCCGGCTAGGCCTTCGCGCTACGGGACCGTGAAGGCGTTGAACACGTAGGTGAGTCCGGCGGTGAAGCCCAGCGTCGGATCGACCGTCGTGAGGCCGAAGAACATGGCGCCGTCGAAGCGCACCGGCCCGTGGGTGAAGCGCCCGCCGAATCGAAGCAGCCCGCGGCTCTCGGTGCCCGGGAACGCGTCGCCGCGGCGCGTCGACACCCGGCCGTTGACCTCGCCGACGAGCTCGGCGGCGTTGGTCATCGCACGGGCGAAGGACGCCCCGTACAACAGGACGTCGTTCTGGCGGCTGCCGCTGGTCGGATCGGCCATGATCCCGACGCCGAGATTGCCGACGATCCGGATCGACTGCACCGTCTTGGCGCCGAGGAGCACGGCGTGAAAGTCGGTCGTGTCGGTGCCGAGACCGCTCTCGTTCGACGCGTTCGGCAGCTTGGTCGCGAACCGGATTCCAAACGCCGGGCGGGCCGGCGTCTCCGAGAGCACGCGGATCTTGGTTGCGAGGACGATGTCCTCGACGTCGGTCGTGGTGGCGCCGGCCGCGGTCACCATCGAGGCCAGAGGCGCTTCCTTGCGGCCGGTGATCGAAAGCCGATCGTGCAGCCCGCCGTCGATCTGCAGTTCGGCAATCGAACTGAGGCCGACGCTCACGCCGATCGTCGGCACGCGCCAGAGGTTTCCCGTAAGGCCTGAGACCGGGTACTGCTGCTTGCGTGCGGCGTCGATCCCTCCCTCGAGGAGCACGCGGCCGGCGCCAATCGCCTCGGGATCCTCGGTGTTCAGCGGCCGCTGCTGCGCCGCAGCAGGTACGACGAAGCCGAGCGCGAGCAGCCCGGCCAGAGCGGAGACGAATCGGTGCGTCATCAGATCCTCTACCTGCTGTCGAGCCACAACGTCACCGGACCCTCGTTGGTCAGCGCGACCTGCATCATGGCCTGGAATTCGCCGGTCTCGACCGCCATGCCGTTGGCTCGCAGCGCGGCCACCACCTGCTCGTACAGCTGTCGCGCCTCATCGGGCGGGGCGGCGGCGTCGAACGACGGCCGGCGTCCTCTGCGGCAGTCGGCCGCCAGCGTGAACTGTGACACCACGAGAACCGATCCGCCGACATCGGCGACAGATCGGTCGAAGCCCTTGCCGGTCTCCGGATCGTCGAACAGGCGCAGGCTGCCGATCTTCGATGCGACGTATCGCACGTCGGCCGGGCCGTCGCCGCGCTCGACGCCGACGAACACGAGGAGGCCGAGACCGATCTGTCCGACCGTCCGGCTCCCGACGGCGACCGCGGCGGAGGCGACCCGCTGTACCACCGCCTTCATGCGCTGAGGGCCGGAAGCCGCCGCTCCACGCAGAATGCACGGTCGACCCGGGCCGCGCCGGCAGACACCTTCATCTGAACGCCTCGTCGCGCCAACCCGGCTTCAGCCCGAACCGGCTGCCGCCGCGGCGATCGACCTGAGCGGAACGATTGTCTCGACACCGTCCGACCGCGGCCGGCCCTGGTCGGCGCCGCCCCTTCCGATCCGCGAGCGCAATTCCGCCGGCGGATTCAGCCGGGCGTCCAGCAGATGCCGCGGCGCGACGTTCGACAGGGCTTTCAGCATCGACGTCTTCACGCCTGGATGCTCCAGCTCGAGCTGCATGAGCAGCTTCTTCAGGCGCTGCCGCTGCAGGCTGAGGTCGCCGCAGGCCGGGCAGCAGCACCCGACGATCGGCAGCGCCGATTCCCGGCAGTACTGACGCGCCTCGTCCTCGCCGACGTGCACGAACGGCCGGATCACCACGTGCGACCCGTCGTCGGACACCAGCTTTGCCGGCATCGCCTTCAGCGCACCGGCGAAGAAGAGGTTCAGCAACAGCGTCTCGATGAAGTCGTCGGCGTGATGGCCGAGCGCGATCCTGGTCGCGCCGATCTCGCCGGCAATGCGGTACAGGACGCCGCGTCGCAGTCGCGCGCACAGCGAGCACGGCGTGGCGCCATCGTCGAGCAGGTCGTCGATCGTCTCGCCGATCCCGGTGTGCTCGATCCGGTACTCCCAGCCGCGCGTCTCGCAGGTCCGGGCGATGAGGTCGTGCCTGTAGTCCTTGTAGCCCGAGTCGACGTTGACGGCGACGATCGAGAAACGGATGGGTGCGCGCTGGCGCAGCACGTCGAGGATCTGCAGCAGCGCCCAGCTGTCCTTGCCGCCCGAGAGGCCCACCATCACGCGGTCGCCGTCTTCGATCAGCCCGTAGTCGACGATCGCCTTCGTCGTCTTCTTCGCAATTCTCGCTTCCAGTTCGGAGCGATAACCCATGGGAGTCGATTCTAGACCGAAACGAGGGCGCGCACGACGGCACGCCATGACATCGCCGACGCGCGGGCGGCGCCGCCGGCGCCGAGCCGCTCGGCCAGCGCCCGATCGTCGACCAGCCGCGCCATCGCCCCGGCGATGGCCGAAGGCGTCGGATCGCAGACGAAGCCCGATTCACCGTCGGCGACGAGTTCCACGGGGCCGCCGCTGTCCCTGCAGGTGACGACCGCCTTGCGCGACGCAAACGCCTCGACGGTGACGAAGCCGTAGTCCTCCTCGATCGGCGTGAAGCAGACCGCGCGGCAGCGCGCGAGGTGATCGACGAGCGCGCGATCGTCGATCGCGCCGAGGAATCGCGCGCGTTCGGCCACCTGCAGCGTCGCCGCGAGGCGCTCCAGCTCCGCGCGACAGTCGCCGTCGCCGACGATGAGCAGCCGCACGCGTTGCGCCGCGGGCTCGGCGATCGCCCGGATGGCCAGGTCCACCCGCTTGTGCGGCGTCAGCCTCGACACGACGAGGATCTCCGGGCCGTAGCCGTCGCAGCGATACGGGCGCTGCGGGGGCGGCGGCAGCAGAACCTCGGCACGGATCCCGAAGTCGTCCAGCAGCCGTCGCTGGATGGTCTGCGACTGCGCGACGACGCGACGCACGTGCCGCCCGAGCAGGTAGCGATCGGCGGCGTGCGTCAGGACCCTGCGCATCGACTCCTTCGCCCTGTTCGGCGCCGAGATCGACGATGAGAACGCGGGCCAGCGGTCGTAGTATTCCCGCATCGTATGGTTGAGCCAGCACACGTGCCGGGGATGTCGCACGGCGTAGCTCGGATATCGCAGGCTGATCACCTGGTCCACCGTGCGGCCCTCGATCCGGCGCACGTCGTACCGGAGATTCGCGAGATAGCTCCGGGTCTGCCGCCCGAAACCGAAGTCGGGGGTGACGACGAGCCGGGCGTCGTACCCGGCATCGCGCGCGGCCCGCACCAGCGACCGCGCGATCACCATATGGCCGCCCTCCACGCCAGCAGGGCTGGACGTCACGACGGCGAGCAGGGCCATGGTCAGGACGTGCGCGCCGGGAGGGTGCGCGCGGGGACGCCGACGGCGACCGCACCCGCCGCGACGTGGTCGCGCACCACGGCTCCCGCGCCCACGATCGCCCGATCGCCGATACGCACCCCGTCGAGGATCTTCGCGCCCGCCCCGAGCCATGCGCCTTCGCCGATCTCGACGCCGCGCGAGATCCGCGCCTGCTCGAGCACCGACAGCGTCCGGTCGCCCGCGTCGTGATCGCCGCCGATCACATAGGTATAGGCCGCCAGCAGCGTGTTGCGCCCGATCGAGACCCGGCTCGCCGAGAACACCTCGCAATTGAAGCCGATGTTCACGCCGTCGCCCAGCTCGATGTCGCCGCTCTTGCACGACAGAATCGTGTTGCGGCCGACAAAGACGCCGCTGCCGATCCTGATGCCCAGATTGCCGGTGCCCTTTGCGTCGAGCAGGCAGTGATCGTCGATGAGGACATTGTCGCCGACGTGGATCTTGTGGGGATGGCGCAGCGCGACGCCATGGCCGAAGATCACGTTCCGCCCGCACGAGCCGAGCAGCGCAGGATACAGCAGCCTGCGAAGCGCCAGGCCGAACGCCCCTACGCGCGCCTGGGCGAGCGACACGATCGCCTCGTACTTCAAGAGCGCGCCGAGGCCCGGGCGGCCGACGACGAGCTCGGCATACCTGGCGCGGGCCGACCTGCCCGGGGCAAACAGCTGCTCCTGCGCCTTCTCGATCACAGCCATCCCCTGGCGCGGTACCCGTCGAGCGTGCGTCCGATGCCCTCGCGAAGACCGATCCGCGGCGCGAAGCCGATCTCGACTCGCGCACGGCCGATGTCGAATGCGCGGCTCTTCGTGAAGAAATCGACGCGGCGGCGGTAGATCGGCGGCTCGACGCCCAACGGCGCGCAGATCGCCTCGCAGGCGGCGCCGGCGAGCCAGAACGGCCAGACCGGCAGATGCAGCGCCGGCGGCCGCACGCCCGCCACCTCCGCCACGATCCGCACCAGTTCGTTGAGCGTCGTCACTTCTCCGCCGGCGAGGATGTAGGTGCGGTTGGCAGCCGCCGGGTGCTCGCCGCACAAGCGGAAGCCTTCGACCAGATCGTCGATGTAGGTCAGATGGTAATGGATCTCGCCGCGGCCGAGGATCGGAAAGCGGCCGCGAGCGATCCCCCTGAACAGCTTCAGCAGCCGGCGATCGCCCGGCCCATAGATCCCGCTCGGCCTGACGACGGTGACCTCGATGCCGCGCCGTGCGCCGGCGTCCCGCGCCAGCCGCTCTCCTTCGAGCTTGGTCGCCTGATAGATGTCGCCCGGACGAAGCGGTGCATCCTCGTCGGCCGGTGGATGCTCGACGTCGCCGTGCACGCCGACCGTGCTGCAATGGACGACGCGGCGGACGCCCGCGTCGGCGGCCGCGTCGACGAGCGCCCCGACGGCAGTGGCGTTGATCGCGCGATAGTCCGCGGACCGGATGGCCGCGGTCCGATAGGCGGCTGCCACGTGGTAGACGATGTCGATCCCGGCCATCGCCGCACGCACGGCCGCCGCATCACGGAGGTCGCCCTGGCGCAGCCCTATCCCTGCGGCAGCCAGGTCGGTGGCGCGATCCGCCTGCCGCACGAACGCCTGGACGTTGCGCGTCCCGTCGTTCCCCGCGGCGAGCGACCGGGCGAGGTGCCCGCCGGTGAAGCCGGTCGCGCCGGTGACTAGAATGCGCACCGTTCGGCGACGAGCGTGACCGGCGAGCCGAACACGCGCCGCAGCCCGACGCGGTCCAGACCGCCCTCGAGGGTGAGCGTGAACCTCTGGGAGCCGATCAGCCGGTGAAAGGCGATCGGCAGCACGAATTGCCGGTGAACCGATCGGATGGTGAACCCGGAACGATCGAAGGCGTCGGCAATGTCCCGGTCGGCGAAGACGCGGTACGGCTCGGTTCTGGCGCCCGCCGCGTAGCGAATCCGCCGCCAGACCGACTCCAGGTGGGCGGCGCCGCGCGACGACGGGTAGTCGACGATGACGAGCCGCTCGGATACGCGGCACAGTTCGGCGATGCAGCGCCGCCAGTGGGGCGCGTGCATCAGCACCCGCAGGCTGATCGCGACGTCGAACGCGCGGTCGGGGAAATCGAGCTCGTGGGCATCGCCGCGCACGAAGCGTACCTTCAGCCCCTCGGCGGCTGCCCGCTGCCGCGCCACGGCGAGCATCTGTTCGGACGCGTCGACGCCGGTGACGAAGGCGCCGCCCCGGGCGAATTGCAGCGCGGCGCGCCCCGTACCGGTGCCGACATCCAGAATTGGCCGCTCGGCGACGCGCCCGACCATGTTCGAGAGAGCGCGCGCCTGCATGGCCGCGACCAGGGCGCCGACCGGCCCGCCGAAACGGCGATCGTCGAACGAGCGCGCCATCGCCGGATCCGCGTAGGCCGTGTAGCTGTAATGGTCTTCGGACGGCCGCGTCCTCACGCGACGTCCTCCTTCACCGCGTGCGCGGGCGCTGCGGGTGCGAAGAGGGCGGCGCAGGCGCGCCGGGTGCGGTCGAGGTAGGCTGCCTCGCTGTACTTCGTCTCGGCCAGCCGGCGCGCGGCGTCGCCCAGCGCACGGGCACGGCCCGGGTCGGCCAGGCCGGCCAGGATGCCGGCGCCGAACTCCCGCGCGGAGGCGCCGGTCAGGATCGCCGTGTCGTCGTCGAGCACCTGCGTGTGCGTGAGCAGCCGGGTCGCCACAATGGCCTTCCCCGACCGCAGGTACTGGTAGATCTTGAGCGGCGTGTTCGTGCCGCGCGATCGCGGCGACACGAGCAGGTCGGCGGCGTGCAGGTACGCCGGAATCTCGCCGGCCGGACGCTCGCCGGCGAAGATCGCGGCGCCGCCAAGGCCGGCCGCCCGCGCCTGTGCGCGCGCCCGTTCCACCTGGTCCGGCTTGCCGCCGGCCAGCACGAGCCGCGCGTCGGGGCGGACCGCGCGAACCAGGGCCATCGCATCGAACAGCAGATCGAGCCCCTGGTAGGCCTCGAACGTACCCGTGTACAGGACCATCGGTTCGGCGGGGCCCAGGCCGAGGGTGCGGCGAACCGCGGCCGCGTCTCCTGCCGTCGCCGCTTGGCCGGCTGAGCCGGGCGCGTTCTCGATCAGCACGGTGTGCGCCGAAGGGTCAATGTCGCGGACGGTCTCCTCGAGCGCCGGACAGATCACGACCACCACGCGCGAGCGGCGGATCATCTGCCGCTCGAGCGCGCGGAAGATCGCCCGGAGCGAGCCGGAACCGCTGAACGCGAAATTCGTGAGCTGCTGCGGCAGGCTCGAGTGCATGTCGTAGAGATGCGGCACGCGGAGCACTGCAGCGAGCACGATTCCGATCAGCCCCCCTTCTTCGTGCGAATGGACGGCGTCGTAGCGTTCGCTCCAGGCGCGCCGGAAGGCGGCAAGCGCGAGCAGGATGTCCAGCGGCACCTTCGCGAGCGACGGTCCGATCCTGACGCGATGGACCAGCGGCGGCCGCAGGCTCCGGAATACGCGCAGCCCCGGCATCGATACGTCCTGGCCGAACGGATAGGTGACGAGGTCGACCTGGTGCCCCAGTTCAGTGAGCGCACGGATGCGGTGGAACTCGCTGAACGGGGTGCCCCGCGGCTCGAAGAACGGCTCGGGAGCGATCATCAGAATGCGCACGGATGTAGGATTTTCGCACGAAACATTGTAGAGTGACGACTCCCGTCCACTTCCAGATGGCCGATCTACGCGAGGAACCCGCCGCTGTTTCTCCCAGGCGGCGCCACGTCGTGCTGGCGCTCAAGATCGGCGTCAGCCTCATTCTGCTCGCGCTCCTCTTCTCGCGGCTCGAAGGCGACCGGCTCTGGCAGATCGCCCGGGGTGCCTCGATCGCCTGGCTGGCGGCGGCGCTGCTGGTCTACGGCCTGAACGTCCTCGCCGCGGTGTGGCGCTGGCGGATCCTGCTCGCCGCGCAGGCGGTCGCCGTCAGCGGACCCTCGCTGCTCGGCTCGTACCTCGTCGCCACGTTCTTCAACAATTTTCTTCCGAGCAACATCGGGGGCGACGTCATCCGCATCCGTGACACCGCCGGCCCGGCCGGTTCCAAGACGCTCGCCACGCTCGTCGTCCTCGCCGACCGGGTGCTCGGCCTGCTGGCGCTGGTGCTGGTGGCCGCGGCGGGCGCGTCGGCCGCCGCGGGCCTCCCGGCGCGCGTGCCGCTGCCCATCTGGCCGTCGTGGCTCTGGGCCGGATTCGTGGCGGCGGCGATGACGGCGGCGCCTGCCGTGATCGCGCCCGATGGCTTCGGCCGACTGCTGCAGCCGCTCACGGTGCTGCACCCCGAGTGGGTGGGCGATCGGATCGACCGGCTGACCGGCGTCCTGACCCGCTTCCGCCGGCGTCCGGGATCCATCGCCTCGTGCTTCGCGGCCGCTGTGCTCGTCCAGGCGTCGATGGTCGTCTTCTACCTGATGATCGCGTACGCGCTGCACCTGCGCGCCGGCCTCTGGGACCTCGTCGTCATCGTGCCCATTTCATTCATCGTGCAGATGCTGCCGGTGTCGGTGAACGGCTTCGGCGTGCGCGAGGCGACCTTCTCGCTCTACTTCACCCGGATCGGCCTGCCGATCGAATCGGCGGTCGTGATGTCGCTGGCCGGCGCCGCGCTGATGATGCTGTTCTCGATCAGCGGCGCCGTCGTCTGGTTCGCCCGCGGCCACCGGTAGCGGTCGCGCTACGGCGGAAAGCTCACGATCTCGTACAGCCTCGTCGCGTCATCCTGGTACAGCGGCCGGAGGTGCGCCGAAAACTCCTCGAGACGCTTCATCACGTCGTGCCGGTTTTCGGCGTTGTAGCCGTTGAGGTGGATGATGGCGTAGCGCACGCGGCCGGGCTCGAGGATCTTGAACGCGTCGCGGCTCGGGAATGGCGCCAGCGTCATCACGTGCTCGTAGAAGTCGGACGGCACGTAGTCGCTGTACCCGTTCACGAGCGGCATCCAGTGCGCCGTCGACGCGAGCATGTATTTCGCGTGCTGGTAGAGGCCGACCTGCGGATAGTAGAACGGCGTCTCGATCACCGGTCCTGGCGGAAGCGTCGCAAGCGTCCGGTACACCGGCGCGACCGGGATCGCGTCCGGCAGCCGCAGCGGGACACGCAGTTCCGCGCAGGTCACGATCGCGAGGGCGGCGCCCACGAGGGTCGCGTGGCGGCTCGCCTGGAGGAGCCGGCGGATGCCGAGCGCCGCCAGCACTGCGAGGCCAAACGCCACGACCAGCCCGAAGCGGCTCGGCACCCGCAGCCAGGCGAATGGAGGCACGGCGGCATACAGCGCGCTGTAGAGCCCCGCGCGCGGGCCGAACGACGCCCAGAACGAGAGCGCCGTGAGTCCGCCATAGATGGCGACCGTCTCGCGATCACGGCGCGTCCTGACCAGAAAGACCGCCCCGGCGCCGAAGAGGGTCGCGACGATCCCGGGAAAGTTCACGTCGCTCCAGCGCGGCAGATACTGGAGCAGCCAGGCGTGGGCCGTCGCCGCGCTCGCCGCGTACGAGCTCCAGTTGGCGGCATAGTGGCCGGCGTCCTCCAGCGTGCGCGTGAAGCCGCGCGAGCGCAGATCCGCAAACGGCAGATAGAACGGGCCGACAATGAGGCCGGCGACCAGCGCCCCTGCGGCCAGTCCCGACCAGTACCGGTGGTCGCGCCACAGCCGCCGGGTCCCCGCGCAGACGATCGCGGCGAAACCGACCATCAGCAGCACGAAGACGCCATAGTAGCCGGACCATAGGGCTTCGGCCGCCATCGCCGCGCCGAGGGCGGCGCCACGCCCCAGGGTCGGACGATCGACGAGGCGGTGAAACGCGAGCATCGCGAACGGGATCCAGAGCGTCATCAACGCCTGCACCTGCGCGAGGTGCGCGAAGATGTGCGGGCAGAACGCGAAGCAGAGGGCCGACACCGCGGCGGCGCGGCGATCGCCGGCGAGATATCGCACCAGGTAGTACATGCCGGCCGCCGCCAGCACGAACGACACGAGCACGGCAGCGTTGTGGGCGGCGTAGGGGTTACGGGTGAGCCAGTAGATCGGCGCCGCAACCAGCCCCGCGCCGATGTTCGCCTCCGAGTAGGCCAGCGTGCCGGTGTGCGGGTAGAAGATGTTCGCGTCGAAGAGATGGCGCGGATCGGCGATGAGCGTACGCGCGACCCAGGCGACGTTCCAGATCGAGAACTGGCCGTCGGCCTGATCCACGCGGCCGACGCTCCCGAGCCTGAACGCGAGCGGATAGGTCAGTGCGGCGGTCGCGGCGGCGCTTGCGGCGCCGACCAGCGCGGCTTCGCGCCAGCCGCGGCCGTCAGTCTCCGGTGTCACTGCGCGGCGGGTACGGCACTGAACCGAATCAGCGCACCGAGGTTGCGGTAGTCGTCCGACGAGGGGACCAGGAGGTGCGGCGTGAATCCCTCGGTCGACTGCGCGGAGAGGCGATAGGCATAGCTCCTGAAGCCGCGCACGCCGGACACCGGAAGGTCGAAGGTCACCGGCGTGCCGGCCGCGATCGCTACCCGCGACTCCCCCGCTCCCGCCGACGCGATCAGCGTCGTCTTGATCGGGGAGCTGGCCGTGATCCGGAGATGGCCGATCGGCCACTCGCTGCGCAAGACCATGTCGGCGCGGCCGTCGCCGGCGATCCAGATGCCCCGTGCATCGCCCGGGCCCACGACCTCGGGATTGTACGAGTGCTCGTCGAGGAAGTACATCAGGACGTCCGAGTACCACACGTGCGATCGTTGCGCGTCGAGCGCAATCGGGAGATCGTTGGCCATCGGCAGCTCGATCGGCAGCCGGCGCACGGCGCCGCGCTGGGCGATGAGCTGGGGAAACTTGGCGGCGTAGAAGGGATCGATCAGCATCTTCGCCGTGAAGAGCGCGCCTCCCATGAACGCCAGCATCCCGGGGACCGTCGACTGCAGCGCCGGGAGCAGGAAGAAGAACGCCGGGTACTGGCTGATGAAATACCGGTTCCCCGGCGGCCCGCCGCCGCCGCTCCAGGTGAACGGAAAGAACACCAGCCAGGCGGCGACCGAGCCCACGATGGTCAGGAAGAGCAGCACGCGCCACCCCTGCCGCCGCTCCCGCGACGCCAGCCACAGCGCCAGGCAGACGAGGGCGGGAAAGTAGTACGGCAGGAGCCCGAAATGGCGCCCCACGGCGAAGTACTTCGCGTTGTTGGCGAAGCGGCTCGCGAACTCCGCCGGGTCGAAGACGGTGCCGGCGTCGGCATCGTTGGTGGCCATCTCCGTGCCGGTCGCCTCGAAAACGTCGGTTCCCGAGGCGTCGAACGGAAACGTTCCCGTGAAGCTCTTGCGATCGCCCCCCTGGTAGTTGAGCTCGCCGGAGGTAGCGTAGGTGAGTCCGAACAAGGCCATCGTCGCGACAAGGAAGGCAATGCCGGCGCCCAGTCCGAGCGCGAACCGCCGGCGCCACCACGCCCAGAGGACGATGGGCGCGATGAACAGCGCGTGGTTGACCTTCGAGTAGGTCGCGACACCGACGAGCACGGCGGCCAGGATGTCGCTTCGCGCGCTGCCGAGGATGCCGCCGGGATCGGGATTCACTTCCTTGTACAGCCACAGGAACAGCGCGACGAAGATCAGCGTGAAATTGAAGATCTCCGGCATCAGGAACACGGCGTAGACCGGGACGCACGTCGCGGCGATGAACGCGAGCGTGAAGGTCAACGCCGCGGCCGGCTGCGACCGCGCGCGCAGGAAGCGGTAGCCGCACACGCAGGCCAGGAACAGCAGCAGCACGTGGAAGACGAGGAAGCCGTTCAGGCCGAGCACGCGCACGAACGGCGCCGCGACGATTGGATAGATCAGCGCCTTCCCGAACTGCAGCCGATCGGCGGGCCGATCGGTCCCCCGCTTCAGGAAGATGCCGTCCGGGCCGTGCCGGTAGAGGCCGACGAAGCGTTCCAGATCGCGCCGCTGATACACGAGATCGCCGTCGAACGCGACGCTGAGCGCCGCGGCCACGTAGGTCGCCTCGTCGGCCTTCACCCCGTAGCCCTGCTTCACGACGTCCACCGACACCGCGGCCGCGATCGCAGTCGTCAGGAGAATGGCGGCGGTGATCGGCGCGGCACGGCTGGCGCGCCCGTCGGCCGGCGTCGCGCTGGTCCGGAGCACGCCCACATGATAAGTGACACGAGGCGCCGCTGCCGAACGGGAGGCATGTTGATTGGCGCCAAGCTCGCATGTATGCTACGGATCACGCTCGACCGGCAATCCGCGTCTCCTGTGACCACATCCGAAATCCCCTTCGATGAGCGCGGAGGTGCGCTGCGCGGCTGCCTCGATCTCGTCGCCGGGCGCTTTCCGCGCTTCCTGCTCGGCGGCGCGGTGCCGGCGGGCCTGCTGCCGGTCTTCCACTTCCACGACGTGAGCCGCGGGGAGCTCCAGCCGAAGCTCGAGTTCCTCGCCGACAACGGCTATCGCACGGTCCGCGCGGACGACATCGCGGCGCACGCGGCCAGGCAGACGACGCTGCCGCCCTCGAGCGTCGCGCTCTGCTTCGACGACGCGTGGGCCAGTCTGTGGACGGTGGCAGCGCCGCTGCTGCGCGAGTACAACCTGACCGCCATCACCTACGCGATCCCCGCCCGAATCGAAGACGCCGCCGGGTGCCGGGCGACCATCGCCGATCATACCGGGCCGGCCTGGGACGGTCCGCCGCTGGTGACCTGGCCGGAACTGCGCGAGCTTCACACCTCGGGCCTCGTCGATGTACAGAGCCACACCTACTCGCACTCGATGATCTTCCACTCGACGATGGTCGGCGGCTTCGTCACCCCGTCGTACGCCGCGACGCCGCTTCTCAACCGGCCGCAGTTGTCGGCGCAGCCGATGCGTTTCGTGACGAGCGCCGACCTCGGGGCGCCGCTCTATCCGGCCCGATCCCGGATGTCGGCCGCCCGCCGCGTGCTCGTCTCGGTCGACGCCCACGACCGGTGCGTGCGGCACGTCGCCGAGTCGGGCGGCGCCGCATTCTTCGGCCGGCCGGGATGGCAGGAGGAACTCGCGCGCATCGCCGACTCGGCACGCGCGACGGAACGAGAGTCGGAGAGCGCGCAGACGCGCGCCATCGAGGAGGAACTCGACCGCAGCCGTGTCATTCTCAACGAGCGGCTCCGGACGCAGTCGATCCGCCACATCTGCCTGCCCTGGGGCGTCTCGAGCGATCAGACCGCAGCCGCGCTGGTCCGCGTCGGCTATCGCAGCGCGTTCGCCAACCGGCTCCGCGGCCTCCATGCCGTGCGGCCGGGCGACGACCTCCACTGGCTCAAGCGGCTGCCCAACAAGTACATCTTCCGGCTGCCCGGACGCGGCCGCCGGCTGTGGGGATGACGAGGCCCGATCCCCGGCGCGAGCGGCCCCGCCGGCGCACCCGGCGCTCTGCCGCCCGGCCCTCGGGCGCCGCCGATGCGGCGCGCGCCAGTTGATGCGCGCGGACAACGCCCGTCTGCGCATCGCGCTGCTGACGCCGTTCTTCCGACCCGTCGTCGGAGGATCGGAGAGCAATGCCGAACGGCTCGCGCGGTATCTGCAGGAACATGGGTTCGCCGTGCGGGTGATCACCAAGCGAATCGGGCGGGAACTGCCCGCGGTCGAGACCTGCGACGGTCTGCGCGTGGAGCGAATCGGGCCGTACGGCGAACGGTCGGCCGCCGGCAAATGGCGCATCATCCCGGCGGCGCTCGCGTGGCTCGTCCGCCAGCGTGCGACCTACGATGTGGTCTGCTGCGTGGACTACCGCGGCATTGGCGTCGCCGCCATTGCCGCGCGCCCCGTTACCGGCCGCCCGGTCGTCCTGCAGGCCCAGACCGCCGGCGTGCTGCAGGGCGGCAGCCTCGCCAGCCGCGTCGGCAAGGCGGTGCCGCGCGCCTTCTATCGCCGCGCCGACGCCTTTGCCTGCATTTCGCGCGACATCGAGCGCGAAACGCTCTCCTGCGGCATCTCGCGCGGCCGCGTCCATCACCTGCCCAACGCGATCGACATGCGGCACTTCGCGCCGTCGGCCGCCGACGAGCGGCGGGCCGTCCGCCGGCAGCACGGCCTGGCCGACGACGCCGTGGTCTGCCTGTTCGTCGGCCGCTTGAGCCGGGAGAAGGGCGTGATGGAACTTCTCGAGGCCTGGCGGTCGGTGAGCGGCGCCGTGCTGATCGTCGCCGGGCCCGACATGGAGCACCACCCCTGGGACGTCGGACCGGCCGCGCGCGCCTATGCGCGTGCGCACGGCCTCGAGCCCTCGGTCCGCTTTCCCGGCCCGATCGCCGACGTCGCGCCGCTGATCGGGGCGGCCGACATCGTCGTTCAGCCATCGCATTTCGAAGCCCTCGGCCTGTCGGCAATCGAAGCGCTCGCCTGCGGAGTGCCCGTCGTGGCGACGGCCACGGGCGGTCTCCTCGACTTCGTCGTCGAGGGTCACAACGGCCTGCTCTGCCCGCCGCACGATCCTGCCGCACTGGCAAGGGCAATCCGGCGGCTCGTCGACGATCCTTCGCTGCGGCGCCGGCTGGCGGAGCGCGCCCGCGCCTCGGTACGCGAGGACTACGACGAGCAGGCGGTCTTCAGCCGGTTTGCGGCGCTGCTCGGCGCGGCGGCGGGGAGACGGCAGTGACCGCGGCGGTCGAGACGCTCAGGCGGCGGTCCTTCCTCGTCAGCGGCGGCTACGCCACGATTTCCGCCGGGAGCGCCGGGCTGCTGCTCGTCCTGCTGACGCTCGCCGGCCGGTGGCTCACCTCGGCCGACTACGGCCGCTTCCGCTACGCGCTGGCACTGACGATGATCGTCGAGACCGTGATGGATCTCGGCCTCGGCCAGGTCACCGTGCGCGCGGTGGCGCGCGACCGCGCCGGCGCCGGACGTCTGCTCCGGCAGGTCTTCGGATTGAAGCTGGTCTGGGTCGCGATCGGCCTGCTGCTGCTGGCCATCGTGGCGCCGGTCCTGCGGAGCGATCCCGCGCTGGTCCGCCTGTGCTATGTGATGGGGCTGTCGTCGGCGCTGCGATCGTATCTGCTCACGGGCCGCGGCGTGCTCCAGGGCATGGACCGCTTCGATCTCGAAGCGGTGCTGGTCGTGTCCGATCGGGCGCTGCTGCTCGCGACCGGCGCGCTCGCGCTGTGGCTCGGCGACGGGGCGATGGCGCTTGCGCTCGCGTTCGTGGCTTCGCGCGCGGTGATGCTGGTCGCGTCGCTCGCGCTGCTGCGCGGAGCGGTCGGTCCCGTCTCGCCCCTGTTCGATCGCGCGTCCTGGCGGGAACTGCAGGCGGCGGCGATTCCTCTCGGCTTCTTCATGATCGCGCTCAACCTGTACACCTATGTCGACACCGTCATCCTCGGTGTGATGCGGACCGACGTCGAAACCGGCTGGTACGCCGCCTCCTATTCGGTGTATGAGGGCATCACGTATGCCCCGGCGATCATGTCGGCCGTGCTGACGCCGCGGCTGTCCTCCCTCTTCACGACCGACCGCCGCGCGCACCGTTTGCTGCTGCGCCGTTCGCTGCTCTCCGCTGCCGCCCTGGGCGTGGCGCTCGGCGGGGTGACGGCGCTCGGTGCGCGGCCGCTGATGCTGTTGCTCTTCGGCGATCGGTACGCGGCGGCGATCGCGCCGCTCAGAATCCTGTCGGGCGGCGCGCTGTTCGTCTTCTGCACCTGGATCCTGCACGCGGCGGCGATTTCGACGAACCTCGACCGGCGGCTGCTGGCGACGACGATCGCCGGGCTCTCGTCGAACGTCATCCTGAATCTTCTCTTCATCCCGCGCTGGGGAATCAGCGGGGCCGCGTGGGCGACCGTGATCGCCGAAGCGCTCACCTCGGCGCTGCTGCTCGTGCAGATCCTGCGCCGGCTCCGCGAGCCATGAGTCCCAGGGCCGCGCGAACGGCGGGCATCCTGGGCACGGCGCTGTTCGTCTCCTACGCCTACTTCTATCAGGCCGGCGGCTGGAACCAGAATTCGCGGTTCGCCCTCGTGCGCGCGATTCTCGAGCGCCACACCTTGTCGATCGACGCCTATCAGCTCCACACCGGCGACCGCGCGCTCTACGACGGGCATTTCTACTCCGACAAGGCGCCGGGGGCATCCCTGCAGGCGCTCGCGCCGGTCGCCGTGGCCCGGGCAATCGCCCGGGCCGCCGGCGTGGACCCGGAGTCGTTCCCGGGCATCGCCTGGACGTCGTACGTCGCGAACGTCGTCACGAGCAGCCTCTTCACGACGGTCGCCGCTCTCATGATCTACCTGCTCGCGCTGCGATGGGGCGCATCGCGTCCGGCGGCGATCTTCGGCGCCACCGCGTATGGTGTGGCCACTCCGGCCTGGTGCTACGCGACGCTCTTCATGGGGCATGGCCTGACTGCCGGGTGTCTGATGGGGGCGTTCGCGTCGGCCGTCGCGCTCGAAGATGGCGACGCGGCGCGCCAGCGCCGCCTCGGGTGGGCGACAGGACTTCTTTCCGGATGGGCGGTGGTGTCCGAGTTCCCGGCTCTGATTCCGGCCATCCTGATCGTCGGCCTCGCCCTGCTGACGCTTCGGGACCGCTGGCCGGACCGCCTGCCCGCGGTCTTCGGACGCCTGATCGCCGGCGGCCTGCTCGCGGCGCTGGTGCTCTCCGTCTACAACGCGCTCGCCTTCGGATCGCCGCTGCACCTGGGGTATTCGAGCGAAGAAGGGTTCGAACAGATGCGGCAAGGGCTGTTCGGCATCACCTATCCCACGTGGACGCGGCTGCGCGAGATCCTCTTCGGCGCCTACCGCGGCCTGCTGCCGATCGCGCCGCTGGTCGCCGTGACGCCGCTCGGGCTGTGGCAACTCTCCCGCCTGCCGGGGCGCCGCCGGGCCATGTGGGTCGCTGCGGCGAGCGGAGGATTCTACCTGCTCCTGAACGCCTCGTACTTCTACTGGGAAGGCGGCTGGGCGTACGGCCCGCGGCAGATGATGGCCGGTCTCCCGTTTCTCGCGCTCGGGCTGGCGCCGCTGTGGGACTCGTGGCGCCGGGTCGGCCGCGCGGCGCTCGCGGCCGGCTGGATCTGGGGCGCCGCGCTCACGCTGGTCGCCGTCTCGACCACCCCGCAGCCGCCGGCCACGATCAAGGCGCCGGTTCGCGAATTGCTGCTCCCGGCCTTTCTCGACGGGGATCTCTCGCTCAATCACCAGACCTTCGTGCACAACGGCGCCGACGTCGAACATCTGCGCGGCGGAACGATCCCGCACGCCGCCTGGAACCTCGGCGAGATCGCCGGGCTGCACGGCCTCGCGAGTCTGCTGCCGCTCGCGGCGGTCTGGGTGCTGGCGGCGCTCCTGCTGCTCGCCTGAGGCGTCCATGAGCGAGGCGCAGGCTCCCCGCCGGTTCGGCAATTTCGACGCCAATCTCCGCTTCATCGAGGCCACCGGCATCCTGTCGGCGCAGGCCGAGATTCTCGAGATCGGCTCGGGAACCGGCGTGCTCCTCGACACGCTGCGCGCGCGGGGCGCCCGGGTCCGCGGCGTCGAACTGCGGCAGGCGCTCATCGACGAAGGGCGCGCCTGGTTCGGCGAGCTGCCGGTGCAGAAGGTCGACGGCGTCGCGCTCCCATACCCGGATGCGGAGTTCGACGCCGTCATGAGCTTCGACGTCTTCGAGCACATTCCCGACAGCGACGCGCACCTCGCTGAGGTGTGGCGCGTGCTCCGCCCTGGAGGCGACTACCTCCTGCAGACGCCGAACAAGTGGACCAACGTCGCGTTCGAGACCATCCGCTGGCGGAGCTTCACGAAGTTCCGCGAGGAGCACTGTTCGCTGCACAGCCTCGGTGAGCTCACGCACCGGCTGCAGGCGCACGGCTTCGCCGTCCGCGCCTACGACGTGCCGGTCGTCAACGACTTCTTCAAAGCGAAGGTCCGCCGGCACCTCGGCCCGATAGGCGCTGCCGCCCTTCGGGTCGTCAATCCCGATCGGCTGCCGCTGGCGATGCGCACGAACCTGTACGTACGCGGGACCAGGCCGGGCGGCCCGCTGCGGGCCTGAAGGCCGCAGCGCCCTCTGCGATGTCCCCGGCAGGGGCCTCAGTTGCGCGCGTAGATCTCGATTGTCGGATTGATGCCGCGAAGGATCGACAACACGCGCGGCTCGAGTCGGGGCCCCACCAGATCGGGGTGGCCGCCCAGCCACGGCCACGGGGCCGGCGCCCGGTACCTGAACGCGAGATGGTAACCAGCGCGGCCGTCCTGCAGCCCGGCCACCAGGTCGCCCAGCAGCGTATCGGCGCCGATCGCGCGTGCGTAGTCGGCGTTCAGGATGAAATACGCGGGCCGATCGCTCTTCAAGTGCGGCAGGCTCCCGATTCGCTCCGTGGCGATCCCATCGAGCCGTGGGAGCACCTGATCGGGAAAGTTGATGCCCACTCCTTCGGCTGCCCGCAGGCGCGGCCGCAGCCAGGTCTCCGCGGCGTATCGCGAGTCGAGGACCATGAGCACGTCGACCGCCGCGGCGTACAGCAAGGTGTAGGCGAGCGCCAGCGCAACCAGGGCGCGCCGCCAGGCTGGAATTGCACCGGTTGCCGGCCCGAGGAATCGGTCAATCGCGAAGCCCGCAAACAGCGCTTCGACGATGCACATCGGCAGGACGTAGCGGTCGAAGGTGTACAGCACGAGATCGATGAACCCGAAGTAATAGGAAACGACCGGCGCGAGGAGGAAGATCGACGCACGGCGCGTGGTTCGATCCGCAATCGCCGCCGCCGTGCCGGCGGCGGCCAAGAAGGTCAGCGGCCAGCCCCAGGCGCGCTGGTTGAGCACGAGGTTCGTCTCCAGCAGCGCCAGATGCCCGCCGACGGTCGGCTCGAACATCCGCCATGGCTGGCTGCCCGGTCCCGAGATGTCGCGGAAGTGGGCCACGAAGCCGTCGAGATTGAACGGCAGGAGGTAGACCGCCGCAAACAGAACGACCACGGTCGCCCCGGCGGCCAGGATGCGCCGGTCCACCATGGCGCGCAGCAGTGCACGAGGCTCCCCGTCGACCCGGTTCGCCTCCCAGAGCCGATAGACGAACACGACCGGCGTCGCGAGATACAGCCCGTACGCCTGATCCTTGGTGCACATCGACGCCGTCGCGGCCGCCGCGAACAGCATCACGTCCGAGAGGGCGAGCGTCTGCAGGAATCGAAGATAGAAGGCCAAAGAGACGGCGAACCAGAAGAGATAGGGCACCTCTGGGTTGGCCGTCTTCGAGTAGTAGACGAAGAGCGTCAGCATGCTGAGGGCCGCCGCCGCGCACACCCCGGCGCGCCGGCCGAATACCCTGGCGCCGCACGCGTACACCGCCGCAAGCGTGCCCACCCCTGCCGCCAGGCTCACGAGGCGCATCCCGCCGATGAGGATGCCGTCCAGTGCTCGCTCCGATACTTGGAGCCATCCCAGATCCCGCAGCCACATGGCCGGTGCCGACGCGGCGCCGAGCACGAAGAACTGAAGCGGCGGATAGCGATCCCACCAGCCGTTGGAGAAGCGCTGCACGACGGCGCCGTAGACGGCGATCGGAGTGAGCTCGTCGCCCGGCCAGGTGCTGGGCAGGCCCCACCACAGACCGACGGCGTTCAGCGCGAGGGAGAAGAGGATGACGCCCGCCAGCGTGCGCAGCAGAGGATCGCCGCCAATGGTCTCGAGCCGGCGCCCAACGGCCGGCGCTGCGGCGCGGACGGCCGTTGCGAGAATCGTCGCGATCCACATCAGCAGGATCGGTCCCAGCGCGCGGCGGACCAGGACGCTCGCGAGCGTCCGCTTGAGGGACGCGCGCCTTGGCGACAGGCGCCAACCCGGGATCGGGCGCAGCGTCTGCCCCTCGCTCGCCCATCGGAGGTCGAAGGACAGCCCGCCGCCGTCCTGGGCGTAGTCGATGAGCAGCGAGTGCACACCGCGGTCGAGCGCGATCGACCCGCTGGCGGGGTGTGCAGCGTGCTCTCCTCCATTGTCCACCACCAGCTCATCGTCCACGCGCACCGTCGAGCCGTCGTCGGAGGTTGTCGAGAAGGTGTAACGCCCAGGCGTCCAGACGAAGATCGAACCGCTCCAGGCGGCGCGAAACCGTTCGGGCGGCCGGCCGCGCCATGCCCGCGTCAGGCTCGCCGTGGAGGGCGCCCGGTCGATTCGGCCCGCCGGCACCGGTTCTCCGGCGTCCGGAGAGACGCTGTAGGCGGCGCGCAACCCTTCCGGCAACGGATCGGCGAGCCGCGCGGCGCCGATTCCAAGCGCCAGCAGCGTCAGCACGCCGATGACGCGCGGCAACGGGAGCCAGCGCGGCGTCATGGCGAGGGGGTTGGCCGCTCGAAGCGGCACTTCAACAGGGCATAGATCGCATCGAACCCGTCCCGCAACCCGATCTTCTTGCCCTGCTCGACCCGGCGCGGCTGGTAGCGCACGGGCACTTCGACAATCCGCTCGCCCGCACGCAGCAGCCGGGCGGTGATCTCCGGCTCGAAATCGAAGCCCACGCACCGGAGGCGCACGTTCTCAATCGCCGGGCGCCGGAAGACCTTGTACGCCGTCTCCATGTCCGTGAGCCTGGCGCCGAACAGCAGGTTGGTCAGCCAGGTCAGGAACCGGTTGGCCGCACGCGTCCGCAGCGAGATGACATTGGACCGGCCGAGGAATCGCGAACCGTACACGACGTTGGCGTCGCCGCGAAGGATTGGCGCCAGCAGGCTCCCGTACTCCTGTGGATCGAGTTCGAGATCGGCGTCCTGAATCAGCAGGATGTCGCCCGCGGCGTGATGCAGGCCGAATCTGACCGCCGCACCCTTACCGAGATTGATCGGACTGTGATGCGCCTTCACGCGCGGATCGCGTGCCCAGACGCTCCGCGTGATCGTGGCCTGTGTACCGTCGGTCGAACCGTCATTCGAGATGATGACTTCTTTGTCGATGGGACCGAGATCGACGGCGAGCACCCGCCCGATCACCTCCTCGATCGTCGACTCCTCGTTGTAGACCGGCACGATGACCGAGAGTTTCACGGCCCGGTAATCTTCGCCTATTCGGGACGTTCGCGCAGCACGCCGGTTGCCCCAATCCAGCCGAACCCCTCCGGCGACCGAAACGGGCGGTTTACAGCCGGCACACGAGGTCCTCCAACCGGACTCCGGATACAATCTATCCGCTCATGGAGACTTGGCGCGAATACCGGAAGGCGGTCGCGGACAGCCTGGACCGCCTGGCGGCGAGCGCCGCGGGCGGTACGCCGCTCAGCCCCGATGGAGCCTTCCAACGCTGGGTCGCCCTGACCCGCGAGGTCGCGGCGGCCGATCGGCACGTCTACATCGTCGGCAACGGCGGTAGCGCGATGATTGCCGGCCATTTCGCCACCGATGCCTGCAAGAACGCGAAGCTGCGCTGCCTGGCGTTCAACGACGCGGCGCTGCTGACGGCGTCAGCCAACGATCTCGGGTTCGGGGAGGTGTTCGCCGTGCCGCTCGCCCAACTCGGCCGTGCGGGCGACCTCCTGATCACGATCAGCAGTTCGGGCAGTTCGCCGAACATCCTGAGGGCAATCGAGGTCGCGCGGGCCGCCGGGATGACGATCGTGACACTCTCGGGCAAACGGGCCGACAACCTCTCCCGGTCGCTCGGGGATCTGAACTTCTACGTGCCGGCCGATCGCTACGGCTGGGTGGAATCGGCGCATCACATCCTGATGCACCACTGGCTGGATCAGTACCTGAACGCGCATGGCGCCGGCGCAATCTAGTCTTGGTGGCCTCGGGCCGATCGCAACCCGCTATTCCTTGATCTCGAGCGTCTTCCCGAGCTTCTCGAAGAACGTGTTCGCCATCTTCGCGTAGCCTTCGACGGTCGGGTGCAGGCCGTCGAATCCGATGTAGGTGCTCTCGGCCGGCAGCATCGCGTCGTAGAGATCCACCAGGTCGGCGCCTTCCCGTTCAGCAAGGGCGCGGATCTCGGCATTCAGCATCGGCACCAGCGTCGAGGCGAGTCCCCGATCCGGACAGCACCCGTGATGCTGCGGCGGCAAGGTCGCCAGGAACGGACGAACGCCGCGACTCCGCGCGTCTCCGATCATCTGGCGCAGCCCTTCCACCACGGCCGGAATCAGGCGGGCGTCGCGATCGAACAGATCATTGGCGCCTTCCAGGATCAGGACGGCCTCGTAGCGGCCGCTGCCGACCACGCTCGAGAAGCGGCTCAGCGTGCGCGAGTCGTTGACCTGCTCGCCCTTCGAGCCGGCGTTGTCGACGACGAATGTCTGCGTGGAATAGCGCGCGGCCAGCAGGCTCTGCAGCACGTTCGGATAGGTCTGGAACAGCGGGACCTGGAGACTCGGGAAGAAGCGGAGCCCGGTCGACGGCGACGAGACGAGGGCTCGGCCGTCCTCGCCGTACGTGATGCTATCGCCGAACGCGACGAACTTCGTGAGACCGATCGTCGACGGCTTGGGAACGATCACCTTGATCGGAAACGTGCAGGTCGCCGTACGCCGCCGTGCGTCGGTGATGGTGCAGGTGACGTCGGTTGTCCCCACCGGGAAGGTCGCGCCGCTCACGGGCGCGCACGAGAGGGTAAACGGCTGCTGGCCGCCCGATACGATCGGATCAGCGTAGGCGACAGGGATCGGGCTGCCTCCGGCCGACGGCGACTCGGGCACCGTCGGGCAGGTGAGCGACGGAGGATCGGTCGGCGGAACGACGACGGTCGGCTTCGAGGGCGAGCCGCATGCGGCAGCGACCAGGCCCAGGGCGGCTGCCGCGGCCAGTGCACGGATGTGCAGCAGGAAGATGGGGCGGTCCAACGGGATCCGCCCCATGGTAGTGTCGCGGCGCGTGCGCGGTCAATCGCGCGCAGCGCGGCGGTCAGCGCACGTCCCGGATGACGTCCCCGACCAGATCGCTGAACGAATAGCTCTGGCCGACCGAGCTCGGGAACGGCACCAGCACCACCTGCGAGCGGGCGTGGAACGCCGCCACGTCCTTCTTTCGTTGATCGCCGGCCGTCACGAAGAAGGCGACCATCTCGCCAGGCGAGGGCTGCCGCGCCATCGGCCCGCAGTCGTAAGTCCAGTTGACGGCGATCTGGTTGTTCCTGGTGATGTCGCCCCCCTGCTCGGCGAGGCCATTCCAGTACTCCATCGCACCGGCGACGTGCCACTGGCCGCCGATGTTCATGCCGATCCACAGCGTGTAGGCGATGCCGCCATCCCAGCCCGGCGGCACGACGTCCGGCCAGGAACCCTTCGCGTCGAAGTCGACGCTGACGCCGTTGGCGCCGATGCCGATGCGGGTCAGCTTCGTCGTGACCGGCCAGCTCGCCACGCTCGATGGCGAGTTCCATGCGATCGCTGACGCGAGATTGATCGCATCGCCGGGGATCGGGCCGCTCGGGCCGGGCGCCGGGCCCGGTGCCGGCGCCGGTGGCGGCGTGGGCGCCGGCTTCGCACCGGTCACGAACGCCATCGTGCGCGACCAGGGGCCCACGGTGGTCGAGTCGGCAGCGCGCGCGTGCCAGTAGTAGACGGTGCTGTAGGCCAGCTCCACCGGCGTCTCGGTTTCGGTCTGGCCGTTGCCTTCGCCCGCGGTCCAGACGCCGAGCTTCTTGCCGAACGCCGCTTCGTCGGAGAGCTCGAACTGATAGGTAATCGGTCCGACGGGGCCGGAACGCGGTGCGTTGGCCACCACGAGGTGGGGGCGAAGGCTGCTGACTGTCGCGTTCGCCGCCGGCTCGCGCGGATCGGGCTCGCCGATGACGATCGGAGTGTAGATGTTGAAGTGCACGCCGCTCGCCCACTCCCCCGTGTTGGCGCCGTCGTAGGCGCGCGCGTGCCAGTAGTAGGTCCGCTCGGGCACCAGCCGGTCGGGCAGCCGCACGGTCGTGCGGCCGTCGCCCGGCTCGATGCCGTCACGCGAAAATACCTTGTTGCTGAAGTTCGCGTCGGTCGCGACCTCGACCAGATAGGAGAGCGGACGCGGACCGTTCGACGAGGAGTTCTCGAGCACCAGCGCGAGCGGCTGGCTCTCCACGGCGATCTTCACGCCCGCCGTGGGCTCGAGCAGCCGCGGCGCGGAGATGCTGACACCGGGGATCGGCCCCGCGATCGACGGGCTGAGCGGGTTCTCGCTCTTCGCGAGGCTGCAGGCGCTCAGGGCCAGCGCTGCCGCGCAGAGGGCCGCGGATACGACTGATCGGCACATGATCGTTCACCCCGTCCTGGATCGAACTCCGACGAACGCACGCCGCCCCCGCGCAGGGCTGCGCAACCACGTGTATCGGCCCTTCGGTCGAACGGGTTTAGGGCCGCGGGCGTCGTGTTGTGGGGGGAGGGGCCGACTATAGCACGAATGCGGCGCCCTGCGACGGCTTTCGTCCTGGAGCGCCGAGCCGTCCCATGCCGATCAGCGCACCGGTGGCGATGTATGCCGCGACGTTGGGGGGATAGGTCCAGTAGCTCGCGAAATCCCAGAAGTAGAACGACGGGAGGAAGGGCCGCAGCGGGATCGGAAAGAGGCTGTTCCGTGCCGCGAGATCTTCCTCGAGCCGCGGAAACAACGCACCTGGCTCCGGCAGCCATCGCACCGCCAGGCCCGCCTGATAGACGAGCGCGACTGCGACCAGCGGCACGATCCACCGCTCCCGGCGCCCGGGATCGGCCTCGACCGCCGCTGCCATGGGCAGTAGCCAGAGCCACGCCGCTGACCAGCCGAACCGCCCGGCGGGCCCTCCCCCGCCGTAGCGCGCGAGCTCGAGCGAGTTCGGGACGATGAGCGCGGCGTACAGCAGCAGCCAGGCGAAGGCGAGCGCCGGCTGCCTCCGCACGAACGGCACGAGTCCGAAGACGCCAAGCAGCAGCAGCGGCTGCTGCCAGAACATGCCTTGCGCCTGGTCGAAGTGCAGTCCGAGAAACATCATGGCCGCCCTCCCGAACGGGCTGGCCACTTCCGAGAGTCCGCGCGGCCCAATCGGCGTCTGGAATGCCCAGACGTGGAACGCCGCCAGCGACAGCGGCCCCACGAGCGCGAGCCCCGCCGTGGCGAGCGCCGGCGGGCGGTGGCACCGGCGAGCGTCCGCCAGCAGGAGGATGAACGCCGCGATGCCGAGCGCCGCAGTTGCCGCGAGGAACTTGGCATTGAGCCACGGCAGCAGGCCCGCCGCCAGCCAGAACAGCGCCCACCGGCCCATCGTCGCCTGCTCGAGGGAGGCGTCGACGAGCCAGATGAGCAGCGCGAGCGAGGCGACGCCAGCCAGCAGGTCGGGATAGATTTGCGCCGCGCCGAATACGATCGGCACGCAGGTCGCCACGCCGACGGCCAGCCACGCCGCGATCGACTCGGGGAGCCGCGCGCGCAGGAAGCGGTATCCCACCCACGGCAGCAGGCCTGCCATCAGACAGAGCGCCAGCCGCGAGCCCAGCGCGCCAGCCACGGCGAATGGCAGCGCCACGATCATCGCGAGGCCGGGCTCGTGATAGGGCCCCCATCGATGGTTCACGATGACGACGTGCGGCGCCGGGAGCGGGGATCCGTAGATGGCATTGGTCTCGCCCTCCCGCGCGTAGGCGCTGCGCAGATCGAAGGTGCGGTCCCGCAGCACGCCATCGGCCATGACCAGATAGTGCGGCTCGTCGCCAGTCAGCGGCAGGCGATCGGTTGCGGCGAAGAACAGGTTCACGCAGACGGCGATGCCGATCGGCACGGCTGCGATCGACAGCGGACGCCGCATCAGCTTCGTTCGGCCGCCGCCAAGTCGCGCGGCTCGAGCCGCTCGCGGATCTCGCGCACGGCGTAGATCGGCTTGTTCTGCGATTCGTGGTAGGTCCGGGCCTGGATCTCGGCCAGCAGCCCCAGCGTCACGAGCTGGAAGCCGGTGGAAATCAGGAGAATGCCGAGCAGGAGCAGCGGCCGATCGGACAGCGACTCGGCGCCGACCAACCGCTGGTAGGCGAGCCAGCCGCTGATGATCGCGCCGATCAGCCCCATGGCGAATCCGATCAGGCCGAAGATCTGCAGCGGCCGCGTCGAGTAGCTCAGGAGAAACTTGACCGTGATCAAGTCGAGGATCACCCGCACCGTCCGGCCGATGCCGTACTTCGAGCGCCCGTGCTGCCGCGGCCGATGGTTGACCTCGGTTTCGGCGATCGAGACGCCCTGTTCGCTCGCGATCGCCGGCAGGAACCGGTGCATCTCGCCGTACAGCTTCATCGGCTTGACCACCTCGGCGCGGAACGCCTTCAGGGAGCAGCCGTAATCGTGCAGCCGGACGCCGGTGACGGCGGAAATCAGGCTGTTGGCCAGCAAGGACGGCAACCGGCGCGAGAAGAACGGGTCCTTCCGGTCCCTGCGCCACCCGCAGACGATGTCGTTTCCGCGCGCCAGAATCTCCAGGAGCTTCGGGATGTCGCGCGGATCGTTCTGCCGGTCGCCGTCGGAGGTCACGATGACCCGCCCCCGCGCGTGGTCAAAGCCGGCCGCAAACGCCGCGGTCTGGCCGAAGTTGCGGCGGAGCCGGATCACGCGCAGCCGTGCGTCGGACTGCTGAAGGGCGGCGAGGATCTCGAATCCCCCATCGCGGCTCCCATCGTCGACGGCGATGATTTCGTAGGCGCCGCCCCAGCGCTCGAGCGTTGCGGTCAGCTCGCGGTAGAGCTCGGGCAGCGACGGCGCCTCGTTGTGAATCGGGATGACGACGCTCAGGTCGGGAGCCACAGGGACGC
Source organism: Acidobacteriota bacterium (assembly GCA_020850715.1). Taxonomy (GTDB): domain Bacteria; phylum Acidobacteriota; class Vicinamibacteria; order Vicinamibacterales; family CAVVIG01; genus JADZED01. The sequence continues at coordinate 32,592 of JADZED010000031.1, forward strand.
TATATCTTATCGGCCTTTGGAGCGCTGCGCCCTGCCCCAGATCACATAGAGGGCGAAGCCGGCCAGGAGCACGCCGGCCGCTACCAGGGAGACCAGCGTGCCGTTCTCGCGAAGATACGCCATGGCGGCCTGGCCATACTCGATCGCCAGCAGGCCGAGCACGGTGTATCGGGTCCCCCGCCCGATGGCGATGGCGAGCACGAACTTGCGGACCGAGATGCGGGCCACGCCAGACAGCAGGACGAAGATCTTGAAGGGCATGGGCGGCGGCAGCAGGCTTGGCACGAGCACGGCCATGATGCCGTAGCGCTGCGACAGGCGCATGGCCCGCTCCACGGCCGGCCCGGCGAAGCGACGCCGAACCATCGCCTCCCCGCCCTTGCGCCCGATCAGGTAGATGACCAGGCATCCGCCCATCGAGCCCGCGGTCGTCGCGATGATGTAGACCAACAGCCGCGCGGGGTGCTGGACGACCATGTAGACGACCATGATGTCGGCGACTTCCGGCAGCGAGAGGAACGACGAATCGAGGAACGCGATCACGAACAGCCCCGGCGCGCCCAGGCCGAGCGCGATGGACTGAACCCATCCGACGACGGTGCTCATAGAGTGAACGGGAGATTGTACAGGCTCGAGGCGTGGGCGCGCGAGCACCCGCCGGAACCGTGCGGCTGCTCGCGCGCGTGCGGGGTGTCTGAAGACCTCCGATCGGCGATCAGAAGTGCACGTTGAGGGTGAACAGGTAGTTCATCCCCCCGAGATCGATGCGCGATCCCGAAAAGTCGAGATCCTCGGGGAGCTCCCCCTTTCCGGCCTGGTGGCGCATTTCGAAGCCGAGATCGATCTCTTCGATCCTGAACCGCACGCCGCCGAGGATCAGCGGGCCGGTCGCGGTCCCGGTGGCGACGAAGTTGTCGCGGAAGATCGATCGATCGGTGAGGTCGACGAAGTCGCCGGTCTCGCTGTAGCGATAGCGGAGCACGCCCGCGCCAATCCCCAGATAGGGCTGGACGCCGCGCCGCCCGAGCGGCAGGATGCGAAGGGTCGCGCTGAATGGCACGATGCGCAGCTTCAGGTCCTGTTCGATCTCCGATCCGTCTGCGTGCGTGAAGCGGCGGTAGATGGCCGGCGAGGTCTTCGCGTACCAGCCCGCCCCGAGCCCGGCTTCGACGAAGTCGCCAAGGCCGATCAACCACTCCGCGTTCAGCGAGGCGCCGTTGAAGTCCTTCAGGTCGAAGATCAGGAAATCGAGGTTGTTGACGAGGACGTCGGTGTTCGGGCGGCCATCGAGGCCACGCGGCACGAACCCGCCGACCGAGAAATTGACCGACTGTTGAGCCGACGCCGCCGGCGGGGCGAGCACGCCCAGCACGAGCAGCACGGCCGCGGCGGCGGCTGATGAATGAACGGGTCGACGCATGGTCAGCGCTCCTTTGGCAGCCTGTCTAGCAGAAGGGATGCCAGCTCAGGCGCGCCCGAACCGGTGCCATCGGCCGGCGCGCGGCGATGGCTGTCTCACTCGGGTATCACTGCGTCCGCTGCGGACGACGCCACGCGGGAGGCTGCCCGACGACGTCGAGCATCGCCTGGTGCAGATGCCCGTTGGAGGCGAGCACGCTGCGGCCGCGTGAACTGAATGGCGCGCCGGCCAGCGTCGTCACCGCGCCGCCCGCCTCGGCGACGATCAGGCCGCCGGCCGCGATGTCCCAAGGCGCGAGATCCGCCTCCCAGAAGCCGTCCATGCGGCCCGCCGCCACGTAGCACATGTCGATGGCCGCCGAGCCCAGGCGCCGGACGGCGCGGGCGCGGCCGATGAAGCTGGCAAACAGCCCCACGATCTCGTCGATCCGTGTGTGCACGTCGTACGGGAAACCGGTGACGAGCAGCGCATCGACGAGCGATCCCACCGAGGAGACCCGCAGCGGCCGGCCGTTCAGGAAGGCGCCGCCGCCTCGCTCGGCCGTGAACAGCTCGCCGCGGCTCGGATCGAAGACCGCGCCAATCTCGGCGACGCCGTCGATCTCCAGCGCGAGCGAGGCGCAGAAGATCGGCACGCCGTGCGCGTAGTTCGTGGTGCCGTCGATCGGGTCGAAGATCCAGCACGGCCCCGCCGGCGACATCGCGCCGCCCATCTCCTCGGCGAGCACGGCATGGCCGGGAAAGCGCTCGGCGATCAGGCCGCGGAAGTACCGCTCGACGGCAATGTCGATCTCGGTCACGAGATCGATCTCGCCCTTCTTGTCGATGCGGATGTCCTTTCCGAAGCCGGCCATCTGCAGTTCGCCAGCTTTGACGACCGCCTCGATCGCGGTGGTCAGATACAGGGGATCGAGCGGCATTCAGGCCTGGACGGAATCGTCGGCGCGGGCCTCGGGCCGCACGCGCTTGGTCATCCGGATTTCCATGCCGCCGCCGGCCAGCTTGCGCAGCTGCACCTCGTCCATGAAGCGGCGGATCAGGAAGATGCCGCGCCCGCTCGACTTCAAGAGGTTCTCCGGCTCGAGCGGATCGGCCACCAGATCGGGATCGAAACCCTCGCCCTGGTCGCGGACGCGGATGATCAGCTCGGGGATCGTCGCCTCGTCGTCGGTCTCGAACTCCACGAAGATGCGCTTGCTCAGGTCGTTCTGGTTGCCGTGCGTGATCGCGTTGATGACGCATTCGCGCAGGGCGACGCCGACCCAATGGAGCGCGTCCTCGTCAAGGCGTGCGGCGCGCGACACGTGGTCGCTCACGACCTGCACGAAATCGAGCATTTCGAGGCGGCTGGTGAACTCGAGGCGGACGACGCGGTGCCGTGGCGCGGTCATGGGAGCGGTGTGGGTGGCAGTCGCGAGTTGATATCATCTGCTGTGCGATGTCAAGGCACGTGTCGTAAGATCGTCCGATCCATGTCGCACGTCTCCTCGGTCGCCGTCGTTCCCGCCCGCCGCGTCCACGCCCGACTGCGTGTTCCCGGCGACAAGTCGATCTCGCACCGCTACGCCCTGCTGGCCGCCGTGGCCGAAGGCGCCTCGCGGCTCGCCAACTACTCACCGGGCGCCGACTGCCAGTCGACGCTCTCGTGTCTCGCGCAGCTTGGCGTGGCGATCGCCAGGGGCGAGGACGGCACCGTCACGATACTGGGACGAGGACGCGCCGGTCTTCGTTCGGCGGCCGCCCCGCTCGACTGCGGCAACTCCGGGACCACGATGCGGCTGCTGTCGGGCATCCTCGCCGGCCTGCCGTTCCCGTCCAGGCTCGCCGGCGATGCGTCGCTCTCGCGCCGGCCGATGCGGCGTGTGATCGAGCCGCTCGAGCTGATGGGCGCCCGCGTCGAATCCACAGGAGGCCGGCCGCCGCTGACCGTCCATGGCGCGCAACTGCACGGCATCGAGTACCGCCTGCCGATCCCGAGCGCGCAGGTCAAGAGCGCCATCCTGCTGGCCGGTCTCGCGGCGGAGGGCACCACCACGGTCATCGAGCCCGCACAAACGCGCGACCACACCGAACAGGCACTTGTCGCCTTCGGCGTCGAGATGACGCCGGGCGGACTGAAGGTCGTGCTGGAGGGCGGCCAGCGGCTCACGGCGCGGGCGCTGGCCGTGCCAGGCGATTTCTCCTCGGCCGCATTCTGGATGGTCGCGGCCGCCCTGCTTCCCGGCTCGCGTATCGAGATCGAGGACGTCGGCCTCAACCCCACGCGCACGGCCCTGGTGGGCGTCCTGCGGCGCTACGGCGCGCGAGTGACGGCAACCCGGGCCGACAGCACGGCCGGCGAACCGCGCGGCTCGATCATCGTCGAAGGCGATCGCGCCGGATCGGTCGACATCGGTCCGGAGGAGGTGCCGGGGCTCATCGACGAACTGCCGGCGCTCGCGGCGCTGGGCGCCGCCGGCGGCACTGTCCGGGTGCGTGGCGCCGGCGAATTGCGGGTGAAGGAGAGCGATCGCATCGCCGTGCTCGTGGCCGGCTTCCGCGACCTCGGCATCGAGGCCGAAGAACACGAGGACGGCTTCACGATTGGCGGATCGGCCAGGCCGCCGGCGGGAGGGGTCGCGCACGCGCACGACGACCACCGTATGGCGATGGCGTTCGCGATCGCGGCGCTCTCGGCGCGCGGACCGTCGACGATCGAGGGCGCCGAGGCGGTTGCCGTCTCCTATCCGGACTTCTTCGCGGTCCTGGGTCGGCTCGCGGCGCCGGACCGCACCGGCGCGGCCCGGTAGAAGCCGGTGCAGACCGACAAGGTCTACCTGGTCGGCTTCATGGCGTGCGGGAAGACGACCGTCGCCCGCGCGCTGGCGCGCCGCCTGGGTTGGGAGATGGTCGATATCGACGAGCAGATCGAGCGGCAGGAACGGCAGACGGTCTCGGAAATCTTCGCACGGCGCGGCGAACCGTATTTTCGCGCGCTCGAGCGGAGCGTGCTCCTCGATCTGCTGCCCCGCCGCCATGTCGTCGTTGCGACCGGCGGCGGCACGTTCGCCGACCCGGCGAACCGCGCGGCCATCAACGCCGACGGCGTCTCGGTCTGGCTCGACGTGCCGTTCGAACGCGTCGTGGCGCGGGTGCCGGCCGACGGGCGCCGGCCGCTCGCCGCTGACCGTGCCGCATTCGAGCGGCTCTATCACGCACGGCGCGCTGCCTACGAAGACGCGCGCCATCGGATCGACGCCGGCCGCGCCGGCATCGACGGCATCGTCGAGCAACTGATGGATTGGCTGGATCGCTAGTGCCCGGTCACCGTGGTGCGACACCATGCCCGGGCGGGGCATCACGGCGGGCGGGGTGGCACCTCCCTCGAGTGCTCGCGGTCTTCTCGGTCGTCGCGCCTTGCCTTCCGGGCGCCGCGCCCGGGACGTAGGCCACGACGGGGACGGGACACTAGTGTCCCGTCCCCGTGGATCGTGGCATAACTCGCGGAGCGCCGCGCCCCGATGGCCAGGCGCGAGGAGTGAGGATATTGGGGATATCTGAGCGACGAGCAACGCCGCCAGCGGGGATGCGCCGCCCGCGAATGGTGTCGCGAACCACGGGGACGGGACACTAGGAGCACGCGCCTGCGCTACCTCGTCCTCAGCGATATTCACGCGAATCTTGAGGCGCTCGACGCCTGTCTCGGCGATGCGCGTGCGCGCGGCTTCGATCGCACGCTCGTCCTCGGCGACCTTGTCGGCTACGGCGCCGATCCGAATGCGGTCATCGAACGCATTCTCGCCCTGCGGCCAGAGGCGATCGTCCGCGGCAACCACGACAAGGCGGCCGCAGGGCTCGACGACGCGGAGGGCTTCAACACGGTGGCGCGGAGCGCCGCCCGGTGGACGTTCGACGCCCTCGCACCGGAGCGCCGCGCCTGGCTGGCTGCGCTGCCGGCCGGACCGATCGCGGCAGACGACCTGGTCGAGATCTGCCACGGGTCCCCGCTCGATGAGGACGCGTATCTGTTCGATGAGCTCGATGCGATCCGCGCGCTCGGCGCGGCTGCCCGGCCGCTGTGCCTGTTCGGCCACACGCACTTCCCGATCGCGTTCGCGCTGTGGGAGGGCGCGCTCGACGTCATGGGCCCATCGACCGCGGCCCATGCCGCGCTGGCGCTGCGTCCCGGCGGCAAGTACCTGCTCAACCCGGGTTCGGTCGGCCAGCCGCGCGACGGCGATCCGCGCGCCGCGTACGCCATCGTCGACGTCGAACGGAAGCAGGTGGAGTTGACGCGCCTGGAGTATCCGGTCGAGCAGGCAGGGGCGAAGATTCTCGAGGCCGGGCTGCCGCCGGTGCTCGCCGAGCGGCTGGCACGCGGACGATAGGCCGCGCAGCGCGCGACTTCAGGATTCGCGCTTCCGCCGTTCTTCCCGCCGTCTCAATTCGGCCGCGTACGCGTCGCCGGCGGCCCGCGAACCGAGGATCCACCCGATCACGATGCCGACGAGCAGGACCGCCGGGATGAAGATGAAGTGTCCCGCCGTCACCGTGCTTCCCGGCTGTGCCGCCGCTGCCCGAGCGCCCGCAGATCCCGTTCGACCCGACCGAGGCGCGACCAGATCGACCACAGATAGCCCATCAGCGCCAGCCAGACGAAGACGTAGGCGGCAATCAGCAGGGGCGCCGCGGGAATCTGCTCGGCCGGCGGCAGCGAGCCCATCGGCACGAACCCGCCCTGCCCCTGGCCGAGGACCCGCCCACCCGCGATCACCGCGAACACGACCGCTGCCACCAACGCCCGCTTGACCATAACCATCATTCTTCCTCGAGATAGAGCGCATCGAGCGCCGCCCGCTGGTTCTCCAACTGCAGGCGGAGCATGAACAGGACGGCGAACAGCAGCATGAACGCGGCGACGCAGAACCAGAACGGACCGCCCATCGCCGACGGCAGCGTCGGCACGACGCTCGTCGGTGGGTGCAGCGTCCGCCAGATGTTGGCGGAGAGGTAGACGAACGGGATGTTCGCCATGCCGAAGATCGCCACTGCGGCCGACAGCTTCTCGGAGCCCAGACCGCCATACTTCCGCACGATGAGGTATCCGATGAAGATCAGCTCGACCAGCAGCGCCATCGTCAGATGCGCGTCCCACTGCCACCAGACGCCCCACGACTTGCGGCCCCAGAGCGGCCCCGTCACGAGCCCCATCAGGCCGAACAGGACCGCGATCTCGGCCGCCGACGACGCGACCCGATCGGCTTTCGGATCGCCCCGGAAGAGGAAGATCGCGCCATAGATGCCCGCGACGAACACCCCGGTGAACATCGCGAACCACGATGGCACGTGAAAGTAGAAGATCTTCTGGACGAGTCCCATGGTCGACTCGTACGGCGCATTCGCAATCAGATAGGGCGCCGCGGCGAACATCGCGGCCGTGACGACGAAGATCGGTCCGAAGATTCGACGCATCGGCTGTCCCGAGTCCTGAATCCCGATTTCCAAGGCCTGCTTCCTCGCTCTCCGGGCTCCGCATCCACGAGTCCCGGTGCCGTCTTCCCTCACTCGGTCATGAGAGGCTCGAAGGTCCAGAGCGCCAGCGTCACGAAGACGATGTCGAACGACACCAGTATTCCGAGCCACATCTCCGCCATCGCCTCGTCCGGCGCCGGCTGCAGCAGCGCAGCGGTGCCACGGACACCAGCAATGATCACCGGAACCGTGATTGGATACAACAAGATCGGCAGCAGCACGTCGCGCGTGCGCGATCGCATCAGCATTGCGGCGAACAGCGTCCCCACCGCCGAGAAGCCGATCGTCCCGGCCGCCAGCAGGCCGGCGAAGAGAATCGGACGGGCGAACAAACCGCCCGCATCGAACATCAGCGCCACGATCGGCACGAGCAGCACCTCGGCGACGACGAGCAGCGCCACGACGCCGAGCATCTTGCCGACGAAGATGGCCGACCGTGGCGCCGGCGCCAGCAGCAGCGCCCGAATCGTCTCCCCGTAGCGCTCCCGCTCGAACGTGCGTCCCAGCGCGAGCGTTCCGGCAAACGCGATCGCAATCCACAGGATGCCCGCCGGAACGTCCTCCGCCACCTGCCCTTCCCTGACCAGCGCAAACGCGAACACCAGCACGCACGACACCGCGAAGAACAGCGTCGTGTAGAGGATCTCGCGGCTGCGCACCTCGATCGCGACGTCCTTGCGCAGCACCAGCAGCGCGATCCGCGCGAACATCGTCAGGCGTGCCCCACCAGCGACCGATAGCGGGCGCGCAGGCCCGCGCCCGCCGGCTCATCCGAGACCAGCCTGCCGCCCCGGATGAGCGCCACCCTGGTGACCAGCCCGTCGGCGACGTCCAGGTCGTGCGTGGCGACCACGATGATGCAGCCGTCCGCGGCGAGACGGCGCAGCCGATCGACGACGAACCCGACGGCCGCGTCGTCGAGGCCGGTGAACGGTTCGTCGAGCAGCAACAGGCGCGGCCGGTGCAGCAGCGCCCGCTCGAGCGCCAGCCGCTGCCGCATGCCGCGTGAGAAGCTCGCGACCTCGTCGTGCGCCCGCTCCGACAGCCCCGCCCGCTCGAGAGCGGCGCCCACGGCGGCCCCAGGATCCAGCCCGTAAAGGCCCGCGAAGAATGCCAGATTCTCGTGCGCGGTGAGCTCGCCGTACAGGTGCAGCTCGTGCGCGAGGAGCCCGATCCTCCCTCGCACGGCAGCCTCGCGCGGCGACAATCCGCCGAACCGCAGCTCGCCAGACGAGGGTGCGACCAGCGTGGCGAGCACGCCGATCAGCGTCGATTTGCCGGCGCCGTTGGGGCCCAGCAGGCCGACGATCTCTCCACCGTGCACGGTCAGCGTGATGCCCGAGAGCGCGCGGCGACGGCCGTAGTGTCGTGCGATGCCCTTCAGGGAGACGCGATCGAAATCGGGGATCACGTGTTCGCGGCGGCCGGGCCTTCGCCGCCCGGGGCCCTGCCGTGCCGGGAAGCCGGCTGATGGTCGGTGGACGCGGCGGACTCCGCGTCGTCCAGCGCGCCGTACAGATGTTCCAGTCCGCTGACGAGCTGCGCGCGCCGCGCCGCGAACGCGGTCTCGTCGGCGTCGCGGGCACGCGCGTCGAGTTCGAGACGTACAAGATCGGCGAACAGCTTCTCGCGCCGCGCGATGAGTCGCTTCCGCTCGGCAGGACGCGCCCGCTCGGTGGCCGGCGGCGCCTGCACGGAGACCCAGACGCCGGCGACGATGATTCCGATTGCCAGCGCAAGCGCCACCCGCCGCGGCGTCGCGCTGTGGTGCGGCAGCCCCGTCAGCGTCAGACGAATCGGTTCGCCGGCCGCCACGGCGCCGCCCTGACCGGCGATGTAGGCCTGTCCCTCCGCCGCCATCTCGCGCTGCCCGGCGAGCTGGGGCGACGAGAGCTTCGTGTCGCCGAGCTTCTTCACGATGACCGACAACTGCTCCATCCGCGCGGGAAACCGGGCGGCGAGGTCGAGCGTGCCGCCCGAGACCGGCAGCGCGCAGCCGACCTCCAACGAGGTCTCGCCGGGCGCGAACGGCCCCTTCACGACAACGCGGGAGCCGGTTGCGGTCGCCTGCGGTGACGATCCTTGCAGGACCGATGTTCCGGTGGCGCCGGACGGCATGTCGAAGGCGAACGGCACCGGCGGGTTCACCGGCGCGGTGCCCGCGTTCACCACGCTCAGCAGGTAGTACACGCGGACCGTCTCATCGTCGGGCTCGATGACGATGCGCGACTGGCCGCCGAGGGTCACTTCGCCGGCGACCGCCGGCTTCTGCGGCGCGCTTCCGTCGGTCGCGACCAGCATGAGGCGGACGCCGCCGCGCCCGGGGAACGGAAATGCCTGCGACTCCAGGTGCTCGCCGTCGACGTCGGCCGACGCCTTGACGCTGGTCCCCGGCGGCATGCCCTGGAACTCCGCGCGTCCCCCCTCGTCGGTGATCGCCGACAGGGACTGCCCGCCCCCATCGAGCGTCACGGTCTGGCCGGCGAGGTTGTTGCTGAGCTGTCCGCGGATCACACGCACCGACACGGTCGCATCGGGCAGATCGTCGACCGGGCGCGGAATTCCCGACATCTGGCGAGGGTCGGGCATCTGGAACTGGGCGGGCACCGGCACGGCGCTGGCGAGGCAGACGCCCGCGATACCGGCGGCCTTCAACAGCGACTTCCAGGTCCTCAATCCTTCTCGCTCGAGACTCGAAGTCTCGTCCCGCACGCCCTGCAGAAGCGCGCATCCGCCTCGCTGGTCGTCGAGCACGACGGACAGGTGCGGATCGCGGCCGCGGCGGCCGCCGCCGCACCGACCCGTCGCGCCAGCTCGCGCTCGATCTGATCGCGGTATCCGCTGCCGGCATCGAGCTGCCGGATGAGCCGCGCGGCCCGCCCACGGAGGCGGCCCGACATCTCGTGGAAGTCGGCCTCCGACAGCTTGCCCATCGCACGGTCGAACTCGAGCTCCTTGATCGCGCGCAAGGCGAGGAGCTTCTCGCGCTCGAGCGCGGCTCGCGTCCGCTCTCCGATCATCGCCGTGCGCTCCTCGACGCGGCCCAGAAGCGGACGCAGCGCCCTCAGCGCGGCGATGCCGACGCCTGCCGCCCCGCCCATCATGGCGGTGAGGAGGACGATGCCGGCCACGCCGTCGCCACGCGCGAGGAAGGTCGCCACCGTCGCGCAGGCGAGCCCGGCGAGCACGAAGAACTGCCAGGGTTGCAGCGGCTGGTCGGCCGCACCGCCGGCATCGGGCCCCGGTCCGACGGCTTCAGTCGAGGTCGCGGAGCTCATCGTCCAGCCGCGCGTCGAGCGCCGTGTCCGGCTCGGTGACCGCCAGCGGCTCCTCGCCCGCGCCGCGCCGCGACCACCTGACGGCCGCAAAGCCGACCATTGCCGCCCCGGTCACACCGACGGCCCACGGCAGAAGCCACGCCAGGCGGTTGAACCCCTCGTCGATCGGCGCGCCGAGCATCTCCTGACTGTCGTAGGTCGTGGTGAACCAGGTGATGATCTCGTCGCGTGATTTCCCCTGGTCGATCAGCGCCGCCAGCTCCCCTCGCATCTGGTGGGAGACCTGGCAGGGATCCTTGCGGCACTCTCCGATGGCCGCGTGCCCGCAGGCGCCGCAGGTGCAGCGAATCTCGAACTGCATCTGCTTTTCGAACGGCGTCCGCGCATAGAACGAGGTCTGCACCTCGGCGCCGCCGCCCATGCCCTGTTGAGCGGAGACGGAAGTGCCCGACAGGAGCAGCATCAGCAGGAGAACGCCGGCAGAGGCCGCCGCGCCGGCCGGGGCTTTCGCGAGCGCGAAGGCGTAGGCCCGTTCCGGCAGCAGCGCGATGCCGGTGCCGAGCGCCATCATGCCGAAGCCGAACCAGACCCAGTTCACCAGCGGGTTCAGGTGCAGCTCGAGGCTCGCCGACTGGACCGAGAGATCGTACGCGGCGAACACGACATACAGATCGTCGCCGACCGTCCGGCGGATCGCCACCTCGGTGGTCGGCGGCTCGCTCTCGTGCTTCCGATAGGCCCACTTCGCCGGGTACAGAGTGTCGACCTGCGTCCCGTTCTCGAAGACCGACAGAAACGCCGTGGTCATCTGCTTCTGCCCGTCGTCGGAGACGTCGATGCGATCGTTGCGGACCGTATAGCGGCCGATCGCGATCTCCTCGCCCGGCTTCAGCATGACGATCTCTTCCCGCTTGTAGCCGTTGCCGGCAAAGCCGAGCGCCATCAGCACGATGCCGACGTGCACGATGTAGCCGCCGTAACGCCGCTTGTTGCGGGCGACCAGTCCGACGAGCGCCGTGACGAAGTCGGTGCCGGTCGTGCCGCGGCGTACGTTCGCTCCGCGCCAGAACTCCTGAACGATCGACACCAGCACGAACGCGCAGATCGCGAAGCAAAGACCCGACGACCAGACGCGCAGCCCGAATGCCGCCAGGCCGGCTGCCGTCGCCACGGCCGCGAGCCCCGGCCACAGGAACGAGTCCCGCAGATTGCGGAGCGAAGACTTCCGCCACGCCAGCTGGGGCCCGACTCCCGTCAGCACCAGCAGGGCGATGCCGATCGGCACCATCCACTTGTTGAAGAACGGCGGCCCGACGGTGAGCCGATCGCCGGTCACCGCCTCGCTGAGCGTCGGGAACATCGTCGCAAAGAGGATGAAGAAGGAGCAGAACAGCAGGATCCAGTTGTTCAGCAGGAACGCCGCCTCACGGGACATCCACGAGTCGAGCTCGTTGCGCGCCCTCAGCAGCGGCAGCCGCCAGATGACGAGGCCGAAGCTGAACGCGAGGATCGCGACCATGAAGCCGGTGAACAGGTACGCGAGCTGTTTGTCCTCGCCGAAGGCGTGCACCGACGAGACGACGCCGGAGCGCGTCATGAAGGTGCCGAAGATCGTGAGGAAGAAGGTCGTGATGACCAGCGTGACGTTCCAGACCCGCAGCATGCTGCGCCGCTCCTGCACCATCACCGAGTGCAGAAACGCCGTGGCGGTGAACCAGGGCAGCAGGCCGGCGTTCTCGACCGGGTCCCAGCCCCAGTAGCCGCCCCACCCGAGCTCCTCGTAGGCCCAGATCATGCCGAGCGTGAGGCCGAACGACAGGAACAGCCAGCTGACCATCGTCCAGCGACGCACCGCGCGCAGCCAGCCGTCGTCGAGATGGCCGGTCACCAGCGCCGCGATGCCGAACGCGAACGGGATCGTCATGCCGACGAACCCGATGTAGAGCGCCGGCGGATGAATCGCCATGTAGACGTTCTGCAGCAGCGGATTCAAGCCGTCGCCATCGGGGGGCACGCCGGCGAGGAACGTCGTGAACGGGTTGTTGTGCACCACCATCAGGAACAAGAAGAACATCTGCACGGCCGAAATGGTGGCGACGACGTAGGGGATGAGCTCGCGGTGCCGCTCGCGGTTCACGAAGACCGCAATCGAGCCGAAGACGGCCAGCAGGAAGACCCAGAACATGATCGAGCCGTCCAGGCCGCCCCAGTACGACGTGATCTTGTAGAAGAGCGGCTGAACGCTGTCTGAGTAGTGCGCGACGTACTTGATCGAATAGTCGCCGACGACGAACGCGTTGATCATGACCGCCGATGCGGCGGTCATCAGCGCGGCGACGAGGTAGAACGCGCCGATCCCGCTCTCGACCAGCCCGCGCGCGCCGCGGCGCGCGCCCACGACCGAAACCGCACCGGCGTAGGCGCAGACGACGAACGTGGCCAGGAGCAGGAACGATCCGAGAGCGGCCATGGACCGCCTACATGCCTGCCGAGGCGGACTTGCCGGCCGGGTCGTACTTCGACGGACACTTTGCCATCACGCCGTTGGGATCGGTGGCGAAGCCCTCCGGCGTGAGGCGCCCTTTCAGCACGACTTCGGCCTCGTCCTTGAACGTGTCCGGGACGATGCCGCGGTACGACGCGTCGACCACCGCCCCCTTGCTCTCCACCTTGAATCGGTAGTCGAGCGTGTCCGGCTTGACGAGAATCGAGCCGGGAACGATGAATCCGTGAAGCTGCAGCCGCTTGCCCTCCCAGTCCTTCGGCGACGACATCACTTCTTCGACGTGCTTGTAGTACTCCGTGCCGTCGCGCAGCGTCGACCACAGCAGGCCGGCGAAGGCGAGCACCAGGACCACGCTGGTGACACCGATCTTGATATTTCGATGTGTCATAAGGACTTCCGGGACTGGCTCCCCGTCAGAATATCTCGGCTTCAGGCCAGATGCAAGGATCTCAGACCTCCTCGCGCTCCGCGCCGCTCAGCCGCCCGATCAGTTCCGCGGCCTCGGCGATCGGCAGGCCGACCACGTTGGTGTAGGACCCGTCGATGCGCGGGATGAACCGCGACGCGAGCCCCTGGATGCCATAGCCGCCTGCCTTGTCGCGTCCCTCTCCGGTGGCGACGTACCAGCCGATGTCGGTCTCGGACAGACGGGCGACGTGCACCACCGTGGTTATGACGCCTCCGAGCTCGGTTCGGCCCCGGCGAAGGCTGAGGCCGGTGAGGACTTCGTGCGGCCGTCCCGACAGCCGCCGCAGCATCCAGGCGGACTCGGCATCGTCGCGCGGTTTACCGAGGATGCCGCCATCGACGACGACCGCCGTGTCGGCGCCGAGAATGAGAGGGAGCCCGGCGGCGTCCGACCCGAGCCGGCCGTGCGCCGCGGCGCTCTTCTCCATCGCCAGCCGCCGGACGTACGCCGGCGCCGACTCCCCGCCTCGCGCCCGCTCGTCGACCTCCACGGCAAGAACCTCGAACCGATACCCGGCCGCGCCCAGGAGCGCGGCCCGGCGCGGAGAGGCGGACGCGAGAATCAGGCGCATCCGCGAATGATAAGATCAACTCCGTGCGCCCCATTCAGCAGGCGATGCCCGGTGCGCTCGCGGCGCTGCTCCGGGGAGTCCCTCTGTCGGAGGGCAAGATCGGCTTCGCCTGGCGCGCGGCCGTGGGCGGTCGGTTCGACAGGGTCACCTCGGTGCGTCTCGAGCAGCGCGCGCTCATCGTCGAGGCCGCCACCGCCGCCTGGGCTCGCGAGGTGCGGCGTGCGATTCCCGTCATTCTGCCGCGCATGCAGACGCTGCTCGGCGCCGACGCGGTGACGAGCCTGTCGGTCCGCGAACCGTGAGCACGCGCGCTCGAGCGAACGCTGCACCGTGACGCCCTGAGCCTCGGACCTGCCCGCCATGCGCACCTCGGCGATCGTCTCCGCGGTTCGGACCCCGACCGGAAGCTTCCTCGGGGCGCTCAAGGGGTTGACCGCGCCTCAACTCGGCGCGCTCGTCGTTGCTGAAGCCGTGCGGCGCGCGCGCATCGATCCCGTCATCGTCGACGAATGCCTCATGGGGAACGTCGTCTCGGCCGGACTCGGCCAGAGTCCGGCCCGCCAGGCCGCGCTGCGGGGCGGGCTCCCCGACCATGTCGCGGCGGTGACGATCAACAAGGTGTGCGGTTCTGCGCTCAAGGCCGTCATGCTCGCCGATCAGGCAATCCGGGCCGGCGACATCGACGTCGCCGTGGCCGGCGGCATGGAATCGATGAGCAACTGCCCGTACCTGCTGCCCCGCATGCGCGAAGGGCTGCGCATGGGCAACGGCCAGCTCCTCGACTCCATGATCGTCGATGGCCTGTGGTGCACTTTCGAGGAGTGCCACATGGGGCAGGCGGGCGAGGTCGTCGCCGAGCGCTACGGCATCGACCGAAGCGCGCAGGATGCCTACGCCCTGGGCAGCCACCAGCGCGCGGTCCACGCGACCGACTCGGGCTGGTTCCTCGAAGAGATCCTGCCGGTGAGCGTGCCGCAGAAGAAGGGCGATCCGCTCGTCGTCGCGCGCGACGAGCCGATCCGCCGCGACACGAGCCTGGCGGCGCTTGCGGCGCTCGGGCCCGCCTTCAAGGCGGACGGCACGGTGACCGCCGGCAACGCCCCGGGCGTCAGCGACGGGGCGTCGGCGGTCGTCGTGATGGCGGAAGAGCGCGCGCGGACCCTCGGGCTCGCTCCGCTCGCGCGCATCGTCGCGCAGGCGACCTCCGGCCTGCCGCCGAAGCTCGTGCTCATGACGCCGGTCGAGGCGGTCCGCCGGGTCGCAGAGAAGGCCGGCTGGGATCTCGGCAGCGTGGACCTCTTCGAGCTGAACGAGGCGTTCGCCGTGCAGGCGGTGGCCGTGCTGCGCGAGCTCGGGATCGAACCCGGGCGGGTGAACGTGCACGGCGGCGCCGTCGCGCTCGGCCACGCGATCGGATCGAGCGGGACCCGTGTGCTCACGACGCTGCTCTACGCGATGAAGCGGCTCGGGAAGCGCCGCGGCATCGCGACGCTCTGCCTGGGCGGCGGCAACGGCGTGGCGCTCGCGGTAGAGCGCGATCAGCCGTGAACGCGCCGGCCTCCCCGTTCATCGCGAAGCCACGAGGAACGCGAAGGGACCGGCGTGCGGCCGATCGTGTCCGTGAGTGCTTCGCGTGATCCACGTCCTTCGCGCCTTCGTGAGAAACGTGGCGGATTGCAAAGAATAGCGCAGATGGAGATCGAGGCAATCGGCGTCGTCGGCGCGGGCACGATGGGCAACGGCATCGCGCAGGTGTTCGCCCAGGCGGGCTTCGCGGTGCGGCTCGTCGATGTGGCCACGCCGACGCTGGACCGCGCCCGGCGGACCATCGAGCGCAGTCTCGCGCGCCTGGTCGAGAAGGGACGGCTGGCCGCGGCCGATCGCGATGCGACGCTCGGCCGCCTGCGGACCACGACCGAGCTCGACGACCTGTCGGGCGTCGACTACGTGGTCGAGGCGATCGTCGAGGAGCTGGCGGCCAAACGGGCGCTGTTCACGAGCCTCGACGCCCTCCTCGGGTCCGAGGCGATTCTCGCATCGAATACGTCGTCGATCTCGATCACGGCGCTCGGCGCCGCGACCAGGCGCCCCGACAGAGTGCTCGGCATGCACTTCATGAACCCGGTGCCGGTGATGATGCTCGTCGAGCTGATTCGCGGCCAGGCGACCTCTGACGCGTCGGTGGGGGTGGCGCGCGGCCTGTGCGCCGCGCTCGGCAAGACGGGCGTCGAAGCCGCGGACTACCCCGGCTTCATCGCCAACCGCGTCCTGATGCCGATGTTGAACGAAGCGTTCTACGCGGTGATGGAGGGCGTCGGCACACCCGAGGCAATCGACGCGGTGATGAAGGGCGGCCTGCACCACCCGATGGGACCACTGGCGCTCGCCGATTTCATCGGCCTCGACGTCTGCCTGGCGATCCTCACGGTGATGCAGGAGGGCTTCGGCGATCCGAAGTACCGGCCGTGCCCGCTACTTCGGCGGATGGTGGCGGCCGGGCACCTCGGCCGGAAATCGGGCCGCGGGTTTTACACGTACGAACCATAGCAGCCACACCAGCGGCCCGAGGAGCAGGAGTTCCTGCGCCGCCGCGGCCAGGTTGTGGGCCATGACGGCGGGCGAGAAGATCGCCGTTCGCGCGGTCGGCCGGAAGATGTCCCATCCCGAGATGAAGAACCGGTCCGAGAGCGGCCAGAACATCCGGATGCCGTGCGGAAAGACCGGGTCGGGACCGAGCCAGTCGAGCAGCAGGTGCGAGGCGACCGCCAGCCCGCACACGGCAGCCAGCCGCGCGCGCCACGCCGGCGTGACCTCCCGTGTCACGGCCGCAGCGACAATGACGACGAGGGCGACGGCCGCGATGCTGTGCGTCGCCGTCCGATGCTGAACCGGCAGCAGGAGGTCGAGATCGGGCGCCGCCGCGAGAACCGCCGCTACCGTCGCAACCCGCGTCCGGGCCTGAGGGAGGATCGACCAGGTGACGGCGACGCCAGCGAGCATGTGGCCAACCGGGCTAGGCATCGAGGCCCTCATGATGGCAGATCCTGCCGCCCGTCTCATCGAGGCGAAAGTGTCAGTCGCGCGTAAAGCCTGTGTTTACAGACTGTTCATGGCGCGTCATACACGGATCTGCCTTGACTTTCGCTTGGCGTACCTCTAGAATGGCCGCGCTTCACAAAGGAGCTCACCACATGGCGAACGTGGAACGCCTGTCTCGGGAAGACCGCACCGACGATCGGCAGGATCGCGAACGGCTCAAGGCGGTCGAGCTGGCCGTGGGCCAGATCGAAAAGCAGTTTGGCAAGGGCTCGATCATGCGCCTCGGCCAGAAGGGCGCCATTCAGCCGATCGACGCCATACCCACCGGCGCAATCAGCATCGACTACGCGCTCGGCGTGGGCGGCGTGCCACGGGGCCGCGTGATCGAGATCTTCGGACCCGAGTCCTCGGGCAAGACGACCCTGGCGCTGCAGGTGATTGCCGAAGCGCAGAAGCTCGGCGGGATGGCGGCGTTTGTCGACGCGGAGCACGCGCTCGACGCCGCGTACGCGCAGAAGCTGGGCGTCGACGTCGACAACCTGCTGGTGTCGCAGCCCGACAACGGCGAGCAGGCGCTCGAGATCGTCGAGGTGCTCATTCGCTCGAACGGCGTCGACGTCGTCGTCGTCGATTCGGTGGCGGCGCTCGTGCCCAAGGCCGAAATCGAAGGCGAGATGGGCGAAGCGCAGATGGGGCTCCAGGCGCGTCTCATGTCGCAGGCGCTGCGGAAGCTCACCGGCGTGGTATCGAAGTCGAAGACGAGCCTGATCTTCATCAATCAGCTGCGCGAGAAGATCGGCGTCATGTTCGGGAATCCCGAGACGACGACTGGCGGCCGCGCGCTCAAGTTCTATGCATCGGTGCGGCTCGACATCCGCCGCATCGCGAGCATCAAGGACGGCGACGTCGTGGTGGGCGGCCGGACGCGCGTCAAGGTGGTGAAGAACAAGGTGGCCCCGCCCTTTCGCGAGGCCGAGTTCGACGTCATGTACGGTGAGGGCATCTCGCGCACCGGCGATTTGCTCGATCTCGGCGTCGACAAGCGGATCGTCGAGAAGAGCGGCGCCTGGTTCGCGTTCGGCGGCGAGCGGCTCGGCCAGGGACGCGAGAACGCCAAGCAGTTCCTGCGGGAGCACCCGGAAGTCTTCAAGGCGATCGAAGATCGGGTCCGCCGCGAGCTTGGCCTGTCACGCGATGCCGACACCCAGGTCGCGGTCTAGGCTGATATGGAATGACCGGTTGTCAAGGGCCTGTGGGAGCTGTGGAAAACGGTTCTGTCGTTTTCCAAGCGGCTGTGGGCGCGTTCTTCAGCGTCCACAGCCGC
>JADZED010000032.1 GCA_020850715.1 Acidobacteriota bacterium
AGATTCGGGGAAGTCGGTGTGCCCGCGTCGGCGGGCGGCTGGCAGATGCACGATGCTGACGCATCGCCGCCGCCAGTCATGACGGCAGAACTCTGCTCTTGACCGAGGGACCACTTCATACTCGGCCGGGTGGCCCTTCGGCCGGCGCGGCCCCCTCCGCCTCCCTGGTCTGCGAGCCTCCAAAGCGCTCCCGGTTGCCGCGCGCTCGGCGGCTGCGCTACGATGATTTGTTTCATCGATCTGCTCCAGAGGTCGCAGTACAGGCAATGTCCGAACCCGCTGCGCCCGCGGCTGCGGAAGCCGCCGGCCTCGTCGTCCGCGGCGCGCGCACGCACAACCTCAAGAATATCGACCTCGCCCTCCCGCTCGAGAAGCTGATCATCGTGACCGGCGTGAGCGGCTCGGGCAAGTCGTCGCTCGCCTTCGACACCATCTACGCCGAGGGGCAGCGGCGCTACGTGGAGTCGCTCTCCGCCTACGCGCGGCAGTTCCTCGAGCGCATGGAAAAGCCGGATGTCGACGGCATCGACGGCATCTCGCCGGCCATCGCCATCCGCCAGAAGAACAGCATCCGCAATCCGCGATCGACGGTCGGCACGACCACCGAGATCCACGACTACATGCGGCTGCTGTATGCCCGCATCGGCCGCACCTATTGCCGCCACTGCGGCCGCGAGGTCCTGCGCGAGACCGCCGAAGTGGTCGCGCGCCAGCTCGCCGCGCTGCCGGCCGGCACCCGCCTGCTCATCGGGTTCGACCTGCCGATCGTCGATGCGGAGGCCGGGACCGCCGGCGCCGAGGCGCCGGAGGTCGACGAACTGCGCGAACAGCAGGACGAGTCCCGGGGAGACGACGGATCGGGCGCACCGCCTCGCGACTCGCGAGGTGCCGGCGAGGGCGCCAACCCCCTCGGAGCGGTCCAGGCGACGCTCGATGCGCTGCGGCGGAAGGGGTTCCGGCGCCTCCTGCTCGACGGCCGCGCCGTCGTCCTCGAGGAAGCAGACGCCGCGGCGATCGGCAATCGGCCGAGCCTGCGGGTGATCGTCGATCGGGTGCAGATGCCCCAGGTGAGCGGCGCCGGCGAGCCGGATCCGGCGTTGCGCCAGCGGCTGACCGATTCGATCGAAACCGCGTATCTCGAGGGCGGGGGGGCGGCGTGGGCCGTCCGGCAGTCGGCATCGGGAGGCGAGGCCCCGGAGCTGGCGTTCTCCGAGCGGTTCGAGTGCCGGGCGTGCCATCTCGCGTACGAGGATCCGCAGCCTCGGCTGTTTTCGTTCAACAACCCGTTCGGTGCCTGCCCCACCTGCCACGGATTCGGCAATGTCATCGAGCTGGACATGGGGCTGGTCGTCCCCGATCCGTCGAAATCGATTGCGGGCAACGCGATCGAGCCGTGGAGCAAGCCGCACTACCGCACCCAGCTCGCCGAGCTCAAGCGGGCGGCGAAGAAGGGGAAGGTGCGCCTCGACGTGCCGTGGTCCGAGCTGAGCGACGCCGAGCGGCGGTTCGTCGTCGAAGGCGACGACCAGTATGACGGCATCCGCGGCTTCTTCCGGTGGCTCGAGCGCAAGAAGTACAAGGTGCACGTCCGCGTCTTCCTGAGCCGGTATCGCGGCTACCTGACGTGCCCCGACTGCGCCGGGTCGCGGCTGCGCCGCGAGGCGCGCGCCGTGCGCGTCGCCGATCGGACCATCGACCAGGTGTCGGCGCTCACGGTGCGCCAGGCGCAGGCGTTCTTCGCCGGGCTCGCGCTCACGCCGAAGGAGACGGCGATTGCCGGGAAGGTGCTCGCGGAAATCCACCGGCGGCTCGCCTTCCTGAGCGACGTCGGGCTCGACTACCTGACGCTCGACCGCCTGTCGTCGACGCTGTCTGGCGGGGAGACGCAGCGGATCAACCTGGCCACCTCGCTCGGCTCGGCGCTGGTCGGCACGCTGTACGTGCTCGACGAACCCTCGATTGGCCTCCATGCGCGCGACAACCTGCGGCTCATTGCCATCCTGCGGCAGTTGCGCGACCAGGGCAACACGGTGCTCGTCGTCGAGCACGACGCCGACATGGTGCGCGTGGCCGACCACGTCGTGGATCTCGGCGTCGGGGCGGGCGAGCAGGGCGGACGTGTCGTCTTCTCCGGGACGCTCGACGGCCTGCTGCACGAGCCGCGATCGCTCACCTCGAAGTATCTCCGCGGCGAGCTGGCCATCCCGGTGCCGCCCGTGCGGCGGCGCGGCACGGGCCAGAAGATCCGCCTGGCCGGCGCCAGCGAGCACAACCTGAAGGGGATTGACGTGGGGATCCCGCTCAACGCGCTCACCTGCGTCACCGGCGTGAGCGGCTCCGGCAAGTCGACGCTCGTGCACGACGTGCTGTACGCGGCCATCAAGCGCGCCAAGAGCGGCTGGGACAGGCGGGTGGGCGCCTTCACGGCGCTCGACGGCGTCGAGTACATCACCGACGCGGTGCTCGTCGATCAGGCGCCCATCGGCCGCACGCCGCGCTCGAACCCGGTCACCTACCTGAAGGCCTTCGATCCGATCCGCGAGCTGTTTGCCGCGACCAAGGACGCGCGCGCGCGTGGCCTGACGTCGAGCCATTTCTCGTTCAACGTGCCGGGCGGCCGCTGCGAGGCCTGTCAGGGCGAAGGACAGGTGCGCGTCGAGATGCAGTTTCTCGCCGACGTGTTCGTGCCCTGCGATCAGTGCGACGGCAAGCGCTTCAAGCCGCAGGTGCTCGAGGTCAGGTACCGCGGCCGCTCCATCCATCAGGTGCTCGATCTCACGGTCCGCGAGGCGCTCGCCTTCTTCAGCAGCTCGCCGAAGGTGCTGCGCCGGCTGCAGGTGCTCGACGAGATCGGCCTCGGCTATCTCCGCCT
>JADZED010000033.1 GCA_020850715.1 Acidobacteriota bacterium
CCTTGATCTGGATCTGCCCCTGCGTTGCGCCGAACGAGCGGGCCGCGTCGATCAGCGTGCGGTCGGTGGTGGTGAGTCCGATGACCGTGTTGATGATGATCGGGAACACGGCGGTGAGAAAGATGATGGCGATCTTCGACGACACGCCGATGCCGAGCCAGAGGATGAACAGCGGCCCCAGCGCGATGATCGGGGTGGCGTAGAGCATCGAGATCCAGGGGTCGAAGAAGCGTCGTGCGGCACCGGAGGCGGCGAGGCCGATGCCGATGAGGATGCCTACCACCGTCGCGAGCCCGAAGCCGCCGGCGAACTCGATCGAGCTCACCCAGATGTGCGTCTGCAGCTCGCCGCTCTTCCAGAGGGTGACGTACTTCGCCGCGATCGACGCCAGCGGCGAGAAGAACAGCGGGTTGGCGATGACGAAGTTGGCGACGAGCTCCCAGAGCACCGCCGCTACCGCGAATGACAGCAGGCCCTGCCGGATTCCCGGCGGGACGCGGCTCCAGGCCGATCGGTCGGGCTTGCGTCGCCGGGGCGCCAGCGTCAGGTTCTCTGCACGGGTGTCCACGCCTGTCGGTCCTCCTGGTTGCGCCGTGTCGGCGTCGCGCCGCGATTGCCCTCGCGGTTTTCTTGGTATGTGTCGAGCAGGTCGGCCATCTCGGCTCGAACGCGGGCGGCCGCGGCGAGCTTCACGTGGCCGAAGCCGCGGATGCGCAGCGGCAGCGAGGCGATCTCGACCGCCAGCCCGTAGTTGTCCTCGTCGAGCCCGCTCGCCAGCATCGCCAGCGTCCGCTCGAACTCTTCGATCAGCGCGCGCTCCATCCTGCGCTCCTCGGTGCGGCCGAAGAGGTCGAGGCGGGTGCCGCGCAGGCGCTTGAGACGCGCGAGCCAGGCGAATGCCTTCAGCATCCACGGCCCGTACGCGCGCTTGCGCGGATGCCCGGTCACGGGATCGCGGCGGGCGAGCAGCGGCGGCGCCAGGTGGAACGTGAGCCGGTAGTCGCCGTCGAACTGCGCGGCGAGCTGCGCGCGGAACGCCGGTGCCGTGTACAACCGCGCGACCTCGTACTCGTCCTTGTACGCCATCAGCTTGTGCAACGACCGCGCCGCCGCTTCGGTGAGGCCGCTGCGCGCGGACAGGCGGTCGTCGGCTTCGGCCACCCGGGCGATGCTTCGCCGGTAGCGCGCCGCGTAGGCGGCGTCCTGGTAGTCGACGAGCATCTGCGCGCGCTGCTCGACCAGATCGGGAAGCGACGGGGGCGCGGGCGGATCCGTGCGTGCGTCGCCATAGGCGGCACGTTCGACGGCGGGCAGATCGAGCGCGGCGAGGCGGCCCCAGGCGAACGCCGCCTCGTTGGCGGCGACGGCGGTCGCATTGAGCTCGAGGGCGCGCTCGAGCGACGCCGCGCCGAGCGGGATCAGCCCGCGCTGGAAGGCGTAGCCGAGCAGGAAGACGTTGGCGGCGATGGCGTCGCCGGTGAGGGCAGCGGCGATGCGGCTCGCGTCGACGATGTCGACGGCGTCGGCACCGGCGGCTTCGGTGATCGCCCGCTGCATCGCGCCGCCCTTCAGGTCGAGCTGGGTGTCGAGCACGAAGGCGGCAGTCGGGACGACGTCACCGTTGACGACGACCCGAGTGATCCCCTGCTCGATGCGCGCGAGCGACGCCGGCGCCGCCGACACGGTGAGGTCGCAGCCGAGCAGCAGTCGCGCACCGCCTACGGCGATCCGCACGGCGTGCAGGTCGTCGAGTTGCCGGGCGATGCGCACGTGGCTCGACACCGCGCCGTTCTTCTGCGACATGCCGGTGAAGTCGAGCAGCGTGCACGCCTTGCCTTCGAGGTGAGCCGCCATGCCCAGCAGGCCGCTGACCGTCAGCACGCCCGTTCCCCCGATCCCCGTGACCAGGATTCCGTACGGCGCGTCGAGCGGCAGCGGCGGGGGGTCGGGGAGCGCCGGAGGCACCGCGGCGGCCTTGTCCGTCGCCCGGGGGCGCGCGCCTTCCAGGGTGACGAAGCTCGGGCAGAAGCCCTTCAGGCAGGAGTAGTCCTTGTTGCAGGCCGACTGGTCGATGAAGCGCTTGCGGCCGAACGGCGTCTCGAGCGGGCGGACCGAAACGCAATTGGAAGCCTCGGAGCAGTCTCCGCAGCCCTCGCAGACGTCGGGAGTGATGAATACGCGCCGCGGGGGATCCGGGTAGCGACCCCGCCGGCGGCGCCGACGCTTCTCGGCAGCGCAGGTCTGATCGTAGATCAGCACGCTGATGCCGGCCACGTCGCGCAGCTCGCGCTGTACGGCGTCGAGCTCGTCCCGATGCCGCACGTCGACGCCGGGGGCGAAGCCATTCTCGCCCGAGTACTTCGACGGCTCGTCGGTGACCACGACGATGGTATGTACGCCCTCCGCGTGCACTTGCCGGGTGATCTGCGGCACCGTCAGCGGTCCGTCGACCGCCTGTCCGCCGGTCATCGCGACCGCAGCGTTGTCGAGGATCTGGTAGGTGATGTTGACGCCGGC
>JADZED010000034.1 GCA_020850715.1 Acidobacteriota bacterium
GCGGGGGCATCGACGGCCGCGCGAGTCGGGCGCGCGAGCCGACGGCTTGGCGGTGACATCCACCACGCCGGGTCGGAGGCTCGCGCCCGGCGCGACGCCGGACGCCCCGCGGCCCGGCAGTCACATCCGGTAGCGCTCGACCTTCGCCCAGTCGACCATCGGCGCGAGGCCGACGCTCTCGTCGAGCTCGACCACGCCGTCGCGGATCTGCGGCGAGGCATGGGTGAACTGATCGGCGTACGAGAGGAAGAACGTCGACTCGCCCGGCAGCGACTCCGCGCGTCGCGGAAACGCCGCAGCGACGTTCAGGCTCGCGAAACAGCCCAGCGCACTCTCGGCGTGCAGTCCGACGTTGACGATGCAGCCGGCGGCATGCGCCATGCGCGCGATGTCGAGCGCGATGCTCGCGCCGACACGGGCGGCCTTCAATCCGATCGCGCGCACGCCCTGCTCGAGGAACAGCTCGGCGTCCTCGATGCCGAGACAACGACCGTCGACGACGTAGGGAATGGGGTTCGCCGCCTGCGACTCGCGAAACCAGCGGTTCGGGCGCAGGTCGCAGGGGTCCTCGGCGTGCGTCGAGCCCTTGTCGGCGAGCAGCCGCACGTAGGCCGGCGTATCCGCCTGGGTGTAGGCCATGTTCGCGTCGACGTAGAAACGCACGCGCTCGCCCACCGCCGCGCGGATCTCGTCGAGCGCCCGCGCATCGGTCTCGAAGCCCTGCCCGCCCTTGATCTTCAGCACGCGGAAGCCGTAGCGCTCTACCATGTCGGCCGCCTCGCGGGCCATCAGCGAGGGCTGCTCGCGCGTGACCGTCCACGACACCGGCACCACGTTCGACCCGCCCCACAGCTTCCACAGCGGAACGCCCTGGGCCTGCGCACGCAGATCCCAGCATGCGTTGTCGACGAGTGCCTTGGCCAGGCGGTTCTCGGGGAAGACCGACAGGCGCTTGCGCACGGCGGCGACGTCCATCACGTCCACGCCCTGCAGGGCAGGCAGCAGCATGTCCTCCAGCGCGGCGGCAAGCGCGCGACGGGTGGTGCCGGTCCACGTCGGCTTGATCGGCCCCTCGGCGACGCCTTCGAGCCCGTCGTCGGTGTGCAGCCTGAGCAGCAGGAACTCGCAGCCGTCCTCCACCGTGTCCTTCCAGCGGACCGGACGCGGATAGGGCAGCTTCAGGGCCACGAGGCTGGAACGCTGGATAAGCATGCGGGACTTCTCCTCCGGATGGGCCGCCGCACGGCGGCCGGCAATGGCGCCCCTGCCCAGGATCCTGCACGCATCGGCGGGCAGAGGGTGCGCGCCGCCCCACGGCGGGAGAGACGCCACGACACGGAAGTCGCGGCTTGCGCCCCGGCATCGCCGTCGTGACGTCTCTTGCGAACGGCCACTGCCAGCATAGCATGCGTAAACCTCCGGACAGCGCTCGCCGGGGCGGCTGTAGTAGCATCGCGGGGACCGCTGGCGGCCTCGCTGCCGCCGCCCCACCCCACCGGAGGAGGAACACTCGCGTGCGCTCGCCCGCCCTGGCATTGGCCGTCGTCCTGCTCGTACCCATGCACGGCGAGGCGGCCGACCCGCCCTACCCGACACGCCCGGTGCGCATGATCATGCCCGTCTCGGCCGGCGGCGGCACCGACATGCTCGGCCGCACGGTCGCGCAGAAGATCACCGAGAAGTGGGGCCACACCATGGTCGTCGACAACCGCGACGGCGCGGGCGGCACCATCGGCACCGATCTCGCCGCCAAGGCCGCGCCCGACGGGTACACCATCGTGATGGGCTACTTCGCGCCGATCGGCGTGAACGTCCATCTGGTCAAGCTGCCCTACGACCCGATCCGCGATTTCGCGCCGATCACGCTGCTCGCGACCTCGCCCAACCTGCTCGCCGTGCACCCGTCGGTGCCGGCGCGATCGGTGAAGGAACTGGTGGCGCTCGCCCGGGCGAAGCCCGGCGAGTTGAGCTACGGCTCCGGCGGCAGCGGCAGCGCCATGCAGCTCTCGGCCGAGATGTTCAACCTGGCGATGAGCGTGAAGATCGGCCACGTCCCCTACAAGGGCGCGGCGCCCGCGCTGCGCGACCTGCTCGCCGGGCAGGTGCAGATGGCGTTCATCAGCGTGCCGTCGTCGCTGCAGCAGATCGAGGCCGGCAGGATCCGCCCGCTCGCCGTCGCCGCCGCGAAGCGTGCCCCCGCCCTGCCCGACACACCGACCATGGACGAAGCCGCCGGACTGCGCGGCTTCGAGTCGTACCAGTGGTACGGGCCGCTCGCACCGGCGAAGACGCCGCCGTGGATCGTGCGCCGACTCCACGCCGACTTCGTCGAGGCCCTGCACCGCCCCGACGTCGCCGCTCGGCTCGCCGCGGCCGGTTTCGACCGCGAGGGCAACACGCCCGAGGCGTTCGCCGCCTTCATCCGCAACGAGATCGACAAGTGGGGCAAGGTCATCAAGGCCGCGAACATCCGCGGCCAGTGACCGGACTGCCCGCCGTCGCGGCGGCCGCAACCACGCATCGACTACCGCGGGCCCGCACGGGCCCGCCCGAAGGAGGAAAGATGAAGTCCACCCGTACCTGCCTGCTCGCAACGACGCTCGGCGCTCTCGCCTGCACCGGCGCCGGCGCACTCGCGCAGAGCTATCCGGAGCGCGCCATCCGCTACGTCGTGCCCTTCGCCGCCGGCGGCGCCGGCGACCTCGTCGCACGCGCGGTGTCGGCACGCCTGTCGAAACTGTGGGGCCAGCAGATCATCGTCGACAACCGCCCGGGCGCGAACGGCATCATCGGCACCGACCTGGTCGCCAAATCCAAGCCAGACGGCTACACCTGGGTGCTGGGCGTCACCGCGACCATCGCGGTGAACCCGTTCATGTACGCAAAGCTGCCCTACGACGCGAACAGGGACCTCGACCACGTCTCGCAGTTCACCAGCTAAGGTTATCTGCTGGTGGTCCCTCCCACCATCCAGGCGAAGAA
>JADZED010000035.1 GCA_020850715.1 Acidobacteriota bacterium
CTCCTGGCGTCAGAGCTTCTGGTGGGCCGCCGTGAAACTCTGCTCTGAGGTACGGACATTTCGAGTGTTTTGTTTACCCGCCGAGCCGCAAACGCGCTTGTACTGGGTCTAGTGTCCCGTCACCGTGGATCGTGGCATACGTTCCGGGTGCGGCGCCCGGACGGCAGGGCGCGACGGCCGAGAATACCGTGAGCATACGAGGGAGGAGCCACGCCGCCAGCCGGGATGCCCCGCCGGGGAATCGTGCCGCGAACCACGGTGACGGGACACTAGCTCGCTCCCACCGCCGCCAGCGCCTGTTCGAGGCGGTCCAGCGCCTGGTCGATCTCCTCTGCCGTGATGATGAGAGGCGGCAGCAGCCGGACGACGGTCTCGGCCGTCCGGTTGACGATCACGCCGCGCGAGGCGGCCTCCGGCACGACCGGCGAGGCGTCCTTCGCGAGCGCGAGGCCCCACATCAGACCCGTGCCCCGCACCTCCTTGACGATCGGCTGCCGGGCGGCCAGCGCGCGCAGCCGCGCCTCGAAGTGCGCGCCGACGCGGTTCACATGCGCCAGCACGCCGCCGTCGGTCAGCGCGTCGAGGAAGCAGATCGCCGCGCGGCAGGCGAGCAGATTGCCGCCGTACGTGCTGCCGTGATCGCCGAACGCAATCGTGTCGGCGACCCGTTCGGAGACCAGCGCCGCTCCGACGGGCACGCCGGCGCCGAGCGCCTTTCCGATCGCGATCAGATCCGGCTTCAGTCCGATGGCCGCGTGGTGGAACGGCCGGCCGGTCCGGCCGAGCCCGCACTGGACCTCGTCGGCGATCATCAGCGCGCCGGTGCGTGCGCACGCATCGTTGATGGCGGCCGCGAAGGATGAGGTGAGCGGGCGTACGCCGCCTTCCCCCTGAATCGGCTCCGCGATAATCGCCGCCGTCTTCGTGGAGACCGCGGCCGCCAGCGCGGCAGGATCGTTGGCGGCGACGAAGCGGACACCGGGCAGCAGCGGCTCGAACGGTGCACGGTAGTGTTCGTCGGAGGTCACCGACAGCGCCCCCATCGTGCGTCCGTGAAACGACTCCTCCAGTGCGACGACCTCGTGGCGCGGTTCGCCCCTTGTCGTCCAGTGCCGGCGCGCGAATTTCAGGCAGGCTTCGACCGCTTCGGTTCCGCTGTTGCAGAAGAACGCGCGCGGCAGCCCGGACAGGCGCGCCAAGCGCTCGGCCAGTTCGCCCTGGAGCGGGTGGAAGAACAGGTTGGACGTGTGCAGCAGCGTCGCCGCCTGCTCGGCAATCGCGCGGACCAGCGCGGGATGCGCGTGGCCGAGCGAGTTCACGCCGATGCCCGACAGCAGGTCGAGATACTCGCGCCCGTCGATGTCGTACAGGCGCACGCCGCTGCCGCGAACGAACGTGATGGGCGCGCGCCGGTAAGTCTGCAGCACGTGCTTCGCTTCGCGCGCCCGGATGTCCTCTACCACCATCGCCATCTCCGCTCCCATCCTTTCAGCCGTCCGGCCGTGACGCCGGCGCCCGGGCCGCTCACCGACGCACTCCGTCCGCGGCCCGAATCAGCACGGTCGCTTTCGAGGGCGCCGCCTGCGTGGCCGCCTGCTCCAGCGCATCTCTGTCGCGGCCGTCGACGATCACCACATCGTCCACCCCCGCGGCAAGCGCGTGATCGCACGCCCGGAGCTTCGCGATCATGCCGGCCGTCGCCGTGCCGTCGTCGAGCAGTCCGCCGATGCCCGCCTGGTCCAGGGCGCCGATCGTTGCCCCTGAGGCGTCCAGCACGCCGGCCGTCGTGCCGGCGATGACGAGACGCGAGGCGCCGAGCCGCGCGGCCAGGTGGCCCGCAAACGTGTCGGCGTTCACGTTGAACAAGCGTCCGTCCCGGCCGATGCCGATGCACGCGAGGACCGGGACGAAGCCGCCGCTCACCAGCGTCCGCGGCAGCCGCATATCGGCCTGTTCGCTGGGCACGCCGACGCGGCCCAGATCGACCATCCGTCCGTCGGTGGTCCGATGCGGCGGTGCCGCGTCCGAGAGCCCGCAGTTCGCATCCGCGCCGGTCAGGCCCACCGCCGGCACGCCCGCATGGGTCAACGCCGCCACGAGCCGCGTATTCACAGTACCGACGAGCACCGCGACGACCACGTCGAGCGTCGCTGCGTCGGTGACGCGAACGCCGTCGATCTGCCGCTTCTCGATACCGGCGGCCTTCAGCGCGGCGTCGATCTCCTTGCCGCCGCCATGCACCAGGACCAATGGGATGGTGGCGGCGATGCGGGTGGCGACCTCCACGACGGACTGCAGCCGCGACCTGTCGTCGATCAGCTCCCCCCCCAGCTTCAGGACCAGGAGCCGGGCCTTCGTCACAGCAGACCCGTGGTCTCGTCGGCGCCGAGCATGACGTTCATGTTCTGCACGGCCTGGCCCGACGCACCCTTCAGCAGATTGTCGAGAACCGACACCAGGATCGCGCGGCCGGAGGGGTCGACGCGCCAGCCGATATCGCAGAAGTTCGTGTACGCGACGTGCTTGATTTCGGGCAGCGCCTGGCCGACCAGCCGGACAAATGGCGCGCCGGCGTAGGCGCGCTCGTACACGGCGGCGAGCGTCTCTTCGGTCGCGCCGGCCGCGAGACGCACATAGATCGTCGAGAAGATGCCGCGGTCGAGCGGCACCAGGTGCGGCGTGAACGTCACCGGTGCGCCGAGCACCTGCTCGATCTCGGTCCCATGCCGATGGTTGAAGACCCCGTACGCGCCCATGCTGCCGTGGACCTCGGAGAAGTGCGTCCGCTCGGACGGCGTCTTGCCGGCACCCGAGACGCCAGACTTGGCATCGACGATGATGTCGGCGCCCGCCGCGAGCAGGCCTGCGCTGCGCAGGGGCGCCAGCGCGAGCAGCGCCGCGGTCGGGTAGCAGCCTGGATTGGCGACCAGCCGCGCGGTGCGGACGGTGTCGCGCTCGAGCTCGGTCAGGCCGTACGCCAGCCCCTCGGGCAGACGGCCGGTCTCCGGGTACCAGCGGGCGCGCTGGCCATCGTCGCGCAGCCTGAACGCACCCGAGAGATCGATCACGCGCGCGCCGGCCTCGAGCAGCGGTGGCGCCAGCTTCGCCGCTGCCGCGTCGGGCAGCGCCAGGAAGACGAGATCCGCCGCGCGGAGCGCGCCGGGATCGAGCGGCGTGATCACGCCGCGCCAGATGCCCGCGAGCGCCGGCAGGCTGCGGTTCGCGGTGGCCGGGCCCGACGAGGTGGCGGCCGCGATCGTCACCCCGGGGTGGCGCGCGAGCAGGCGGAGCAGTTCCTGCCCCGTGTAGCCGGTCGCGCCGGCGACCGCCACGCGCGCGGCCGCTGTCCGCTGCCCGTCCGCCGAGGTGGGCTGCACGACTGTATGCATGAAGAGGAATATTTATACACAGAAGTCGCGCCGGCGCAAGACAATTCGATGTATAATCACGCATTCACACGGGCATGAAAGCGCGTCGCCAATCGGTGCTCCTCGACCTGATCGACCACGATCCCCTGCACAGCCAGGAGGCGCTGCGCCGCCGGCTGCGGCAGCGCGGCTTCCACGCCACCCAGGCGACCATCTCCCGCGACATCGCCGAGCTCGGGCTCGTCAAGCGGGCGGGCGACGGGGCCTACCAGAGGTCGGGTGTCGAGGCAACCGATCCGCAGACCGCCCGCACCGCCCTCGAGCGGGCCGCCGCGGAGTTCCTGCGGCGGGTCGACCAGGTCCAGCAGCTCGTCGTCGTCCGCACCGGCATCGGCCAGGCGCAGCCGCTGGCGATCGCGATCGATCGGGCGCAGCTGCCCGAAGTCGTCGGCACCCTCGCCGGCGACGACACCATTCTGATCATCGCGCGGGGGGCGGCGCGCGCCGGAGCGCTGGTGCGGACGCTCCGGCGGTTCGCCGGCCGCTGAGCAGGGGAGACCGCCACGTCCACCACGCCGCGCATCGTCCTCGCCTACGACGGCGGCCCAGGCACGCCGGCCGCGATTCCGTGGCTCCGCGAACGCTACGGTGCCGAGGTCGCGACGGTCACGCTGGACCTCGGCCGGGGCGAGGAGCTCGAGGCCGTACGCGACCGTGCGCTCGCCGCCGGCGCCTCCCGCGCGCACGTGCTGGACGCTCGCGAGGAACTCGCGCACGACTTCATCATGCCGGCCTTGCAGGCCGGCGCCATGTACCCGGATCGGTTGTCGCTGGCGACGGCCCTCGGCCGCCCGCTGCTGGCGCGCAAGATGGTCGAAATCGCCGAAATCGAGCAGGCCGGCGCCGTCGCCCACCTCTGCGCGAACGAGGGGAAGGAGGCCGTGCGGCTCGAGCGCGCCGTGCGGGCGCTCGCTCCCTCGCTCGCGGTGCTCGCGCCCTCCCGCGAGGTGCAGACGATGGATGCCGGCGCGCCCGCGCGCGCGACAGCCGATCGCCGGCCAACCACGGCGTCCGCCAAAGGCCGCTTCGGCATCCACGACAATCTCCGGGGGCGATCCATCGGATGCGGGTCGCCCGAGGATCCGCGGGCCGAGCCGCCGGAGAACGTCTGCCGGCTGACGCGGCATCCCATGCGCGCGCCCGACGAGCCGGCCTGCGTGGAGCTCTCGTTCGAGCGCGGCGCGCCGACCTCCATCAACGGCATCGCCATGCCGATCGTCGAATTGATCACGAGTCTCGGAACCATCGCCGGGGCGCACGGCGTCGGCTGTATCGACATGGGGAAGCACCGCGTTCTCGGCATCGAGCCGCGCGAGATCCACGAAGCGCCGGCCACGGTGCTGCTGCACGCGGCCCACCAGGCGCTGCAGAAGCTCGTC
Source organism: Acidobacteriota bacterium (assembly GCA_020850715.1). Classification (GTDB taxonomy): domain Bacteria; phylum Acidobacteriota; class Vicinamibacteria; order Vicinamibacterales; family CAVVIG01; genus JADZED01. The sequence continues at coordinate 4,808 of JADZED010000035.1, forward strand.
GTGCCGCCCGACCTCGAACGCTTCTCGCGCACCGTCAGCCTGCAGTATGCCGACCTCATCGACAACGGGCTCTGGTTCACGCCTCTGCGCGAAGCACTCGACGCGTTCGTCGGCAGGGTGCAGCACCGCGTGTCGGGGACGATCCGCATGACGCTGTTCAAGGGGGACTGCCGCGTCGTCGAATGCAGGTCGCCTCACGCGTTGTACGATCAGGGATCCGCCCCCTGCGGGGACGGCGGGACGATCGACCGCCCGGCGGCAGCCGGTTTCGCGAAGTTCGGGGGGCTTCCTGTGGAACTCTCGGCACCCAAATCACCTGCGCGGCGCAGGCGTCCGGCGGCGGCCCGGGCATGACGACGCTCTGGTCGGGACGGTTCGCCGCGGCGCCCGATGCGGCGACGCTGGAATGGGGCTCGTCGTTCGGCTTCGACCGGCGGCTGTTCGAGGACGACGTCGCGGGCAGCCTCGCGTGGGCGCGCGCGCTGGCGCGCGCCGGCGTGCTGCCGCCCGGCGAAGCGCAGGCCATCGAACGCACCCTGACTGCGATCCTGCAGGAGGGACGGGCGAATCCGGGGTTCGTCGAGGGCCCCGACGAGGACGTTCACAGTTTCGTGGAGCGGATCCTGGTCGAGCGCCTGGGCGATGCGGGTCGCCGGCTCCATACCGGCCGTTCGCGCAACGAGCAGGTCTCGGTCGACCTCCGCCTGTACTTGCGCCGCCGGATTCCGGCGCTCCAGGCAGCCATTGTCCGTGTGATTGGCGCGCTCGCCGGACAGGCCGGCTCCGCTGGCGACGCGCTGATGCCGGCATTCACGCATTTCCGCCCCGCGCAGCCCGTGCTGGTCGCCCACTTCTTCCTCGCCCACGCGGCACCACTGCGGCGCGATTTCGATCGGCTGGCGCGCGCGCGCGACGAGGCCGACGCGCTGCCGCTCGGCTCAGGCGCCATCGCCGGTACCAGCTATCCGATCGACGTGCACGCGCTGGCGCGCGACCTGGGATTCACCCGCATCGCGGCCAACAGCATCGATGCCTCTTCGGACCGCGACTTCGCCGCGACCTTTCTGTATGCCGTCACGCTGGCGATGGTGCACCTGAGCCGGATGAGCGAGGACCTGATCATCCTCTGCGGCGACGAGTACCGCTTCTTCGAGCTCTCCGATGCGCTCAGCACCGGCAGCAGCATGATGCCGCAAAAGAAGAACCCGGATCCTCTGGAGCTGGTGCGCGGCAAGTCGGGGCGCGCCCTTGGCCACCTCGTCGGCCTGCTCGCGGCCCTGAAAGGGCTGCCCAGCGGGTACAACAAGGATCTGCAGGAGGACAAGCCGGCCGTATTCGATGCGGAAGACACGCTTGCAGGATGCCTCTCGATCGCCGCGTCGGTCGTCGCCGGGCTGACCTTGAACCGGAGCCGCGCCCAGGCGGCGGCATCGGGCATGCTGCTCGCCACTGACGTCGCCGATTATCTGGTCGGACGCGGCGTGCCGTTCAGGCGCGCGCACGAGATCGTCGGGGCGCTGGTCCACAGGCTCGTCGCCGAAGGCCGCGAGTTCACCGCGCTCACCCCGGCGGAGTGGCGGCAGGCCAGCGAGTTGTTCGGGGCCGACGTGGTCGAGCGGATCACGCCGCGCGCCTCGGTCGACGCCAAACAGACGCCTCAGTCGACCTCGCCCGGCGCCGTGGCGGCGGCGCTGCGCGACATCTCGGCGTGGGCTGCGGCGGCCGGCAGCTAGCCAGACGGTCCGGTCGCCGCGCTTGCCACGCGGAAAGCGCCTCTGTTAAGATCAGGGCCGCCTTTCGCATTCTTTTCCCCGCCCCTGGTTCCTTCGGGAGACTTGCTAGAGATGCAGCGCCAGCTTCGGCTTGGTGACATTCTGGACGATTACTGTCCGCGAGAACGACGGGTCACGAACCACGCGATCGTGGCGATGCTGGGTTCCGACGTCAAGCAGACGCGCTGCACGACGTGCGACGCCGAGCACGAGTACAAGCAGGCGAGAGTGCCCCGCCAGCGGCGGAAGGCCGACAGCCCCGCCTCGCTCCAGGCGGCGGTTCTGCGCAGCGGACCGACCCGTCTGGTTCACCACGGCGACGTGCCGAGGGACGACGCGGCGGCGGAGGCCGCCGAGGGTGAGGCAGGGCGGGACGAGGCGAGCGATCAGCGCGCGCCGGTCGAGAGCCGCGGCGGTGCGATGTCCGACGCGAGGCGCGACAGCGCCCGGGCCGGCGACCTGGGCGGCGCCGATCTCGATGCGGCAGGGCCGGCTGAGAACCTCGAGAACCAAGGTGCGCACGAAGTGGAAGAGGGCCCCGTGCACCGGCCGCTCATCCGCGCATCGCTGCCGCGGCCCGAGGGCACGCCGCCGCCGCCGCGGCCTGGTCCCGATTTCACGATCCGGCAGCCGGGCCGGCCGCCGAATCGATTCCGCGGACGGCATCAGCGTGGGGGGCAGGTGTTCGGTCAGGGACGCGGCAACGGCAGCTTCGGCGGCGGATCGCGGGGCGGCGGCCGGCATGGCAGCCCCCGTCCGCAAGGCGGCGAACCATCGCGCTTCACCCGGCAGCACGGAGACGGGCGCAAGCGCTCCAAGTAGCCCGCCACACGCCGCGCACGCTACACTCACACCACTCACATGGGCGATCTCTCTGGAAGGCACGGCCTGATCGTTGGTGTCGCCAACAAGCGCTCGATCGCCTGGGCGATCGCTCAGGCGGCGGCGGCCTCGGGCGCGCGGCTGGCGCTCACCTACCCGAACGACCGGCTGGAAGAGAATGTCCGCGAACTGGCGGCGGCGATCGATGATCCGCTGATCCTGCCGTGCGACGTCACGCGCGACGAGCAGATCGCGGACCTCGCCTCCACGCTCGATCGCGAATTCGGCGGCCTCGACTTCGTGCTTCACGGTGCAGCCTACGCGCCGTCTGCCGAGCTGAGCCGTCCCTTCGTGGAGACTTCGCGCGAGGGCTTCCGTCTGGCCCTCGACGTGAGCGCGTATTCGCTCATCGGTCTTGCGCGCGCCGTGGCGCCGCTCATGGAGAAGCGCGGCGGCGGCAGCATCGTGACGCTCACCTACCTTGGCAGCGAGCGTGTGTTTCCGAACTACAACGTGATGGGGGTGGCCAAGGCGGCGCTCGAAGCCTCGGTCCGCTATCTCGCCGCCGATCTGGGCGGGCGCGCCATCCGCGTCAATGCGGTCTCGGCCGGTCCGCTCAAGACGCTGGCGGCCGCCGGCATCTCGGGATTCTCCAGCATCCTGCAGGTCTATCGCGAGCGTGCCCCGCTCAGGCGGAATGTCGATCTCGCCGAGGTCGCCGACGCCGCCATCTTCCTGCTCGGCCCGGCATCACGCGGCGTGACCGGCGAGGTCCTCATGGTCGACGCCGGCTTCCACGTCAGTGGCATCTAATGTCCCGGACCACCGATTCGCGACACAATCGGCGCGCGGCGTATCACGGCTGGCGATGCTGCAGCGCGCTGTGCCCCTTGCTGCTCGGCGCCTGTCTGGCGCTCGCGGCCTGCGCGGGCACCGGCGAGATTCGTCCTCAGGGGGCCCGCTCCGGCCCGATGGACGATGCGACGATCACCGTCCGGGTGAAAGCCGTGCTGCTCAACGATCCACAAGTGGCCGCCGGCGGCATCGACGTCGCGACGTCAGCCGGCGTCGTGACGATCTCGGGCACGGTGAGGTCGGCCGGCGACGAGGCGCGGGCGATCGAGCTGGCGCGAGGCGTGGCCGGCGTTCTCGACGTCAAGTCGTCGCTGCGGATCGCGCCCTGACCTTCGGGCGGAGCCGCTACCATTCCTCCATCCGGACGCGCCGCCGATCGACGCCGAGCCCGGCGAGGAGACGCGGCATCTCGTCGACCAGGCTCGGGGGACCGCAGACGAAGCAGAGCGTCTCCGGCACGTGAATCAACCCGCCAAGCTCGCCGCGGTCGATGCGGCCGCGGCGGCCCTGCCATTCCTCTCCGGCCGTTCGCGTGATCGTCTGCCGCAGCTCGATCCGGCCCGCCCGGGCCAGAGCCCGGAATTCCTGTTCGTAGGCGAACTGGTCGGGCGTCCGCGCGCTGTAGAAGACGCCGATCCCGTCGTGCGGACGGGTCAGCGCGTAATGCAGCATCGCGCGCAGCGGCGCGATGCCCGTGCCGCCGCCGATGAACAGGAAACGGCGCTCCGGCGGCGCCGCCGGGAAGACGAACGACCCGATGGGCCCCTCCACGTCGACGCGTGCGCCGGCCTCGAGCGCCAGATGAGCGCCCGCGCTGCCGTTCGAGTCGACGCCGATGAGCAGCTCGAGGCAGCCTTCGCGGCGCGACTCGTCGGGCGCCGCCGCCAGCGAATAGGGGCGCCGCACCCCACCGCCGTGCGATCCGAGGAGCACGGCCTGTCCGGGCCGGTACGAGAAGGGCGCAGCCAGATCCAGGCGCACGATGCGCGCGCGCGGCGTGGCGGGCCGGACGTCGCGCATCGTCAGCGTGATCACGGAGATAATCTATCTCACGATGCCGCTGCGTCGTCTTCGCGGGGCGTTGCTCCGGCTGGTTCGCCGCCGCCGTGCCGCGCTCTTCGCCGGCATCGCGCTCGTTGCGCCTTCGGCCTGGATTGAGCTCAGCGGGACGCCCGATGCGTGGTGGGCCGAGGCGCTCGCGCTCGTGCTCGGCGCGACTGGCGCCGCCTTGTTGTGGACGGGCCTCGTCGGGCTTCGTCCCGACTGGGTGGACGACTCGGACAGGACCGGCGACTGACGCGTGCGATCGACGGGCTTACAGAATCCCGATGGCCGCCTTCTTCACGTCGCCCTCGGAGGGCGTCGACGGGGAGCGCGGGGACGCGTCGCCGCCGCCCGCCTGGCGCTTGCGGCGCGTCTTGTCGCGGTACATGCGGCTGTCGGCGGTCGCCAGCAGCGTCTCGTACGAATCGCCGTCGTGGGGGAAGATCGATGCGCCGATGCTGATGGCGAGCGGCAGCAGCGTGCCGGGGCGCGCCTCGAAGGCCAGGCCGTCCACGGCCCGCTGCAGCTCCAGGCGCTTGCGCTCGGCTTCTTCGGCGCCGCAGCCCGACAGTACGACGATGAACTCGTCGCCCGCATACCGGACGCAGATGTCGTAGGGCCTGATGCCGGCGCGCAGGACCGCCGCGACGTCGCGCAGCGCCCGATCGCCGACGTGATGGCCGTAGGTATCGTTGATGTCCTTGAAGCTGTCGAGGTCCATCACCAGCAGCGAGACCTCGGACTCGAGGCGTTGGGCGCGCGCGAGCTCGCGTGTCAGGTGCATGAACATGAATCGCGTATTCGGCAGCCCGGTCAGCGGGTCGGTGAGTGAGTCCTCCTGCGTCTGCTCGAAGATGATCGAGTTGTAGATCACCGCCGCCGCCTGCTCGGAGATGCGGTCGAGCAGCCGTCGGTGGTCGTCGGTGTAGACCGCGGGCTCGGTGTGGTACACGGCGAGCGTGCCGATGAACCGCTCGTTGAACAGCAGCGGACAGACCAGCGCGGCGTGCAGCGAGGTCTCGTCCGACGAGCGGCCGGCGGCCTCGAGGTCGGCGCTCGGCCGCGCATTGACCAGCGGCCGGCGGTTGCGCGCCACCCAGCCCGTCAGGCCGTGTCCGCTGCGGACCGTGAGCTGCTGGATGAGGTCGGCCTCGACTCCGGTCGCGAAGCGGCAGCGCAGCGTCTCGCTCTCCTCGCTGTAGAGGAACAGCGCGCAGCAGGAGAAGGGGACGATGTTGCTCAGCTTCGAGGAGATGAGCGCCATCGTGTCGGACACGCCGAGGCTGCTGCCCATCGCCTGCGCAATCTCGTACAGCGCGTAGATCTCCCGGTGCGCGAGCGCGATGTCCTGAAACACGTTCGTGCCGCCGGGCGCCGACGCCTCCTGCAGAAGGCCGACGGCCGGCTTGGCCGCCTCCGCGCCGGTCGCGATGCGCGTCAACTGCCGCACCGGCGCCGTCGCATCGGCTTCCGCGGCCAGCGCCGGGTGCATGTCGACGAAGCTCTGGACGACTCGCGGGTCGAGCGCCTTGCCGCTCTCCTGGCGCAGCAGCCCGATGGCCGCGTCGAGGTTCATCGCCTTGTGGTAGGGACGCTCGGACATCAGGGCGTCGAAGTAATCGACCACCGACAGGATCCGCGCCCCGAGCGGGATCTCCTCGCCCTTCAGGCCGGAGGGATAGCCTTTGCCGTCCCACCGCTCGTGGTGGCTGAGGATGAGCGGCGCGACCGGATACGGAAACGGCACGCCGCTGATGATTTCGGCGCCGACCTGCGGATGAATCCGGATCTTCTGAAACTCCTCCTGCGTCAGCGGTCCGGGCTTCGACAGGATGTGCTCCGGCACCGCGAGCTTGCCGATGTCGTGCAGCAGGGCGGCCGTCTTCACGCCCTGGATCTCGTTCCCGGTCATGCCCAGTGCGCGCGCGAGACCCGCGGCGTAGACCTGCACCCGCCGGATGTGGCTCTGCGCGGTCTGATCCTTCGCGTCGATGGCGAGCGCCAGCGCCTCGATCGTGGCCAGGTGCAGCTCGGACACCTGCTGGACGTGCACCTGCTGATCCTGCACGCGTCCCATGTAGACCTTGTAGGTCCGGTAGGTGAGATACAGCGGCGCGGCCAGCAGCGAGGCCATCCAGTAGCCGCCGCGTTCGACGATCATCGCGGCGAGCCCTGCCGCTCCGGCGCCGACGAAATAGCTCGGCGCGCTCCAGAGGAAGTTCTCGTTCCAGACCCTCGCGATCGGCTGGCGTGTGGACAGCCCGATGGCGGTCGCGACGAGCGCGGTGTTCGCGATGAAGTAGCCGGTCGCCGCGCCGACCAGCGGTTTGGTGAGCTGGGCGAGCGTGAGCATCGAACCCGGCGGCGGACCGCCGAAACCGCCGTACACCTCTCCGGCGATCTTCACCGTCAGCACGAGCGACGCCATGCTGAACAGCGTGCGGTAGGCTTCGGCACGCGCCTTCGTGCGGAACGTGCATTGGCTGTAGGCGCTGGCTGCCGCCACCAGCATCGTGGCATCGGCGCCCAGCAGGAGCAACGACGCGAAATCAACCGCGTACGACACCGACATGGTCGAGCCGCTGGTGGCGAGCGGCAGGCTGACCTTGAGCGCCGAGGCGATCGACGAGCACAGCAGGAGTGCGATGAAGAGGGGCGGATTCGGGAGCGCGCGCGGCGCGAACCACGCGAACACCGCCGCGCCCGCCGCGAGCACGGCGAGCACGTAGACGCGCGCGGCAGGCGACAGCTCTTTCATGCGGACAGGTCGAGGACCGGCGGGCGCCGGGCCGGCACGGCGGCGGGGGAGCCGGGTGACACCCCGATGATACGCCGAATTATCGCCGGGCGGGGCGAGGCGCGCACCGGAGGCCTCGGGAACACGAGCCGTCAGGCATCGGCGGCCCGGCCGCGCCGGCCGGGCGCGCGTGGTCCCGGCTCGAGCTGGTATTCGACGATCTTCCGGTACAGCGTTCCGCGGCTGATGTCGAGCACCCGGGCCGCCTCCTTCTTGTTCCACTGCACCGCTTCCAGGACGCGGACGATGTGCGCGCGCTCGGCCTCGGCCAGCGAGGGCAGCCGGTCCCCCGTGGGGGTGGTGATGCCGGCGCTGGCGTGGAGGAATTCGATGTCGGATGCGCGGATCGCGCGGCCCGGGGCCGACAGCGCCGCGCGCGAGACGGTGCTCTCGAGCTCGCGGATGTTGCCAGGCCAGTGATAGCTGATGAGCGCGTCGAGCGCTTCCCTGGAGAAGCTCTTGCTGTCGAGCGGCATCCCCTGCGCCGCGCAGTAGCGCGCGAGGAAGCGCTGCGCCAGCACGGGAATGTCGACCTGTCGCTCGCGCAGCGACGGCAGGCGGATGGCGAACGCGTTCACGCGATAGTACAGATCCTCGCGGAAGCGCCCGTCGCGCACGAACTGATCGAGCGGGCGGTTGGTCGCCGAGATCAGGCGGAAATCGACGGCGATCGACTTGTTGCCGCCGAGCCGCTCGAACCGCCGCTCTTCGAGCACGCGCAGCAGCTTCGCCTGCGCGATGAGCGACATGTCGCCGATCTCGTCGAGGAAGAGCGTGCCCTCGTTCGCCAGTTCGAGGCGGCCCGGCTTGCGATCGTGCGCGCCCGTGAAGGCGCCCTTCTCGTAGCCGAAGATCTCCGATTCGAACAGCGTATCGGGCAGGGCCGCCGTGTTGACCGCCTGGAACTTCGCCTGGGCGCGGTTCGACAGCTCGTGAATCATCCGCGCGACGACCTCTTTGCCCGAACCCGTCGGCCCGAGGATGAGCACGGAGATGTCGGACTTGGCCGCCGTGCGGATCCACTCGAAGACGATCAGCATCTTCTCGTCGCGGCCGATCATTTCCCTGAACCGCTGCACCGACGGCGACTGATCCTCGGTCGAGATCGCGGCGCGGCGCTCGAGGAAGTGATCGAGCAGTTCGGCGGCGGCTCCCTGCTCGGGCCGTGCGGCCGTGTAGCGCGGCGGGTTGCCGGGGACGAGCGACGCGACGCCGAAGTCGACGAGCTCGCGGACGCAGTTCTCCACGTCCAGCTTGAGCCGGCCGAACGTCTGCATCAGGGACTCGACGCCGTAGCTGTCGTTCGGGCTCGCGCTCAGATAGCGCAGGATGCCCGCCCGCAGGGGCGACTGGACGAGGCTCCGGAAACGCGTCTCCAGGTCGGCCGGTTCAGCCGATCTGGCCAGGGCGGCGGCGCTGGCGCGCCGCGCGCTGAAGGTCAAATCATCCATCTCGATGTGGGCGTTATCGGCCGATCGGAGGCGTCCCGACAGGGCTGGGACTGCCGCGGTAATACTCCGTCTGGTACCGCTCGATGAGGTTCTTCATGCCCACGGCGTCGCGCTTGTGATGGCCGTGGCAGCGGATCGGCACCGTGCCGCCGCTGGTCTCGATCAACACGTCCGACAGGATGAGGCCGGTGTCGATCCGGACCGACGCGATGTGGGCCATGTGGATCGTCTCCTCGACATGGCCCACCCACTGGGCCGTGTACTGCACGACGCTGGTCGGCGTGATGCGGACCTGCGTGGGGAAGATGCGATTGCCCGAGCCGAGGCGGCTGGCGCGGAACACGTCGCCCGGGGCGAAACGGCGCCCCTTCTTCCAGACGACCAGGCCGGCGGCGCCGGCCAGGGCGGCCAGGCCGGCCGTCGCGACCCCGATCCAGGAGGACGCCCCGCTCAGATCCATCGCGCGTCCCGTTCACCCGTCACGAGGGGGAATGTTAAGCTAAACGACAGCCTCGGCGCGAGTGTTCGCGGCCACGGGTCCCGACCAAGGAGCAGACGTTGCCCGACCGCGCCCCCGGCCCGCCGGGCCATTCGCGCCAGAAGTTCCTGTCCGGCAAGCCGATCACCTATTACCGCCCGGCAGGCCATCCCGCCGTCCGCGAGCTGATCGACGGCGGATTCCAGGCGTTCAACGCCGGTCGGCTGGCGGAGGCGTGCCAGATCTTCACGCAGAAGATGCTCGCGCCGGCCGATGACACGACGATCGGCCTGACCATCGCCGGCGCGCTGACGCCGGCCGGCCTCGGCGGCTGTGTGATCGAGCTGATGGATCGGGGGCTCGTCGACTTCATCATTTCCACGGGCGCGAACCTGTACCACGATCTGCACCATGCGCTGAACTTCACGCTGCACCGCGGATCGCCGTTCGCCAACGACGTCGAACTGTTCGAGCACGGCGTGATCCGGATCTACGATGTCCTGTTTCCGGCGACGGTGCTGCTCGAGACCGATGCCTACGTCCGCGACTTCATCGTTCGATCCGGCATCGACGAGCCGATCGGCACCGCGGAGCTCCACTATCGGCTGGGTGCCGATCTCCTCCAGAGGAATCCCGGCTGCGTCGAGTATTCGGTCGTCGCGCGCGCCGCGGCCGCCGGCGTGCCCATCTACACCTCGTCGCCGGGCGACAGCTCCATCGGCATGAACATCGCCAGCCATGCGCTGCTGAACGGCGGCCGCTTCCTGATCGACACGAACCGGGACGTCAACGAAGTCTGCGCGATCGTCCTCGCGGGGCGCCGCAACGGCTGCGTGATCCTGGGCGGCGGATCGCCGAAGAACTTCTACCTGCAGGCGCAACCGACGCTCTGGGAGGTGTACGGGATCCCGAAAGGCGGCAACGACTACTTCATCCAGTTCACGACCGACCAGGTCGTCTGGGGCGGACTGTCGGGTGCGACGCCGGCCGAGGCGGTCAGTTGGGGCAAGGTGAACCCTTCGGTCCTGCCCGACACCGTGGTGGCGTACTGCGATTCGACGATTGCCTTTCCGCTGTTCTGCGAGTATGCCGTCGGCTCGCCCAACGGGCGCCGCGCACGCAGGGAGCTCGTGCATCGACGCACGGCCCTGGTGGACGCGCTCGAGCGGGAGGCGAGGGCCGCCGCGCGCGAGAAGAATGGGCACGCTGTCCTCTGAGCTTGCCCTCCACGCCGGGCGGCTGTCGCCGGCTCCGCGCGTCTATGCGGACGCGAACGTGCCCGCCGGCCTCATCGCGCACATGCGGACCCGCCTCAGGTGGGACGTGCTCTGGGTGCTCGAGGAACCGGCGCTGCGCCGCGCTTCCGATGTCAGGCACTACCGGCTCGCGCAGCAGCTCCGCCGCACCCTGGTCACGCTCGATCGCGACTATCTCGACGACCGGCGCTTCCCGCCCGACCAAGGCGCCGGCGTGCTCGTCGTGCACGCGCCGGACGAGCGGCAGCTTGCGGCGCTGCTCGACCGGATCGACCGGGGGATCTTCCATGAACACACGTCGCTCCTCCCGCTCCCGCTCGAGGGGCGCAAGCTCCACGTCCACACCGACTGGCGGCGCGATCTCTCCGGCGATGATCGGGCTTGAGCTGCGCGACGCCGGCGCCCTCGCCCTCGTCGCCTCGCCGGACGGCGAGGTCGTCCGGCGCGCCGCCGTGGCCGGGAGCGATGTGGCGGCGGCGGCCTTCGACGCGCTCGACAGGATCGGGGCGGCCTCGGTCGCCGGCGCGCCCGTCGGCGTCGCCACCGCCATGGGCGACGCCGCGGCCGGAGTCGCGGCGCTCGACAGGCTTCGCGGGCGGGGGCTCGCGATCGGCTCGCCGGTTGGTGCGGGCGCGGCGGCCGCCCTGGCGGAGTCCTGGATCGGCGCCGCCCGCGGCCGCGAGGATGTCGTCCTCTTCAGCGCCGGCGAGCACCCCGTGGGAGGCATCGTGCGCCGCGGCGTGCCGATCGACGGCGCGCGCGGGCGGGCGGCCTCCGTCGCCTGGCTCGCGCTCAATCCGGTCGAACGCGAGGATTACCGCAAGGCGGGCTGCCTGGAAGCCGAGGTCGGCGCCGCCGGGATCGTCCGCCGGCTGCTCTGGCGCATCAAGGCCGGCGATCGATCGCGCGCACAGGAGATGGCCGGCGGCGAGCTGTCCGCAATCACGCTCGATCATCTGCTCGACGCCGCCCGCCAGAACGACGGCGTCGCCTTCTCCGTCGTGCGCGACACGGCCAGGTACCTCGGCATGGCGGCCGCCAATCTGGTCGCCATCGCGGATCCGGAGACGCTGGTGCTCGGCGGGCTGATGGCATCGGCGGCGGATCTGTTCCTCGACCCGGTCCGCGTGGAAATCGGCCGGCGCCTGCCGGCCCCGATGCTGGACGCGCTGACGATCGTCCCATCAGCCATCGGGGCCGATGCCGCGGCCATCGGCGCCGCCCGCCTCGCCGCCTCGCCCGCGGCATGATCGTCCCGGCCGCCGGTCGACGGCCGTCCCGTGCACGCGGCGGCGGGCGCCAGGGCCGAGCGTTACGAAGCGACGTTGGCGGTGTCGACGTACGTGGTGGGATCGGGAATGCCCGCCGCGACAAACGCGTCGTGCCGTTCGCGGCACTTGCTGCAGCGTCCGCAGTGCGACTGCCGGCTGGGGCTCATGCAGGAGAGCGTCAGCTCGAACGGCACGCCAAGCGCGGCGCCCCGGCGGATCACCTCCGGCTTGCCGATGGTCGCGTACGGCGCGTCGATCTCGATGGGGCGCCCGCTGCCGAGCGAGAGCGCCTGCTGCATGGCGGTGCGGAATGCCGGCGTCGCGTCCGGAAACGGGTTGTGCGCGAGCGTGCCGAGCGCCAGCCGATCGATTCGGGCGGCCGCGCAGTACACGCCGGCCTTGGCGAGCAGAATGATGTTGCGTCCGGGCAGGTAGACGTCCTCATCGGGCGTGTGGTAGGCGGGGGCGTCGCCGGTCATCGCCCAGTGCGAGGCGGCATACACGTCCTGCATGTCGACGCTGAGCGCCGCCAACGGCCGGATGCGCCGGTCCCCGCGGGAGCGCGCCAGGAGCGCCTCCAGGAGCGCCCGCTCGGCCGGCTCCCAGGCGAGCCCGACGGCGACGTAGATCGGCTGCACGAGCGGATATCGAGTCGCCTCGTCGGCGAGCAGCACCGCACTGTCGAGGCCCCCGGAGAGAAGGACGGCGCTGGTGGTCATCGTGGAGATCCGGTGCCCTGAGCGTGGAGCGGTTTGCAGGACGAATTGACGAATTGATAATGTGAGGCGGTCAGACAGCTTATCAGATGCCCGGCCCGACACGGCAGGGCCAGCGAGATCCCGATGTACTCCGTGACCAAACGCATCGACTTCTGCTACGGACACCGGCTGCTGGACTACGACGGCGTCTGCAAGCATCCGCACGGCCACAATGCCCTCGCCGAGATCGAGGTGCGGACCGACAATCTCGACAACCGCAACATGGTCTGCGACTTCAGCGACATCAAGCGCGTGGTCAAGGGATGGATCGACCGGGAGCTCGATCACAAGATGATCCTGCGGCACGACGATCCGCTCGTGAAGCCGCTCCAGGCGCTCGGCGAGCCGATCTTCATCGTCGACAGCAACCCGACGGTCGAGCGCATCGCGAAGCTGATCTTCGACCACGCGGTTTCGCAGGCGCTGCCGGTCGTGCGGGTGAAGGTCTGGGAGACGCCGACCGCCTTTGCGGAGTACCGCGGCGAGACGCGGTGAGCTTCTCGCTGATCGTGTTCGATCTCGACGGCACGCTGGTCGATTCGCGCAAGGATCTGGCCGACGCCGCCAACGAGCTCCTCGCCCTGTCCGGCGCGGCGCCGCTGGCCGACGAGGCGATCGCCGGGATGATCGGCGAAGGCGCGCCGGCGCTGGTGTCCCGCGCGTTCGGCGCGGCCGGCATCGCGGCGCCGCCCGACGCGCTCGCACGCTTTCTCGACATCTACGATGCGCGCCTGCTCGCCCGCACGCAGCCCTACCCCGGGACGGCCGAAGCGCTGGCCGCGCTGTCGTCGCGTGCGGCGCTCGCCGTCCTCACCAACAAGCCGCTCGGCGCGACGCGCCGCATCCTCGCGGGTCTCGATTTCGCGAAGCACTTTGCGCCGCGGCGCGTGCTCGGCGGCGACGGTCCGCTGCCGCGCAAGCCCTCGCCCGACGGCCTGCAGTGGCTGATGGATGACGCGGGCGTCGCCTCCTCGGACACGCTGATGGTCGGCGATTCCGTGATCGACTGGCGCACCGCCCACAACGCCGGCGCGCACGCCTGCCTGGTTCGCTACGGGTTCGGGTTTGCCGGCCTTCCTCCCGGCTGTCTGACGGCCGGCGACCACGTGATCGACGCGCCCGCTGCGCTCCTCGATCTGTAGCGTTCCACTGCGTCACCTGCGAGCCCCTGTCCGCCTTCGCTGCAGGCTGCGCAGGCCGTCTCACCGAGACCATTCCTCCAGGCTGGCATCAGCATTGCTCAGGTAAGAGACTTCCTGCGGCGCGGACCGCCAAGCGCTGGTTACGGGAATGCCCCGCGGACCCGTAGAATAGCGGCCCTGTGCCGGCTGCGCTGAACAGGGGCCCGCGGCGCTCCAGCGGGCTGGTCGACCTGCTCGACCGGGTGTCGACAAGGAGCTCGTGGCGGCGGACGACATCAAGGCGCCGCAGGCCGAAGTCGAGCCGTTGACGATTCGCATCCGGCCGCCGATTTGTTCGATCGACCAGGCGGAGCAGATTGGTCTGGATTGGTGGACAAACGATCGCCATCCTTCGCCAGGCAGGCAGGCCCTGTCGGCCGAGAACGACGGACTGCGGACGCCGGGGCGCGCGCCCGAGCGGCAATTGATGGCCGTGGGCCGGCGCCGATCGCGCTCCGCCCAGCGATGAGCCGGCAGACAGGAGCCCTCGATGCCCGTTGAGCGCGCCGCCAGCGGCGCGAGTCTGATAGACGTCCTCGATCGGGTCCTCGACAAGGGGATCGTGATCGACGCGTGGGTGAGGGTTTCGCTGGTGGGCATCGACCTGATCACGGTCGAGGCGCGCGTCGTCGTCGCCTCCATCGACACGCATCTGAAGTACTCCGAAGCGGCGAGCCAGTCGATCCTCGTCGCGCGTTCTGCGGCCGGGAAGGCCTACGACGATCTCCTGGCCGAGAATGCTGCGCTCAGGGCGCAGCTCGGATCGGGTGGCCCGGCACGCCGCGCTGCCGTGAGCCGGCGCCGTGCAGCGTCACGCATCTAGGCGGTTCGGAGCCGCGCCGGCCGGCGGCTCGTCGCGCGTCGTGGCGGCGGGCGAGCGCCATGAGCAGCGGTATGCGTCTCGGCTGCGGCTGCTCGAGGGGTTCGTCGCGCGCACCGAGATCGCCGACTGCGCGCAGTTCGCGCTCGAATGGCTCGCCGACGTGCTCGCCGTCCCGCAGTCGCTCTGTCTCCTGAGGCCGTACGGCGCGCCGGGGCTTGCCACGATCGGCGTGCGCGGATTCACCGGCGCCGCGGCGTCGTTCGGCGTCACGCTCGACGAGCGGCACAACCCGCTCGTCGCCGCCTTCACCGCGGGGAGCCCCGCCTTTCTCGCGGCCGCGCGCACGCCAGCGGAAAGCAGACGCCGCCCCCGGACGCCGTTCGGGGGCGCTCCTTTTCATGTGCTGCCGCTCGGCTCGCTGGGGATCGGCGAAGGGTCGATCGGGCTGCTGCTGGCCGCCGCCGAGGCGGACACGCCGCAGCCGGCGCTCTCCTGGTTCGCGACGATCCTCGGCCAGAAGCTCGACCAGATTCTGCGGCGGGAGGTGCTCGCCGAGATCGACCGCCGGCGCGGGCGCGAGCGCTCGCTGCTGTACAGCATCATCAATGCGGTCTCCGATCCCATCCTGCTGACCGACACCGACGGGCGGCTGCTCATCGCCAACGCGCGAGCGCTCACGCTGTTCACCGCGGCCGAGGAAGAAAGCGAGGGACGCCGGGGCGCGGTGCGATTGAACAACATGCTGCTCTCCTCGGCCTTGTCGGGCAAGGCGATCGAAGAGACCGGATCCATGCGCCGCGAGCTGCTGCTGGTGAATCCGGTCGACGGCTCGGACCTGCTGTTCGAGCTGCTCGGCATGGTGACCGAGGATCCACGGCAGGGCAGCGGCATTGTCTCGGTGCTCCGCAACGTGACCGATCTGCGGCGCGCCGAAGAGGAGCTCGAGAAGAACTACCGCCGCACCCTGGCGGCCGAAGCGAAGGCCCACGCCGAGAGCGATCGCCTCAACCTGATCATCGACTCGGTCGCCGACCCGATCGTGGTCACCGACGCGTCGGGCGCCATCTCGATGATGAACGCGCCAGCCGAACGCCTCTTCACGGTCGGAGGCGGTGACGGCGGCCTCGCGCAGCGCGCGGTGCAGACCAACCATGCGCAGTTCTCGTCGTTCATCGCCGGGATGCTCGTCAACGCCGATCAACGGCGCGTCGGCGAGATCACGCTGAAGGATCCGCTGGCAGGCGAGGAGATGCCGGTCGAGGCGATCGCCGGCAGGATCCTGTCGGAACAACGCGAGTTGATGGCCGTGGTCACGATCCTGCACGACCGGCGGGAAGCGATCGAGCGGGCCAACCTGTACGAACAGCTCAAGCGGGCTTCCGGCGAGCTCGAGCGCAAGATCCAGGCAGCCACGGCCGACATCGCCCATCAGAACGAGCTCCTGCGCCGCCAGGCCGTCGAGCTCGAGCAGGCGTCGGCGCTCAAGACGCAGTTCCTCGCCAACATGTCGCACGAGTTCAGGACGCCGCTGAACGCGATGCTCGGCTACACCTCGATGCTGCTTCAGGGGGTCGCGGGCCCCATCGACGGCCCGGTGACGCGCCAGCTCTCGCGCATCGAGTCCAACGGCCGCCACCTGCTCACGATCATCAACGAGATACTCGACATCTCGCGGATCGAGGCCGGCCGGATGCCGATGAAGGTTGCGCGGGTCGATATCCGCGCCCTGGTGGCCGAGGCGCGGGCCGAGCTCGAGCCGATCATCGCGCGCTCGAAGCTCCGCGTGACGATCGACATCGCGCCAGACGTCCGTCCGCCGGTCACCGATCGCCAGAAGGTGAAGCAGATCCTGCTGAACCTCCTGAACAACGCGATCAAGTTCACGCACGAGGGAAGCGTGATCGTCGCCGTGCGCCAGGACGCCGCGGCGCGTACGCTCTCGCTGTCGGTCGCCGACACCGGGATCGGGATCGCAGCGGCCGACCACGATCGGATCTTCGAGGATTTCAGGCAGCTCGACAACAGCTCGACCCGTGCCTACGGCGGCACCGGGCTCGGCCTCTCGATCTGCCGCCGGCTCGCGCAGATGCTCGGCGGCCGGATCGCCGTCGAGAGCGCGGTCGGCAAGGGGTCGGTCTTCACGCTGACGCTGCCGCTCAGAGGCTCACGATGAAGAATGCGACGCGGACGCCGCGCGTGCTGCTGGTCGACGACTATCCCGACGCGCGCGAGATGTACAGCGAGTATCTCCAGTTCTCCGGCTTCGAGGTCGTCGAGGCCGGCAACGGCATGGAGGCGCTGCAGCGCGCCCTCGACTCGCCGCCCGACATCATCCTCATGGATCTGTCGCTGCCCGTGATGGACGGCTGGGAAGCCACCCGCCGCCTGAAGGCCGACCCGCGCACCGCGCAGATCCCGGTCGTGGCGCTCACCGGCCACGCCCTCGCCGGCATCTCGGAGGGAGCCAGGAAGGCCGGCTGCGACGCCTTCGTCACCAAACCATGCCTGCCAGACGAGCTCGTCCGCGAGATCCGCAGGATCCTCGACACCAGTCCATCGTCGGCGGCCAGGAAGAATCGCAGGAGCGGCAAACATGCGTAAAGCAGCCGGCAGTGCACGGACACGATCACGAGGGCGGACCATGGCCGTTCTGCCGAAGACGGCCGCCGGGCGCGTCGCCCGCCAGGCCAGGCCGCGGGCCAACGGCAGGCCGGAGTCAAGGGCCGCCCGCGCCTCCGCAAACGCGCCGGCGCCCGCGTCGCGCCGGGCGGCGGCTCCCCTGGCCGGCCCGGCCGAACCCACCCAGGCCGCTGCGACCCATCGCAGCAAGTACGTCTACTGCATCGTCGAGGCGCCGGAGCCCCTGCAATTCGGCGCGATCGGCATCGGCGCCGCGCCGTCCGAAGTGTACACGGTGCACTACCGCAACCTGGCGGCGATCGTCTCCGACGCTCCGATCGAGACGCTCGACTCGACGCGCGAGCACGTGCTCGCGCACGAGCGCGTCAACGAGACCGTCATGCGCGAACACACGGTCATCCCGATGTCGTTCGGCACGATCTTCAAGACGCGCGAGGACATCGTCGAACTGCTGCGATCGGCGGCCGGCGCGTTCTGCGACGTGCTGAACAAGATGCAGAACAAGCTCGAATTCGGCCTGAAGGTGCTCTGGGACCGCGATCAGGCGGTTCGCGAGATCGAGACCGTCGACCAGGACATCAGCCGCCTGAAGACCGAGATCTCGATTCAGAAGGGACCGACCTACTTCGCGCGCATGCAGTACGGCCGGCTCGTCGACGCGGCGCTGCAGACGCGATCCGAGGCCTACCTGGCCGAGATCCTCCGGCAGCTCCGCGAGGTCGCCGTCGCCTCGCGGATCAACAGACCGATTGGCGACAGGATGATCATGAACGCCGCATTCCTGATCTCGCGCGACCAGGAGAGCGCCTTCGACGCGCGTCTGAAGGCGATTGCGGCGAAGTTCGACAAGCTCACCTTCAGGTACTCCGGTCCGTGGCCGCCCTACAACTTCGTCAACATCCGCCTCAAGCTGGAACGCGCATGACTCCACGTCATCGCGCCGGTCCGCCGTCCCGCTATCCCGCACGCCGGCGCTTCCGCAGCCTGCTCCGGTGTTCGTCGTCGACAGCCTGCTGATCGGATAGATCCGCTTCGTCCTCGACAAGGCCGCCGCGGCGGCAGAGGCCGGACGGAACGGCGAGGCGGCGCCGCGGGAGCGGCTGCTCGCGGCGCAGATGCGGCTCGAACTGGGAGAGACGTCCAACGACGAGTACGCGGCGGCCGATATGCACATCCTCGCGCGCAGTCGCGAGCTCCGCGGACTCGGGCACGGTCCGATCCCGATGTCGCCTGGAGACGGATTTCTGGCGTCGACAAGCGGGGTCAAGCGCGATCGTCGGGCTGGGTGCTGAGGAGGAGAACGAGGGCCGAAGGCGGCTGGGGCCAGCCGGTCCGGAACGCCGAGCGCTGGTCAGGCCGGTTCGACCAGCAGTTTCGAGGCGGCGCGCGCGCCAATCGTGATGCGTCGCTGATCCTTGGCGCACAGCTGGACGGCATCGGCGGCCGCATCGCGCGAGTCGACCCGGACGGTCTGGCCGGGCTTGAGCTCGTTGGTCTCGACGAATCGGAGGAAGACGGGATCCTGGTCGGCGATGCGCGTGATGCGGAGCGGCGTATCGAGCGGACAGGTGAGCAGGCTCTCGAGCGCGGGGCTGGCGATTGCGCCTTCGGGGTTGGGGATCGGATCGCCGTGCGGATCGCGGGTC
The DNA here is from genome assembly GCA_020850715.1 of Acidobacteriota bacterium. Classification (GTDB taxonomy): domain Bacteria; phylum Acidobacteriota; class Vicinamibacteria; order Vicinamibacterales; family CAVVIG01; genus JADZED01. The sequence continues at coordinate 23,602 of JADZED010000035.1, forward strand.
GGGTTGCCGAGCATGTCATCGATGCGCTGAATCAGCCGCTCCGAGACGACATGTTCCAGCAGCTCTGCCTCTTCGTGCACTTCGGCCCAGCTCATGCCCATCACCTGCACCAGAAACAGCTCTACGAGCCGATGCCTGCGAAGAACGAGCCCTGCGAGCTTCTCGCCCGCGGCGCTCAGCCGTACGCCGCTGTAGGGCTCGTACTCGACCAGCCCCGACTCCGCCAGGGCCTTCACCATCGTCGTCGCCGTGCCGGGCGTGACGCCGACCGCCGACGCGACCTGCCCCATCGGCACCAGCGCTCCCACCCCGAGCGCCGACTGACCCTGATAAATCGCCTTCAGGTAGTTCTCGACCGTGCTGGACGGGAGCATGGGAGACTATTATCCGACAGATGTCCGTACGCGACGCGATCGCGACGCCCGCGGGGAAACGGCAATACGTGCGCGCGCTCTTTGCGACGGTTGCCGATCGCTACGATCTGATGACGCGCCTGCTCTCGTACGGCCAGGACCGGCGCTGGAAGCGGCGCCTCGCCGCGATGGCGTCGCCGGGCCCGCGCCTGCGGGCGCTCGATCTCGCGACCGGAACCGGCGACATTGCGTTCGCGCTCGCGGGATGCGGCGCCGCGGTCGTGGGCCTCGACATCACGCCCCGCATGGTGGAACTGGCGCGCGCGAAAGCCGCCCGCCCCTCGTCCCGCCCCCGGCGTCCGCCGCGGTTCCTCGTCGGCGACATGCTCGCGCTGCCGTTCCCGGCGCGCAGCTTCGATCTCGTGACGACGGGCTATGGGCTGCGCAACGCGGCCGATCTTCCGTGCGCGGTCGACGAGATTCGCCGGGTGCTCCGGCCCGGCGGACGGCTGCTGTCGCTCGATTTCAATCGCCCCTCGAACCCGATCCTCCGATCGGCCTGGCTCACGTATCTCTCGATCGCCGGCGGGATCGCCGGGTGGGTGCTGCACCGCGATCCCGATACGTACCGGTATATTCCTGCCTCGATCCGCGCCTATCCGGGCGCCGACGGCGTCGCGCGCCTCATGCGGGCGAGGGGTTTCACGCGGATCGCCTGTCATCGCGTGCTCGGCGGGCTCATGGCGATACACGATGCAGCTTGATCGGACCAACTGGTCGGGAGAAGGCGAGTTCACGGGGCGACTGCTCGATCGGATGCAGCAGCTCCCGGGCGTGCAACTCCTGCGCGTGGAAGACGCGCCGGCGACCCGTGCCGAGGCCGACTACAATTTCATCAGCAACGAAATCTTCGTGACGTTTGCCGTCGAGGTGCGCCGCGAGCCGTCCCGGCGCCTCGGGATCCTGCCGGCCACGAAAGCGGTGGCGCGGAAGGCGATGACGCTCGCCGATCTCGAGCAGGCGCTCGCCGGACTGGACGATGTCGGGCCGCCCGATTACTCCGACGACGGGATGATGCAGTATCTCCGCGCAGAGCGGATCATCCCGCCCTACCAGACGCGCGGCTTCAAGCTGGTCGAGCTCGTGCGGATCTACGAAGCTGGTTCGCCGCGCCGCGCCTAATGCCGCGAAGTGCTCACGCCGACACTCAGCTCGAGCCCAGACTCTCGCCGGTGCGAGGGTGTGCACGGATGTAAATGAGCCTCGTTCCCTCGCTCCTCCAGGCGATCGTCCAGGTCGACGGCGAAGCGCTCGTCATGCACGCGGGCGACAAGCCCTACATCGTCACCCCCGGCGGGCAGGTCGATCTCGCCTCGCGCGGACTCACGCTCGAGGCGGTCAACGGCATCATCGGCCAGCTCCTGCCGCCCGAAGTGCTGGGCGCGCTCGACGAGTTCGGCGCGGCGCAATACCAGCTGCCGACGCGGTCCGAATTCCCGCACGAGCAGTTCACGATCGTGGCGGCCCGCGGCGGCGACGATCTCTGGGCGGAGATTCGGCGGCGGCGTATTCCCGACGAAGATCAGATCCCCGAAGAGATGTTCGGGCCGGCGGCGACGCAGGGCACGATGCGGCAATCGGCCGCCGCTGCCGGAGCCGGGCACCTGGCCGCCGCACCCGCCCAGGTGCCGGCGCCTGCACCCCAGCCGGTGGAGGAGGAGGCCCTCTCGGTCGACGACCTTCCGGTGGCCGCGGCGTCGGCCTCCGGCGAGGCGTTGACCGGCGCCTACATGATCGGCGACGACGAGGCGCTCGATCTGCCCGAGCCCGCCGTGCTGTTTGCGACGCGGCGCGGCACCTCCGACGATACACCGGCCGTGCCGACGCGCGGCGACGCGGGCGTTGTCGAGCTGCCGCCGGTGGCGGGCGGCGCGCCTGACGCGCCCAGCACCCGGCAGGACAGGACCGAGCCCGCCGCGCGGATGGATGCCGCGATCCCAGCAGGTGCGCTCGACCGGTCGCGCGATGCCGGGATCGAGGCCACCGCAGAGGCTGCGGCCGGCGCGCCGATGTCGACCGGGGAAGCCTTGCCGACCATCGCCCGCGGGCCGGACTCGTCGGGCGCGCCGCCTCTCGCCCGGGCGCCCATGAGCCCTGCGCCGGCATCGGGGCCGCGGCATGGGGGCGTGACGCAGGCGGCGCCGTCGGCTCCCCGCGAGACGGCGAAACCCCAGGCATCTCCCGCACGTGCCGTCGCAGAGTCCGCGGCGCCGCCGCCGGCGGAGCCGAGACAGGCCGCGCCGCTGCACGCGCCGGAGGCGGCGAGACCTGTCCCACCGGCCGTGCGCGACGGTTCGCCTCCGTCGCCGGCGGGCCCGCAGGCTGTCGCGGCGCCCCAGCCGGCCGTCGTGCTGCCGCTGTCAAGAAGCCCGATTCGTCCGGAGCCGCCCGCGGAGGTGACGGGCCAGAGCGGGATCGGCCTCGATCGTCTGCTGCGCCTGGCCGCCGCCCGTGGCGCATCGACGCTGTATCTGGTGACCGGGCTGCGGCCGTCGCTGCGCGTCGACGGCGAGCACCGGGCGCTCGAGGGAGAGCCGCCGCTGAGCGCGTACGACGTCGAATCCCTCGTGCTCGCGATCATGCCGGAACGCAGCCACGAAGCGCTGCGCACGGGCGCCCCGACCGAATGGGTGTGCGATCTGGAAGAGGTCGGCCGCATCCGATGCATGAGCTATCGCGACCATCGGGGCCCGGGGGGCGTGTTCCGCCTCATGCCCGTGCGCGCGGTCTCGACCGATCAGCTCGCGCTGCCCCGCGAGATCCAGGCGCTCGCCATCGAGCCCGAGGGGCTCGTGCTCGTTGCCGGCCCGCGCTCGAGCGGCAAGCGCACGCTGATTGCCGCGCTGATCGATCTCATCAACCGATCGCGGCGCGATCACGTGATCTCGATCGAGAGCGAGATCAACGTGATGCACGATCGAGGCACCTCGCTCGTCAGCCAGCGTGAGGTGCGTGGAGGCAGCGACGAGGTGCTCGCCGCCGCGCGCGCCGCGCTGCGCGAGGATCCGGACGTTCTCGCCATCGAGGATCTCCGCAATGGCGCGCTCGTGAACGTCGCGCTCGAGGCGGCCGCGGCGGGCAGGCTCGTGATCGGCGGCTTCTCGGCCCGGAGCGCCCCCGGCGCCATCGACCGCATCATCGATCTGTACGCACCCGAATACCGTCGCCAGCTCCAGATGGCGATCGCCGAGCACCTGCGGGGGGTCGTCGCCCAGGTGCTGCTGCGCAAGCAGGGCGGCGGGCGTGTGGCCGCGCGCGAGCTCCTGCTGAATACGCCCGCCGTCGCGAGCCTGATCGCCGACGGCAAGACCTCGCAGCTGCCGATGGCGATCGAGGGCGGACGGAAGCACGGCATGGTGCCGCTCAACGACGCGCTCGTCGGATTCGTGCAGAACGGGACCGTCGACCTGCGCGACGCCTACCGCCGCTCGCCAGACCGCGGCGCCTTCCTGGCGCTGTTGAAGCGGCAGGGGATCGATACGTCGCCGCTGGAGCGGCTCGCGTAGGCGGAGGCCCGCCTGGCAGCACCTCTCAAACCGGGCGCCGTCGATCTACGCGGCCTGGGAAGCGGCCGCGCCGACTCGAATCTCGCCGGCCACCGAGAAATCGAGTCCTGCCGCCGGCAGGTGAAATCGCCGGTTCCACCAGTGCTGCCGGCCGACGATCGCGACGATCGCGCCCGTCTCCGGCGACAGTTCGATGCCTGACAGCCGGCCGATCTGGCGTCCGCGGCGCATCACGCGCGTCGAGTCGGTCAGCATGAGCATGTGCGCCGGCGCGGGAGCCTCGGCCGGCGCGCTGAAGCCGTGCAGCACGATATCCCCGCCGAAATGATCGGCGGGAACGGCGGCAAGCGGCCGTCTCTCGGCATTCGAGCCGATGCTTCCATCTGCGCTGACGACGATGTTCCGGACCGCGTGAGTCCTGCGGTCTGCTTCAATGCCGGCGCATCGTCCGATGCGATAGCCGTGCTCGCGAACGTTCGTCCCGAATGAGAGATCCATCGGAGCCTCCGTTCACAACATCCCCACGCGCCAGCGGCTGCGGCGGTCCCGCCGTCGGTCCGATTTGATCCGCTGCCGGGTTCCCACAGGCGCAATCGAACGCCAACCAGAGATCGCGGCGGTCGTCGATCGATCATCGAAGGCCGGGAAGCGCCCGGCCTCAGGCGGGGAGCCTGAGGACCGGACGTTTCGTCGCGTGTGCGTCACACGCATTCTGGCGGGAGCCAGAATTCAAGGGTCGTCGAGATGTCGTCGTGTTTCGTGCGCATCAACGACGGTCGGCCCATCGCTCATGCGCGTCGCGAGATCGGCGGCTCCTCCATGTGAACCTCGCCGTCCGAGTGGTTACCTACACCTTACCCATACGCCTCCTCGGCCTCCGGGTCAAGTCATCCGCTCGTCAGGGCTGTCATTCGGGGCGCCGTCCGGCTGCGGGACTCTGCGCGAGGGGCTTCGCTCCCTGCCTCTCGTCCCGTGGCACCCTGCTCCGGTGCCCGGCATTCACTTTTCGACGTATGGCCCGAGCTCCGCCGCGACGAATTCGAGCACGTCCTCCTCGGTCAGCGCGCCGGGCGTGCGATCGGCAATCGAACGCTCGGTCTCGAGCACGCGGCGCCCCCGTGCGCGTCTGGTGCGGCCCACGACGCGTGGCGCGTCGTGGGTCGCGTCGAGGAGCAGTTCGATGTAGTCGTCGGACGAGCGGTCCGACATCAGGCGTACGCTTCCGCCGGGCGTGAAGACCGTGAACGCGAACCCTTCGGCGCGAAGGACGCCCGCGACCTGCCGGAGCAGCGGAACCGCCGTCTGCTCGAGAAACTGCTCGTACTCGCGGCCCGCCTGGTCCGCGCGGATCCTGCGGTCGGCGGCCGCCCTGCGGGCCGCGTCGATCGTTCCGACGATTCGCTTCTTCACGACAGAGATTTCCATGGTTGGGGCGCCGGCCGCGCCTGCGGTCAGGCGATTATGGATCGGCGCGCCGCGCTCGCGCGGCGTTCCGTCGCGAGGAGTGGAATATACTCGGCCGGTCTGATGGCGACGACCCCGAATCTCGCCAGGATTCCGGCGGGCGACTTCCTGATGGGTGCCGCCGACGCCGAAGAGGACGAGCGTCCCGTCCATCGCGTGTACGTCAGCGAGTTCTTCATCGGCCGTTTCCCCGTCACCGACGACGACTACGCGCAGTTCGTGCGCGACACCGGGCACCCTTCGCCCGGCGTGCGGGACCTGCCGCTCATCGCCCGCGGCCGCGAAGCCATGTTCGAGGAGACGGCCGCACCGTACCGCTGGGAGGGCGACCGGCCGCCTCCCGGCCATGGCAGCCACCCGGTCGTCCTGATCACCTACGAAGACGCCGCGGCCTACTGCGCGTGGCTGTCCGAGGTCCTGCAGCGCCATGCCCGCCTGCCGACCGAAGCCGAATGGGAGAAGGCCGCGCGTTGCGGAGCCGACGGCCACCGCTTCCCGTGGGGCTCGCAGATCGACGCCTCGCACGCCAACTTTCTCGGCGACCCGGCCGTGAAGCACCAGCGCGGCACCCGGCCGACCGGCACCTATCCGCCCAACGCGTACGGGTTGTACGACATGATTGGCAACGTGTGGGAGTGGGTGGCAGACTGGTACGCGCCCGACTACTATGGCCGGGGAGAGGCGCGGGATCCTCGCGGCCCGGCGGCCGGGACCATGCGGATCGTGCGCGGCGGCTCGTGGGTGAACGCCGACACGTCCATGCTGAGATGCGCCTATCGCCACAAGGTGCCGCCCGACACCTACGCGTACAGCATGGGATTCAGGATCGTATGCGAAGCCTAGCGCTCATCGTCGGTCTGCTGCTGCTACCGCTGCCGCTGGCCGCGCAGGACCCGCCGGCGGACCTGCCCATCGTCGTGACCGCCGGCCGGGCCACCCTGCGCCGCGCGCCCGACCGCGCGTTCGTGTCCATGTCGGTCGAGACCCGCGCCGGCAATCCGCGCGATGCGCAGCGGCAGGGCGCAGAGCGCATGCGCGAGGTGCTCGATCGCCTCGACCAGGCGGGCGTCCCGAAGGAGGCCATCCGGACCACCGGCTACGACGTGCAGCAGGAATTCGACTTCGTCGACGGCCGGCGGGTGCCGCGCAGTTTCCGCGCGCGCAGCACGATCGAAGTGCGCGTCGACGACGTGGCGCGCGTCGGGGAGCTCCTCGATGCGGTCGTGCAGGCGGGCGCCACGGCCGTGGACGGCGTCCGGTTCGACCTGCGCGACCGCGACGCAGTCGAGCGGGAAGCGCTGCGCCTGGCAGTGGCCGACGCCCGCGCGCGCGCCGATGCCGCCGCTGCCGGCGCGGGCGCGCGCGTCGACCGCGTACTGCGAATCGAGGAAGTCCGTGAACCGCCGGCCGTGCCGATGCCCCGGTTCGCGATGGCGGGAGCGGCCGAGCAGTCCGCCGTGCCGGTCGAGCCCGGCACGATCGAGATCGACGCGCGCGTGACGCTCACGGCGTCGCTGAAGTGACCGACGCCGACTACGCCAGAGCGCGGCGGCTCCTGATGCGGCGCGACGCCGTGCTGGCCGCCGTCATCCGCCGGATTGGCCCCTGCGGCCTTGCCGCACGCCAGCGGGGCGATCATTTTTCCACGCTCGTGCACGCCATCGTCAGCCAGCAGGTGTCCACCAAGGCCGCCGCGACGATCTTCGCGCGTCTCGCTGCAAGCTGCCCGGGAGGCGCCGTCGTCAATCCGTCCGACGTCGATGCCCTGTCCGACGCGCAGCTGCGCGGCGTCGGTCTGAGCCGGCAGAAGGCCGCCTACGTGCGCGATCTCTGCGTCCGCCTGCAGGACGGCCGGCTCGATCTTTCCGGGATCGACCGTCTCGACGACGAGCAGGTGATCGCCCGTCTCACCTCGGTGAAGGGATTCGGACGCTGGACGGCGGAGATGTTCCTGATGTTCCGGCTGCATCGGCCCGACGTGCTGCCGGTCAGCGACCTTGGCATCGTGACCGCCGTGCAACGGGTCTATCGGCTGCGGGCGCGCCCCAAGCCGGCGCAGCTCCTGAAGCTGGGCGAAGCCTGGCGCCCGTTCCGCTCGGTCGCCTCGTGGTACTTGTGGCAGACGCTCAGGAACGAGCGGTCGCCCAGAGCAGCAGACACCCGGCCGCGATCGCGATGAGCGTGCCGCGTTCGCTGAAGACCGCGCCGCGCCAGCTCCCGGCCGGCGCGGCCAGGGGTGGAGAGGGCGGTCGCCGGGCCGCCGGGATCCATCGCTGCACGCGTCCCTGGTACGCGAGGTACGCGTCGCCGAGGCGCGACGCCAGCAGCCGCTCTTCCCAGCTCACGATGGCGTGGTACTCGAGCGCGAGCAGCCCGGCGACGATGGGCGCGAGCCAGACCAGGCGCGCGGCGAGCGCGAAGCCTGTCCACAGCCCGATGTTGCCGATGTAGAGTGGATTGCGCACGAGCGCGAACGGACCGGTCTCGACCAGCGGCCCCAGCCGGTCGCTGCGCGTGCGGGAGATGACGCCGATGTGGCGTACGCCCCAGAGACGCAGCGCCTCGCCGCCGGCCACGAGCACGGCGCTCGCGGCCAGCAGGGCGGCCGACGGTTGGGTTCGGCCTGCGCGTACGAATAGAATCGTCAGGATCAGCGGGACGGGAGTCCAGGTCCGGTGCCGGAACAGCCAGCCGCCGGCGCGGACAAGCGCTCCTGCATCTGCTTGCAGTGGTTGGTCTTGCTTGAGCGTACCGGACGTCATCGGGCCTGCGGAGTATAGACCGACTGGCGTCTGTTATAATTCGGACTACTTCGGTCGTATTTTACCGATGCCCACAGAAGCCTTCTCTCCTGCGGAACGGTCCACGGGCGAACGCCAGTCGAGCGTGCTCGATCTGATCGGCCGCACGCCGCTCGTGCGGCTGCCGCGGTTCGAGCGCGAGACGCCGGGCGTGGAGATCCACGCGAAGCTCGAATGGCAGAATCCTGGTGGTTCGGTGAAGGATCGCGCCGCCGCCCGGATGGTCCTGGAGGGCGAGCAATCGGGTGCGCTCAGATCCGGCAAGACGATACTGGACGCGACGTCCGGCAACACGGGCATCGCTTATGCGATGGTGGGCGCGGCGCGCGGCTATTCGGTGACGCTCTGCCTGCCCGAGAATGCGAGCTCGGAACGCAAGCTCGTGCTGCGGGCGCTGGGCGCCACGCTCGTGCTGACCAATCCGCTCGAGGGGACCGATGGTGCGATTCGGGAGGCGAAGCGGCTCTTCGCCGGCGATCCCGACCGCTACTTCTACCCCGATCAGTACAGCAACGACGCGAACTGGCGGGCGCACTACGACACGACCGCCGCCGAGATCATCGAACAGACCAGCGGGCGGTTGACGCATTTCGTGGCCGGGCTCGGCACGAGCGGCACCTTCATCGGCACCGGCCGGCGGCTGCGCCGGTTCAATCCGGCGATCCGGCTGATCTCGTTCCAGCCCGATGGTCCGTTTCACGGCCTCGAGGGCATGAAGCACATGGCCTCGGCGATCGTGCCGCCGATCTACGATCCGACGCTCGCCGACGAAGATCTGGCGGTCGGCACCGAAGCGGCGTACGCGATGGTGCGCCGGCTCGCTCGCGAGGAGGGGCTGCTGGCGGGCATCTCGTCGGGCGCCGCGCTGGTCGCGGTGCTCGACGTGGCCAGACGGATCGAGAGCGGCCTCATCGTGACCATCTTTCCCGACGGCGCCGAGCGTTATCTCAGCGACTCGTTCTGGAACGCCGAATGAGCGGCCGGCCCCTGAGGCTCGGCCCGGGCGTCGCCGAGGCCATCCGGGCGCACGGCGCGGAGGCGTTCCCGCACGAGTGCTGCGGCGGCCTGGTCGGCCGTGAGGGACTGGTGCTCGCAACCGTGCCGCTGCCGAACACGACGGAGGAGGGACCGCGGCGGCGGTTCCTCGTCCGGCCGTCCGACTACCGGGTCGCCGAGCGGCGTGCAGGAGATCTGGAGGGCGATCTCCTCGGCTTCTACCATTCGCATCCCGATCATCCGGCGCGTCCGTCGCAATATGATCTCGATCACGCCTGGCCGACCTTCGCCTACGTGATCGTGTCGGTCATGGCGGGCGCTCCCGCGGACATGACGGTGTGGTTTCTGAAGGACGATCGATCCAACTTCGAAGAGGGCGAGCTCCATGGCGACACGAATTCTGATTCCTACTCCGCTGCGGCCGTACACCGATAGGCAGGACGCGGTCGATGCCGAAGGCCGGACGGTCGGCGAGCTGCTGGCCGACCTCACGGCCAGGCACAGCGGGTTGAAGGCGCACCTGTACAACGATCAGGGCAGGCTGCGCAGCTTCGTCAACGTCTACATCAACGACGAAGACATCCGCTACCTGCAGAAGGAGCAGACGCCGGTCAAGGACGGCGACACCATCAGCATCATCCCGTCGGTGGCTGGCGGCGCGCCCACCTCCGCCGAGGTGGCGGCGGGCAGACCGGCTTCGCCCGGCGCGGGCGCCGGGGACGCGCTGCCCGAGCTGTCGAACGAGGAGGTGCGGCGGTACAGCCGCCATCTGATCCTGCCGGAAGTCGGCATGGAGGGGCAGCGCAGGCTGAAGGCGGCGAAGGTGCTCTGCATCGGCGCGGGCGGCCTGGGCTCGCCGGTGGCGCTGTACCTCGCCGCGGCCGGCGTCGGCACGATCGGCATGGTGGACTTCGACGCCGTGGACATCAGCAACCTGCAGCGCCAGATCATCCACGGCACGCCCGATCTGGGCCGGTCGAAGCTCGCGTCGGCGACCGACAAGATCAAGGCCATCAACCCGCGCACCGACGTGAAGGGCTACGAGGTCGCGCTCTCGTCGGCCAACGCCCTCCAGATCTTCGAGGGCTACGACGTCGTCGTCGACGGCACCGACAACTTCCCGACGCGGTATCTGGTGAACGACGCGTGCGTGCTGCTCGGCATTCCCAACGCCTACGGCAGCATCTTCAGGTTCGAGGGGCAGGCGTCGGTGTTCGGGACCGCGGAAGGCCCGTGCTATCGCTGCCTGTATCCGGAGCCGCCGCCGCCCGGTCTGGTGCCGAGCTGCGCCGAAGGCGGCGTGCTCGGCGTGCTGCCGGGGATGGTCGGCATGATCCAGGCGACCGAGGCGATCAAGCTGATATTGGGCGTCGGCGAGCCGCTGATCGGCCGGTTCCTGATCTACGACGCCCTGCGCATGCGCTTTCGCGAGCTGAAGCTCCGCAAGGATGCCGACTGCCCGGTGTGCGGCACCCATCCGACGGTGACGAAGCTGATCGACTACGAGCAGTTCTGCGGCCTGCGGCCGGCGGCCGACGCACCGGCCGGCGCGCGCGCGACCGAGATCACGGCGGTCGAATTCAAGCAGCGGCTCGATCGCGGCGACCGCCTGACGATCGTCGACGTGCGCGAGCCGAACGAATTCCAGATCAACCGGATTGCCGGCTCCATCCTGATTCCGCTCGGGGAGGTGCCGGCGCGCTGTGCCGTCGAGCTGAACCGCGACGACGAGATCGTCGTGCTCTGCAAAGTGGGCGGCCGCAGCGCGAAGGCGGCCGACTATCTGCGCACCCAGGGTTTCACGCGGGTGCTCAACTTGAGGGGGGGCATCCTGGACTGGATCGACAAGGTCGATCCCAGTCAGCCGAAGTACTGACGGCCGGCCAGTCGACCGGCGGGAGGCCACGGGCGGGCAGGCCGTCGATCGGCGGCGCGCAGCGTGTTAATATAGGACTTCGACGGTCGGAATTGCGCCAGCGATGCTGAGGCTTTCCAAGAAGGCGGACTACGCGCTGATGGCCATGAAACACCTGGCCCAGCGGAGCGATCGCGGATCGTCGAGCGCCCGCGAAATCGCAGAGCATTACCAGATTCCGATCGAGCTGATGGCGAAGGTGCTCCAGCGCCTGGTGCGGGGCGGCCTGCTCGAATCGCATCAGGGCACGCGGGGCGGCTACCGTCTGGCGCACCCGGCCACGCAGATCACGGTGGCCGACGTGATCCAGGCCATCGACGGCCCGGTGACGGTGACCGCCTGCTCGGGCGACGATCGCTCCTGTGAACAGTTCTCGCGCTGCAACGTGCGGGACCCGCTGCAGCGCGTCCGCGAGCGCATTCTGAAAGCGCTCGGCGAGTGCACGGTGGCCGAGCTGGCGGCGGACGTGGTGCTGCCGGCGTCGGCCCACGGGGCAACCCTCCACCCACCCCTATGAGCATCACGCTTCCCATCTACATGGACTACCACGCGACGACGCCGGTGGACCCGCGCGTTGTCGAGGCCATGCTGCCGTACTTCTCGCAGCACTTCGGCAACGCCGCGAGCCGCAACCATCCATTCGGGTGGGCGGCGGAAGAAGCGGTGGAGACCGCACGCAGGCAGATCGCCGATCTCGTCGGCGCCAGCCCCAAGGAGATCGTCTTCACGAGCGGCGCGACCGAGTCGGACAACCTCGCGATCAAGGGCGCCGCGGAGATGTACCGCGAGAAGGGCAACCACATCATCACCTGCGTGACCGAGCACAAGGCGGTCATCGACACCTGCAAGCGCCTGGAAAAGGACGGCTGGCGCGTCACCTACCTGCCGGTCCGGAAAGACGGGCTGATCGGCCTCGACGAGCTGCGCGCCGCGATCACCGACAAGACGATCCTCATCACGATCATGGCGGCGAACAACGAGATCGGCGTCCTCCAGCCGATCGGGGAGATCGGGGCGATCGCGAAGGAGAAGGGGATCCTCTTTCACACCGACGCGGTGCAGGCGGTCGGCAAGATCCCGTTCAACGTCGGCGAGCTGAAGGTCGACATGGCCTCGATCAGCGCGCACAAGATGTACGGGCCGAAAGGAGTCGGCGCGCTGTATGTACGGCGCCGCAATCCGCGCGTGCTGCTCTCGGCGATGATCGACGGCGGCGGCCACGAGCGCGGCATGCGCTCGGGCACGCTCCACGTGCCGGGCATCGCCGGCTTCGGCAAGGCGGCGGAGCTGTGCCGGCTGGAGATGGAGGCCGACGGCCGGCGCCTGCGCGAGCTGCGCGACTACCTGAACGAACGCCTGCATCGGGGGCTCGACGAGATCTACATCAACGGCTCGATGGAGCGGCGCCTGCCCCACAGCCTGAACATCAGCTTCGCGTACGTCGAAGGCGAGTCGCTGTTGATGGGCATCAACGACGTGGCGGTCTCGTCCGGCTCGGCGTGCACGTCGGCGAGCCTCGAGCCGTCGTACGTGCTGAAGGCGCTCGGCGCCGGAGACGACCTGGCGCATTCGTCGATCCGCTTCGGCCTCGGGCGCTGGACGACCAAGGAGGAGTGCGACTACGTCGCCGACAAGCTGATCAGCGTCGTGACGCGGCTGCGCGAGATGTCGCCGCTCTACGAGCTCGCGAAGGAAGGCGTCGATCTGTCGACGATGCAGTGGACGCCGCACTAGGGGGCGTCCGGCCGGGAGTGCCGCGGGGCCGGCTCCGGCCTGACCCCTCGGGAATGGCGCGGGCCTTCAGGCCCCGGGTTGGAGTGCAGGCCATCAGGCCTGCGGGTTGTCAGGCCCAGCGGCCTGCCGTTCAGGGGACGACATGGCGTATTCGAGCAAAGTCATCGATCACTACGAGAACCCGCGCAACGTCGGTTCGCTGCCGAAAGACGATGCGCACGTCGGGACGGGGCTGGTCGGCGCGCCGGAATGCGGGGACGTCATGAAGCTGCAGGTCAAGGTGAATCCCGAGACCGGCGTCATCGACGATGCGAAGTTCAAGACGTTCGGGTGCGGCTCGGCCATCGCGAGCTCGAGTCTGGCGACCGAATGGCTCAAGGGCAAGACGGTGGAGCAGGCGCTGGCCATCAAGAACACCGACATCGTCAGCGAGCTGAGCCTTCCTCCCGTGAAGATCCACTGCTCGGTGCTGGCCGAAGATGCCATCAAGGCGGCAATCGCCGACTACCGGAAGAAGCAGCAGGCGGCGGAGGCTCCCGCGGCGGCGCAGCCGATGATCTGACGCGGAAGTTCCGGCGTGACAGACGCGAAGGTGACGAGAGTGGTTGAGATCAGCGCGACGGCGGCGCATCAGATTCGGAAGCTGATGGCGCGCGAGGGCATCGGCGAGGGCGGCCTGCGTGTCGGCGTGAAGGGGGGCGGATGCTCGGGCCTGAGCTACACCTTCGCGTGGGAAAAGACGGCGCGGCTCGGCGACGAAGTCTTCGACGGCCCGGATGGCGCCCGGATCTTCGTCGACAGAAAGAGCCTGCTGTACCTGGATGGGACCGTGCTGGACTACGACACGAGCCTGATCGGCAGGGGCTTCGTCTTCAGCAACCCGAACGCGAAGGCGACCTGCGGCTGCGGCAGCTCGTTCGGCGCTTAGTGTCGCGAGCCAGTGATTAGCCATACCATTCGCGGGCGGCGCGTCCTGGTTGGCGGCGTTGCTCAGCGCTCAGATATGCCCAATGTCCTCGCCCCTCGCGCCTGGCCGTCCGGGCGCGGCGCTCCGCGCCTTGTGCCACCAATCACGGGTCCGGGACGCTAGAGGGCGCGGATCCGCGCATGCCGCCGACCATTCAAGCCTGTCGGGAGTGCGGCGGAGGGGCGCCGATCGATGCGCACTTCTGTCCGCAGTGCTCCAAGATCCTGTCGCTCGGCCAGCACGGCGACTACTTCGCGTTCCTGGGGCTGCCGCGCCGGCTGATGCTCGACGCCGCCGATCTCGAGCAGCGGTTCCGCATGCTGAGCCGGCAGTTCCATCCCGACTTCTTCTACAACGCGGCGCCGGCCGAACGCCGCGCCAGCCTCGAGCGTTCGTCCTACCTGAACGACGCGTATCGGACGCTGAAGCAGCCGGTCTCGCGGATCGAGTACCTGCTGCAACTGGAAGGCGCGGCGGCCAGAACGCCGCAGGAGCAGTCCCGGCAGGTGCCGCCCGCGCTGCTCGAAGAGGTGTTCGCGCTCAACGAGGAGCTCGACGAGATTCGCGGACAGCGCGCGGCCGGCGCCGCGGCCCGGGTCCTGGCGCCGCGGCTGGAGCGGGCGCGCCAGCCGATCGAGCGCAGGCGCGACGAGCACGAGCGGCAGCTCGCGGCGCTCTCGGCGGAATGGGACGCGTTGCTCGATCGGGCCGCCGCGCCCGCGGCGCGGCGGCCGGTGCTCGATGCGCTACGCGAGTGCATGCTGGAGCGGAACTACATCCGGAATCTGCTGGCGGGCATCGAGCGGGAGCTCGGAGACTGAGCGCGATGAACGCGACGGGATGGAGCGCGGCTTGGTCGAGGCGGGCGCGCGGGCGATTGGCGTGACATGAGCAGAGTCGTCGGCATCGATCTCGGCACCACCAACAGCCTCGTCGCCTACGCCCGCGACGGCGCGCCGGTCGTGATCCGCGACAGCCGCGGCGACGCGCTCGTGCCGTCGGTCGTCTCGGCGGCCGAGGACGGGACCATCCACGTCGGGCGGGAGGCGCAGCGGCGGCTGCTGACCGACGCGCAGCGCACCGTCTACTCGGTGAAGCGCTTCATGGGCCGGGGCATCGACGATGTGGCTGGCGAGGCACGGCACTTCCCCTTCTCGACCTCCGGCGACGCGGGAAGCGTGGTGCGCATCGGCCTCGGATCGCGCACGTTCACGCCGCCGGAAATCTCGGCCTTCATCCTGCGCGAGCTGAAGGCGCGCGCCGAGGCGTACTTCCGCGCGGAGGGCGATCCCGCACCGGAGGTCGACCGGGCGGTCATCACGGTGCCCGCCTACTTCAACGACGCGCAGCGCACCGCCACGCGCGACGCCGGCCGCATCGCGGGGCTGGAGGTGCTGCGCATCATCAACGAGCCGACCGCCGCGTCGCTCGCCTACGGCCTCGACAAACGGCACAGCGGCGTCATCGCGGTCTACGACCTGGGCGGCGGCACCTTCGACATCTCCATCCTGCGCGTCGAGGAAGGCGTGTTCCAGGTGCTCGCGACCAACGGCGACACGCACCTGGGCGGCGACGACATCGATCTGGCATTGATGCAGCGCGTGCTGGCCGGCGCCGAGATCGGGCCGGCGCCGGACCCCGCACCCGGCGCGGAGGCGTCGGCGGGCCCGGCGCTGACGCGGGAACAGATCCAGGAAGTCCGCCGCGCGGTCATCCAGGCGAAGATCGACCTGTCGGATCGCGAGGAGATCACGCTCGCCGGCCGCCGCTTCACACGTTCGGATTTCGAGGCGCTCGTCAGGCCCATCGTCGAGCGCACGCTCGGACCGTGCCGCCAGGCGCTCGCCGATGCCGGCCTGGAACCGTCGCAGGTGGACGAGGTCGTCCTGGTCGGCGGTTCGACCCGCATCCCGCTGGTCCGCCGGCTGGTCGCCGATCTGTTCGGCCGCACGCCGCACAGCGAGCTCAACCCCGACGAGGTCGTCGCCCTCGGCGCGGCGGTGCAGGCCGACATCCTGGTGACCGGCAACCGCGAGATGCTGCTGCTCGACGTGACCCCGCTGTCGCTCGGCATCGAGACGATGGGCGGCGTGACCTCGAAGATCATCGTGCGCAACTCCACGATCCCGGCGACCGGCAGCGAGATGTTCACCACGGCGGTCGACAACCAGACGGCGGTCGACGTGCACGTGCTGCAGGGAGAACGCGAACTGGTTGCCGACAACCGATCCCTCGCGCGCTTCAAGCTGGGAGGGATTCCCCCGATGCCGGCCGGCCTGCCGCGCGTGCAGGTGCGGTTCCAGATCGACGCGAACGGCATCCTCAGCGTGACGGCCGCCGAGCTGCGGACGTCGGTCGTGCAGGCGATCGAGGTGAGGCCGTCGTACGGCCTGACCGACGCGGAGGTCGAGCGCATGCTCCTCGACTCGTTCGAGCACGCCGAAGCCGACTTCGCCGCCCGGCTCCTCGTCGAGGCGAAGAACGAGGCGGAGAGCGTCGTGCGGGCGACCGCGAAGTCGCTGCGCGCGCCGGAGCTCGCGGCGATCGCCGCCGCCGAGCTCGCGCCCGGCGAGCGCGAGCGAATCGACGCCGCCCTCGCGGCGCTCGAAGCCGTGCGGCATCTCGGCGATCGCGATGCCATCATCGCCGCCACGCAGGCGCTCAACGACGCGACCCGTCATCTCGCCGAGGTCATGATGAACCGCTCGGTGCAGGCGGCACTCGCGGGAAAGCGCGTCGACAAGTATGCCTAAGGTCACCTTCGTCATCGACGGGGTGCCGCGCACGGTCGAATTCGAGGCCGGCCGGCTCCCGTACTCCAACCACGGCAGGCCGGAATCCCTGCTCGATGTCGCGAAGAACTTCGACATTCCGCTCGAGCACGCCTGCGGCGGGAGCTGTGCGTGCACGACCTGCCACGTCATCGTGACGGAGGGCGCGCCGAACCTCAGCGAGATGGAGGACGACGAGGACGATCGCCTGCTGACTGCGTGGGGGCTCACCGCCCGGTCGCGCCTCGGCTGCCAGGCCGTCGTCGCCGGCGACGTCGTCTGTGAACTGCCGATGTACACGCGCAACTACGTGCAGGAGGGCGGCGGGATCCAGCTCGGAAAGTCGGACCGCAAGGCCAGGACGGAGGAGGTTCCCACGTGAAATGGACTGACGCCGAAGCCATCGCGATCGCCCTGGCCGACAGGTTCCCCGGCATCGATCCGCTCACCGTGCGCTTCACCGATCTGCGCGACAAGGTGATCGGGCTCGCCGGATTCGCCGACGATCCGAAGGCATCCAACGAGCCGAAGCTCGAGGCGATTCAGATGGCCTGGTACGAGGAATTCAAGGACGCGCAATGACCCTGGGCGGCATCTTCAGGCCGGGCATGCGCGGGTACTTCGTCCCGCTCGGCGCCGGCCTGGTGCTCGCCGCCAGCGCGTTTCTCCCCTGGGTCGTCGTCGACGGCATCGCGCACCGCGGGGTGCCCGACATGGCCGCGCTCTGGATCGCGGGCCTCGGCGCGCTTGCCGCCGTGCTGGCTTTCCTCAGCCTGCTCACACGGCGGAATTCCCGCCACCCGCTGCTCATCGTCGGTCTCGCGGCGCTCGGCATCATGTTCCTGTCGTGGCGCATCATGCCGCGCATGGCCGGCGAGCGCGCGCTGACGATGGCACAGGCCAGAGTGATTGTCGGTTCGGCGCGCGAGACCGCGGCGCCGGTTGCCGCCGCCGGCCTGGGCATCTACCTCGGGATGGGCGCCTCGGCGGTGCTCGTCGGATTCGGCCTCACGATTGTGATCGCGCGGGTGCAGCAGACCCGCATCGTCGTCGACCAGGACGACGATGTCGAGTAGCAGCCCGTCCGCGCCGGACGGGGACGAGAACGCGGCGCGCGGCACCCGGATGGCCAGGCGCGAAGGGCGAGCCCGCCGGGAATATTGGAGCGTCGAGCAACGCCGCCAGCCGGGACGCCCCGCCCGCCAGGTGGCCTTCGAGCCGCGTGGACGGGCCGCTGGCGGCCGGCCGACGCGGCTGCTGGTCGTCGCGGCGACGCCTGGGGAGATCGCGCCGGTGGTCGAGCGGCTCGGCGACGGGATCGACAACGGCCTGCTGCGATCGTACTGCCGGCACACCACCCAGATCGACGTGCTGATCACCGGCGTGGGGATGGTGCCGACCGCCGTCTGGTGCACGCGCGCGCTCGCGAAGACGCGCTACGATCTGTGCATCAACTGCGGCGTGTGCGGCAGTTTCGACCCGGCCCTTGCGCCAGGTACGGTCGTTCGCGTGGCGTCGGACCGGATCGCCGGACTCGGCGCGGAGTCGGGCGACGAGCTGCTCTCGCTGGCCGAGCTCGGGCTCGCCGAGGCCGGCCCGCACAAGCTTTCCGGCGGCGGCGAGCTGCGGGCGGCCTGTCCGGCGAATGCCGCCATCCGGACGCTGCCCGCCGTGCGGGGCATCACGGTGAACGCCGTCCACGGCAGCGAACGCTCGATCCGGCTCGCTGTCGAGCGCTTCCAGCCGCAGGTCGAGAGCATGGAGGGCGCGGCGTTCATGTACGCCTGCATGGCCCACGGCGTGGAACTTGCGCAGATCCGAGCCGTATCGAACGTCGTCGAACCGAGAAACCGCCAGGCGTGGAAGCTCCCGGAAGCGATCGCGAGCCTCGGCGAGGCGGCACTGAGGATCCTCGATCAGACATGAAGCTGTCCCTCGCGTTTTCGCCCTGTCCCAACGACTGCTTCATCTTCGACGCCATCGTGCACAGGCGAATCGATCTCGAAGGCATCGAGTTCGACGTGAGACTGGCCGATGTGGAAGCGCTGAATCAGGCGGCGCTCGAGCGGCGCATCGACGTCACGAAGCTGAGCTGCCACGCGTACCTCCACTGCGCGGCCGACTACGTGCTGCTCGACGCCGGGAGCGCGCTGGGCCGCGGCTGCGGGCCGCTGCTCATCTCGAAGCGGGCGATCACGGCCGGCGAGGTCTCCTCCGGAACGCTGCGGATCGCGGGCCCCGGGCGGTTCACCACCGCGCAACTCCTGCTCGGCCTCGCATTCCCGGGCGCACGGGAGGCGACCGCGATGGTCTTCTCGGAGATCGAGGGGGCCGTGCTTGGCGGCGGATTCGACGCCGGGCTGATCATCCACGAGAACCGGTTCACCTACGAGGCGAAGGGGCTCAGGAAGATCGTCGATCTCGGCGAGTTCTGGGAGCGGGAGGCGCAGGCGCCGATTCCGCTTGGCGCCATCGCGGTCCGCCGATCGCTGAACGGGCAGCTTGCGCAGGCGATGAACCGCATCGTCCGCCGGAGCGTCGAGTACGCCTTCGCCAATCCGTCGGCCAGCCGGCCGTTCGTACGCGGGCACGCGCAGGAGATGAGCGACGATGTCGTGCGCCGCCACATCGATCTGTACGTGAACGACTACTCGCGCGATCTCGGCGAGGAGGGGCGGCGGGCGCTGCGGCAGCTCTTCGCGCGCGCGCGCGCGGCAGGCGTGGCGCCCGCGGTGGATGCACCGTTTCTCGAGCCCTGACTCAGGGCGCCGTGGATCCTCGGGGAAGTCTTACGTTCGATGCAGGAGCGTCGCAAGATCCGGCGGCGCCCGGACACGGCGCGGTGTCTCCCGCGCCGCAGCTCGGGGCGAACGAGCGGCCTCAATCGGACCGAACCGGCTCCGTGGCGCTCGCCCACGCTCCAAGACAGGCACGAACTCCTGCACGGCCGTGAGGCGCCAGTTGTCCTTGCCCGGCGCCCATGTTGAGCTCGCCCTCCCAGGTAGTCGTCGCGGCGGTAGACCGTTGGCGATGTCGCGTGTGCCGGAGGCGCTCGATCGAGCGTCGTCGTGATTCGGAGGGGAACCCTCGGGATGAGCGTCGTGCACGCCTCGGCCCGCGCTCAGAGCGGGCGGTTCTCCGCGTCATCCGCGAAAGATCTCCCGGTCCTCGTGCGAGGCCTCGCCAACGCCGATAGGAGACGACGCGAGACCCCGCGCCCCTCTTCGTCGTCGGTACGGCATGCCTCGTGCTGCCGCGTATGACGGTACGCGAAGAGCGTTGAGCATCGTGAAACAATGCATCGGCGCAGTGCATCAACTGCTTGCCTCGTACGTATGGCGAGCTGTGGATTCGGCGGTCATCCGAGGCCCGCGCCGCGTGTAGGAGCTCGACCTCGGCCGGCCGATGCCGGTGTTTCGCAGAGGGAGGAGCCATGCACGCCATCAAGGCTGCACTGACCGCCATGACCGTGGCGGTCTCAGTTGTCGGTTACGCGCCAGGAACGTACGCACAGGGGCCAGGCGAGCCCGCGCCGGTCACGGACACGCAGGCGAGAGTGGCGCCGGCGCCGGATCTGCCCAAGGATGCGGTTGTCGCCACCTATTTCTCGGCCACGCTGCCAGGACTGGGACAAATCTACGCCGGTCACCCGAGGCGCGGGGTCCTGTTCATGGCCTCGATCATCGGGGCGCTTGGCGCAGCGTATGCCGCGTATGAACCCGCCGTCCTCAACCTCGCGGATTACGACTCGCCCGCCTACGGCGGAAATGCCGACGGGATGGTGAGCACGATCGAAGCGCAGAACTGGCAGAACCACAACTTCCAAGACACCGCGTACGAACGCCTGACCACGACTCGCAAGACGGTGCTCGTAACCGGAGCGCTGGTCGGGGCTGGTCTCTACGTCTGGAACCTGTTTGACGCGAGCGCCCAAGTACGAGCCCACAACCGAGCGCTTGCCGAGCGCCGCGTCAGTCTGGGACTGGAAGCCGGTCCCCACGCGGTCGGAGTGTCGGTGGGGGTGAACCTGTCGCCCTCGGGCAGGTGAGCGTTGCCAGAGGCGTGGCATCGCTGAGCGGCGCGATCCAGTGCTCGCAAACAACGTTCGAATGCACGCTGTCAGTGCAGCCATGCAATGAGCGGTGCCTCGAACAGCTGCAAGGCGTCGTGCGCGTCGCGCCCTGCTGATCGAAGGCGTCACCAAGTGCCCAGCCATGACCGGCCTGAGACGCTTCGGCCCACCAGCCGTCCAAGGTGGACAGATTCAGGCCGCCGTTCACCGGCACTTTCATGCCGCTCGTTCCACTCGCTTCCCATGGCCGGCGCGGCGTGTTGATCCAGACGTCCACGCCCTCGCCAAGCTCATTGGCGAGTCGCATATCGTAATCGTCGAGGAACACCACCTGGCGTCTCACCTCGGGACGCGAGGCGAACTGCGCCCAATGCTGGCCCCAGATGCCGGAGGAGCACAAGGCAGTTCGGCGCGGTCCCCTCCGGGAGGGCGAAAACGGCCCTCCGGGCATAAGACAGGTACAGCGGCCGAAACCTTGCGGACGCCGTGCGTTTCTTCCAGGAATCTTGCGGAAAAGTGATGGCGGAGAGGGTGGGATTCGAACCCACGTGTCCTTGCGGACAAGACGCTTTCGAGGCGCCCCCGTTACGACCACTTCGGTACCTCTCCGCAAGAGGCAGACGGACCTGTAATTATATCAGGCGGAGGTGTCTGCCCCATGTGGAAGGAATTCCGCGACTTCATCGCCCGCGGCAGCGTCCTGGACCTGGCCGTGGCCGTCATTCTGGGCGCCGCGTTCGGCAAGATCGTCACGACGCTGGTCGAAGGCATCCTGATGCCGCCCATCGGCCTGCTCATCGGCCGGGTCGACTTCGGCAGTCTGTTCCTGACGCTCGATCGGTCCAGGGGGATACCGGCGTCGCTCGCGGATGCCAAAGCCGGCGGCATCCCGGTCATCGCCTTCGGCCAGTTTCTCAACGACGTGCTCGGTTTCCTGATCGTCGCGCTCGCCGTCTTCCTGATCGTCCGGCAGGTGAACCGGATCAAGCGCGCCTTCGACCAGCCGCCGGCCCCCGCCGCGCCCACGACGAAGGAGTGCCCGTTCTGCATCTCGACGATCCCGGTCCGCGCGCAACGGTGCCCGCAGTGCACGTCGAATCTGACAACGGCGAGCTGACCGCACGAACCGGCCGCACGCGCCGGCAGTGGGCCTCAACGCCTCAGGGCGGCCGTACTGCAGCGCAGCCGCCGCGCCGGGATGCGGGCTTCGGCATCTTTGGCCATGCCACCGGCAACGTGGTCGACGGCAACTACGTCGGCGTCGCCGTCGAACCGACGATCCGCGGCCTCGGCAACTTCGCCGGCGTGCAGATCCGCTCCGACGGCAACATCGCGCGCAACAACCTCATCGGAGGCAACGAAGACAGCGGCGTGCTGATCTTCGACGGGGCGTCATCGAACAACCTCGTCCAGGGGAACACGCTCGCGTACAACAGCCAGGACGGCGTGTCGGTGTTCGCCGGGACCGGGAATACGATCGTCGGCAACGCGATCTACGCCAACCGCTGCTCGGGATAGAGGCGTCGAGCGTGGCGGGCACCGATCCCCCTGGCTTGAACGACAATCCGGCGGGAGACGGCGTCACCGCCAACGATCCATCGGACGCCGATGGCGGCACCAACGACCTGCAGAACTACCCGCAGATTCAATCGGCCGGCTTCGGGCCCGCGGGAACGCGCATCACCCTGACGCTCGACACCATGCCGAGCTCGGAGATTCTGGTGGACTTCCACGCGACCTCCGCGTGCGACGGCCGGAATACGGCGAGGCCCAGTACCCGCTCGGTTCCACGCGGGTGACGACCGATGCGATGGGAAGCGTCGCGTTCGCTGTTGTCGCCGGTCTCGACTTGCGCGGCTATTGGGTCACCGCGAGCGCGACGAATCCGAACGGCAGCACGTCGGAGCTGTCGGCCTGTCAGCTCGTGCCGTAGATTCCTGCCGGCTCGCCCGGCACCCTGCCGGCGAGGGGAAGGCGGCCGCGGCCATGAAGGCGCCGGAATCGCGCCAGCGCGCGGCGGATTTCCGCCGCGCGCTGGCGTCCCTTCGCGCTCCACCCTCGCGACTCTCTACTAGAAGCTGCGACAGGAACATCGCCACGGCTCGAGCCGTGGTATTCCGCTTGCTACCGCTCGTCTGAGACGCGGTGTTCGCCTTCCCCTCTTTGTTGCCCTCGCTGCTGCTCGCGGCCCAACTGGCGGCGGCGCCTGCGGCGCCGCCCGCCGAGGTGCGGGCGGCGCTCGTCGAGACCGCACCGGCGCCCCTCACGTTGTCCGAGGCCGTTACGCGGGCCAGGCGCGCCTCGCCGCGCCGGCGCGCGGCAACGGCCCTGGTCGACGGGGCGCGTGAAGCGCTGCGTGTCGCCGGACGCCCGCCGAACCCGATCCTCGACCTGCGGACCGAGAACTGGCCCGGGTCGCGGGGGCCGGCCTGGCCCGGCCTCGATCTATTCGCGGAGCTCACGCAGCCGATCGAGCTGGGCGGGCGCCGCGGCATCCGCCGCGCGCTGGCTGCGGCCGAGAGCGAGCGTGCGAACCGCGCGCTCGGATCGCTCGAACGGCAGGCCGCGCTCGAGGCCGCACAGGCGTACATGCGCGCCCTCAAGGCGCGCGTGCTCGTCGACACGCTGGCGGCGAACGGCGAGGGGCTCTCGACGCTCGTTGCCAGCGTCGGCCGTCGCGTTGCCGAGGGCTACAGCCCCGAAGCCGACCTGCTGAAGCTGAAGACGGAAGCGGCCCGGATCGAGGGCGACAGCACGCGCGCCCGCCTCGAGATGGAGCGCAGTCTCGCCGTGCTCACCGTCGTGGTCGGCGCCGAGGCACCCATCCAGGCGGCGCAGCTCGTCGAGCCCCCGCCGCTGCCGCCGCCGGATCTCGCTGCCGGCGCCATCGCCGACGCGGTCGCCAGACATCCCGACCTGCTCGCGGCGGGGGCCGAGCTCGAGCGCGCGCGTCAGCTCGCGGCCTTCGAGCGCGCGCGCCGGCTGCCCGAGCCGCTCCTGACGGGGGGATACAAGCGGAGCGCGGGACTCGGCACGATGGTGTTCGGCGTCTCGGTGGCGGTGCCGATCTTCGATCGCAACGAGGCGTTGGTGGCCCAGGCGCTCGGCCGCGAACGCGCCGCCGCGGCCGAGCGCGACGTCCTCGCCTACGAGCTGGAGCGCGAGGCCGCCGCGCTGATCCGCGCGGCCTCCACGATGGTGGATCAGGCGGAGCGGGCGCCGCTGGAGCTGCTCGCGCCTGCCGAGAACGTGCGCCGGGCGGCGCGCGCGGCTTTCCGCGAAGGCGCGACCGACGTGCTCGCGCTGGTCGACGCGGAGCGTGTCTATCGCGATGTCCTCCGCGTGGCGTTGGAGCTCCGGCTGGACGCGCTGCTGGCAGCCATCGAAGCGCGTTTTGCCGTGGGCGAGGAGGCCCTCCCATGAGATCGCTGGCCGTGCTGCCGCTCCTGGCGGCTGCCGCCGCGGGTGCCTGCGGCGACCGCACCGCGGCTGTCGCACCACCCGCCGCGGCGCGCGAATTCCTCATCCTGGACGAGGCCGCGCAGCGGCGGGCCGGGATCACGGTGGCGCCGGTCGAGACCGCGGCCGTGGCCGACACGACGCAGGCGCCAGCCGTCATCGCGCTCGACGAACGGCGGACGGCGCGCATCGGCTCGCTGGTCGAAGGGCTCCTGCTCGACACGACGGCGGAGGTCGGCGACCGCGTCGGTGCCGGCCAGGTGCTGGCGACGATGCACAGCGTGGTCGTACACGACGCATGGGCCGGATACCGGAAGGCGATTGCGGAACGGCGGCGGCTCGAGAAGGAGGTGAGTTACACGGTCGCCGCGCACGAGCGGGCCCTGCGCCTCTACGACGACAAGGCCATCTCGCTCCAGGAAGTGCAGCGTGCCGAGGCCGATCGCGTCGCCGCCGAGCAGGCGCTCGACATGGGGCGGACCGAGATCCGCCGCAGCGAAGAGGAACTGCAGCACTTCGGGATCACCAACGCAGACGATCCGACCGGCGAGAGCGGTGAACAGATTCCGGTGAAGACGCCGACCGCCGGCGTCGTGCTCGAGCGGCTCGTCACCCCGGGCACGGCGGTCACCCCGGGGACGCCGCTGTACGTGGTCAGCGATCTCTCGAGCCTCTGGGCGCTCGTCGAGATCGACGAGTCGCTGCTCTCGCACGTCCGCGTGGGAGAACCGATGGAGGTGCGCGTTGCCGCCTATCCCGAGGAGACGTTCTCAGGCGTGGTGTCGCTGGTCGGCGACACCGTGAACCCGAAGACGCGGCGTGTCACGGTGCGGTGCGCGCTGGCCAACGGCGACGGCCGGTTGAAGCCGCAGATGTACGCGACCGCTGTCATCCGCGAGCGCGAGCCGCGGCAGGCGATCGCGATCCCGTCCGACGCCGTCCAGTCGATCGACGGCCGTCCGGCCGTGTTCGTCGTCGCCGCGGACGGGGCCTTCCGCCCGCGCGCCGTGGAGACCGGACCGGCGCTGGCCGGACGGGTCGAGGTGCGATCGGGGCTGCAGGCGGGCGAGCGGATTGCCGTGAGCGGCGGCTTCGTGCTCAAGTCCGAGCTGCTCAAGTCCGCGGCGCCGGAGGACTGAGGTGGGCCTGGTCGAGCGTCTCGTCGCGGCGAGCCTGAGACAGCGTCTCTTCGTCCTGCTGTGCCTGGCCGCGGTGGCGGCCACGGGGATCGCCGCCTGGCGCGAGCTGCCCGTCGAGGCATTTCCCGATCTCACGAACAACCAGGTCGTGGTCGTCGCCGAAGCGCCGGGGCTGGCGGCCACCGAAGTGGAGCAGCGCGTCACCTATCCGGTCGAGACGGCGCTGATGGGCGTGCCCGGCGCCGAGCAGGTCCGCTCGATCTCCAAGGCCGGTCTGTCCATCGTGACCATCGTGTTCGAGGACAGCGTTCCGGTGTACTTCGCACGACAGCTCGTGAGCGAACGGATCGGCGACGCGCGCAGCCGCCTGCCCGCGGGCATCGATCCGGTGCTCGGGCCGGTGGCGACGGCGTTCGGCGAGATCTACCAGTATCTGGTCGAGGGACGGCCCGGCGAGGAGATGGAGCGGAAGGCGCTCCACGACGGGGAGATCCGCGCGCGGCTGCGATCGGTCAAGGGCGTCAGCGAGATCAACTCGTGGGGCGGGCTGACGCGCCAGTATCAGGTGATCGTCGATCCGTACCGCCTGGATCGCTATGGCCTGGCGCTGCGCGACGTGTTCGACGCCGTGGCGCGGAACAACGCCTCGTTCAGCGGCGGCTTCATCGAGCACGGCTCGGAGCGCTACACGGTTCGCGGCACCGGACTCGCCGCCGGCGAAGCCGATCTCCGGCGCATCGTGCTGGCGTCGATGGACGGCGCGCCGGTCTTCGTTTCCGACGTCGCCGAGGTCGTCGCCGCGCCGACGCCGCGCTACGGCGCCGTCACCCGCGACGGCGAGGGCGAGACACTCGCGGGCATGGTCATCATGCTCAAAGGCGAGAACGGCAAGGCGGTCGCCGAACGGGTGAAAGCGCGGCTCGAGGAGATCGGGCAGACGCTGCCGGGCGGCGTGCGGATTACGCCGTTCTACGACCAGACCGAGGTGATCGACCGCACCGCGCACACGGTGCGCAAGAACCTCCTCGAGGGATCGCTCCTGGTGGTCGTGGTGCTGTTCGTCTTCCTCCGCGACGCGCCGGCGGCGCTCGTCACCGCCTCCATCATTCCGGCGGCCATGCTGATCGGGTTCGTCGGCATGCGGCTGTTCGGCGTGTCGGCCAACCTGATGTCGCTCGGGGCGATCGACTTCGGCCTGATCGTCGACGGCGGCGTCGTGATGATGGAGAACTTCATCCGGCGGCGTGCCGACGGCCCTGCGCCCGCTGCCGGAGACGAGGGCGCGCGGATGCGGCTGTTCGCCTCGGCGGCCACCGAGGTCGCGCGGCCCATTCTGTTCGGCGTCCTGATCATCGTCGCCGTGTATCTGCCGATCTTCACGCTCGAGGGGCTCGAGGGCAAGATGTTCCGGCCGATGGCGATCACCGTCTGTTCGGCCATCCTGGGCTCGCTGCTGCTGTCGCTGACGGTCGTGCCGGTCGTCTCGTCCTACGTCCTGCGCCTCGGCGGCAGCCATCACGACGAGCGGTGGTTCGCGCGGCTGCGCGAGCAGTACGTGCGCCACCTGGCCGGCGCCATGAATCACCCGGGCCGGACGATGGCGATCGCGGGCGCGATCGTGGCCGTTGCCCTCGGATCGGTGCCTTTCATGGGCACCGAGTTCATGCCCAAGCTCGACGAGGGCGCGCTGTTGATCGAGACGCGCAAGCTGCCGTCGGTCTCGCTCGGGGAATCGGTGGTGCTCTCTACGCGGGTCGAGCAGCTCGTGAAGGCGTTTCCCGAAGTGCGGCAGGTCGTCACCAAGATCGGCCGGCCCGACGTGGCGACCGAGGCCATGGGCGTCTACCAGGGCGACGTCTACGTGCTGCTGCACCCGATCGAGGCATGGACCACGGGCCGGAGCAAGGAGGCGCTGATCGAGGCGATGTCGGCGTCGCTCGAGACGATGCCCGGCGTGTCGTTCAACTTCACGCAGCCGATGGCGATGCGTCTCGACGAGGTCGTCTCCGGCGTGAAGGCCGACGTGGCGATCAAGGTCTTCGGGTCCGACCCGGCGGCGCTCGAGCGCGTGGGCGCCGACGTGCGGCGCGCGGTGGCCGGCGTGCGCGGCATCGCGGACCTGCAGGTCGAGCAGTTCTCGGGCGCGGCCCAGGTGGAGATCGCCGTCGACCGCGATCAGATCGCCCGCTACGGCCTGGACGTCGACGACATCCGCCAGGCGGTGGAGACGGTCGTCGGCGGCGTGGCCGTCACCGAAGTGCTCGACGGCCCCCGGCGCGTGCCCGTCGTCGTACGGCTTCCCGATGCGCTGCGCGCCGACGCCGCCGCCGTGGGGTCGCTGTTGCTCACGGCGCCGGCCGGGGAGCGCGTTCCGCTCGGGCGGGTCGCCGACGTCCGCGAGGCCCAGGCGCCAGAAGTCATCGCGCACGAGAACGCCGAGCGCCGGCTGATCGTGCAGATGAACGTGCGGGGGCGCGATGTGGGCGGCTTCGTCGCCGAGGCGCGCCAGCGCGTCGCCGCGAGTGTGACGCTGCCGCCGGGCTTCCGCCTCGCGTGGGGCGGGCAGTTCGAGAACCAGGCGCGGGCAACCGCGCGGCTCGTCCTCGTCGTGCCGCTCTCGATTGTCATCATCTTCCTGCTGCTGTTCGTGAGCTTCGGCCGCATCCGGCAGGCGGCGCTGGTCATCCTGAACGTGCCGTTCGCCCTGGTCGGCGGCATCGCCGCGCTGTGGCTGCGCGGCCTCAATCTGAATCTGTCGGCGGCGGTCGGCTTCATCGCGCTGTTCGGCGTCGCCGTGCTGAACGGCGTCGTGCTCATCGCGGCGGTGAACCGGCTCCGCGAGGAGGGGCAGGGGCTGCGCGTCGCCGTCCTGGCAGGCGCGTCGACACGCCTGCGCCCGGTGCTCATGACCGCCCTGGTCGCCTCGCTGGGCTTCGTGCCGATGGCGATCTCGCACGGCGCCGGCGCCGAGATTCAGCGCCCGCTCGCGACCGTGGTGATCGGCGGCGTGATCACCTCGACGCTGCTCACGCTCGTCGTGCTGCCGACGCTCTACGAGCGGATCGAACGCGGCGCGCACGACGAGGCGGCCTGATCGTGCTCGGGCAGGGTGAAGAAGAACGTGCTGCCGGCGTCCGGCTGGCTCTCGGCCCAGATCCGGCCGCCGTGCGCGTCCACCACTTCCTTCGCAATCGCGAGGCCGAGGCCGATCCCCCGGCGGTCGCCCGCTCGCGCCTGCCAGAAGCGATCGAAGATGTGCGGCAGGAGATCGCCGGCGATACCGGCGCCCGTGTCGGACACCCGGAAGACGACCTCGTGCCCGCGCGTTTCGGCCCCCAGTCCGATCCGCCCGCCGGCCGGCGTGAACTTGATCGCGTTCGCGATCAGATTGTCGAGCGCCTGGACGACCCGGTGGCGGTCCGCCCAGACCTCCGGCAGGTTCTCGGGCGCATCGACGGCGATCAGGAGCGACGCCTCGGCGGCCGCCGGGGCGTGGCTGTCGCGACACTCGCTCAGCAGCGATCGGGGATCGGTCGCTTCGCGCGTCAGCGCGAGCCGCCCGGCGCGGACGCGACGAACCTCGAGGAGATCGGCGACCAGCCGGTTGGCCTTGTCGGAGGCCTGCCGAATCACGTCGATCGCCTGGGGCGCGGCCGCCATCGACCCCGAGTCGAGGAACCGCTGCAGCAGCCCCGCCGCCGCTTTGATGGCGTGAAGCGGATTCCTCAGATCGTGGGCGACGACCCCGAGCACATCGTCTCGCGCCTCGACGGCGTCCTGGGCGGTGCGGTACAGCCGCGCGTTCTCGATGGCGAGCGTGGCGCGGCGCGCCAGATCTTCGGCCAGGCGGAGATCCTCCTGGGCGTATTCCCGTTCCGGCTTCGCCGCCAGGAAGATCAACGCGCCGATCACCAGGCCGCGCGCCAGCAGCGGCACGGCCATCAACGATTGCGCGTCGAGCGCCCGCAGCGCGCGGCGATGCTCCTCGTCCTGCGCGAACGCTTCGACGTCGGAGGCTTCGACGCGCGGCGTGACGATCGGCTTTCCGGTCTGGAGCACGGACCAGGCCAGATGCGGCCGGCTCCGATCGAGCCGGACCCGCTCGAGCGCGTCGGCGAACCACGGCCGCTCGGCCGCCGCGTGCGCCACCGTCAGCCGCCGGACCTCGCCGTCCTCACCGACCAGATCGACGATGCAGCAGTCGGCCAGCGAGCGGACCGACAGGGCGGCGATGTTCCGCAGCGTCTCCTCGTAGTCGAGCGTCCCGGCGAGCACCGCGCCCGCCTCGGCGAGAAACACCTGCCACCGCTCGGCGCGCTTGCGGTCCGTGATGTCGCGCCCCTCCGGCACGATGAACACGACCTCGCCCCGATCGTTCCTGACCGGCATGAGCGAGAAGTCGATGACGGCCACGTGGCCGTCCGTCCGCCGGTGCGTCGTCTCGAGCCGGATGAAGTTGCCGCGCGCCGCCTCGCCGATCCACAGCCGCAGTCGCCCTGCCAGGATCGGATCGTGCGTCCACCAGGGGGTCTCCCAGAACGGGCGGCCGACGACCTCGTCTCGGCGCACGCCGGCGAACTCGAGCGCGCTCCGGTTCGCCTCGAGGAGCGTGCCGTCGGGCGCCAGCAGCCCGATGAGCTGGAACGCGTGCTCGAAGATGCCCCGTAGATAGCCGCTCTTGCGCTCGAGGTCCTCGCGCGCCTGCCGAAAGGACTGCTCGAGCTGCCGGTGCGCGGTGAGGTCGACGCCGCTGGCGAGGACGTACTCGAGGTGCCCGTCCGGGCCGGCGACCGGGGTGAAGGACCATCGAATCGTTCGCGTGCCGCCGAGGATCAGGCAGCCGGCAATCAGTTCAACCGGGCTGCCGGTTTCCTGCAGCCGCAGGAAGCCGGCGCGCACCTGCCCGATGTCCTCGTCGGCCAGGGGAAGCTCCCAGAGATGGCGGTTGCGGACGTCCCCGAGTGCAAGGCCGATGAGGTCGGTGCAGGCGGGATTCCACTGCACGATCCGCCCGTGCCGATCGAGCACGAGGGCGAGCGCCGCGACCTGCTCGCGCTCGTGGAGAGGTGCCGAAGAACCGGAGTTCGAGAGCATCGATGAAGACGTGATGCGGTCCGTCTCCGCTACGGTATCGCGGCACCGACTCGAAGGCAAGGAGAGCGCGCGAGCGGGTCGGGGCGCGATAGTCCACGGGAATCCGCGAGCCTCCGTCAGATCTCGGCCGGACGTTTGTCGCGCGGATCGGACAGGTGATGACGTCGATCGTGGAAATCTGCACGTTCTCCCGGGAATTCTTCGCGGCCGTGCGATCCAGTCTCGCATCCGCCGTTCCATCGTCGGCGTTGTCAGAGACTTGACGGAGGTGCGAACGCGTCTGCGTCGGTACGGGCGTTGCTCGAACGGTGATGGGTGAATTCGTCGAGACAAGCCGTAAGAGGCTTCCGAGGAGGTGTTCCGTGACAGAGAAGAAGCAGGGTCTCGCGCCGGCTGGCGTGTTTCCGGATCCATTTGCGGCTCTCCGGAAGATGACATCCGAGCTCGATCGCGTGTTCGACGACTGGCCGTCGTTCGGCTGGCCGTCGCTGCGGTCGGTTGCGGGGCGCCCACCGGCCGCGTGGTCGCCGAAGATCGACGTATTCGAGAAGAACGGCCGCCTCGTTACGAAGATCGACCTGCCGGGTGTGAAGAAGGAGGATGTCTCGGTGGAGGTGGCCGACGGGCAGCTTGCGCTCTCGGGGGAGCGGAAGCACGAAGCGGAGGAGAAGACCGACGATTTCTACCGGACCGAGCGGGAATACGGCAGCTTCTACCGCCGCGTGCCGCTCCCCGACGGTGTGAATGTCGACGATGTCAAGGCGACCTTCGCCGACGGCGTGCTCGAAGTGAGCGTGCCGATGCCGGCCCGGGCGGAAGCCAGGGCTCGCAAGGTGCAGATCGAGGAACCGGCCAAGACCGCCCGGAACGCAGCGTGAGGCAGAGAGCCATGAAGATCAAGGACATCATGACGGCCGAGCCCCGGACCTGCGCGCCGGGGACGAATCTCGCCGCGGCGGCCGCGCTGATGCTGGACGCCGACTGCGGCATCCTGCCGGTGGTCGAGAACGGCAGGCTGGTGGGCGTGGTGACCGACCGCGACATGTACATCGCGCTCGCGACGCGAGATGTGCGCGCGTCAGAGCTCACGGCCGGCGATGTCGCCAGGTCGCCGGTCTTCACTTGCACTCCAGACGACGAGGTCCACGCCGCGCTGGCGATCATGAAGCAGCACCGCATCCGCCGGCTGCCCGTCGAAGGCTTCGGGGGCGCGATGCTGGGCATCGTCTCGATGAACGACATCCTGCTCGCCGCGGGCGCCCGCAAGCCCGTACGCGACGCCGAGGTCCTGAACACCCTCCAGGCCATCTGCGCCCATCAGGACTCGGCGTCGCGCATTGCGGCGGCCTGACACGACCGTCGGCCTCAGCGTCACCGATCCGGCGACGCCGGATCGGTGATCCCGCCCTGCGAGGAGGATCAGCACGCGCGGGGAGGCGGCCGCCGGTACAACATGTAGCTGAAGCGGCCGCGCAGCCAGGCCTCGCACGTCGCATCGTCGTGCCTGGTGTCGATCGCTTCGTCGTGGACGTGCGCGAAATCGCCGCCCAGGCGCCGGACTTCCTGGGCCAGCAGGGTGGCGGCGTTGGCCATGAGCTCGGCGTAGCATCGATCCCAGAGCTCGTCGCGGTGATCGATGGTCCCGGAGACGCGTCCGCTGGCGGCTTCGATCGTGTGCGCCGACAGCGGCTCCGCATCGACCGGCGGCAGGTCTCGATGCCAGTAGACGGTCTTCGGCGCCGGGTCGAGTACGATCGCTTTCATGGCACCCCTGCGAACGGGCCTTGCAACCGCCGGGCCCGGCGTCAATCCGCGGGGTGCCGGATCGCTGGAGAACCAGATCGATTGAGCCGAGGTCTTGCGCGACCCTGGCTGGGAGTCTTCGATGAACGAGTCGAATTACGGGCTGCGCATGGAGCTGCCGCTCGATTACGAGCGCGCCGTGGAGCGAACGATCGCCGCATTGAAGGAGGAGGGGTTTGGCGTCCTGACGACGATTGACGTGCGGCGGACGCTGAAGGAGAAACTGGATGCAGACTTCCGGCGTTACATCATCCTGGGCGCGTGCAATCCGCCGCTCGCCAGCCGCGCGCTGCAGGCCGAGACCGAGATCGGCCTGCTGCTTCCCTGCAACGTGATCGTGTACGAGAGCGGCGAGGGCCGGAGCATCGTCGCGGCGCTTGCGCCGCAGACGATGATCCGGCTCGTCGGCGAGAACGCCGCGCTCGCCGCGGTCGCGGGCGAAGCCGACCAGCGACTGCGGCGCGCCTTGCACAGACTGGACGTGCCGACCGGCCAGTGAACCGTCCGGCGACTGTGAAGCGCCGCGCACGGGGTCGGTCCGCGAACAGCCCCACTCAGGGGCGCCCCACCGCGCCCGCTCCGCGGCGGGGCCCTGGTGCTGTCGCTGGGCGAACTGCGCGCCATGGGCTTCGGCTAAGTACCGAACGGGGCGGTCCCGTTCGCGGCCATCAGCGCCCGCCTCGCAAACGCTCCGCGACCGGCCGCCGGCTCAGGGGCGCGCTTCGAGCACGAGATTGAACGGCGTTTCGGTGGCGCGCCGGAACCTGCTGAAACCGCCCTCGTTCATGAACAGTTCGCGGAGCCGGCGTTCGCCGGCCTGGGCACCGAGCGCCGGCCCCTGTTTCGCGAGCGAGACCGGCACGCAGACCATCGTCGACGCGGCGTAGAAGACGCGCCCCACCGGGTTGAGATTCTCCTCGAGCCGATCGTTGGCGAACGGCTCGATCACCATCACGTGCCCGTCGGGAGCGAGCGATTCGCGCGCGTGCCGCGCCGCGCCTGCCGGATCTGCCATGTCGTGCACGCAGTCGAAGAACGCGATCAGATCGTACGCGCCGCCGTTGTAGGAGGTTGCGTCGGCCACCTCGAAGCTCGCGTTGGAGACGCCCGCGTCCCTCGCGCGCTGGCGCGCCGTCTCGATCGACGCGGCGTGATAGTCGATGCCGACAAACGCCGAGTCGGGATAGGTGCGCGCCATCAGAATCGTGCTCGCACCGTGGCCGCAGCCGACGTCGGCGACGCGGGCACCCGCCTTCAGCTTGTCCATCGCGCCATCGAGGGCCGGCAGCCACGCGCTCAGGAGATTCGTGTTGTAGCTGGCGCGGAAGAAACGCTCCGTACCGTGGAACAGGCAGGCGTGATGTTCGCCCCATTCCATGCCGCCGCCGGTCCGGAAGTTCTCGAGCGCCCGCTCCCGCACGTGGAACAGATCGCGGACGATGGCGTACGCGCCCGGGAGATCGACGGGGCCGTCTGGATCGGCGAGGCAGAGCGCCTGCTCGGGAGTCAGCGAGAAGGCCTCGGTGGCGGCGTCGTACTCCACATATCCGCCGGAGGCCTGATTGGCCAGCCACTCGCGCGCATAACGCTCGTGGGTGCCGGTGGCGGCGGCGAGCTCGCCGGCCGTGCGGGGCTTCTCTGCGAGCGCTTTGTAGTACCCGAGCTCGTCGCCGATCGACACCAGGACGGCGCTGACCGCGGCCCCGAGATCGCCGACCGCTTTGCCGAGAAACGCATTGAGACGCTGTTCGTCGATCGCCATGTTGCCCTCCCCACATGTGCTGCGTGAACGTCTGTACCGCGCGAACGTCTGTGCTGCGTGAACGCCTGAACTACGGCTGAGCTGGCGCGCACTGAAGCGCGCCGGAGGGCGGCATTGTACGGCCGCAGGGCCAGGAGAGCGCCGAGAAGAATCCGCAGGAGATCGCGTGCCAGGCTTGCACGTCGCAGGCCCGGAAATTCAGGATGTCACAGGAGTTCTGGAGGCCGGGACAGGCTCACCCCACGACGCATCGCCAGAGCCCGAACGCTCGAACGATCACGATCGGTGCGATACCAGCGCGAGCGCGTGGCGCAGCACGTCTGACGGCGGCGCCGAAGCGTCGACCCTGAGCCAGCCGCCGATCTCGCCCGTACCCTGTGCGCGCTGCGCGCGGATCACCGCGGCGTCCGCGTCCGACGGATCGTTCCTGCGGGGCTCGGCCCGCGCGATGAGCACGGACTCCGGCGCCTCGAGCCAGAACCCGACGAACGTCCGCGAGAGGCGGGCCGCCACCTCTTCGATCGCGCGACGATCCTCCTCGCGGGCATGGACGGCGTCCACGACGACGCTGTGGCCCTCGCGGATGATGGCGGCGGCGCGCTCCGCCAGCAGGGCGTACACGCGTCGCGACACCTCCGGCGCATAGCCCTCGGCACCGAGCGGCTCGAGCATCGGAACGCCGAGCAGTCGCTTGCGGATCTCGTCGCTTCGGAGCAGCACGGCGCCTGGCACCGCGCCGACAGAGGGTGCCAGCGCCTGCGCGAGCGTCGACTTGCCGGAACCGGAGAATCCGCCCACCGCAATCAGCGACGCGTCGGGCGGGTGCAGGAGCGCCTGGGCCATGGCGAGATACTCCCTCGCGAGGTCCTGCAGCTCGCTGTGCCTGGTGTCCTTCTCCGGCTGCAGGCGCGCGGCAGTCGCGCTCGTCTTCGCGCGCACCGCCGCACGGCACGAGAGAAACAGCGGCAGCAGCGCGACGCCGCCGAAATCGGTCGTCTCGGCCAGGTACCGGTTCCACACGGCGTTGGCATGCCGCGGAAGGCGCCGGCGCCAGAGGTCCATCAGCAGGAATGCGAGATCGTAGAGGACGTCGATGCAGGCGATCTCGTCGTTGAACTCGATCGCGTCGAACAGCGTCGGCCGCCCGTCGAGCAGGACGATGTTGCGCAGGTGAAGATCGCCGTGGCACTGGCGCACGAGGCCGGCCGCGCGGCGCCGCTCGAGCAGCGCCGCGCGCCGATCGAGCTCGCCGCGGGCGTCGTCGATTGCCCTGGCCGCCGCCGATCGATCCAGGCATCCGTTCCCGAACTCGGCGAACCCGGCGGCGTTGCCCTCGATCACCCACGCCATCCCCGCGCGTCCGCCGTGGTCGGGGCGCGGCGCGGCCGTCGCGTGGAATGCGGCGATCGACGCCGCCAGCGGCGGCATCAGGTCTGGATCGAGGCGGCCGGCGACCGCCAGACGATCGAACACCGCTTCCTGCGGAAAGCGATTCATCGCCACAACCCAGTCGACCGGCGTCCCACCGCCGCCCAGCGTCAAGGACCCATCTACGTGGCGGGCGACCGGAAGGACGCCGCGATACAACGCGGGCGCCGTACGCCGGTTCAGGCGCACCTCGGCTTCGCAGCAGGCGCGCCGCCGCTCCGGCGTGGAGAAGTCGAGGTAGTCGTAGCGGACCGCCCGCTTCAGCTTGTAGGCGCGCTGCCCGGCGAGGAACACGATCGACGCGTGCGTGTCGATGCGTTCGACCGGCGCGCCGCCGTACGCCGCCGGGTCTGCGAGAAAGGCGATGACGGCGGCCTGTCCGTCCCGCATGAGCGAAGCCGCTCAGGAACCGCCGGAGACCGGCGCCTGCGCCCGATGGGCGGCGGCGACAATCACCTCGATCTCCAGCCGCACGGGCGTCGACAGCGACGCGGAGATGAGACAGGCCTTCTCGGCTTTCTCGACCGCCCGGCGCGCACGCTCCACGTCGGTGCCGGCCGGGACGGCGAGGCGCGGCCGGAGCACGATCTCGGTGAAGCGCGTGACGCCATCCTGGCGGTCCACGGTGCCGGCGGCTTCGACGTCGAGCGCGGAGAATTCCAGCTTCGACAGGCGCGCGACCGCACGCAGCGTGAACGCAAGGCAAGCCTGCACCGAGGCGAGCAGCAGGTGCTCGGGACCCCAGGCGTCGCCCGGTCCGTCGAAATCCGCAGGCGGCGCCATGCGCAGCTCAGGCACCCCTGGCGTGGAGACCTGCGCATAGCCGGATGGCCCGCCCATGAGATGCACCTCGTAGCGATGCGGCAACGGCTTCATGGCGCGTGTTCGACCTCCTGTTGGCTGGGCCCCCGACCGGTGCGACGAGCTGAACGGCGTGCCGGCGCACGCTGGACGGAGCAAGCGACGTGCCCGCCCAGCGCCGGTACCGGCGCGCCGGGCGCGTCCTGACCGGCGCCACTCGATGGGAAAAATTCGGCAACGCTCGGAAAAGCTTCCGAAGTGTCGCGAACGACCTCGCGATGAGGCGCGATCGGTCGCACTCGACCGGGTATCCGGTTTGCTAACGTCCAGGGAACGCCCCGATCGGCGGCCCCTCTTGGAGGATGGATCATGACGCGCCCGACTTGGCTCCTCGTCGGATGTCTGTGCCTCGCTTTCGGCCTCGGCCCCGGCAGCCGCGTGTCGGCGCAGCCGGCGCAGCGTCACGACATGAGTCAGATGATGGGGCAGGCAACGACGCCCATGTACGACTCGAAGAGCGAAACCACCATCAAGGGTACGGTCGAGAAGGTCGAGGAGACGGCGCCGGGGGGCGCCATGGGCCGCGGCCGCGGCCGCGGCATGGGCCAGGGCATGGGCGGAACGCACATGATCGTGAAGACCGACAGCGGATCGGTCGTTGTGCACCTGGGGCCCACCGCGTTTCTCGCCGAGCACGATCTGAAGATTGCCGACGGCGACCGGGTCGAGGTGCTCGGGTCGCGGGTGGCGATGGGCGGCGAGGACGTCGTGATCGCGCGCGAGATCACGAGCGGCGGTAAGACGCTGACGCTGCGCGATGCCTCAGGCCGGCCGCTGTGGCGCATGCAGCCAGGACCGAAGTGAGCTGTCTGCTGCCGGCCCTGCCGTTCCGGCGCCGCCACGTGTATGCGTGGGCCGGCGGACTGCTCTCGGCCGGTGCGCCGATCGGCCTGTTGATGCTGAGGCGCGCGCGCCAGTGGCGGCGCGCCGGCCTGGCGCCGCGGCGCGGCGCATTTCGCCCGGCCGCGTCCGACCCGCGCGACTACGTGTACGTCGGCCTCTCGACGGCGATTGCCTTCACCGCGTTCGGCTACGTGCTCGGGCGTCAGGCCGATCGGCTCGCTGCGCTCTCAGAGACCGATCCGCTCACGGGGCTCTGCAACGCGCGGGGACTGTTCGATCGGCTCGAGGCCGAGCTGGCGAGGGCTCGACGGTATCGCGAGCCGCTCGCGCTGGTGCTCGTCGACCTCGACGGCCTCAAGCGCATCAACGACGAATTCGGGCACCGCGCGGGCGACGAGGCGATTCGCTGTCTCGCCGACGTCATCCGGTCCGAGCTGCGCAGCACCGACATCGGCGCGCGATGGGGCGGCGACGAGTTCGCGGTGCTCGCGCCGAGCACCGCGCGCGACGCGGCGCTCGCGCTGGCCGAACGGATCCGGGCCTCGATTCCGAGGCGGAGCGAGCGCCTGCGGCTGAGCGGATCGCTCGGCGTCGCGGCCATCGAAGCGGACGTCCACGACGAAGCCGTCGACTCGGCGACGCTGATGCGGGCGGCCGATGCGGCGCTCTACGAGGCCAAGCGGTCCGGCCGCAACCGCGTGGTCGTTTCTTCGCTGCGGGAACCGCCGGCCGCGGCGCCCGCGCCGGCGACAGTCCGGGCGCAGTTGCCGCCTGAAGGGTGGAGCCATGGTCGAATTTCGACAGATCCTGTGTCCGACCGATCTGAGTGAGCCATCGGCGCGGGCGCTCGCGCACGCGGCGGCGATCGCGCGCTGGTACGACGCGAAGCTGACCGTTCTGTACGTCGTGCCCACCTTCGATCCGATGCTGGTGCCGCCGATCGCCCTGGAGGGGTCGGCGCAGACGCTGTATCCGCCGACGCGGGAGGAAGTGCTGGCGAGCGTACGCCGCTTCGTCGAGCGCGCCGGCGCCGCGGCGGTCGCGCGCGAGATCGCCGCCGACTCCGGCCAGCCGGCCGGCACGATCGTCGATCGCGCGGGCTCCATGCCGGCCGACCTGATCGTGATGGGCACGCACGGCCGCAGCGGTTTCGATCGCGTCATGATCGGATCGGTGGCCGAGAAGGTGCTGCGGAAGGCGGTGTGCCCGGTCCTGGTCGTGCCGCCGCACGCGCATGGCGAGGCGGCACGGCAGGTGCGATTCAAGACGATTCTCTGCCCGGTCGACTTCTCGTCGTCATCCGTGCAGGCGCTCGGACTCGCTCTGGATCTGGCGCGGCAGGCCGACGGCACGGTGATCCTGCTGCACGCGATCGAGTGGCTGGCCGAAGACGAGCCGCGCGGGGACGGCCGCTTCAACATGCAGGAATTCCGACAGTATCTGGCCGACGATGCGCGGCGCCGGCTGCACGCGCTGGCGGCCGACGAGCCGCGCACCTGGAGCGAGATCCAGGAGGTCGTCACCTTCGGACGCCCGCACCGCGAGGTGCTGCGCATTGCCGAGGAATCGAAGCCGGATCTGATCGTCATGGGCGTGCACGGGCGCGGCGCCCTCGGGCTCGCGCTGTTCGGATCGACGACCCATCAGGTCGTGCGCGCGGCGCCCTGCCCCGTGCTGACGGTGCGCAGTCCGAAGGCCTGAAGGGTGTGTCACGGCGGCCGGCCGCCGCCGGCCGCGGCCGATACCCCCGAGAACGACGGCAAGCGAACCTGCCAGTGGCCGTGCGGGCCGCCGCCCGTCGCGGCCTTGGCATGATGAAGCGATCCCTGGCATGATGCCGTTCCCAGACGATGTCGCGAGAATCGCTCCACGTCGAACCCGAGGGCCCTCTGCAGATGGCCCGCCACTACGTCCGCGAACTGGTCTACGGCGCCAACGACGGCATCATCACCACCTTCGCCGTCGTCGCCGGCGTGGCCGGCGGCAGCCTGCCGCTGCACGTCGTGCTGATCATCGGCGCCGCCAACCTGTTTGCCGACGGGATGTCGATGGCCGCCGGCAACTATCTGGCGATCCGATCCCATGAGAGCGTCCTGCAGACGCAGGGACTGCCGGAGGAAGAGGCGTCACCGCTGCGCCACGCAGCGGCCACCTTCCTCGCCTTCGTCGTCGCCGGCATCGTGCCGCTGGCGCCCTACATGATCGCCTCGTGGCCCGCCGGGCGGTTCGTGTCGTCCATCGGACTGACGTTTCTCGGGATGTTCGGCATCGGCGCCTCGCGCGCGCTCATCGCCGATGTGCGCTGGTGGCGGGCCGGTTTCGAGATGCTGGGCCTCGGCGCCGTCGTCGCGGCGCTTGCCTATGGGAGCGGGACGCTGGTGGCGGCGATCGTCGGGTGAGGCCGGCGGCGCGCGGGCATCCCGCCTTCACGGCCTCGGCCCATCGCCGCGGCGTTGGACGGCGCCAGCCCCATCGCGTTGAGCGAGGCCGTGTTCCAACGCGAGTAACACGGACGCATGCGCCGCGCCGCACTCGATCGTCCGGGAGCGCTCCGGCGTCTCCACTGAGTCCCGGGAGCTCCATCAGTCCGCCCGGGGCGGGCGACGAGCAGCGGCCGCACAATCGTGATTGAGGGCGCGGCCGCTCTCAGAACAATCCGAGCTGCAGCTTCGCCGTATCCGACATCCGATCCTGCGACCACGGCGGCTCCCAGACGACATCCACGGCCGCGCCGCCGACCCCCGGCACCGCTTCGACCGCCTGCCGCACCTGCGCGGGAAGGATCTGCGCGACCGGACACGCCGGCGCCGTGAGCGTCATGCGGATGCCGACGCGGCTCGACGCGTCGACGATCACCTCGTAGATGAGCCCGAGCTCGTAGATGTTCACCGGCAGCTCGGGATCGAACACCGTCGAGAGCGCCTTCACGATCGCCGGCATCAGCGCGCCGTGCCGCGCCGCGTCGTCGACCATGCCCGCGGTCTCGAGCGGCCCGGTCTGGGGCGGCGCCGGCTGCGCCGGTTGAATCACTGGAAGCGGCTTCATTCCGTCGTCACCATCCCCTCGTTCGCCTCGAGCGCTGCGCGCAGCGTGTGCCAGGCCAGGCTCGCGCACTTGACGCGGACCGGAAACCGGCGGACGCCGGCCAGCGCCTCCAGCTTGCCGAGCCGGTCGATCGGGCCGTCGGCCGGCCCCGTGATCATCTGCTGGAACCGGTCGAACAGCCGCGCGGCCTCTGCGACCGTCGCCCCCTTGACGCTGTCGGTCATGAGCGACGCCGACGCCTTCGAGATCGCACAGCCCGATCCCTGAAAGCTCACGTCCCCGATCCGTCCCTCGTCGTCGATCTGCAGGTAGACGGTCAGGCGGTCGCCGCACAGCGGGTTGAACCCCTCGGCGTGCTGCCCGCCCTCGAGCCTTCGGAAGTTCCGCGGCCGCCGATTGTGATCGAGGATGACCTCCTGGTACAGGTCGTCGAGCTCCGCGCTCACGCGAACACCGCCTTCGCGTCCCGCAGCGCCGCGGCCAGCGCGTCGACGTCCTCCCGCGTGTTGTAGAGCGCGAGCGAGGCGCGCGCCGTGGCCGGCACCCCGAGGCGACCCATCAGCGGCTGGCAGCAGTGGTGGCCCGCGCGGATGGCGACGCCGGCACGGTCGAGGATCGTGCCGATGTCGTGCGGGTGGATGTCGTCGATCACGAAGGCGAGGATGCCCGCCTTGCCCGGCGCGGTCCCGGTGAGCCGCAACCCGCCGATGCAGGAGAGCGCGTCG
Source organism: Acidobacteriota bacterium (assembly GCA_020850715.1). GTDB lineage: Bacteria > Acidobacteriota > Vicinamibacteria > Vicinamibacterales > CAVVIG01 > JADZED01. The sequence continues at coordinate 64,400 of JADZED010000035.1, forward strand.
GTGCCATACGAGGTGAGCTCGTGCTCGTGGGCGGCGATGCGATCGAGGCCGATGGCGGCCACGTAGTCGAGCGCCGAGGCGAGGCCGACGGCGCCGGCGATGTTCGGCGTGCCCGCCTCGAACTTGTACGGCAGCTCGTTGTAGAGCGTCCGCTCGAAGGTCACCGATCGGATCATGTCGCCGCCGCCCTGGTAGGGCGGCATGGCGTCCAGCAGTTCGGCGCGGCCCCAGAGCGCGCCGACGCCGGTCGGTCCGAACACCTTGTGGCCCGAGAAGGCGTAGAAGTCGCATCCGATCGCCCTGACATCCACCGGCAGGTGGGCCACCGCCTGGGCGCCGTCGACGAGCACGACTGCGCCGTGGGCGTGCGCTCGCCGCGCGATCTCCTTCACCGGGTTGACCGTTCCCAGCGCGTTTGACACGTGATTGACCGCGACGACGCGCGTGCGCGGACAGAGCAGCTGCTCGAACGCGTCCAGGCGCAGTTCGCCGGCGTCGGTGATCGGCGCCACCCGCAGCCGCGCTCCCGCCGCCTGGCACGCCAGCTGCCACGGCACGATGTTCGAGTGGTGCTCCATCTCGGTGACGACGACCTCGTCGCCCGCGCCAAGGTGTGTGCGGCCCCAGGTCGCGGCCACAAGGTTGATTGCTTCGGTGGTGCCCCGCACGAACACGATCTCGCGGGCGTCACCGGCGTTGAGGAACCGCCGCACCGTCTCCCGGGCTGCGTCGTAGGCGTCGGTCGCCTCGACGCTCAGGGCGTGCACGCCGCGATGGATGTTCGCGTTCTCCTCGCGGTAGTAGCGCGCCAGCCGGTCGACCACCGCCGCCGGCTTCTGGGTCGTCGCCGCGTTGTCGAGATAGACGAGCGGCCTGCCGTGGACGCGGCGCTGCAGGATCGGAAAATCGCGCCGGATGCGCGCCACATCGAAGGTCTGCGCGGACGAGGGCGAGCCGGCCGGCATCACGTCCTCCTCATGCCGCAGCCGGCAGCGCGCGGGCGAGCTGCCGCTGCAGCCGCTCGCCGACGCGCGCGCGGATCGGCTCGAGCGGCAGGTGCCCCAGCACATCCGACGCGAACGCCTGGATCAGCATCCGCCGCGCGGAGGCCTCCGCCAGTCCGCGGGAGCGCAGGTAGAACAGCGCGTCCTCGTCGAGCTGGCCGACCGCGGCGCCGTGCGTGCACTTGACGTCGTTGGCGAAGATCTCGAGCTGGGGCTTCGTGTTGATCTGCGCGTCCCCGGAGAGCAGGAGCGCCCGGTTGGTCTGCCGGGCGTCGGTCTTCTGCGCGTCCGGCCGCACGATGATCTTGCCGTTGAAGACGCCGCGCGCGCGATCGGCCAGGATGCCCTTGTAGATCTCGCGGCTGCCGCAGTGCGGCCTGGCGTGATCGATGGTCGTGTGGTTGTCGACGAACCGCTGCGCGTCGGCTGTGTACAGGCCGTACAGCGCGCAGGACGCCCCTTCGCCGTCCAGCACGGCCGCGATGTCGTTGCGCACGAGCCCGCCGCCGAGGCTGATGGCGTACGAGGCATAGGACGCACTGCGCCCGGCGTTCACGTGAATCGCGCCGATGTGGAACGCGTCGGCTCCCTCGTGCTGCAGCTTGTAGTGCTCGAGAACGGCGTTCTCCCCGAGCGCAACCTCCGTGACCGCGTTGGTGAAGTAGGGCTCGCCCGCGGGCCCGGCGTAGGTCTCGATCACCGCCGCCTGGCTGTTGGCGCCGAGCACGAGCAGCATGCGCGGATGCGCCATCGGCGGCCGCGCCTCTCCCGAACCGGTGGCGACGAAGAGCAGGTGGATCGGCTGGGCCACGACTGCGCCCGCCGGGATCTCGACAACGGCGCCGTCGTCCAGGAACGCGGTGTTCAGCGCGACGAACGGACGATGCGCGATCGAGGCGACGCGGCCCAGATGGCCGACCACCCCGTTGCCCGACGCCAGCGCGGAGGCGAGGCTGCCGGCGCGCACGCCGGGCGGCAGCGCGCCGGCGCGCGAGAGCGCTGGCGCGTACTGCCCGTCGACGAACACGAGCTCGGCCGCGGGGTCGACCGGCAGGGCGAGCTCGGCGACATCGAGGCTGCCTGCGCCCGCGGGCCGGCGCGCGAGCATGAACGTCCGCTCCGCAATCGGCGCCACGCTCGTGAACCGCCATTCCTCATCGCGCGTCGTCGGAAACCCGAGCGCGAGGAACTGCCGGAAGGCCTCCTCGCGCAGTGGCGCCAGGGGACCGCCGGCCGCGCGGCCGGCGGCGCCGCGCTCCCATTCCGCGATGTACGGATCCAGGGCGTGGGCCATCTCAGCGTCCCGCCGGCGCTTCCAGCCAGCCGTAGCCCTTCTCTTCGAGCTCGAGCGCCAGTTCCTTCCCCCCCGCGTGCACGATCCGGCCGTCTGCCAGGACGTGCACGACGTCGGGCACGATGTAGTCGAGCAGGCGCTGATAGTGGGTGACGACGAGGAACGCCCGATCGGCGCGGCGCATGGCGTTGACGCCGTTGGCGACGATCTTCAACGCGTCGATGTCGAGCCCGGAGTCGGTCTCGTCGAGGATGCCGAGCTTCGGCTCGAGCATCGCCATCTGGAAGATCTCGTTGCGCTTCTTCTCGCCGCCCGAGAAGCCCTCGTTGACCGGCCGGCTCAGCAGCGACGGGTCCATGTCGAGCTGCTTCATCCGATCGCGCACGAGCGCCATGAATTCGACGGCGTCCAGCTCCTGCTGACCGCGGTGCGCGCGCACGGCGTTGAGCGCCGCCTTGAGGAAGTACGCGTTGTTGACGCCGGGTATCTCGACCGGATACTGGAACGCCATGAAGACGCCCGAGCGCGCCCGCACCTCCGGATCCATCGCCAGCAGATCCTCGCCCTCGAAGAGGACCTGCCCGCTGGCGACCTGATATTCCGGGTGCCCCGCCAGCACGCGCGCCAGCGTGCTCTTGCCGGAGCCGTTCGGGCCCATGATGGCGTGCACCTGTCCGGCGTCGATCGCGAGATCGATGCCGCGGAGAATCTCCCGCCCGCCGACGCCGGCGTGAAGGTTCGACACGCGCAACAACAGCCCACGCTCCCTTCCAGGCTCACCGAGAGCAGCTTCTGCGCTTCCACGGCGAACTCCATCGGCAGCTGCCGGAAGACCTCCCGGCAGAAGCCGCTCACGATCATGTTCACGGCATCCTCCGTCGACAGCCCGCGCTGGCGGCAGTAGAAGATCTGGTCTTCGCCGATCTTCGACGTCGACGCCTCGTGCTCGACCCGCGCGGTGCTGTTCTTGATGTCCAGATAGGGGAACGTGTGCGCGCCGCACCGGTCGCCGATGAGCAGCGAATCGCACTGGGAGTAGTTGCGCGCGCCGCCGGCGCCCTTCCCGATCGCGACCAGCCCGCGGTACGTGTTCTGGCCGTGCCCGGCCGAAATCCCCTTCGACACGATGGTGCTGCGCGTGTTGCGGCCGAGGTGGATCATCTTGGTGCCGGTGTCGGCCTGCTGCCAGTTGTTCGTCGTCGCCACCGAGTAGAACTCGCCGACCGAGTTGTCGCCCATCAGGATGCAGCCGGGATACTTCCACGTGATCGCCGAGCCGGTCTCGACCTGCGTCCAGGTGATCTTCGAGTTGACGCCCAGGCACTTGCCGCGCTTGGTCACGAAGTTGTAGATGCCGCCCTTCCCGTCCTTGTCGCCCGGATACCAGTTCTGGACGGTCGAGTACTTGATGGTGGCGTTGTCGAGCGCGACCAGTTCGACGACAGCCGCGTGGAGCTGGTTCTCGTCGCGCATCGGCGCGGTGCACCCTTCGAGGTAGCTCACCGACGCGCCCTCCTCCGCGATGATGAGCGTCCGCTCGAACTGGCCGGTCTCCTTCGCATTGATGCGGAAGTAGGTCGACAGCTCCATCGGGCAGCGCACGCCCTTTGGAATGTAGGCGAACGAGCCGTCGCTGAAGACCGCCGAGTTCAGCGTCGCGAAGAAGTTGTCCGAGTAGGGCACGACCGTACCGAGATAGCGGCGGACCAGCTCGGGGTGGTTCTGTACGGCCTCGGAGAACGAGCAGAAGATGACGCCGAGCTCGGCCAGCTTCGCCTTGAACGTCGTGGCGACCGACACGCTGTCGAAGACGGCATCGACCGCGACGCCAGACAGCGCCTTCTGCTCGTCGATCGGGATGCCCAGCTTCTCGAAGGTGCGGCGGATCTCGGGATCGACCTCGTCGAGGCTGGCGAGCTTGGGGCGGGCCTTCGGCGCGGCGTAGTAGATGATGTCCTGGTAGTCGATCGGCGCGATCTTCACGTGGGCCCACGTGGGCTCGCGCATCGTGAGCCAGGTGCGGTACGCCTTCAGGCGCCATTCCAGCAGCCAGGCCGGCTCCCGTTTCTTCGCCGAGATCAGCCGAATCACTCCCTCGTCGAGGCCGCGCGGAACCGACTCCTGCTCGACGTCGGTGACGAAGCCGTACCGGTATTCCCGGCTCGCGAGCTCCTCGATGGTCTGTGTCGACGTGCTCATGATGTCTTCGCCTCGCGCTCCTTGATGCCGAACGATGCGCCGCAGCCGCACGCGTTGGTCGCCTGCGGGTTGTCGATCAGAAAGCCCTTGCTCAGGAGATTGGTGTCGTAGTCGACGACAATGCCGTCCAGGAAGCGGAAGCTCCGCGGGTCGACAAACAGCCGCGCACCCTCCGGCCCTTCAATCACCGCATCGTCGGGGCGCGGCGCCGCCTCCCACCCGAAGACGTATTCGAAACCGGAGCAGCCGCCCGCCTTGATGCCGAGACGAAGCCCCGTCTCCCCCTGCCGCCGGGACGCGACCATCTTGCGGATGTGCGTCGCAGCCCGTTCTGTGATCTGGATCATCGCATCCGACCAATCCGGTCCGATATCGCGCAGCGGCCCGGAGGCGGTGCCAGCCTCCGCGGCTGTGCCGTCGAATCTGTTGAAGCGCAGGCTCTTAGGACCTGTCGCCAATGCCGTGTCCGACCCGTCATTACCGACCAATTAGGTCCGACATCTGCCCTATATTACTACCATTCCGGCCCGCGGAAGAGCCCGGCGGTGCGGCCCGAGGTCTGCCCTCGAGCCGCCCGCGACATCCGACCCGTTGTCGTGCGAGATGGCATGGGACGCCGGCCGCGACCGCTCCGGCTTGAAGCGGAGCACGGCGGCGCAGAATCGACGGGCGCCTTCAGATCGTGGAGGGGGAGGGGGTCATCGCCGGGCCTTGCTCAGCGCCTTGCCGGAATGATGCACGATTGCGGGCTCGCCGGGGTGATGGTCGTGCTGCCGCACGTTGTACATCGTGTTGTCGGGGGTGGTTCCCATCTTGTGCACACCGACCACGGTGCCGTGGCCGATGGCGCTGCGATAGTGCCAGGTCACGTCGGTGCCGGCGGGGATGGTCGTGAACGTCTTCTTGGTGGCTGGCATGTGCTCCTGCTCCTGTTCTTCGACCGCGACAATCATGACGCGCCGCGCCCTCGTCAGGCCGCCGGCGCCTTCTTCCCGGGCTCAGCTCGCGCGGGCAGCGCCTGATGCGTGCTGATGGCGATCCGGTTCCAGACGTTGATGGCGCAGATGGCCATCAGGAGCCGGACGATCTCGTGCTCATCGAAGAGACCGGCGACAGCGTCCCAGACCGCGTCTGGCACGCCGGCCTCCCCGATGCGGGTCACCGACTCGGTGAGCCTGAATGCGGCCTGCTCCCGCTCGGTGAAGAACGACGGCGCCTCGCGCCAGGCCGGGAGGATGTCCAGGCGGCGCTGTTCCACTCCCGCGGCCCGCGCCTCGGCGGAGTGCATGTCCAGACAGAACGCGCAGCCGTTCAGTTGGGAGGCTCGGACCCTGATGAGGGCGGTCAGCGCGGGGTCGAGCGTCCCGGCGCGGGCGTAACGCTCCATGGCGAGCACTGCCTGGACGGCGTCGGAATCGACGTCGCTGACTGTCAACCTGGTCTTGTGCGGCATGGTTTGGCTCCTGGGACACCGGCTGCGCTGCACCAGTCTGCAATCGGCTCGCCGCACGGACCCGCGGCGAGCGCTCGGTGGTGAAGGGCGGCTCAGCTCGCCGCCCGGGCCCTCGACCTTCGGCCGGTCACGACGAGCGCCCGGGCTCGGGCCGCGGCCGCTTGGGAAACGCGAGCGACGCGGCCACCGACACGCCCAGGATGATCGCGATCGCAACCAGCGACAGCAGGATCGGCACCTCATAGACCTCCGACAGGAGCATCTTGATGCCGACAAACACGAGCACGGCGGAGAGCCCGAGCTGCAGGTAGTGGAACTTCTGCACCACGCCGGCCAGCAGGAAGTACAGCGCGCGCAGCCCGAGGATCGCGCACACGTTCGAGGTGTAGACCAGGAACGGATCGCGCGTGACCGCGAAGATCGCCGGGATGGAATCGAGCGCAAAGAGCAGATCGGTGCTCTCGATCAGCACCAGCACAACGAGCAGCGGCGTCGCCGCGAGCCGGAGCGCGCCGCCATGCGCCTCGCGGACGCGGACCACGAAGTGCTGCTCGTGGTAGTCGGCCGTCACCGGCACCAGGCGCCGCACCAGGCGGAGCACCGGGTTCGATTCCGGGTGGATGTCGTGTCCCTGCTGGAACGCGAGCCGGATGCCGGTGACGGCGAGGAAGCCGCCGAACACGTAGATGATCCAATGGAAGCGCTGGATCAGGTACGTCCCGGCGCCGATCAGCGCGCCGCGCATCACCAGCGCGCTGAGGATGCCCCAGAACAGCACGCGATGCTGGTATTGCTCCGGCACGCGGAAGTACGAGAAGACGAGGACGAAGACGAAGATGTTGTCGACCGAGAGCGCCTTCTCGATGACGTAGCCGGTCAGGAACTCCAGCTCCGCGTCGCCGCCGAGATAGATCCCGACGCCGTGGCCGAACCCGAGCGAGAGGCCGACCCAGACCGCGCTCCAGACCCCCGCCTCGCGCAGCGACACGCGGTGGGCGTGCCGGTGGAACACGCCGAGGTCCAGCGCCAGCAGCGCCAGCACGACGGCGTTGAAGCCCACCCACATCCAGATCCGATCCATGCCTGCTCCCCGCGGTGGAACGCACCCCGCGCGCTGAATGTAACATCGGCACGCGTTCGAGATGAGACGCTGGAGCAGCGAAGGCGGGTCCCGCCGGCCGGATGCTCGCTCGCGGTGTGGCCCTCGATCGTTCGGCGCGTCTCTGGCGCGTCGTCGGTGGAGGCTGGTTCGGACAGGGAACCGGCGACAGGCCGGTGCCCGCGGCTCGAGTTCTGCCGCGAGGGTCCGACGCTGCGGCGCCAGTGTCCCGTCCCAGTGGTTCGCGACACAACGTGCGGGCGGCGCATCTCCGCTGGCGGCGTTGCTCGTCGCTCAGATACACCCAATATCCTCGCTTCTCGCGCCTTGCCATCGGGGCGCGGCGTTCCGCGACTCATGCCACGATCCACCGGGACGGGACACTAGGAAGATCCGCCCGAGGATCCCGCCGCGTGCGCCGCCTCCGCGCCGAGCCCGAGCCGCTCACGCTCGGCGCGAAGATAGAAGCTGCCCTCGGCCACGACCGCATCGCCCGCCTGTACGCCCGACCGGACCTCGACCTGGCTGCCGGACACGGCGCCGAGCTGTACCTCACGCTGCGTGAAGCGTCCGGGCTGCGCGGGATCGGCGAGGTAGACGACCTGGCGGTCGCCGACCGTCTGCACGGCGCTCCGCGGAATCACGGGCGCCGCATCGGCGGCGCCCTCGACGGCTGCTGCTCCGATCGCCACGTCCGCGTACATGCCGAGCCGCAGCCGCTCGCCTGGATTCTCCACCTCGACGCGCAGCCTCGCGGTGCGGGTCTGCGCGTCCACCTGCGGATCGATGTAGCTCACGCGCCCCGCGATCGACATGTCGGGGTAGGCGGCCATTGTCACGGTCGCCGGGCTGCCGACGCGCACGCGCGGGAAGTCGCGCTCGTACACGTTCGCCACGACCCACACGGTCGACAGATCGACCACGGTGAACAGCTTCGACGACGCGTCCACGTTGAGACCGGCGTTCGCCAGCCGTTCGGTCACGACGCCGTCGATCGGCGCGGTCACGACCGCTTCCGCGTGGACGGGGCCGGGAGCCGCGCCGAGCAGCTCCAGGCGGGACCGCGCGCTGGCGGCCTCGGCCGTCCGGGTCGCGTGCTCGGCGCGGACCCGCTCCAGCTCCTCGCGGCTGGCCGCGCCGATCTCGACCAGCTTCTCGGTCCGGCGGAGCTCCTGCTCGTGCGCGGCGAGGGCGGCGCTGGCCGACGCGTCGCGCGCCTGCGCGTCCGCCAGCTCGGGGCTGAAGATCCGCGCCATCGCATCACCGCGCCCGACCTGGGCGCCCAGCTCGACGAGCACGCGCGTGACCCGGCCCGACACGAGCGGCGTCACGGCCACCTGCCGATACGCGTTCGGCTCGACGACCGCCGGCAGCCGCAGGCCGGCGGCGGCGCCGGCGCCGGCGCCCACGCGGGCGACGGCGATGCCGGCGCGTTCGACCGCCTCCGGGCTGACGGAGACGGCGACGTCCGCCAGGGGCGCACGCGGCGACGGCGTGGCGGGGAGCGCGTGGCCCGCATGATCCGCCTGCGGCGGCGACACGGCCGCGGTCTCCGCGCCGCCCGACGGACCGGGAGAGACTGCGGCCGTGCGCAGGACGACATAGGTCGCGGCGCCTCCTGCGGCAAGCAGCCCCGCGGCCGATGCGGCGAGGAGCGTCCATCGAACGTTGACGGAAGCGTGTCGATTCATCGTACTTCTCCGAGCGCCCGCCGGAGCGCCTGCCGGGCCTCATATGCCTCGCGAAGGGAGTCGATCGCGGAGCGCTCGACCTCGAGGTAGCGCCGCTGCTCGGCGAGGACGTCGAACACCGTCGCCCGCCCGAGCTCGTAGGTCTGCTGCACGACGCCCAGGTTGTGCCGCGCCAGATCGAGCGCGCCCGATGTGTAGATCGCCGCCGCCTGCCGCCCGCGCTCGTCGCGCACGCGCGCCGCGAAGATTTCCGCCTGCGCCGCCAGGTGCGCGGCGTCCAGCCGCGCCGACGCGGCCCTGCGTTCGGCCTGCGCCGCTGCCACGATCCCCTGGCTGCGATCCCGCACGGGAACGGCAATCGACAGGCCGGCCACGACGTAGTTGAAGCGGGCCTCGATCGGGACGATCGCGCCGGCGGCGTCGAACGCGCGCTGCGGGAATCCGGACTGCATGCGCATGTAGTTCCCGAACAGGCTCGCATCGACCCGGCCGTCGCGTCTGGCTCGATCGACGCCGGCCTCGGCCGCCTGGACCGCCGCCGCCGCCGCGAGGATGTCGGGGCGGCCATTCACCTCCGCCGCGCCCGCGGGAGGCAGCGCCGCCGCCGCTTCGGCGCGCACGAGCTGCTCCAGATCGTCGCGAATGGCGAGAGGCGCGCCGGCGCTCATGCCGAGCAGGCGTTTCAGCTCGATGACCGCGTCTTCGACCGCGCCGGCCTGCCGCAGCCGATCGGATTCGAATCGCCGCAGCTCGACTTCCAGCAGGTCGCGGTCGAGCGGCGGCGTCGCCCCCTGCTCGACCCGAGCGCCGACGAGGACCTGCTGCCGCGACGCCACCGCCACCAGGTCGTCCAGGACGCTCAGCTCGCGGACCGCAGCGGCCACCGCGCCATACGCCGTGCGGACGTCGGCGCCGAGCAGGCGCTCGCGGTCGGCGACCTCGTGAACGGCGGCGTCGACCTGCCTGTCGGCCACCTCGACGCGGCCGCGCCGTCGAAACAGATCCAGCGGCCACATCACCTCGACGCTGGTCTGTCGGTCCATCCCGAACGGCTCCTGTTGCTGCGCGACCGACACTGTGGGATTGGGCCGCAGGCCGGCCTGCAGCGCCACGCCGCGTGCGGCATCGACCGCCGCCCGAGCCGCGCGCAAGCCCGGCTCCTGCTCGAGCGCCCGCGCCACCGCCTGATCGAGGCTCAGACCGCCGGTCGGATCGACGTATCGCGAGGCCGACACGTCCGGCTGCTCCGCCCGGGCCGCCTGCCCGTGAATCGCCGTCTGGAGCGCCAGGCTCGTGGCCAGCGCCACTGCCGCGATGCGCGTCGTCATTGCACCATCCCCTCGAAATCCGCGGCCCCTCGGCCGGCGGGTCCATCCCACTCGATGCGCATCTTCCAGGCGCCAGCCATTCCGAACGAGGCAGTCGCCGCGAAGCGGCCGGGCGTGCCGGTGGGCGTCAGCTGCAGGCCGCCGGACATCGTCATCCCGGGCATCGACATGCTCGCGCTCCCGATCACACGGCCGACGTCGGCGAGCGCGTCGTCTGAGGATCGGAACTCGATCGTGAAGGCGTTGGCACCCTGGGTCAGCGCACCGGAGGGCGCGAGCAGGACGATCTGCAGCGGGTCGGCCGGCACGCGCTGGACGACCGGCGCGCCGCCGGAGGATTCCGCGCGCCGCGGCGCCGCGCTCCGCGTCACGGCCAGCGCCCCGGCGAGGAGTGCGACCGCGGCGGCCGCGGCGATCGCCGGCCGCCACCCGACCCTCGGCCGCGGCGCCGCCGGGCGCGGCTCGTCCTGGAGACCGAGCCGCCGCTCGTGCAGCCAGAAGAAGATGACCGGCGTGACGATCAGCACGTGCGCGAGCGAGGAGATCATCCCGCCGAGCACGGGAGCGGCGAGCGGCTTCATCACCTCGGCGCCGGCGCGCGTGCTCCACATGATGGGCAGCAGGCCGGCGACGACCGTGCTCACCGTCATCACTTTCGGGCGCAGCCGCAGGAGCGCGCCCTCGATGACGGCGTCGTGCAGGTCCGCGCGCGTCAGCGCCTCGCCGCGCTGCTGGCGCTTGCGCGCGACGGCTTCTTCCAGATAGATCACCATGACCACGCCGGTCTGGACGGCCGTGCCGAACAGCGCGATGAAGCCGACCCACACCGCGACCGAGAAGTTGTAGCCGAGCCACCAGAGCAGGTACACGCCGCCGGTGAGCGCGAAGGGGACCGCGAGGAGCACGTGCGCCGCTTCGACCGCCGAGTGATAGGTGAAGTACAGCAGCACGAAGATGACGAGCAGCACGATCGGCAGCACGATCTGGAGCCGTTCCCGCGCGTGCTGCTGGTTCTGCCAGCTTCCGCTCCACTCGAGGTAGTATCCCGGCGGCAGCGAGACCTCGCGCGCGACCGTCTTCCGCGCCTCCTCGACGAAGCCGCCGACATCCCGCCCCTGGACGTTCAGGAGCACGGTCGCCAGGAGCAGTCCGTTCTCCGAGGAGATCATCGCCGGCCCGCGCGCGTGCTCGATCCGCGCCACCTGGCCGAGCGGCACCTGTACGCCCTGCGGCGAAGCGACCAGGACCTGCGCGAGCGCGTCGGGATCGGTGCGGTATTGCGGCGCGTACCGGACCCGCACCGGAAAGCGCTGCCGTCCTTCGATCGTCGTCGTCAGCACCTTCTCGCCGATCGCGGTCTCGATGACCTGCTGGATGTCGCCGACGCCGATGCCGTAGCGCGCCGCCGCCGCCCGGTTGACCTCGATGTTCAGGTACTGGCCGCGGGCCACCTGTTCCGGGTACACCCCGCCCGCGCCTGGCACGCGGCGCACGGCGCCGGCGACGCGCCGGGCCGTCTCTTCGAGCACGCCCAGGTCGGCGCCGAAGATCTTCACGCCCACCTCGGATCGGATCCCCGTGCTGAGCATGTCGATCCGGTTGACGATCGGCATCGTCCAGATCGGGGAGACGCCCGGCAGCTGGACCGCGCGGCTCATCTCGGCGCGCAGCCGATCGAGCGTCATGCCGGCGCGCCACTGGTCGCGCGGCTTCAGGTGCACGACCGTCTCGGTCATGTTGAGCGGAGACGGATCGGTCGACGTGTCCGCCCGGCCGACTTTGGCCACCGCATAGGCCACCTCGGGCATCTTCATCAATGCCTCGTTCTGCTTTGCCGCGATCCTGGCGTTCTCCTCGAGCGAGATGCTCGGATCGGCGATCGGCATGAACAGCAGGTCGCCCTCGTTCAGCGGCGGCATGAACTCGCTGCCGATGCCCCGCGCGAGGACGACCGCGCCCGTGAAGAGCATGGCGGCGGCGGCCACCGTCGCGAGCCGGTGCGCCAGCGCCGCACGCAGCAGCGGCTCGTAGAGCCGCCGCAGGCCCCGCATCACCGGGTTGGCCTCTTCCGAGTGGAAGCGGCCGCCCAGCAGCAGCGTGCAGAGCGCCGGGACCAGCGTGATCGCGATGACCGTCGCGGCCAGCACCGCGAACGTCTTGGCGTAGGCCAGCGGATGGAACAGCTTGCCTTCCTGGCCGGTGAGGGCGAACACCGGCACGAACGCCAGCAGGATGATCGCCATCGAGAAGAACACCGGGCGCCCGACCAGCCGCGTGGAGTCGCGCACCGCCTCCCACACCCGCGCGCGGTCGCGCGGATCGACGCGGCGCTGCTCCAGGTGCCGGAACGCGTTCTCGGTGACGACGATGCCGGCATCCACGAGCACGCCGATGGCGATGGCGATGCCCGCCAGGCTCATGATGTTGGACGAGATGCCGGCGTAGTACATGCCGAGGAAGGCGATGAGCACGGCGAGCGGCAGCGGAATGGTCACGATCAGGATCGACCGCAGGTGCATCAGGAACACCACGTGCGCCAGCGTGACGAGCGCGATCTCCTCGACCAGCGCGTGGCGGAGCGTGTCGACCGATCGCTCGATGAGATCGGACCGATCGTAGAACGGCACGATCGAGACCCCGTCGGGCAGGCCGGTCTGGATCTGCGCGAGGCGCGCCTTGACGGCGTCGATCACCTGCTTGGTGTTCGCCCCGCTCCGCGCGACGACGACGCCGCCGACGGCCTCTCTGGTCCCCTTCACGAGCGACCCCGCGCGGAAGGCGTCGCCGATGTGGACGTCGGCCACCTGCTCGACGTAGACCGGCACGCCCTTGGCCGAGCCCACGACGATCTGCTTCACGTCGTCGACCGACGCGACCAGGCCGACGCCGCGCACGATCAGCCAGGCGCCGTTGGACTCGAGCACGTTGCCGCCGACGTTGACGTTGCTGTCGCGGACGGCGGCCACGACGGCCGACAGCGTCAGCCCGTACGATCGGAGGCGGTTCGGATCGACGTCGATCTGGTACTGCTGCACGTGGCCGCCGACCGACGCGACCTCCGCCACGCCCGGCACGCCGTTGAGCTGATAGCGGATGAACCAGTCCTGCAGGCTGCGCAGCTCGCGCAGCGACAGGCTCGGGCTCTCGACCGTGTACCAGAACACGTGCCCGACGCCGGTCGCGTCGGGCCCGAGCGTGGGCGTGACGTCCGGCGGCAGCCTGCCGGCCACGAGGCTGAGGCGCTCGAGCACCCGCGTGCGCGCGAAGTACAGGTCGACGTTGTCCTCGAAGATCGCGTAGACCATCGAGAACCCGAAGGCGGACTGCGACCGCACGACGCGGACGCCCGCGAGCCCCTGCAGGCTGGTCGTGAGCGGATAAGTCACCTGGTCCTCGACTTCCTGCGGACCGTGCCCCGGCCAGTCGGTGAATACGATGACCTGGTTGTCCGACAGATCCGGGATCGCGTCGATCGGCGTCGCCCCGAGCGCCCACCAGCCCCAGGCGCCGAGGGCGAGATAGATCGCGACGACGATCAGGCGATTGCGAAGCGAGAGCTCGAGAAGCCTGTTGATCATTTGGCTGCCACGCCGGCGCACGCCGCGCGGAAGGACCGCGGCGGCGGCGCTGTCATCTCCGCCGCGCACCCGCGCGGACGGCGCACCGGCCCGGACGCGAATCCGGGCAGACACACGACGCGGTCAGCCGTTAGACGAGGAAGACGGAGAGCAGGAGGTGCGTGGGCACGCGAGGCGGCGGCAGGGGCACGAACGTCCGCCACGCGTCGCGCTGGGCCGCGGAATCGGGGACGGCCAGCGCCGCAGGGATCGGAGCCAGATCGGGCGCGAGGGCGAGCGCGAGCGCCGCCGGCGACGGCGTCGACTGGCGATTCTCGGACGCCGCGCAGCACGCGTCCGCCCGCGGCTGCAGGGGGGAGGGCGCGTGGTCCGGCGCGTGCATCGGGCACGGGGCGCAGCAGGCCATCTCTGCCTCGGGCGCAGGCGTCCACCCCGCGCACACTGCGGCGTTGCTCACCGCAAAGGCGAGCGCGATCAGCGTTGCCGAGGTTCGCCGCCCGAGGGCCGCCACGTCTTCAACAATGCGGCATGCGCGGCCCGACTGTCAAACCGCGGACGTAAGGAAGGGCTGTCGGATTGCCGGCGGCCGATCCGCCGCGCCGCCCGAGCCTACAGCGCGCGATTGCCGTGGATGTCGCGGATGAGCCGCGCCGCCACGGCCGCCAGGACGATGGCCGCCAGGATCGCCCAGGGCAGCGGCACCGACAGGAACAGCAGTACCGCCGCCGCCGCGCACAGACAGACGACGAACAGGACCGCCGGCAGCGTGCCGTGCTCGTGACGAACGGCGTCGGCGGTGGGAATGCCAGCCATCGACACGACGTCCCGTGCTCACCGGGGCCAGGCGATCGTCAGCAGGAAGGCGCTGTCTTCCAGCGCTTCGACGTCGTGCGGCAGGTTGCGATCGAGCGCGAGCAGGCTGCCGGCCGGAAGGTCGAAGGTCCGGCCCTCCGCCCGCATCTGGATGTGGCCGGCGATCGTCTGGATCGAGATGCGCCCTTCGGTCTGGTGGCCGGGGATCTTCGCGCGCGCCTTCAGCGCGGTCAGGACGATCCGGAAGTCGTCGTACTTCACGAGCGTCCGGGCGTTCTGCCCGCTGTTCCATTCGGGCTCGCGATGGAGCTGCTCGAGCTCCCGGGCGAGGTTGAGCTCGAGATACGCGGCCGCCATCGGCTGCGGATGGGGGCGACGGTGCTGCCGCAGTTCATCGACTGAATCTGCCACGCGTTCCTCCTGGGCGGGGGGCCTGCATGCCGCGGTCCGCATCCGGAGCGCTCATGCGGCGCCTCGACCGCCGAGTCGGTGCCGCGCCGGCCATGCTCCCGCTTGGCGGAACGCAGGGTCGAGCAGCGCTGCGAGCGGCATGGTGCGCTTGTACTACTCCCCAACACGCCCGCGTAGCCGAACAATACGGCGGCCACTCTTCGCGGCGGCGCCTTTCAGATGAGCCGGCGGCGCATCGCGTGAATGACCGCTTCCAGCCGGTTGTGGGTCCCGAGCTTCTGATTGATGTGGTGGAGATGGTTGCGCAGCGTCTGGGGGCTGATGCCCAGGGCGCTCACGATCTCCGCCGGACTCTGGCCCTCGGCAAAGCTCCGCAGGACCCGCTGTTCCTGGTCCGACAGCGGCATCACGGGGGCGTGGCGCGAGGCGTCGGATGCCTCGATGAGCTGCTTCGACGTGCGCAGCATCCGCTGCACCAGCGTTTCGGTGCGCTTCCGGTCGGCAATGTTGCGCGCCAGATGGACAATTCGCCGGCGGCCGCTTCTGCCGTCCTCGTGCACCACGGTGGACACGTTCACCCACATCCGGCGGCCGCCGCGCGTCTTGACCTCGAGGTCGAAGTCGGCCACCGGCGTGTGGCGGGCCGCACAGTCGCGCACATGGCAGCTCTCGGTGCACACCCGCGCGCCGAGGGCGCCGCGCCCGTCGAGCAGGTCGAAGCAGCTTCGCCCGATCGCTTCGCCGCGGCTGAAGCCGAACAGCGCCTCGGCGGCGGCGTTCCACGAGCAGATCTCGCCGGCGTCGCTGAGCGCGAACGCCGCGTCGGCCGTGTGATCGAGGAGGTCGAAGAGATCGGTATCGAGCATGGTGACAGCCGGGGTGGAAGTCGGAACCGCCGGTTCCAGGGATCGACCCGGGCGCGCGCCACCTCGACCAGAGGCGGGCCGCCGGGCGCGTGATAACCGTCCCATCGCCAGCAACAGACGGACCATTGTCCGCAGTCCGGCGGACCCACGACCATCGGGGGAGCCGTGCGTCGCGTGTCACCGGCGCCGGCAGGGAGGGCGCGTGCTCTGGCCGCTCGTCGTCTATTTCGTGCTCGTGATCGCCCTCGCCGTCGCGCTGCTCGCCCTCTCGGCGCTGCTCGGCGAACGCCACAGCGAGCGGGCGACCGCGCTCCCGTACGAGTCGGGCATCGTCTCGACCGGATCGGCCCGGCTTCGATTCGGCGCGGCGTTCTATCTGGTCGCGGTCTTCTTCGTGATCTTCGACCTCGAGGCGGCGTACATCTTTTCGTGGGCCGTCGCCCTGCGCGCGCTCGGCTGGGCGGCCTACGCCGAAGGGCTCGTCTTCATCGGCATCCTGTCGGTCGCGCTCGCCTGGGTGTGGCGGGTCGGCGGCCTCGATCTTGCCCCGCGCAGCCGCCTCCGCTGATCCGGACATCCCCATGCGATGGTCGCTCACACCCGCTGGCCCGGCCGCTCCGACCGGCCAAGATCACCGTCCGTTCGACGATGAGGTGCGCCGTCTTCTCCTCATGAGCCGGCTGCAGGATCTGGTCGCGTGGGGACGCAAGAACTCGATCTGGCCGTTCAACTTCGGACTCTCGTGCTGCTACGTGGAGATGGCGACCAGCCTGACCAGCAAGTACGACATCGCGCGTTTCGGCGCCGAAGTGATTCGCGGCACCCCGCGCGAGGCCGACCTGATGGTCATTGCCGGCACCGTCTTCATCAAGATGGCGCCGATCATCAAGCAGCTCTACGAGCAGATGATGGCGCCGCGCTGGGTGATCTCGATGGGCTCGTGCGCCAACTCCGGCGGCATGTACGACATCTACAGCGTCGTGCAGGGCGTCGACACGTTCCTGCCCGTGGACGTCTACGTCCAGGGCTGTCCGCCGCGCCCCGACAGCTTCACCGAGGGCCTGCTGCTCCTGCAGCAGCTGGTCGGCCGCGAACGACGGCCGTTGAGCTGGGTGGCCGGTCCGCAAGGCATCGAGCGTCCGGCGGTGCCATCGCGGCGTGACATGAAGCGGGACGAACGCCAGCGCACGACCTTTCTCCGCCCGCCGGGCGAGATCTGACGCCATGGACGTGCTTCAGGAGCTCGCCGCGGCATTCCCAGGGGTCCATTTCGTCCCGCAGCCGACGCGGGATCTGGTGCCTACCTGCTGGGCGCCCGCCGATCGCGCGCACGAGGTCGTCGCGCACCTGAAGCGCTCCGGCTATCGCATGCTGTACGACCTGGCGGCGGTCGACGAGCGGCTCCGGGCCGATCGGGCCGCGCTGCCGGCGCACGACTTCACCGTCGTCTACCACCTGCTCTCGTTCGATCGCAACGCGGACGTACGCATCAAGGTCCCGCTCGACGACGCGCACCCGTCGCTGGCCACGGTCACCGACATCTGGCCTTCGGCGAACTGGTACGAGCGCGAGATCTTCGACATGTTCGGCATCCTGTTCGACGGTCATCCGCGCCTGGCGCGCCTCCTGATGCCGACGACCTGGAAGGGGCACCCGCTGCGCAAGGATCACCCGGCGCGTGCGACGGAAATGGGGACGTTCCACATGACCGAAGCGCGCGTCGAGGAAGAGCAGGACGCGCTCCGTTTCCATCCCGAGGAATGGGGCCTCACGCGGCACGACGACGGCGAGGACTACATGTTCCTCAACCTCGGACCGCAGCATCCCGGGACGCACGGGGTGCTGCGCATCGTGCTGCAGTTGCGCGGCGAGGAGATCGTCGATGCGATCCCGCAGATCGGCTACCACCACCGCGGCGCGGAAAAGATGGGCGAGCGCCAGTCGTGGCACACCTTCATTCCCTACACCGATCGGGTCGACTACCTCGGCGGGGTGATGAACAACCTGCCCTACGTGCTGTCGGTCGAGCGGCTGGCCGGCATCGAGGTGCCCGATCGCGTGAAGGTGATCCGGATCATGCTCTGCGAACTGTTCCGGATCGCCAGCCATCTGGTCTGGTACGGCACCTTCGCGCAGGATGTCGGCGCGCTCTCGCCGGTGTTCTACATGTTCACCGACCGGGAGCGCGTGTTCGGCATCATCGAGGCCATCTGCGGCGCGCGGATGCATCCGAACTGGTTCCGCATCGGCGGCGTCGCCGAGGACCTGCCCAAGGGCTGGGATCGCCTGGTGTCGGACTTCGTCGCCTACTTCAAGCCGCGCTTGCGCGAGTACGACACGCTCGTGATGGCCAACGCGATCTTCCGCGCCCGGACGCGCGGCATCGGCGGGTGCACGGCCGGAGAGGCGATCGACTGGGGCGCCACCGGCCCGGTGCTGCGCGCCACCGGCCTCGAGTGGGACTTCCGGAAGAAGCGGCCCTACTCCGGCTACGACCAGTTCCAGTTCGACATCCCGACCGGACAGCACGGCGACAGCTACGACCGGGCCGTGGTGCACGTCGAGGAGATCCGGCAGAGCGTTCGCATCATCGAGCAGTGCGTCAGCGGCATGCCGGAGGGCCCGTACAAGTCGGCTGCCACGCTCGCCACGCCGCCGCTCAAGGAGCGGACGATGCACGACATCGAGACGCTGATCACGCACTTTCTCGGCGTGAGCTGGGGGCCGGTGATTCCGGCGGGCGAGGCGCTGGTGCACGTCGAGGCGACCAAGGGCGACAACGGCTACTACCTGACGAGCGACGGCAACACCATTCCGTACCGCGTGCGGATCCGGACGCCGTCGTTCCCGCACATGCAGATGGTGCCGATGCTGAGCCGTGGCCGGATGATTCCGGACCTGCTCGCGATTCTCGGCAGCCTCGATTTCGTGCTGGCCGACATCGATCGATGAGGGGCAACGGGCGCCGCGCGGGCGGCGCGTGCGAGGGCAGCCGATGCTGAGCGACGAGGAGCGACACGAGATCGAAGCGGAGCTGACGCGGTACCCGACGCGCCGTGCGGCGTCGATCGATGCGATGCGAATCGTGCAGCGCCACCGCGGGTGGGTGTCCGACGAGGCCCTGCGCGATCTGGCGCCGCTCATCCAGATGACGGTCGACGAGCTCGACGGCGTCGCCAGCTTCTACAACATGATCTTCCGCCGGGCCGTCGGCCGGCACGTGATCCTCGTCTGCAACAGCGTGAGCTGCTGGATGCTCGGGGCGGGCCGCCTGCTCGATGCGGCCGCGGCCGCCGCCGGCGCGCCCCAGGGCGGCACCAGCGCCGACCGTCGCTTCACGCTGCTGCCGATCGTCTGCCTCGGCGCGTGCGATCACGCGCCGGTGCTGATGGTCGACGGCGACCTGCACCACGACGTCGACCCGGCCGACGCCGCCTCGCTCCTCGCGAGGTACGAGTGACCGATCGCCCCCTGACCGGGCGCATGCGCGAGGACGGCGCGGCGCTGGACCTGCGCGCGTACGAACGCGCCGGCGGCTACGCCGCGCTGCGCGACGCGCTGCGGAGGCTGGCGCCCGCCGAGGTGCAGAAGCGCGTCAAGGACTCCGGCCTGCGCGGCCGCGGCGGCGCCGGCTTCCCGACGGGGCAGAAGTGGAGCTTCGTGCCGATGGGCGCCGATGCCCCGCACCCGAAGTATCTCGTCGTCAACGCCGACGAGATGGAGCCCGGCACGTTCAAGGATCGGCTGCTGATGGAGCGCGACCCGCACCAGCTGGTCGAAGGCGTCATCCTCAGCGCCTATGCGATCGAGGCCGATGTCGCCTACATCTTCCTGCGCTGGGCCTACAAGCTGTCGGAAGCGCGGCTCGCGCGCGCGATTGCCGAGGCGTACGACGCGGGTTATCTCGGCCGGCAGATCCTCGGGTCTGGCTACAGCCTGGAGCTGCGGCTGCACATCTCGGGCGGACGATACATGGCCGGCGAGGAGACCGGGCTCATCAACGCGCTCGAGGGCAGGCGCGCCAACCCGCGGTCGAAGCCGCCCTATCCCGCCGTCGTGGGCCTCTGGGGCCGGCCGACCGTCGTCAACAACGTCGAGACGATCTGCAACGTCCCGCACGTGATCGGCCGCGGCGCCGAGGCCTACCGCAAGCTGAGCGCCACCGGCGAGGGGGGCACCAAGCTCTACGGCGCCAGCGGCCGCGTGAAGAGACCGGGTCTCTGGGAGCTGCCGCTCGGCACCACGATCCGCGAGATCCTCGAGGAGCACGCCGGCGGCATGCGGGACGGCGTGCGCTTCCGCGGACTGCTCCCGGGCGGCGCCTCCACCGACTTCCTGGTCGACGAACATCTCGATGCGCCGATGGACTTCGAGTCGCTGCAGAAGCACGGCAGCCGCATGGGCACCGGCACGATGATCGTGCTCGACGATCGCACCTGCCCGGTCGGGATGATCCGCAATCTCGAAGAGTTCTTCGCGCAGGAATCGTGCGGCTGGTGCACGCCCTGCTGGGCGGGGCTGCACTGGGTGGCCGACATCCTCCGCGACTTCGAGGAGGGCCGCGGCGAGATGGCGGACCTCGACACGCTGGCCGCGCACGCGCGCCTGCTCGCGCCCGGCAACACCTACTGCGCCCTGGCCCCCGGCGCCGCCGAGCCGCTGCAGAGCGGCCTCAGACATTTCCGCGATGACTTCGAGCGGCACGTCCGCGAGCATCGTTGTCCGTGGCGGTAGCGGGTGGCGACCATCTTCATCGACCAGCGCTCCTACGACGTGCCCGACGGCATGAACCTGCTCGACGCGTCGCTGACGCTCGGCTTCAATCTGCCGTACTTCTGCTGGCACCCGGCGCTGGGATCGGTCGGCGCCTGCCGCCAGTGCGCCGTGAAGCAGTTCCGCGACGAGAAGGACATGCGCGGGCGCCTCGTGATGGCCTGCATGACGGCGGCCGCCCCCAACACGCGCATCTCGATCGACGACCCGGACGCGCGCGAGTTCCGCAAGAGCGTCGGCGAATGGCTCATGGTCCACCACCCGCACGATTGCCCGGTCTGCGACGAAGGCGGCGAGTGCCACCTCCAGGACATGGAGGTGATGGACCAGCAGACCTACCGACGCTACCGCGGCCTGAAGCGGACCTTCCGCAACCAGGACCTGGGGCCGTTCGTGAACCACGAGATGAACCGGTGCATCCAGTGTTACCGGTGCGTCCGCTTCTACCGCGACTACGCGGGCGGCCGCGATTTCGACGCCTTCTTCCTCCGCGACCGCGTCTTCTTCGGCCGCCAGAGCGACGGCGTGCTCGAGAGCCCGTTCAGCGGCAACCTGGTCGAGGTCTGTCCGACCGGCGTCTTCACCGACAAGACGCTCAAGCTGCACTTCACGCGCAAGTGGGACGAGCGCACCGCGCCGTCAATCTGCGTGCACTGCGCCGCCGGCTGCAACACGATTGCCGGCGAGCGGTACGGCCTGCTGCGCCGCATCCGCAACCGCTTCAACGGCGAGGTCAACGGGTATTTCCTCTGCGACCGCGGACGCTACGGCTACGAGTTCGTCAACGGACCGCGCCGCGTCCGCGCGCCGCGCATTGCCGGCCGGGCCGACGCGGCCGCGCCCTCCGACGCCGTCGCGCGCGCGGCATCCCCGCTCGCCGGCGGCAGCGGGGCGATCGGCATCGGATCGCCGCGTGCGTCGCTCGAGGCGAACTTCGCGCTTCGCGCGCTCGTCGGCCCCGACCGCTTCTGTTCCGGCATGGGCGCCGCCGAACACCGCCTCGTCTCCGAGGTGCTCCGCCTCCTGCAGGAGGGACCGGCGCCCGCCGCCTCGCTCCACGACGCCGCGCAGGCCGACGCCGTGCTCGTGCTCGGCGAGGACGTCACGAACACGGCGCCGATGCTCGCCCTCGCCCTGCGGCAGTCGGTGCGGCAGCAGCCGATGAAGGCGGCCGCGGCGCTGCGCATCCCCGCATGGGACGACACCGCGGTGCGCAACGCGCTGCAGGATGAAAGAGGGCCGCTCTACATCGCGACGGTCGCGGCCACGCCGCTCGACGACGTCGCCGCGGCGACGATGCACGCCGCACCCGACGATCTCGCGCGGATCGGGTGTGCGATCGCGCACGCGCTCGACCAGGCCGCCCCCTCGCCGCGCGGCGCCCTGGCCGCCGATGCCGCGCTCGTCGGCCGGATCGCCGGCGCGCTGCGCGCCGCCGAGCGCCCGCTCGTCGTCGCCGGCGTGAGCCTGGCCAGCCAAGCCGTGCTCGACGCGGCCGCCCGGGTGGCGCACGCCCTCCACGCCGCCGGCCGCCCCGTACGCATCGCGCTCGTCGTCCCCGAGTGCAACAGCCTCGGCGCGGCCATGCTCGGCGGATGCGACCTCGACGACGCGACTGCGCTCCTCTGGCCGGGCAGCCCGCTCATCGTGCTCGAGAACGATCTGCCGCGCCGCTGCGGCGCCGATCGCGCTGCCCGGCTGTTCGAGCGCGCGGGCGAGCTGGTCGTTGTCGATCACACGCTGACGCCGACCGCCGAGCGGGCGACCATCGTGCTGCCGGCGGCGACCTTCGCGGAGGGCGACGGCACCTACGTGAACGGCGAGGGACGGGCGCAACGCGCCTTTCAGGTGTTCGTGGCCGGCGGCGACGTCCAGGAGAGCTGGCGCTGGCTTCGCGATCTGATGCGCGCGTCGGGCCGCGGCGGCGCGGCGGCCGCGTGGGAGACGCTCGACGACGTGACCGGCGCGCTCGCGCGCGAGCTGCCCGCGTTCGCGGCGGTGCGCGACGTCGCGCCGCCGGCGACCTTCAGGATCGCCGGAACCAGGATCGCGCGCGAGCCGGCGCGCTACAGCGGACGGACCGCGCGGGACGCCAACGTGACCGTGCACGAGCCAGAGCCGCCCGGCGATCCCGACAGCGCGTTGAGCTTCACGATGGAAGGGTTTCAGGCGCAGCCGCCGCCGGCGCAGCCGCCCTCCGCCCTGATCCCGCGCTTCTGGGCGCCTGGGTGGAATTCGGTGCAGTCGGTCAACTACTACCAGACCGTGGTGGGTGGGCCGCTGCGCGGCGGCGATCCGGGGCTCCGGCTCATCGAGCCGGCCGCGCCGGGCGCGCCCGCGGCCGCCGGCCGCGCGCCGTCGGCGTTCGAGCCGGACGATCGCGACTGGCTGTGCGTGCCGATGTACGAGATCTTCGGCTCGGAGGAGCTGAGCGCGCTGGCGCCCTCGGTGGCCGCGCTGGCGCCGCGGGCGTACGTCGCCCTCAACGACGGCGATCTGCACCGGGCCGGCCTCCGTGAAGGCGGCGACGCCGTCGTCGCCTCCGCCGACGGCACCTGCCGGCTGCAGGTGCGGCGCGTGGCGTCGCTGCCGCCCGGCGTCGCCGGCATCGGCGTCGGCCTCCAGGGCGCGCCCTGGATGCGGCTGCCCGATCGCGCCCGGATCCATCCCGCGGAGCGCGACCGATGAGCCCGTCGCTCTACGCGATCGTGATCCTGATCGTCATCCTCGTCGTGCTGCTGACCGTCGCCGCGTTGCTCGTGTGGTTCGAGCGCCGGCTGCTCGGGCTGTGGCAGGACCGCTACGGGCCGAACCGGGTCGGCCCGTTCGGCATCTTCCAGACGGTCGCCGACACGATCAAGCTGCTGACGAAGGAGGACTGGATTCCGCCGTTCGCCGACAGGCCGGTGTTCGTGATCGCGCCGGCCATCGTGATGGTCACCGTCCTGCTGGCATTCGGCGTCGTGCCCTTCGCGCCCACGGTGCAGGTGGCCGACCTGAACATCGGCCTGCTGTTCTTCCTCGGCATGTCGTCGCTCGGCGTTTACAGCGTCACGCTGGCCGGCTGGTCGTCGGACAACAAGTACGCGCTGGTCGGCAGCCTGCGCGCGGCCGCGCAGATGCTGGCCTACGAAGTGTTCATGGGTCTGTCGCTGATGGGCGTCGTCATGCTCGCCGGCTCCTTCAGCCTTCGCGCCATCGTCGAGGCGCAGCGCGGGCTCTGGTACTGCGTCCCGCAGCTGCTGGGCCTCATCGTCTTCGCCAATGCCGGCATCGCGGAGACGCGCCGGCTGCCGTTCGATCTGCCCGAGGCGGAGAGCGAGATCGTCGCCGGCTACCACTCGGAGTACTCGGGGATGAAGTTCGGGATGTTCTTCATCGGCGAATACCTCGGCATCACGCTCATCTCCGCGATGGCCGTGACGCTGTTCTTCGGCGGATGGCTCGGCCCGTGGCTGCCGCCGGTCGTCTGGTTCGCGCTGAAGACGCTCATTCTCGTCTGCGGCTTCATCCTGCTGCGCGCGACGCTGCCGCGCCCGCGCTTCGACCAGCTGATGGCGTACGGCTGGAAGGTGATGCTGCCGCTGGCCCTGCTGAACCTGGCCGTGACCGGCGCGATCGTGACCGCGCGGGCGTAAGGGGGGAGATGCCGATGTGGAGCGTCATCAAGGGGCTCTGGGTCGTCTTCCTGCACATGTTCGAGCGCCGGGCGACCATCCAGTACCCGGAGGAGAAGGTGGCGCTGCCGCCCCGCTATCGGGCGCGGATCATCCTCTCGCGCGATCCCGACGGCGGCGAACGCTGCGTGGCGTGCTACCTGTGCGCCGTGGTGTGCCCGGTGGCCTGCATCGCGCTGCAGGCCGCCGAGGACGAGCACGGCCGCCGCTATCCGGAATTCTTCCGCATCAACTTCTCCCGCTGCATCTTCTGCGGGTTCTGCGAGGACGCCTGCCCGACCTACGCCATCCAGCTCACCCCGGATTTCGAGATGGCGGAATACCGCCGGCCCAACCTCGTCTACGAGAAGGAACACCTGCTGATCGCCGGCCAGGGCAAGTACCACGGCTACAACTACTACAAGGTCGCCGGCGTCGCGATTGGCGGCAAGGCCAAGGGCGAAGCGGAGCGCGAAGCGCCGCCGGCCGACGTCCGGACCCTCCTGCCCTAGGACCATGGACATCCTGTTCTACGTCGCCGCCGTCGTCGCCGTCCTCGCCACGGCGCTGGCGATTACGAGGAGGAACGCCGTTCACGGACTGCTGTATCTGATCGTCTCGCTCCTGGCCGTCGCGTTGATCTTCTTCGTCGTCGGCGCGCCGTTTGTCGCCGCCCTCGAAGTGATCATCTATGCCGGGGCCATCATGGTGCTCTTCGTCTTCGTGATGATGCTCCTGAACCTCGGCCCGCAGAGCGCCGATCAGGAGCGGCGCTGGCTCCCGCCCGGCGTCTGGAGCGGACCGCTCGCCCTGGCGATCGTCCTGTTCGGTGAACTGCTGTACGTGATCGGATCGGCAACACTGGCGTCGACCGGCGCGGAGATCGGTCCGGTGGAGGTCGGGATCGCGCTGTACGGGCCCTACGCGCTCGGCGTCGAAATCGCGTCGATGCTGCTGCTGGCGGGACTCGTCGGCGCCTATCACCTGGGGCGCCGCGAGACGGAAAGGAGCGGAGGTGGCTGAGGTTCCGCTGATGCACGCGCTGGTCCTCGCCGGGATTCTCTTCCTCCTCGGCCTGATCGGCCTGCTCGTCCGCCGCAACCTCGTCTTCATCCTGCTGTCGATCGAGGTGATGCTGAACGCCGCCGGCCTCGCGTTCGTCGCGGCCGGCTCGCGATGGGGCCAGGCCGATGGCCAGGTGATGTTCCTGTTCATCCTCGCCATGGCGGCTGCCGAGGTTGCGGTCGGCCTCGCGCTGTTGCTCCTGCTCGTCCGCAGCCGCGGCACGCTCGACGCCGATGCGGCCGCTTCGCTGCGAGGGTGACATGCTCGAATGGCTGTGGCTCGTCCCCGCGCTGCCGTTTGCAGGCTTTCTCGTCCTGGTGGCGGCGGGCGCGCGATTGCGGCGGGCGGGGGCCGCGGCGGTCGGCATCGGATCCATCGCCGGCGCCACGGCCATCGCGTTCGCGGTCGCCGCGTCCTTCGCGGGCCTGCCGCCCGGCGCCCGCGTGTACTCGCAGACGCTCTGGACCTGGATGCGCGTCGGCGATTTCGAGCCCGCGATCGCGCTCAGGCTCGACGCGCTGTCGCTCGTGATGATGCTGGTCGTCGCCGCCGTCAGCCTGCTCATCCACATCTACTCGTCGGCCTACATGGAGGGAGACGACGGCTACGCCCGCTTCTTCGCCTACATGAACCTCTTTGTCGGCTCGATGCTCGCGCTCGTCCTCGCCGACAACCTCCTCTTCCTCTACTTCGGTTGGGAAGGCGTCGGCCTGTGCAGCTACCTGCTCATCGGCTTCTGGTACCGGGACCCGGTGAACGCCAACGCCGGGCGCAAGGCGTTCATCGTCACGCGCGTCGGCGACACGGCGCTCGCCATCGGTCTCTTCATTCTCGCGACCCGTCTGGGCACGCTCGAGATCCAACCCCTGATGGAGCGCGCGGCCGCGCAGTGGCCCGTGGGCTCGGCGCTGCCGGTGGCCGCGGCGGCGCTGCTGCTCGGCGGCGCGGTCGGCAAGTCGGCGCAGCTACCGCTGCAGACCTGGCTGCCCGACGCGATGGCCGGTCCCACGCCGGTGAGCGCGCTCATCCATGCGGCGACAATGGTGACGGCCGGCGTGTACCTGATCGCGCGCACGCACGTGCTGTTCGCGCTCGCGCCGCCCGTGCAGCTGGCGGTCGCCGTCGTCGGCGCGGCGACGCTGCTCCTCGCCGGCTGCAGCGCGCTCACTCAGTGGGACATCAAGCGCGTGCTCGCCTACTCGACCATCAGCCAGATCGGCTACATGTTCCTCGCGCTCGGCGTCGGCGCCTGGAGCGCGGCGATCTTCCACTTCATGACGCACGCCTTCTTCAAGGCGCTGCTCTTCCTCGCCGCCGGAGTGGTCATCCTCGCGATGCACGAGGAGCACGACATGTTCAAGATGGGCGGCCTGCGGCGCGATCTGCCGATCGCCTTCTGGACCTTCCTGGCCGGCGCCGCATCGCTCTCGGCCGTGCCCGTGGTGACGGCCGGCTTCTACAGCAAGGACCTGATCCTGTTCGACGCGTGGTCGTCGCCGGCGGGCGGACCGTGGCTCTGGCTCGCCGGCATCGTCGGCGCGCTGCTCACCTCGGTGTACAGCTTTCGGATGGTCTTTCTCACCTTCTTCGGCAGCGGCCGGCATGCACCCGCGCGCACCGCGGGATGGCGGATGGGCGTCCCGCTCGTCGTGCTCGCGATCCTGGCCCTGGTCGCCGGGTTCATCGAGCTGCCGCCGACCCTCGGCGATCGGCCGGTCTTCACCGACGCGCTTCGCGCGGTGCTGCCACCCGTGGAGGCGGTGCCGGCGCGGGCCGCCGACCTCGCGCGGCTGCAGCTTGTCGCCGGCATCGTGTCGCTCGCCGGGATCGGGGTGGCGTGGCTGCTCTACCTGCGCCATCGTGCGACGCTGGCCGCGTTGATCCAACGCCCCGCGCCCTCGCGCCTGCACCGCTTCTGGTTCGCCGGCTGGGGCTTCGACTGGCTGTACGACCGGCTGTTCGTCCGGCCGGTGGTCGGGTTCGCCGAGGCCGGCCGGCGCGACGGGATCGATCGGATCTACGACGTGCTGGCGTGGGCGAGCCAGGCGGCGTGGCGTGCGCTGAGCGCCACCGAAACCGGCGGCGTCCGCTGGTATGCCGCCAGCATCGCGCTCGGAGCGGCAATCGTCACCACGATCGTCATCTTCCTATGATCCTCGTCTGGCTGATCCTCGTGCCCTTCCTCGCCGGCGTCCTCGCCTGGGTATCGGGCCGGGGGAGCCGCGCCTGGCCGCGCTGGATCGCGCTGGCCGGCATCTCCCTCGACCTCGCGATGGCGATCGGCATCTGGGCCGGCGCCTGGCGCACCGGCGGCCCGGAGGCCGGTCGCTGGCTCGTGGAGTTCGATCGACCGTGGATCGACTCGCTCGGCATCCGCTTTCACCTCGGCCTCGACGGGCTCAGCCTGCTGCTGATTCTGCTCACCGGATTTCTCGGCATCATGTCGGTTGCCTGCTCCTGGAGCGAGATTCAGGATCGCGTCGACTCGTTCCACTTCCAGCTGATGTGGGTGCTGGCCGCCATCGTCGGCGTCTTCCTCGCGCTCGATCTGTTCCTGTTCTATTTCCTGTGGGAGATGATGCTGGTCCCGATGTACTTCCTCATCGGGATCTGGGGGCACGAGCGGCGCATCTACGCCGCGGTGAAGTTCTTCATCTTCACGCAGATCAGCGGCTTGCTGATGCTCATCGCGATCGTGGCGCTGTACTTCGTGCACGGCGGGGCCTCCGGCGTCTACACGTTCGACTACGGGGCGCTGCTCGGCGCCCCGCTGACCGCGTCGACCGGCTGGTGGCTGATGCTCGGCTTCTTCACGGCCTTCGCGGTGAAACTGCCCGCCGTGCCGGTCCACACGTGGCTCCCCGACGCGCACACCGAAGCGCCGACGGCCGGCAGCGTCGTCCTGGCGAGCCTGCTCCTGAAGACCGGCGCGTACGGCCTGCTGCGCTTCGTGCTGCCGCTGTTTCCCGAGGCGGCGGCCGCGTTCGCGCCCGCGGCCATCGCGCTCGGCGTCGCCGGCGTGCTGTATGGCGCGGTACTCGCCTTCGGACAGACCGATCTCAAGCGCATGGTCGCCTACACCAGCGTCAGCCACATGGGATTCGTGCTGATGGGCGCGTTCGCCGGCACGCCGCTCGCGCTGCAGGGGGCGATCCTCCAGATCCTGTGCCACGGCTTGAGCACCGGCGCGCTGTTCATTCTCGTCGGGGCTCTCCAGGAACGTGCGCATACGAGAGATCTCCGCCGGCTCGGCGGGTTGTGGCCGGCCCTTCCGCGCATGGGCGGCATGGCCATGTTCTTCGCCCTGGCGGCCATGGGGCTGCCCGGCCTCGGCAACTTCGTCGCCGAGTTCCTGGTGCTGCTCGGCACCTGGGACGTCAGCCCGGCGGCCACGGCGGTCGCGGCGATCGGCCTGATCATCTCGACCGTGTACGCGCTGTGGCTGGTCCAGGCGGCGTTCCAGGGGCCTGAGCGCGTCGCGACCCGCATGTCCGATCTCGGGCTGCGCGAGATGACCGTCGTCGGCGCGCTCGTGCTCGCCCTCGTGTGGCTCGGCGTCTACCCGCAGCCGGTGATCGATACGGCCGCGGCCGCAGTGGCGACCGTTGCCGCCACGATGCCCGGGAGAGCGGCGCGATGAACGCCACCACGTTGGTCCTGCTGGGCCCGCTCATCGCGGTGGGGGCCGCCGTGGTGGTGCTGATGATCGCCGTCTCGATTCGCCGCAGCCATCACGTGACGGCGGGAATCGCCCTTGCGGGGCTGCTCGTCGCGTTCCTGCTGCTGTTCCGTACGACATCGGTGGGGCCGCGCGGCGTGGGGCCGCTGCTCCTCGTCGACGAGTACGCGATCGGCTTCACGGGTCTGATTCTCGCGGCGACCGCGGCCGTGGCGCTGCTGGCGGTCGGTTATCTCGATCGGCTCGAAGATCAGCGCGACGAGTACTACATGCTGCTGCTGCTGGCGGCGCTCGGATCGATCGTCCTGGTCTCGGCGGCGCACTTCGCGTCGTTCTTCCTCGGGCTGGAACTGCTGAGCGTGTCGCTGTACGGCCTGATCGCGTATCCGCGCACGCGCGCCGAGGCAGTCGAGGCAGGCTTGAAGTACCTGATCCTCGCGGCCGCCTCGGCCGCCTTCCTGCTGTTCGGCATGGCGCTGGTCTACGCGCGGCTCGGCACCATGGAATTCGCCCGCATGTCGATGACGGCGGCGGATCGGGATCTCATCGCGCTGGGAGGCGTCGGGCTGATCGTCGTCGGCTTCGGGTTCAAGCTGGCGCTGGTCCCCTTCCATCTGTGGACGCCTGACGTGTATCAGGGCGCGCCCGCGCCGACGACCGCCTTCGTGTCGACGGTGTCCAAGGGGGCGATGCTCGCGCTGCTGCTGCGTTATCTGCCGGGCGACGTCGTGCGCGCGCATCGGGCGCTGCTGGTCGTGTTCACGCTGCTGGCGATCGCGTCGATGGCCGGCGGCAACCTCCTCGCCCTGCAGCAGCGCAACGTCAAGCGGCTGCTCGCCTATTCGTCGATCGCGCACCTCGGCTACCTCATCGTGGCGTTCCTGGCCGGCGGCGACATGGCGGCGGCGGCCGTCGCCTTCTATCTCGCCGCCTATTTCGTCACGATGCTCGGCGCGTTCGGCGTCGTCGCCGTCCTCTCGACCCCGGCGCGCGAGGCCGGGGACATCGACGACTATCGCGGCCTTGCCGCCCGGCGCCCCTGGCTGGCGATGGTACTCACGGCGGCGCTGCTGTCGCTCGCGGGCATTCCGCTCACGGCCGGCTTCGTGGGGAAGTTCTATGTCACCGTGGCCGCCGGCAGCGCCGCCCTCTGGGCGCTGCTCATCGTGATGATGGTGACGAGCGGCATCGGCCTCTTCTACTACCTGCGCGTCGTCGTGGCGATGTACATGGAGCCGGCGGCCGGCGGGATTGGCGGCGTTCCGGCGGGCCGCGCGCCGCTCGCCGGCGGCCTCGCGCTCGCGGCGCTCACGGTCCTGCTCGTCTGGCTGGGCATCTATCCCGGGCCGCTCGTCGCGTTCATTCGCGCGGCGGTCGCCGGAGTGGCCTGACGCCGGGAGGGCCGATCACGCCGGCGGCGCCTCCCAGGCGCGGTCGTCCGCCTGCCGCCGAGCTACGACCGGATGGCCGGCAACGTGCATCCCGGGGCTCAGCCGATGGACATCCTGCGCACGGACGTCGCCATCGTCGGAGGCGGCCTCGGCGCGTGCGCCGCCGCGCTGGCGGCGGCCCGCCGCGGATGCCGCGTGATCCTCACCGAAGAAACGCACTGGATCGGGGGACAGTTGACCAACCAGGCGGTGCCGCCCGACGAGCATCCGTGGATCGAAGAGTACGGCGCGACCGCCAGCTATCGCACGCTCCGCCGCGGCATCCGGGACTACTACCGCGCCTTCCTGCCGCTGATTGCGACCGCGCGCGCCGACCCGCAGCTGAATCCCGGCAACGGCTGGGTCAGCCGCCTGTGCCACGATCCGCGCGTCGCCGTTGCCGTGCTGCACCAGATGATGGCGCCGCACCAGTTGACCGGCCGGCTGCTGGTGATGCACCCCTGCCGGCCGCTGCGCGCGTGGACGCACGGCGACCGGGTCGCCGG
Organism: Acidobacteriota bacterium; assembly: GCA_020850715.1. GTDB lineage: Bacteria > Acidobacteriota > Vicinamibacteria > Vicinamibacterales > CAVVIG01 > JADZED01. The sequence goes on from JADZED010000035.1 coordinate 95,245, forward strand.
CGTCGAGGTGCGGGGGCTGGCGTCGGGCCGCGACTGGCTGATCGAGGCGCCGTTCTTCATCGACGCCACGCCGTACGGCGAGCTGCTGGAACTCGCGAACGTCGAGCACGTCGTCGGCGCCGAATCGCGCGCCGACACCGGGGAGCCGCACGCGGCCGAGCGGGCGGACCCGCGCGATCAGCAGGCGATCACGCACTGCTTCGCAATGGAATATCTTCCCGGAGAGGATCACACGATCGATCGACCGAGGCAGTACGAGCTCTGGCGCGCATTCCAGCCGCCCGGCTGGCCGGGGCCGCTCCTCGGCTGGACGACGGTGCGTCCCGAGACGGGCGAGCCGATCACCCGGCTGCTGTTCGAGGCGGAAGATCGGCGGCCGTGGTGGGAGTTCCGGCGCATTCTCGATCGCACGAACTTCACCGAAGGATTCGCCGCCAGCGACGTCACTGTGGTGAACTGGCCGCAGAACGACTACTGGTTCGGCCCGGTGGTCGGCGTCGATCGGGCCGAGCAGGCGAGGAACGCCGAATCTGCGCGGCAGCTCAGTCTCAGTCTCTTGTACTGGCTGCAGACCGAAGCGCCGCGGCCCGACGGCGGTGTCGGGTACCCCGGCCTGCACCTGCGCCGCGACGTCGTCGGCGGCACGGCCGACGGCCTGGCGCCGGCGCCCTACGTGCGCGAGACGCGGCGCATCCGCGCGGAGTTCACGGTCCTCGAGCAGCACATCGCGCATCCGCTCAGGCCCCACGGTCCCGAATTCTTCGCCGACTCGGTCGGGATCGGCTGCTATCGCATCGACCTCCATCCGCGCGTGAGCGGGGCCGGCTATCTCGACATGGGCTGCTGGCCGTTCCAGATTCCGCTCGGCGCGATGATCCCGGTTCGCGTCGAGAACCTGCTGCCCGGCGGCAAGAATCTCGGCGTCACCCACATCACCAACGGCGCCTATCGGCTCCATCCCGTGGAGTGGAACGTCGGAGAATCGGCCGGCCTGCTCGCGGCGTTCTGCCTCGAGCGGCAGGCGGCGCCGCGGGCCGTGCGGAACACGCAGAAGCTGCTCGAGGACTTTCAGTCGCTGCTCGCGCGGGAGGGCATCGAGCTCCGGTGGCCGTCGCTCGTCCCGCTCTGACGAGGTGCCAAGATGGATGCGGCTTCACCCCTCCGGATCGCGATCTCCGGCTCCTACGGCGGCATGAACCTCGGCGACGAGGCGATCCTCGAAGGCATCCTGACGCGGCTGCGCGCGACAATCGACGCGGAAGTCACGGTGCTGTCGCGCAATCCATCGGATACGCTGGAGCGGCACGGCGTCGAACGCGCGATCGCGCCGCGGTCGCTCACGCGGCGGGAGATGGCGGCGGAGATCGAGCGCGTCGACCTGCTGATCCTCGGCGGCGGCGGCATTCTCTACGATCGCGACGCCGACGAGTACGTGCGCGAGGTCTTCCTGGCGCACGAACTGGGTGTGCCCGTGTTCGTGTATGCCATCAGCGCCGGGCCGCTGACGCATGCGGGCTCGCGGCAGGCCGTGCGCGACGCGTTGAACGCCTCGGCGTCGACGGTCGTCACCGTGCGGGATCGGCTCGGGCTCCGGCTGCTCGAGGATGTCGGCGTCACGCAGGAGATCCACCTCACGGCGGACCCCGCGTTCCTGCTCGATGCCGAGGAGCTCCCGGCCGGCGCGCTGCGGGAGGACGGCGTGGACGTCGCGAGGCGCCTGGTCGGGTTCTCGGTGAGGGAGCCGGGCCCGGCCGCGCCGGACATCGACCCCGCGGCCTACTACGCGCTGCTCGCGAACGCCGCCGACTTCGTCAGCTTCCGCTACGACGCCGACGTGGTGTTCGTGCCGCTCGAGAAGACCGACGTCCAGCACAGCCACGGAGTCGTCGCGCACATGCGGCGCGCCGAGCGCGCCGAGATCCTGCGGCGCCGCTACACGCCCCGCCAGCTGATCGACGTGATGGGCCACTTCGAGTTCGCCGTCGGCATGCGGCTGCACTTCTGCATCTTCGCCACGCTCGCCGGCACCCCGTTCACGGCGCTGCCCTACGCCTCGAAGGTGGCCGGGCTGCTCGAGGATCTCGAGATGGAGATGCCGCCGCTCGGCGCCATCACGATCGGACAGCTCATCGCGCGCATCGACCGCTGGTGGGACCAGCGCGATCGCATCCGGGCGGCGATCGAGGGGCACCGCGAGAAGCTGAGAGCGAGGGCGGCGCGGACCAACGACCTGCTCGTCGCGCGGCTCCACGCGATCGCGGCCCGCCGGCGCTCCTGATCCGGCCATGGCCGTCAGGATGCGCCGCCGGGCCGTGGATGTGGCAGATTGAGCAGGGGAGGAGACGATGAAGCTGTCGGTGGTGGCGCTCGACTACGACGGCACGATCTCGCGCGACGATCGACCCGATCCCGCCGTGCGCGACGCGATCGCCGAAGCGCGGGCGCGCGGCGTCCTGGTTCTGCTCGTGACCGGGCGCATCCTCACCGAGCTCAGGCGCGTCGCCGGCGATCTCTCGTTTCTCGACGCGGTCGTCGCCGAGAACGGCGCGATGGTCCACTTCCCGGGCACGCGCCACACGACCGTGCTGGCGCCGCCGATCGCCGAGGCGTTCACCGCGGAGCTCCTGCGCCGGGGCATCCCGTTCAACGCCGGCCAGTGCCTGGTCGATGCCGCCGCCGACTCGGCGCACCGGATTCTCGACGTCATCCGCGAGCTCGAGCTGCCGATCGTCCTGTCGTTCAACCGCAGCCGGGTGATGGCGCTGCCGCAGGGCATCAGCAAGTCCACCGGCCTTGCCGCCGCTCTCCAGATCCTGCGCGCCTCGCCGCGCAACGCGGTGGCGGTCGGCGATGCCGAGAACGATCACGAGCTGCTCCGTCTCGCGGAGGTCGGCGCCGCCGTGGCGTGGGGCAGCCCGTCGCTCCGGGCCGCCGCCGACGTCGTGATCGCCGGCGCGGATCCGTCTGCCGTCGGCGATTTCATCGTGCGGATGACCGCCACCGGGCGGCTGCCGGTGCCCGCCCGCGCCAGGCGCCGCCTGTTCATCGGCCATACCGACGATGGGCAGCCGTTCTCGCTCGGCGTGCGCGGGCGCAACGTGCTGATCGTGGGCGAGACCAATTCCGGCAAGTCGTGGCTCGCCGGTCTGCTGTGCGAGCGGCTGATCCTGCACGGCTACAGCCTCTGCGTCCTGGACCCGGAGGGCGACTACCGCACGCTCGGGGCGCTGCCGGGCGTCACCGTGCTGGGCGGCGAGGATCCGCCGCCCGCGCCCCGGACGCTGCTGCACGAGCTGCGCTATCCCGACCGCAGTCTCGTCATCGACCTCTCGAACCTGGAGCACGCGGAGAAGTTCGACTACATCCGCTCGATCCTTCCCGTTTTGAACGTCATGCGGCGGCGCAACGGCACGCCGCACCGCATCATCGTCGACGAGGGGCACTACTTCCTCCGCGACGCGATTGCCGGCGGGCTCCTGGATCTCGAGCTCAACGGCTACACGGTGGTCACCTACTGGCCGTCGCAGCTCCCGCCCGAGCTGGTGGCGGCGACCGGCGTGATCCTCGTGACGCGGGAGTCGAACCTGGCGGAGATCGAGGCGCTCCGAAGGCACTGCGACGCCTGCCGGCAGCTGGATCCTGCGTCCTGGGACGCGCTGCCGCACCTGGCGCTCGACCGCGCGGTCGTGCTGCCGGTCACCGAGGAGGCGGGCGCCGCGATGCGACCCTTCACGATCGGGGAGCGGCTGACTCCGCACGTGCGGCACCGGCAGAAGTACGTCGACGTGCCGGTGCCGTACGGCCGGGCATTCGTGTTCGGCGCGGCCGCCCGCGGCGGCGGTTCCCATGCGCGGACGCTGCGCGAGTTCGTCGACGCCCTCGCCGCGCTCGACGCCGATCGCGCGGCCGCGTATCTCAGGCGCGGCGACTTCTCGCGGTGGGTCGGCGAGGTCTTCGGCGACCACGCGCTCGCGCGCGAGCTTCAGGTTCACGAGCGCAAGTACGCGGACGAGGCCTCTCCCGGCGCGCTTGACCGGATCGCCGAGGCCATCAGGACCCGGTACGACCTGACGGCTGCCGGCGATGGAGACGATCGCAGGGGCTAGTGCCCCGTCCCAGTGGTTCGCGACACAACGTGCGGGCGGCGCATCCCCGCTGGCGGCGTGGCTCGTCGCTCAGATATCCCCAATATCCTCACTCCTCGCGCCTGGCCAGCCGGGCGCCTCGCCGCCCTCGGTGCTGCGCCCCCATTTATGAGATGGGTTCTAGGACGCGCCGGACGATTCACAGCAGGCGCGGAACGAGAGCGGCGGTCCGCTGGCCGATGCGCCGCAAGCGATCCGGAGCGCGCCGTCAGGCGCAGACCGATGCCGGCCGCGCGGCCCGCAGATGCAGACCGCCGGAAAGCCGGCAGCCGCGATTCGATCTCACGCGCCGTGACATCCTAAGCCTTTCGCGCGCACCCTCCTCGCGTGCGTTATGCTGGCGCCTCCCGAACAGGAGGATCGACCCATGCGCCTTTGCAGCCCGAGATGGCCGATCGCGATCGTCATCGCGGTCGCCGCCGCCACCCCTTCCGTGCGCGCGCAGCGTCCCGACGGCGCGCCCGCGGAGCTCTCCAAACCAACCGTGCTCGCGCCCAATCCGCGTGTCGACGCGGTGAAGCGCGAGGTGCTCGCCGAAGTCGACAAGCGGCGCGACCTCGCGCAGCAGATGGTCGACAGCGTCTTCAGCTTCAGCGAGATCGGGTTCCAGGAATACGAAACGCAGCGCTACCTCACCGGCATTCTCGAGAAGGAGGGCTTCGCCGTCGAACGCGGCGTCGCCGGCATCCCCACGGCCTGGGTCGCGCGCTGGGGCTCGGGCAAACCGGTCATCGCGCTCGGTACCGACGTCGACGGCATCCCGCAGGCGAACCAGAAGCCGGGCGTGCTGGAGCGTGACCAGCTCGTGCCGGGCGCGCCGGGCCACGGCGAAGGGCACAGCACCGGGCAGGCGCTCGTCGTCACGGCGGCGCTCTCGGTGAAGGCCGTGATGGAGCGCGAGAAGCTCTCCGGCACCTTGATGGTCTGGCCGGGCATCGCCGAGGAACTGGTCGCGACCAAGGCGTACTTCGTCCGCGCCGGCCTGTTCAAGGATGTCGACGTCGTCCTGTACAGCCATGTGGGCAGCAGCCTGGGCACGCGCTGGGGGGACAGCACGGGCAGCGGCCTGGTCTCGGTCGAGTATCTGTTCAAGGGCTCGAGCGCGCACGCGGCCGGCGCGCCCTGGGCGGGCAAGAGCGCGCTCGACGCGGTCGAGCTGATGAACCACGCGTGGAACATGAA
>JADZED010000036.1 GCA_020850715.1 Acidobacteriota bacterium
GAGGATCACCAGATGCACGACAATCGAGCGAGACTGCGACCGGACATCGAGCCGGCGGGCAAGGTTCGCGCCGCGCGCGCATCGCGATTCGCGTCGTCAGCCGAGCCGCAAACGCGCTTATTTTGGGGCTAGTTCGCCGCCCTGCGAGCGACGGCGTCCCGCTTCATGTCGAGAAGCGCACGCGCCTGTCCGAACGTCGTGAGCGCAACCTGCGTCTGTGGATCGACGGCAATCAGATGGCGTCGCGCGTCGGCCATGCCGAAGACCGCCTCGTCGATCCGGAAGCGGATCATCGCCTTGATGAACGGGAGATCCGCCTGGAATGCCGCGTCGTCGACGGCGATCTTGTCGGCGGCCAGTTGCGCGCGAAAGTCGGCGACCATCGCGTCGTCGACCACGAAGTTCTCCGCCACCCTCTTGCGCCCGACCGACGCGCCGGCGATCCGGTTGTCGCCCACGGCGCTGTAGTTCTGCGCGAAGCTCTCGAACGCCTGGCGCGAGGCGAGCAGGCGGCCGAAGCGCGAGGGCTTGAAGCCCTCGAGCGGACCGGCAACGCGGCGGTCCGGCTCGATGCCGCCGCCGCCGTAGACCGGACGCCCCGCGTCGGTGTGCTTCAGATCCTGCGGCTGGTGCACCGGGTCCTGATCCTGATCCTTCAGCCGGTAGCTCAGGTACTCATCGAAGGTTTCGTCCCACGGGCGCTGAATCAGCCGGCCGCTCGGCGTGTAGTAGTGCGCCGTCGTCAAGGCCAGCCCGGCCTGGTTCGCGATCCGATACACCGACTGCACCAGCGCCTTGCCGAACGTCGTTTCGCCGACGACGTAGGCGCGGTCGTGATCCTGCAGCGCGCCGGTGACGATCTCCGACGCGCTCGCGCTGTCCCGGTTGGCGAGCAACACCATCGGAATGTCGAGGAACTCGCCGTCTTCCTCGGCGACGTACTTCGCGTCGGAGTTCGAGATCCGTCCCTTGGTCTCGACGATCGCCGCGCCCTTGGGCAGGAACTCGTTGGCGACCTTGATTGCCTGGTCGAGCGGGCCGCCCGGGTTGCCGCGCAGATCGAACAGCAGCCGCGTCATCCCCTGCCCGGCGAGATCGTGCAGCGCGCGGTTCACGTCGCGATCGGTGTTCTCCCCGAAATCCTGCATCCGGACATAGCCGGTCGTCGCGTCGATCATGAAATACGCGGGAACGGTCGGGATCGTGACCTGATCGCGCGTGAGCTCGATCGGGATCACCGCCTGGTAGCCGCGGCGGCGGATGCCGATGCGGACCGGCGTGCCGCGCGGGCCGCGCAGCTTGAGCATCGCCTGCTCGGTCGTCCAGCCCTTGGCGCTCTCGCCGAAGATCTCCGCGATGATGTCGCCGCGACGAAGGCCGACCTTGTAGGCCGGCGAACCCTCGAAGACCGACAGCGCCGTGATGTCGCCGTCGATCGTCACGATGGTGATCCCGATCCCGTAGTAATGCCCTTCCTGCCGCTCGCGCATCTGCGCGTATTCCTTCGGCGTGAAGAAGCTCGAATGGGGGTCGAGCGTCGCGAGCATGCCCCGGACGGCGCCGTAGATGAGCGAGTCGGACTTGACCTCCTCGACATAGCTCGACTCGATGGCGCTCAGCGCCGCCGTGAAGGTCTTGTAGTGTGCGGGAACCCGATCGTCGGTGGCCAGCGCGCTCTTGCCGAAAAAGCCGCCGACCAGGGCCGACAGCACCACGGCAAACACGACAGCGGGCAGCGGACGATAGCGTCGCATCTGGGCCTTCCTGATGGATAACTTCCCTGCAGCCAATCGTTTCCGGACGCCAGACGCGCCCGGATTTCTTGACCGCCTCGGAGCGCCTTCCTATAATAACTGCAACCACCCGTCCGCTTCCGGGGAAAGTAGGAGTCACCCATGTTCGGTTCCATCGGCATGCCTGAGCTGATCATCATCTTCGTGATCGCGCTCATCATCTTCGGGCCCAGGAAGCTGCCGGAACTGGGACGCTCCCTCGGCAGGAGTCTGGCCGAGTTCAAGCGGGCGTCCAACGAGCTGAAGAGCACGCTCGAAGAGGAAATCCGGCTCGAAGAGCAGCGCACCGCGATCGAGTCGGCGAAGCCCCCCGCCGCTCCAGCCAGCGTCGCCGCGCCGCCCGAAGCCATTCCCGCGCGCAAAGCGGACGGCGCATAGGGCCGAGCATCCGGCATGGCGCTCGTGCAGTTCCCTGGCGCGGCGGGAGCCCTTCCGCTTCCGCCCGAAGAAGACGACGATGCCGGGAAGATGTCGTTCCTGGAGCATCTGGACGAGCTCCGGAAGCGCATCGTCAACGCGTGTATCGGCATCGGCGTCGGCATCGCCGCCGGTTTCTGGTTCATCCCCCGGATCTTCGATTTCGTGCTGGCGCCCACCCGCGCGGTCCTGCCGCCCGGGGTGAAGATGATCTACACGCAGCCGGGCGAAGCGTTCGGGCTGTATATCACCATCTCGCTCATTGCCGGCTTCGTCATCGCGTCCCCCTACGTGATGTACCAGGTCTGGATGTTCATCGCGCCGGGCCTGTACTCCAACGAGAAGAAGTTCGCCATTCCGTTCGTCCTGCTCACCTCGATCGGCTTCCTGGCCGGCGCGGCGTTCAACCATTACGTCGCGTTTCCGTTCATGATGGCGTTCTTCGCCTCGTTCAACGGCGTCGATCTGGCGTTCATGCCACGCCTGCAGGACACCTTCGGGCTGTATCTGAAGATGCTGATCGGCATGGGCGTGATCTTCCAGATGCCGACCGTCGTGTTCTTCCTCGCGAAGATGCGGCTGGTGACCGCCCGCTTCCTGTGGAAGAACTTCCGTTACGCGGTCCTCATCATGTTCGTGCTCGCGGCCATCGTCACGCCGTCGGCCGATCCGTGGAACCAGACGATCTTCGCCGCGCCGATGATCGGGCTCTATCTGATCAGCATCGCGATCGCCTGGATCGTCAACCCGCGCAACCGCTCGACGCAGACCGCCGACTGACGCCGATTCTTCGCGGCGTTCCCCGCAACTCGTTGATTGACTTCGAGTACAGCTCAGCCATAGTATGTACAGTCGAGCTGCTTGAACCGCGGGAGGTTTCAGCGTGATGACACACTCGCTTCGCTTGTTACGGCTCACGGCGCTGCTTGCCGCCTGGGCCACAGCGGCGGGCGCACAGACGACTCCAGCCGAATCGGGCCAACAAGCCCCCGCCGAGTCCGCCGACGCGTCCACCCGGCCGGCCACGACCACCTTCTTCGGCGACACCGGCCTCTGGTTCGTTCCGACCGCCGAAGTGGTGCCCCGCGGCAAGGTAGCCGTCAGCGGCTATCGCCGCGGCACGAACTATCTCCAGGGCTTTTCGAACGTCGGCGATTTCGCGGGCACCTTCGCGATCGGCGTGGCCGATCGCGCCGAGATCTTCGGTTCGTTTCTCTTCGATACGCGCATCGATCGCGACCTCCGTCCGCTGTTCATCTCGGACGCGCAGGTCGGCGGCGTGCTGGCCCGCTATCCGCGCGTTGCCAGCGGCTGGTCCGGCGACAACGTCGGCGATTTCTTCGTTGGCGCCAAGATCAATCTGCTCTCCCAACAGCGCCGGAACGCGGCGGCCGTGGCGCTGCGCCTGATGGCGAAGCTGCCGACGGGGAAGGAAGAAGCCGGTGTCTCGACCGGCAAGCCCGACTTCAGCGTCGATCTGGTCGCCAGCAGGGAAGCCGGCGCCGTTGAGGTCTCGGGATTCGGCGGGTACGAGGTGCGCGGGAAGGCCGATGGCCTCGACGCGCCGGGCGGGGCGTTCCGCTGGGGCGGCGGCGCGGCGTTTCCGGCGCGCAGCCCGCTGCGAGGCACGATCGAACTGCACGGCGTGGTGCCGAGCCGGGACAGCGTCACGATTACCGGGGCCCGGGTCGTCGGCGTCGACGGCAGCCTGGCACCGCTGGTGTCGGATGTGCAGCGACTCACGTCCACGACCGCCGGGCTGACCTGGCGGAGCCAGGGGGGATTCTTCGTCGGCGGCGGCGTCAGCTGGAGCCTGCCGACGAAGAGCCGCGACGCCTTCCGGACCGACGGCGACGCCAGTTCGTTCACCGATTACGCGGACTGGCAGATCCGGATCGGCTACCATCCCGGCGTGCGGTACTACGTGCCGCCGCCGCCGCCACCGCCGCCGCCCCCCGCCAATCGGCCGCCAACGGTTGCCGCGCGCTGCGAGCCGTGCACGATCGAAGTGGGTCGGACGGCGACTGTCACCGCCGACGCGCAGGATCCAGACGGCGACACGCTGACGTACCGATGGAGCGCGCCGTCAGGTGCGTTCCAGAATCCGGCCGACCGGCAGACGGTCTGGACGGCTCCACAGCAGCCGGGCGCGATCCCTCTCACCGTCGCGGTGGACGACGGCAGGGGCGGCACCGCGACCTCGTCGGTCACGATCCAGGTGACGCCGCCGCCGCCGGTCGTGGAGCTGACCTTCGAAGACGTGTACTTCGACTTCGATCGCTCGACGCTGCGGCCCGAAGCGCTCCGCCTGCTCGACGACGCGGTGGCGAAATTACAGGCCAACCCCGGCAGGAACATCGTCATCGAGGGGCATACCTGCAACATCGGCACGGCCGAATACAACCTGGCGCTCGGAGAGCGGCGTGCGAACAGCGTCCGCGAGTACCTCACGTCGCACGGCGTGCCGGCGAGCCGGCTCGAATCGCGAAGCTACGGCGAGGAGCGCCCGAAGTACGACAACGCGCGGGAAGAGACGCGGCGCCTGAACCGCCGCGCGGCGCTCGTGGTCAGGGTGCAGTAATCGTGGCCTCGATGCCGACCGCGAGATCCGGATCGCTGTTCATCCGGATCCGCAGCGGCAGCATCATGTTCTCGCGCGCGTAGCCTCGCACGATCAGGTGGCGTGGGCCCCGGCCGAACCGGTGGCTGAGGCCCAGCGTCACCGCTCCGTACGCCTCGTCGAACGCCGACGCGCCAGCCGCGACGTACGGCGTCGTGCTGCCGTCGATCTGCGCGCTCAGTGACGTCTGCCCGGCGATCCCGATCTCGGGTCCCACGGAAAAGGCCACGGTCGCACGGCGGAGCGGCAGTCCCCACGAGCTGATTCGATCGAACAGCACGGCGACGCGCGCGTCGCCGTGCAGCGCCGCCCTGCGGCCGATGCGCTGTTCGACGCTCAGGCCGGCGCCGGCGAAGTTGCCCTGCGTGAACGCCTGCGCCCCCGACAGATTGGCGCCGGCGCGCGCGGCCAGCCGCGGACCGCGGCCGCCGGATTCGACGCCCCGCAGTTGGGCCTTCAGAACGAGGGAGAGGTCGCCGACGCCGGCGGCGGCGCCGGGCGCGAGGTACATCGGCCGGCCGTTCCGCACGACGACCGTGCCGAACGGGAGCGCGGAGCCGGCCTCCCGCTTCCGGACATTCGCGGCCGCGCGATCGGTGAGCGAGCTCCACAGGTTCTCTACGCCGGCCACGAACCCATTCAGCATCCCGGCGCCGCTCTCGTGCAACTGGATCTGCACGCCGGCCTCGAGCGGCATGCGCTTGGTCCCAAAGCCGTGCCGCACGGCAATGCCGAGCGTGTGCACCTCGTAGCGCTGTGTGATCAGGAAGGCGTCGGTCTCCTCGCGGAAGAAGTTGTTGGCCGCCACGGCGTGGAGGGCGATCCGCGAGGCGCCGGGCGGCACCACCTTCGCGCTGTCGGACGCGATCACGTAGCCGCGCCGGCCCGCGCCGGCCTGGTCGACCGGCAGCGGCCCCATCGGCTCCCAGGCCTGCGCGAACACGGCGGGCGCGAACGCGAGGACCAGCGCGAGTGCGACGATGGGTCTGTGCGGCAACAGCGGAGCCTCCTGCCGGTCTTATCGGGCGCGAAGCGGCGTCGCTGAAGGGCCGGCGGCCCCGGCGGTCAGTAGCTCTTGGCGAACCAGGCTTCGGCGGCCGCCTCGTTGTCGCAGCGGATGCAGGGGCCGGAGGGCGCCGCGCCGCCGATGGGCATGTTGCGGATGGTGGCCTGCGTGTCGGCCTTGATCTGCGCTTCGCACGCCGCGGCGCCGCACCACGGCGCGATCACGAATCCCGGGCGCCCGTCCATCGCCTGTCTGAACTGATCGTAGGAGGCCACGCGCTGCGTGTGCTCGTCGCGGAATCGCGTGGCGCGATCGAGCAGCTCCTGCTGGATGCGCTCGAGCAGATCGGCAATCCGTGCCGGGAGACCGGCCATCGGCGCCGCCAGCTTCTCGCGCGTGTCGCGGCGCGCGAGCATCACCGAGCCCTTCTCGATGTCCTTGGGCCCGATCTCGAGCCGCAGCGGCACGCCCCGCATCTCCCACTCCGCGAACTTCCAGCCCGGCCGCTCGTCGCGCGCGTCGAGCGTGACGCGGAGACCCGCGGCGACCAGGTCCCGGCGGACGGCCTCGGCGCGCGGCAGCACCGTCTCACGCCAGTCGTCCTTGCCGATCGGCACGATCGCCACCTGGTAGGGCGCGATTCGCGGCGGCAGGACGAGGCCGCTGTCGTCGCCGTGCACCATGATGGCCGCACCGATGAGCCGCGTGGTCATGCCCCAGGAGGTGCCCCAGACGTGCTGGACCGACTTGTCCCGCGCCTGGAACGTGATGTCGAACGCCTTCGCGAAGTTCTGCCCGAGATTGTGCGACGTTCCCGCCTGCAGCGCGCGGCCATCGCCCATGAGCGCTTCGATCGAGTAGGTCCGCAGCGCCCCGGCGAACTTCTCGCTCTCGCTCTTCTGCCCTTCCACCACGGGCACCGCCATCTCCGTCTCGAGCACGTCCTTGTAGAGGTGGAGGATCTTCAGCGTCTCCTCCTCGGCCTCCGGTTCGGTCTCGTGGGCGGTATGCCCCTCCTGCCACAGGAACTCGGTGGTCCGCAGGAACGGGCGCGTCACCTTCTCCCAGCGGACCACGTTGGCCCACTGGTTGATCAGAATCGGCAGATCGCGCCAGGACTGGACCCACTTCGCGTACATCGTGCCGATGATCGCCTCCGAGGTCGGGCGGACGACCAGCTTCTCCTCGAGCTCCTCGCCGCCGCCGTGCGTCACGTAGGCGACCTGCGGCGCGAACCCTTCCACGTGCGCGGCCTCGCGCATCAACAGGCTGTTGGGGATGAAGAGCGGAAAGTACGCGTTGACGTGTCCGGTCGCCTTGATGCGCGCGTCGAGCGCGCGCTGAATCAGCTCCCAGATCGCATAGCCGTACGGCCGGATGACCATGCAGCCCTTGACCGGGGAATAATCGGCGAGCTCGGCGCGGCGAACGACGTCGACATACCACTTCGAGAAATCCTGCGAGCGCGGCGTGATTTCGGTGACGAACGATTGAGCGTCGGGTTTCTTGACCATCGGGACGGTCATTCTACCGTGCGGGCGCCTGCTCGGCGACGTGCACGCGCCACAGCCGATCGTCGCGCACGGGGTAGTCGGCGCGGTAGTGACCGCCGCGGCTCTCGCGCCGCCGCCGGGCGGCGCGCGCGACGAGGCCGGCGACCGTCAGCAGGTGCAGCCGCCGCCACTGCGCCGAGCTGCGGCACGCCAGCCCCTCGACGGCCGCGAGCGCGGCGGTGCGACCGGCCTCGAGCGCGGCAATCGCCGCCGAGAGACCCGCCTCGTCGCGGAAGAGCCCGGCCGAGCGCCACATCAGATCGCGAATCTCGTCGACCGACAGCGAAACCGCCGACACGGGCGCGGGCGCCTCCGATTCGATCAGACGGCGGTCGGGCTTCGGCGCGGCGGGCCGCGGCGGCTGCCGCATCGCCGTCGCGGCCCGCGCCCCGAACACCAGCCCTTCGAGCAGCGAGTTGCTGGCCAGGCGATTGGCGCCGTGGACGCCCGTGCAGGCGACCTCGCCGGCGGCGTAGAGTCCGGGGCGCGACGTCCGGCCCCATTCGTCGGTATCGACGCCTCCCATCATGTAGTGCGCGGCTGGGCCGACCGGAATCGGATCGCGCGCGAGATCGAGACCGAGCGACGCGCACATGGCGGCGATCGTCGGGAATCGCCCGCGCACCCAGGCGGCATCGAGGTGGGCCAGCGTCAGGTAGACCGGACCGCCGTGCGCCTCGACCTCGCGGGCGATCCCGCGCGCCACGATGTCGCGCGCCGCGAGATCGCCGGCCGGATCATGGTCGGTCATGAACGGCCGGCCGGCCCGATCGACCAGACGCGCTCCCTCTCCGCGCAGCGCCTCGGAGATCAGGAAGCGGGGCGCTCCTGGAAATGCGAGCGCGGTGGGGTGGAACTGCACGAACTCGAGGTCCGCGACCCGCGCCCCGGCCTGGTACGCCAGCGCCACGCCGTCGCCGGTGGCAACGCCCGGGTTGGTCGTCTCGCGGAAGACCTGCCCGGCACCGCCGGTGGCGAGCAGCACGGCACGGGCGCGCAGTTCGCGGGCCTCGCCGGAGGCGTCGAAGTAGCGAACGCCGTCGACCACGCCGCCGTCGACGACGAGCTCGGTGACGAAGCCGTGATTGATCGTCTCGACCGACGAGAGCGCGCTCACGCGCGCCCAGAGCACGCGGCCGATCTCGCGGCCGGTCGCGTCCGCGGCGTGCAGCACGCGCCGGACGCTGTGCGCCGCCTCGCGTCCGAACTCGAGCCGGCCGGCCGGATCGCGCGCGAAGCGCGCCCCCCAGTCGATGAGCTCGCCGACGTAGCGCGGACCTGCCTCCACGAGCACGCGGACCGCCGCCTCGTCGCAGAGGCCGTCGCCCGCCTTGATCGTGTCCGCCGCGTGCAGCGCCGGGCTGTCGTGGTCGCCGAGCGCCACGGCAATGCCGCCTTGGGCGTAGCCGGTGTTGCTCTCGCTCGCCTCGGTCTTCGTGAAGACCACGACGCGGCCCGCGTCGGCGAGGCCGATGGCGGCGCGCAACCCGGCGATACCGCCGCCCACGACGATGAAATCGACCACGCGAATGCTATCCTACCATCCGCCCCCTCATGCCTGCGCTTCGCATCGATGTCGCCACGCCCTCGCGCGCGTACGCTGTCACGATTGCCAGCGGGCTGCTGGATGGCATCGGCGCCTCGCTCGACGCGCTGGCGCTGCCGGCGCGCCGCTTCGTCGTGTCGAGTCCGCTCGTGTGGCGGCTGCACGGTTCGCGGATCGCCAAAGCGCTCGGCACGAGGGAGCCGATCCTGGTCCCCGACGGCGAGCGCTACAAGCAGCTGTCGACCGTCGTGCGGATCTACGATGCGCTGCTGCGCGCGAACGCCGATCGCGCATCGGCGCTCGTCACCTTCGGCGGCGGCGTGATCGGCGACATGGCCGGCTTTGCCGCGGCCACCTACCTGCGCGGGATCGCGCTGGTCCAGGTGCCCACGACGCTGCTGGCGCAGGTCGACGCGTCCATCGGCGGCAAGGTCGGTGTCAACCACGCGGTCGGCAAGAACCTGATCGGCGCGTTCTACCAACCGCACGCCGTGCTGATCGATCCCTCGGTGCTCGGCACGCTGCCGCGGCGCGAGTTCCGCGCGGGCCTGTACGAAGTAATCAAGTACGGCATCACGTCGAGTCGGGCGCTCTTCGACCGCGTGGCGCGCGACCGCAAGGCGATCTTCGCGCGCGAGCCCGAGGCGCTGGCCGCCGTCATCGGCGAGTCGTGCCGGATCAAAGCGGAGGTCGTCGCGTCCGACGAGCGCGAGGCCGGACCGCGCCGCATCCTCAACTTCGGGCACACGGCGGGGCACGCGATCGAAGCGGCCACGAAATACCGGCGGTTCCGCCACGGCGAAGCCGTGGCCTACGGCATGCTGGTGGCCGCGCGGCTGGCGGCGGCGCGCGGGGCGCTGTCCGAGGACGATTGCCAGGCGATCGCCGGCCTCGTCGCCAGCCTCGGCCCGCTGCCGCCCATTGGCGACATCTCGGCGGCGCAGATCCTCGACGCGATGCGCCACGACAAGAAGGTCCTGGCCGGCAGGCTGCACTTCGTGCTCGCCACGGCAATCGGCGCGACGGCAATCGCCGACGACGTCACGGAGCGCGAACTGACCTCGGCGCTCACGGCGATCGGCCTGGGCCGCTAGGCTGGGCGTCGATCCCGTAGTCCTTCAGCTTCTGCGAAAGCGCCTTGTAGCTCACCTGGAGCAGTTCGGCGGCGCGTCCGGCATGCCCGCCGGCCGCCTTCAGCGCCTGCGCAATCTTGCGCCGCTCGGCCTCCATGGTCGTACGGCGCATCGCCTCCGCCAGGCTGCCCGCCAGATCGATTCTCGCCCACGGGTCGTCGTCTGCATCGGCCGGAGGCGCCGCGTCACGGAACGAGAGATTCAGGTGCTGCGCGTGGATGGTGTCGCCCGAGGTGAGAATCACCGCCCGCTCGATGCAGTTCTGGAGCTCGCGCACGTTGCCCGGCCACGGATAGGCCATCAGATCCTGCGCCGCCGACGAGGAGAGCGTCATCGGCGGCTTGCTCAGATCGTGGCAGTACCGCTCGATGAAGTGCCGCGCGAGCATCGGGATGTCGCCGGCGCGCTCCCGCAGCGGCGGGATGACGATCGGGAACACCGACAGCCGGAAATACAGGTCCTCGCGGTACTGGTGGGCGGCCACCGCGGCCTTGAGGTTCCGGTTCGTCGCCGCGACGATGCGGACGTCGACCTGCAGCGCCGCGGTCCCGCCGACGCGCTCGAAGCGCTTTTCCTCGAGCGCCCGGAGGATCTTCGCCTGCAGCGCGAGCGGCAGGTCGCCGATCTCGTCGAGGAAGAGCGTGCCGCGGTGCGCGAGCTCGAAGCGGCCCGGCTTGCGGCTTGCCGCGCCGGTAAAGGCTCCTTTTTCGTGGCCGAAGAGCTCGGTCTCGAGCAGCGTCTCGGGAATCGCCGCGCAGTTGATCGCCACGAACGGTCCGTCGGCGCGCGCGCTCAACGCGTGCAGCGCGCGGGCGAAGAGCTCCTTGCCGGTGCCGCTCTCGCCCTCGAGCAGCACGGTGATGTCGGTGGCGGCGGCGCGCTGCAGCTGCAGCGTCACGTGCTTCAGCGCGGCATCCTGGCCGACAATCTGCGGCGCTCCACGGCGCCTGCCCAGCTCCACCTTCAGGAGGATGTTCTCCGCCGCCAGCCGGCGCTGCGCCAGCGCCCGCTCGACGAGCAGGAGAAGATGATCGGAATCGACCGGCTTCGCCAGGAAGTCGACCGCCCCTTCCTTCATCGCAGCCACGGCATCCTGGATGCTGCCGAACGCGGTCATCACGATGACCGGCAGGTCGGGATCCACCTCTCGCGCCGCCCGCAGCACCCCGAAGCCGTCTCCGTCGGTCAGCCGAAGGTCCGTCAGCACGACGCCCACGGGCGAGCTCCGCAGCGCCAATGCCGCTTCCGGCAGGTCGCGTGCCTCCACCACGGCGTGTCCCTGGCCCTCGAGCGTATGGCGCAGCATCACACGCAGCGAATCCTTGTCCTCGACGAGCAGAACTGGCGGATCGGACGAGCGGCGGGGGCGCGAGGTCACCGCAGCCAGCCGGGCGGTACGCCGGCGCGGCGCGCGTCTTCTTCGAGGTCGGAGATCGCCTTCTGATCGCTCTGGATGCTCTGCCGCAGCCGGTCGAGATCGGCCAGCGCCTTGGACCGATCCTGTTCGACGATGGCGCGCTGAGAGGGATCGTCGCGGTTCACGAAATCGGTGTTGAGCGCGTTGATGCGCGACTGGAGCGCCTCGGCGAACGTCTCGTCGCGGTCGAGCTGGTCCTGCAGCGTCTTCATCCTGGCGGCCCAGGACGCCTGGTCCTGGACGCCGCCCTCGGCCGCGGCCGGCGCGCCGGTCTTGTCGGCCGGCGCCGCTGCCGCGCCCTCCACCTTCGGAGCGGCGGCGGCCGGCGCCTCCGCATCGCCGCCCGCCTTCACCTCCGGCAGCGGCGCCGGCGGCACGCTGCCCAGATCCTTGTTCGTATAGACCTTCGAGGGCGTCTTGATGGCCTTGCGCCGCTCCGCTTCGGCGCGCGACACATCCGCCAGCGACTGTGCGAAGGTGGCGCCGGAGGGAACGAGCAGCAGGACCAGCAGGCCGGCGGACAGGAGGCGAGCCATGGCGACAATTCCCTCTATCGGCTCGAGCGCAATCGTACGTGAGCCCCCAGGAGGCGGTCAAGGACGCCAGGACAGAACCCGGAGCGCCGGGGCGGCCGGCGGATGCGCCAGCATCACCTCCAGCGTGCGATGGGCGCCGTGGGGGCCGAACGCCTCCACGCGGAGCCGCATCATGCCCGCGCCGGGCGCTCCGGCCGGCGAGTCCTGAAGCGGATCGGCGTCCGCCTCGGAGGGGTCGTCGGCCGCCAGCACCACCACGTACTCGCGCAAGAGGAACGCAGAGGGCAGCAGGCGGCTCAATCGGCCGTGCGCGTAGAGTTGCCAGTGCGGGTTGTTGGCGCCCCATGGCCGCTCCGCCGTCGTCGCGCTGATCGCCGCCGCCGAACAGGTGGACGGCTTGCCGCAGTTGGCGAGGTTCACAATCGCCGCGAGGTCGAGGCGGCGGCCATCGGCCAGCGTCCGCTGCCCTGCGGGGGGACCGTCGACGAACGTCGAACGAACGCCTCCGTCGAGAATGCTCGACCAGTCCCCGACGCCGCGCAACTCGGCGACGACGCGGCCGGCCAGGGCGTCGGCGGCATAGAACGCCTCGGTGCCCGCCCGGAAGTTCGCCGCGACGATCGTCTCCGAGGAGGTTGTGGCGACGAGTCCGAGCCCCAGCGCGCTCATCACGAACAGACCCATGATCGCCACGACGAGCGCCGCGCCGCGATCGCAGGGGGCGCCGGAGCTCACTGCATGTTGCGCGGGGCGATCACCCATCGAATTTCCTGATCGGGCACCCAGCGCCCGTCGTGCGCGGTGCCGCCGTTCCTGAACCCCGGCCCGACCGGCCCGCGCAGCCACGGCGCCGCGGCCTCGACACGCACCGCAATCGCCACCGAACGAATCCGCAGCAGGTCCGCATCCCATCGATTCGCGTCCGCCTCGTCCGGACACCAGGGACCGTCGGAGAGCTGCGCTGCGGTGAGGCGCACCAGTGCGCCTGCTCCGCTGAGCGAGGCGAGCCGCGGCACGTGCGCTCCGGCCGCTCCATCGAAGCGGAACGTGCAGCTCTCGCCGGATGGATACGCCGGCGCGGGCACGTCGGGCGCGCGCGGCGGGGGGCCATAGGTGGCGCGGCCGTCAGCCGTCGGCTGCGGCGGCTGTGGATCGCCGAAGAACTCGAAGGCGAGGCCCACGACGTGGTCCAACACCGGCGCGTCGTCGCGCATCAACTGGTCCGACGGCGGCGGTCCGCCCGGCCGGCGCCAGTAGGTCCGGGCGACCGCTTCGACGAGCGTGGCGCCGGTCGCGTAGAGCGGCCGCAACGATCCGGCAGGGCGCAACAGCGTCGCGACCTCTGCATGGTCGGCGGCCACCGACTCCACCGACAAGAGATCCGAACGGCCGTTGTCGTCGTACACGAGCAGCGTCATCCCTTCCTGAATTCCGCAGTGCGGCGCCTCGAATGGGCATCCGTCGGCCAACGCCGCCTGCAGGCGGGTGCTCCCCGGCATCAGGTCGGCGGCGAGCGTGGTCTGCACGGCCGTCGCCGGAACGTAGAGGATCGTCATCGCGTCTGCTTCCGATCCCATCTGGAGCGGACGAATCGGCGCCAGGAACCCGAGGAGCGGACCAGCTCGATCGCCGCGATCGGCGCCGGCGCCGGCGCGTGCCAGATCCTGCGACAGGGTCTCGGCGGCCACCCTCAGGCGCTGCTGCAGATCCGCCGCGTCGCCGGCCGCAGCGAAGATCCCTCGCGAAGAGTCGATGGCCGCGATGATCCCGGCGCTGACCGCGGCGAGCAGCGCCATCGAGACGACCAGTTCCACCAGCGTGGTTCCGCGCTCGGGCGCGCACCGGTGGGCGCGGGTGGCTTGCTTCACGGTCGAGGCGCCACCGGCGTCAACACGCTCACAAGGCGCACCTGTTCCCTGGCAGGCGGACGCCAGACGACGACCTGCAGGACCAGCACGTCCGGATCGGCCGGGAGCGGCTCCACCGACCATCGACGCACGAAGCCGCCGTCGGCGGCATCGTGGTAGCCGGCGAGGTCGCGCGCGAGCGCACCGGCAGGCGAGGGCGCCAGATCGCCGTCGGCGCGAAGCTGCTCCATCTTCTCCTGCGCGAGCATCGTGGCGATCGTCGACGCGCGGGCCCGTACGTTCGCGGCCATCGCGAGGACGAACAGATGCGCCAGCGCGGTAATGCCGACGGACATCACCGTCGTCGCCACGAGCACCTCGACGAGCGACACGCCCCTGCTCGATCGCACGCGGGCGCAGGCAGCAAACGCCGCGCCGCGACGCCCCAGGCCCGGGTCGATCGATTTCCCGCGGAATGTGCCGCGGCGGTCGCGGCCCCGCGGCGGCGCGTGGCAGAAACTGCCGCGTCAGGCGGCAAGCGGCAGCGCAATCTGGAAACAGGCGCCGCCGTCTGGCGCGCTGATCATCCCGATCCGCCCGTTGTGATAGACGATGATCTTCTGGACGAGCGACAGGCCGAGACCGGTGCCGCTGCGCTTCGAGGTGAAGAAGGGCTGGAACAGCTTCTCGCGACTCTCCGGGGGCACGCCCGGACCGTTGTCGATCACCGCGATGCGCGAGAGCTTCTGCGCGGCATCGATCTCGCCCTGCACGAGGATCGACGGAGGGACTGCCACGCCGGCGCACGCCTCCACGGCGTTGCGCAGCAGATTGCTGAAGGCCTGCTTCAGCAGCACGTCGTCGCCGTCCACGTCGCCGAACTCGCCAGACACCGTGACGTCGCCTCCGAGCGCGCGCGCGTCGGCGCGCACTTCGTCGGCGGCCCGCTCGCAGATCGCCCGCAGCCCCACCCGCGAGAGCGTGAGCTGCGCCGGCTTCGCGAAGTTCAGGAAGTTGGTGACGACCTGCCCGAGCGACTCGGTCTCCTCCCGGATGCCTTCGACAAAGGGCCGGTAGGCCTGGGGCAGCGCCTGCAGGTCGAACAGCCTGCCGTAGCCGTGAATCGTCGCGAGCCCGTTCCGGAATTCGTGGGCGATGCCGGCCGTCAATTCGCCGACCGCGGCGAGGCTGTCCTTGAGACGGAGCTGCTGTTCCAGATCCTTGACGGCCGTGAGGTCGGTGAAGAGGCAGATCGCGCCGTGCAGCGAGGCGCGATCGTCGAACAACGGCGAGACGGTCACGCCCAGGTGCGACACGCCCTGGCGTGGTTCGGGCAGCGTGAGCTGGCGGCGCACGACCGGTACGGCCGTCCGCAAGCACTCGTGAATCACCTCGTCGAGCGCCATGGCATGGAGCGCCTGCCGGTAGGCCTCCGGGCCTGCCGCCTCGGACAGCCCCATCATGCGCCCTCCGGCCGGGTTGAGGATGCGGAGATCCCCGTCCAGCGTCGTGACGAGGAGGCCCGAGGTGAGGCTCGCGATGATCTCCCCGCTCAGCCGCTCGGACGCTTCGGCGCGCGCGGCGGTGGCCCGCTCCTGCGCCTTGAGCTTCGCAACGGCCTCCTGGAGCGCCGCCGACAACAGCGCGACGTCGGAGCTCTCGCGTGCGTTGCGCCGCGCGTCGCGCGCGGCGGCGGAGAAGCGCAGAAACGCGAACACGACGACGCTGACCAGCGCGGCGACCAGAGCGGTCAGGCCGATGAGCGCGTAGGCCGAAGGCGACAGGTTCATGGCGGCGGTGTGAAATGGTATCGGGCGGCGAGGGTCGCGACTTCATCGCGGATCCGCCGGTGATTGGCGGCGCGATCGGCCGCCGCGATGGCGACCCGCCGACCCGCTTCGCCGTGCAGGAGGTCGAACGCGTAGTCGCGGCCGTGAGTCGCGTCGGCGATGAACAGGGAGCGGCCGTTGTCCTGGATGAGGCCCCAGGTCGGCCCGTAGCTCGACGCGATGAGAAAGGCTTCGCGCCGGCGGTCGACGAGCCCGGCACCGGCCGCAAAGAGCGGCGATCCGAACTGCGGCCCGAGATCACGCGGCGCTTCGCCGAGCAGGGCGTAGAGTGTCGGCGTGATGTCGGTCGCAAAGCTCACCCGCGAGAGATCGGCCGCGACGTCCCGCCGCAGGGCGGCGGGCAGGTGGACGATGAGCGGGATGCGCATCACCTCCGGGAACGCGGTGAAGCCGTGGCCCCATCGGCCCTCCTCCCCCAGCGAGTCCCCGTGATCGGCGGTCAGCACGATCACGCTGTGATCGTAGAGATGCCTCTCCCGGAGAAATGCCAGGAACCGGCCGAAGCAGCCGTCGATCGACCTGACGCGCGCGGCGTAAGACGCCACGAATCCGGGGTACGCCTCGCCGGGCGGGGCGCCTGCGCCCCAGATGTTGCCGATGTGCAGATCGAGCGTCCGCATGTGCCCGAAGATCGGGCGGTCGCCGCGGGCCGCGTCCCCAGCGATCGCAGCCATCATCTCATCGACCGTCGAACAGAAACCGTGTTGCATCTCGGTGACGCCGCTCGCCAGCCTCACCTCGTCGCCGCCGAGGAACAGCTCGCGGCTGATGTGATCGTCGGCAACGAACTGACGATAGCCCTTCGCCTCCGCGAGCCTCTTCAGCGCGTTCATCGGCGCGAACGGCTCGACGTACTCCTTGTGGAGCAGGAGCCCGCCGGCCCAGATCGACGGCACGGCGAGGCCAGTGCCGCCGTACCGCGTGAAGGCGCGGGTGAAGACGAAGCTGTCGCCGGCAAACGCGCCGATGGCGGGCGTGAACGTCACCGCCGGGCTGTAGGGCGACAGGTAGTCGCGCCGCAGGCTGTCGACGACGAACAGGAAGACGTGCGGCGGCGCGGCGGCAGGCTGGAGGTCCGATACGAAGTCGATCGGCGCCGGCTGCGCGCCGGCGCCCGCCACGCCCGTATTGGCGCGCAGATACGCGTAGAACGCGAGGGCATCGTCGGGATCGCCCGGCCGCAGCGCGTCGCGCACCACCCGGTACGAGGGGTCGAGCGCGGCGTAGGCGTCGCTCTCGGACTCCGGAGACGACGCGGCGCCGCCCGACCAGGCCGCCGCCACGCGGGGCCGCACCGCTGAATCGGCGGCCAGGATGAGCAGGATGGCGCCGGGCGCCATCCAGAGCGGCCGTGAACCGCGCGGCTCGCGCGCCGCCGCATGTACGAAGGCGAACACGAGGACCCAGGCTGCCAGGGCGCCGAGCTTCTGAACCATGAAGTCCCAGTCGAACGCGGCCACCGTCGCGATGAGCACCTGCGGCATGGCGAGCGCGAGAACCACCCCTCCGGCCGATGCGATCCCCGATCGCCTGGTCGCGATCGGCGCGCACCACATGTCGAGCGCGGTGGGCGGATCCGGCCATCGCGCCTGTCCACACCGGTGGCGTGCGACGCCCGACCACACGACGGCCGCGGTGGCCCCGATCGCCGCGGCGGCGCCCCACGACGCCGGCCCCGCGATCGAGAGCGGTGCGAGCACCAGCCGGCTCGCGACGGCGCCGGCCGTGCAGGCGGCCAGCCCGGCGACCAGGATGTACTCCACGCGGCCCGGCGCCCGCGCCAGCGCCGCGGCGCCGCTCGCCGACGCCAGCGCGAGCCACAGCATCGCGAAGATGGTGCCGTGCCCGAACAGCGAGGCGATCACGCCTGCCAGCGCACGTCCGGCCGTCGGCTCGAGCGCGCCGGACGTCTGCAGCCGCAGCAGGGCTCCCGCGCCGAATGCCGCCCAGACGCAGGCGGCCGTTCGCCAGCAGGCGGCGGCGCTTCGGCCGTCCCGGGCGGGCGCCAGCGGCGGAGCGTCGGCCGCGAGATGATCGAACAGACCCAGAACAGCCGGCGGCACGAACGCCAGCAGCGCGTAGGCCAGGTTGGACCGGGCCGGGTCGGGCTGCACGACGACCCGAGCGAGGGCAAACCAGGCGACAATCGCACCGGTCGCGCCGAGGTAGGCCCAGCCGGCGGCACGCACCGCACGGCGGGCCTCCAGGTACGGCGCGATCGTGAGCGCCGAGATCGCCAGCGCCAGCGCGCAGAGCGAGGTGTGCCAGAGCGCCAGCGCGGCGAGTCCCGCGCTGACCTGGGGCCGGATGAATTGCTGGAAGGTGAAGGGGCTGAAGATCAGCAGGCAGTAGAGGCCCGTGCCCGCGAAGACCAGCGCATGGACCGCGCGGGCGACCGCGATGATGCGCGCGTCGCGGACGCCGAGGCGCAGGACCGATCTCATGGCCTGGGCGTGAACCGGTAGGCCGCCGCCAGCGCCGCGAGCTGCGCGCGGACGGTGCCCCTCGATCGCGCCCGCATCTGGTCGGACAGGCCGATGCGCCGCCCCACCGCATCCGACGTCATGTCGTACGCGTACTCACGCTCGTTGATCGCGTCGGCGATGTACAGCGTCCGGCCGTTGTGCGACAACGCGCCGTACACCGCGCCGTAGCTCGAGCCGATCAGGAACGAGGCGCGGCGGCGCGCCGACCAGTCGGCCTCCGGCGCGTCGAACAGCGGCGCGCCGTACAGCGGGCCCCTCGCGACCTGCCGGTACCCGAGCAGCGCGTACAGCGTGGGCGTGATGTCGGTCGAGAATGCGGCGCGGCCGAGGTCGGCCGCCATGCGCGAGTCGAGCCGTGGCGGCAGGCGGACGATCAGCGGGATCCGGAGCACCTCGGGATAGAGCGTGTAGGCGTGGCCCCACCGCTGCTCTTCACCCAGCGAATCGCCGTGGTCGGCCGTGACGATGACGACGCTGTTCTCGTAGAGGCCGATCTCCTTCAGCACGTCGATGAAACGGCCGAAGCAGCCGTCGATGCGACGGACGCGGGCGGCATAGGCCTCGCTGAAGCCCGGATACGACTCCCCCGCCGGCGCCCTCCCGGAGCGGACCTTCGACACGTGCAGATCGAGCGGCCGCGTGTGCGCGAAGATCGGCGGTCCACCGGGAGGGCGCGCACGCAGATCCGCCTCGAGCTCCCCCATCGTGCCGCAGAAGCCGTGCTCCATCTCCGGCACCGCGTCGTCCAGCCACGTGATTGCCGGCGACGGCGTGAAGAGATCCGTGATGTGATCGCGCGTCAGGTACCACTGGTAGCCGTTCGCCGCGAGCAGCTTCTCGAGCGCATTCATCGGCGCGAACGGCGTGACGTACTCCTTGTGCAGCACCATCGCCCCCGCCCAGATCGCGGGCACCGACAGCCCCGTCCCGCCGTACCGCGAGAACGCGCGCCGGAACACGTGGGCGCCGCGCTCGCGCGCGAAGGCGCCCAGCCGCGGCGTGAACGTCGCCGCCGCGTTGTACGCGGAGACGTAGTCGGGACGCAGACTGTCGATCAGGAAGAAGAAGATGTGCGGCGGGGCTGCCGGCGATGCCGCCAGCGGCGGCGGCACGACGTCCACGTCGATCGGCGAGATCGGCGTGCGCGGATCGATTGTGGCGTTCGCGCGGAGCAAGGCGTAGAACTCTGGATCCGCACCCGGATCCGTCGTGACGGCCGCCCGAATCAGTCCGTAGGAGGGATCGACCGCGGCGTATCCATCGAGAACGAAATCCTCCTCGAGCCGCGCGTCGCCCAGCCAGCCGGCCAGCCGCGGCATCGCCGCCACGTCTGCTCCGTAGAGCGTCAGCACCGCGAGCGGGATGACCGCCCCGCGACCGCGCGGCGCCGCCGCGCGCAGCCCCACGCCGTGGAGCGCCGCGTGCGCGAAGCCGAAGGCGAGCACCCAGGCCGTTACGGCGATCAACTGCTGGACCATGAAGTTCCAGTCGAGCCCGGCGGCGCGCCGCGTGAGCAGCAGGACCGCTGGCGGCAGCAGCAGCAGGCCGGCGATCGGCGCGCTGCGGCCGCGCGCCGCCGACAGCGGCGCGAACCACATGTCCATGGCCGTCGGCCGGCGGTTGCCGGAGGCGGCATGGCGATAGCGCGCCACGCTCGACCAGGTGAGCGCCACCGCGGCGCCTGCCATCGCCGCCACGGCGTAGGCGGCCCACCCGTCGAACGCAATCGGCACGAACACGAGGCGCACCACGAGGAGCGCCACGGCGATCGTCGAAGCGGCGACGAGCAGTCGATACTCCGCCCCGGCGCTCCAGCCGCAGGCGGCGGCGAGCTCGCGCAGCGTCAACGCGACCAGCGCGATGGCCAGGAAGACGGCAAGGTGCGCGATGGCCGAGGACGCGGCGCCGAGGATCAGCTCGCGGAGCGCGATCCCCATGGCGCCGGACGGTCTCGGCCGGAACGGCGCGGCGGCCGCGTAGGTCGCCCAGGTCGCCAGCCCGGCGACGATCGCGCCGGCCAGCAGCCGCCGACCGTCGGAATGCTCGGATGGCGAGGTGCGAACGGCCCGGTGATCGAGCACGGCGAGCCAGATGGGCGGCACCAGGGCTGCCAGCGCCAGGACGAGGCTGCGACCCGAGTTCTCCACCTGAGGCAGTACCTGAGCGGCCAGCAGCCAGACGCCCGCCGCCGCCGATGCGCCGAGGAAGATCGACACGCGCGCCGCGGGCGGCCTCGACGGCGACTCGACCAGCGTCGCCGCCGTGGCCAGCAGCACAAGCCAATACAGCACGCTGTGCCACACGGTGAAGCCGGTGAGCGCGGCGATCAGGTGCGGCCGGATGAATTGCTGGTAGGCGAACGCGTTGTAGGTGAGGAGACAGTAGAGCGACGTCGCCAGGAAGAACGCCGTCGAGAGCAGGCGGGCGGCGGCGATGAGCGCCGGATGCCGGATCACGGCGCGCTCCCGTCCGGCGCCCGCCGGGCCCGATCGATCAGCGCCTGTACAGAGGGATTGCCCGGCTGAAGCGCCAGCGCGGCCGCCGCTTCGCGCGCCGCCCCGTCGAGATCGCCCCGCCGCAGGAGCAGCGCGCCGAGCCTGGCGTGGGCGTCGCCGTCGTCTGGATCGGTCTCGAGCGCCCGCCGGTAGAGCGCCTCGGCGCGATCCCATCGCTGCGCGGTCTCGTGCGTCTTCGCGAGATCCAGCATGATCTCGACATCGTCGGGATGAACCGCGAGGCAGCGCTCGAGCCTGGGCACGTCGGTGGATTCGGTCGGGAACTCGCAGTCCTCCGGCGGCGTCGCCGGGCGCGCCCGCTCGGGCATGCCGCGGATGACCAGCACGAAGAGCGCCAGCAATCCGAGCGGCCTGGCCACGCGAAGCCAGGCGCCACGCTCGCTCACCACAGCCCGAGGTACCAGTCGAGGAACATGGGGCCGACTGTCGCCGCCATGGCAGCGCCGATGGCGAGAAACGTCCCGAACGGGAGCGCCGACTTCATGCCGCCGCGCCTCGACACGATCAACCAGAGGCCGATCGCGGTGCCGGAGAACGACGCGGCCATGAGCGTGAACAGCGTCAGCTTCCAGCCGATGAACGCGCCCACCATCGCCAGCATCTTTACATCCCCCATGCCGAGCCCTTCCTCGCGCCGCAGGCGGTAGTACGCCTCGGCAATCGCGAGCAGCAGGCCGCCGCCGAGCAGGATGCCGAGCAGCGAGGAGATCCACCCGGGCTCGGTGAAGAAGCTGAAGGCGAAGCCGGCGGCGACGCCAGGCACCGTGATCGCGTTGGGGAGCAGCTGGTGTTCGAGATCGATCGCGAAGAGAACGATGAGCGCGCAGCCGAGCAGCAGGCGTGAGGCGAGCAGGAGGCCGGGACCGTAGTACCACCACGCCGCGCCGAACATGATCGCGGTCAGCGCTTCGACGATCGGGTAGCGCCAGCCGATCGGCTGCCGGCACGTGCGGCAGCGGCCGCGCAGCGCGACAAAGCCGGCCACCGGCACGTTCTCGTACCACGACAGCTCGCGCCGGCAGTTTGGACAGGCCGACGCGGGCCAGACGACCGAGCGCCGGCGGGGCAGGCGATAGATGCAGACGTTGAGGAACGACCCGACGATCGCGCCCAACAGCGCCGCGACGACCGGCGGCCCCGCCGCGGGGAGCGCGCCCGTCATGATGGCGCCAAACTGCCTCGAGGCTCGACCGGCAGGGGAAACAGCGTCGAGCCGGCCGACAGCCGCACGCGGCCGTCAGGGCCGAGTTCGTAGGGGGTGCCGCTCGGATCGAGCGGCACCCCCCGCCACCGTTCCGCGCGGACGACCGGCGCCCACCCCGACGGCGGTGCGCCGGAGACGGCCAGGAATCGATCCACCGCCGCCTGCAGCACGTCGATCCGGTCGAGCGCGTCGAGCTGCAGCAGACGCCGCTCGGCGTCGTGCCGCAGCCAGTCGATTTCTGCCGTCTGCAGGATGGATTGCCACATCAGGCGCGAGGAACGGCGATCGCCTCCTTCGGCAAGCGTCGTCGCCGCCAGGGAGCGCAGCCACCAGGGCGCACCGGGCGTCGAGGCCGCGCGGTTGAACCACCCGGCCGCGGCCGCGTAGTCGTGGCGGTACCAATAGTCCACAAATCCGGCATCCTGCATGTACTCCCACTTATCGGGCCGTTCGCGCAATCCCTTTTCGAGCAGCGCGATCGACAAATCGGGGCGGCCGGGCCCGCTGGGGTACGCTTCCGCGAGGAAGACGGCGCCGAATCGATAGGCGATGTTGAAGCGCGGATCGAGCGAGGTGGTGAGGTCCAGCATGGGATACAACTGGCGGTAGGCCGCCTCGGGGGCGCCGCCGGGCGGCGGGGCCGTCTCCGACGGGAGCGCCCCGCCGGTCAGCCGCCGCTTGGTGCCGCCGTAGTACTGAATCGCCCGAATCCAGTAGAGATCCGCCGCGAGGCTGCTGAACGCGCCCGCGATGCGACGCATCGCGGGACCCGATCGGAACAGGACCTCGTCCTCCGCCGGCGGCGGGTCCGGATACAGGCGTTCGCGCGCGGCCTGGACGCGCGCCGCGCCGGCCAGCAGCGCCCCGGCCAGCAGCGCGACGAGGAGCGCCCCGGAGATCGACCGTCCCCTCATCTACTTGAAATCTCGGCGCGAGAACACGTAGGCCGCAACGGCGAGCAGCGTCGAGATGTACAGGGCGGCATAGACGATCGCCAGCGCGACGTCACCGGGCGGTACGGCCTGCCCGTGCACGACCTGCGACTTGACATCGAACTGCGCGAGGTTCGGCAGCACCCAATAGAGTCCGCGCGCCAGGCGGACGGCGCCCGGCGAATCGACCACCAGCTCGAAGTTGCGCAGGTCGGCGCTCAAGTGCCCCGCGAGGAACAGGCCGAAGGTGAAGGCGGCCGAGAGAATCGGCGTCGAAAAGGTGGAGAACAGCAGCGCGATCGCGGTGACGAGCATCAGCTCGACCAGGATCAGCAGAATCGCCGTCAGCAGCGCCGGATCGCGCACCGGCGCGTCCCAGACGAGATCGGCTTCCGGCGGCGCGCCCCACGACAGGTAGAACAGCAGCGCGTAGAGCGCCAGCGCCATCATGCCGACGTTCACGGCAAGGGTGAGCGTGAGGCCGAAGTACTTGCCCAGCAGGAGCTGGTACCGGTGAATCGGCTTCGACAGCAGGCTGAAGATGCTGCGCCGCTCGACCTCCTTCGAAACCAGGCCGATGCCGATGAAGATCGCGATGAACAGGCCGAACAACGAAATCGCCGCGAGGCCGAGGTCCTTGATGATCTTGACGTCCTGCCCGGCTGTCAGCTGCCCGATCAGATACGACGCCCCGATCAGCACGATCGCGAAGAGCACGAGGTTGTACAGCACCTTGTCGCGCACCGACTCGCGGAAGGCGTTGATCGCGATGATGCCGATGCCTCTCATTGCCTCTCCGCGAGGCCCCGCCCGGCGGCGCCGGCGGAGGTGCGAGCGACCTGCTGGACGAAGAAATCCTCGAGCGTCTGCCTGATCGGCGTGAGCGACACGATGCGGCCGCCGGCCGCCGTGAGGCTCCCCATCAGGCGATCGGGCGCTGAATCGAGCGGCAGCTCCAGCTCGTAGCGCCCCTCGTCGATCCTGATCACCTTGCGGACGGCCGGCAACGCCCTGACGATCGCCTCCGACACTCCCGCTACGACCAGTTCCCACCCCTCGGCGTGAAACGCCGTCATGTCGCTCAGGCATCCGCTCGCCACCAGGCGGCCGCGCGCGAGAATGGCCACGCGGCTGCACAACGCTTCCGCGTCGCTCAGCACGTGCGAACTGAAGAATACGGTGCACCCGCGATCGCGCAGCCGCAGGATGAGCGCGCGCACGTCGCGGCGGCCCAGCGGATCGAGCCCGGACATCGGCTCGTCGAGAATCACGAGCTCGGGGTCGTTGATGAGCGCCTGCGCGATGCCGACGCGCTGCAGCATGCCCTTCGAGAACTTCCGGAGCTGGAGCCGCCGCTCGGCGCCGATGCCCACGTCGTCGAGCAGCCGCGCGGCGCGGGCGCGCCGTTCGGCCGGCCCATATCCAAACAGCGCGGCGAAATAGGCCAGGAGCTCTTCGGCCGTCAAGTAGTCGTAGAAGTACGGATTCTCCGGCAGGTACCCGATCCGCTGCTTCATGGCCGGATCGCCGAGCGGGCGTCCCAGGATCTCAGCCCGACCGGCGGTCGGAAACACCAGCTGCAGGAGCAGCTTCAGCGTGGTCGTCTTCCCGGCCCCGTTCGGGCCGAGAAAGCCGAAGACTTCGCCGGCGGCGACCTGGAGCGTCAGCGAGTCGAGGGCGCGATAGGGACGCCTGCGCCAGAAGCCAATCGCGTAATCCTTGGTGAGCTCGTAGGTCGCGAGCGCGTCCATTCAGTCCAGACCCTGCACCCCGGTACCCGGCACCGGGCACCCTGGCACCCAGCGTCCCGGCACCCTATTTCGCGTGCTCCAGTTCGTACTGAAGAGCCTGCTCGAAATACTGCGGCGGCAGGGCGCCCTCGACCTTCACGCCGTCGATGAAGAAGGTCGGCGTCGATCGCACCTGCAGGAGCTGACCCTGCGCGGCGTCGGCCTTCACCAGCGTCAGCGTGGACTGGTAGCGCGTGTCGAAGTCGGTAGGGGCGACCTTGCCGACCTCCTCCAGGCCCTGTTTGACGAGTTGCGGCGTCAGTTGCGGCTGGTTGGCGAAGATCCACTCGATCATCGCGTCCTCATGTCCCTGCTCGCGCGCCAGGCGCACGGCGACGGCCGCCTCGCACGACGAGGGGTGCGGGCCGCCGTTCGGGATCGTCGGATTGCACTCGGCCTCGAGCGGGAAGTCCTTCAGCACGTAGCGGACCTGCCCCGGGTGCTCGGCCTGCAGCTTCTTGATGATCGGCAGATACGCCATGTGCGACTGGCGGCACGGCGGACACTGGAAGTCGTTGAACTTCACGATGAGGACCTTCGCCCCTTCGGCGTCGACGGCGACCGGCACCCGCGGCTGCGCGACGAACCAGCGTTCGAACTCCGCCCGCTGTTCCTCGGTTGGCGCGGGCAGCGCGCCGGGCGCCGAACCGCTCGTCGCCGCCGTGCTCGAGACGGCCGCCGCGGCGGCCGGCGTCGCTTCGCGCGGGAAGAACGCCAGCGCGGTCCCGGCGCCGGTTGCAAACAGCAGGACGAGCGCAATGGCCGCCGGGCTCCCCGCGAAGATGCGCAGGTCGGCGGCCGCGCGGCGCGGGAGCGCGCTCATCGGAATGCGGGTGGCCGCGCCCGACACGATGAAGAGGCCGATGACCGCGGCGTAGGTCGTGAGACAGACCACGCAGACGGCGCTCAGCACGAAGAACGAGAGATAGGCGAGATACAGAATGACCGAAAGCGCCAGCGTCGAGAGCAGGAACAGGTAACCCGGGACGCTCTCACGGACCGCCGGCCGCGCGGTCAGACCGGCCACGCTCAGGAGAGCGGCGCCCGCAAACCAGACGCCTCCCAGAATGGCGACCGGCACCCCGGCGACCGTGCTGTAGCGGCTCGCGTACACCTGGGTGCAGCTGATGGTGGCGCTCACGTCGCAGAAGCTGAGATACGTCGGGTCGTACAGCAGCCGGTAGTGCACGTAGGCCGCCGTGGCCGAGGCGCCAAGGCCCACGAGCGCGAACAGCAGCGCCAGGCGAGCGGCTGTCTTACTCATTGGAATGGTACGAGTTGTAACTGACCCGGGCCCCGGCGTCAAGCCGTGCCCGCGGGACACCTTGCCAGACATGATAGACTTTTGAGTAGTCAAATTCAGAAACAATGCCACCGCAAACCCCTGCCGCCCCCACCCGCGGCTGGCGTCTCGAGGCCCGCGACGTCAGCCTTCCCGAAGTTCACGCCTCGATCGAGATCCCGCGCGAAGCCGGCTTCCTGCGCAAGTTCTTCGCGTTTGCGGGTCCAGGCTACCTCGTCGCGGTCGGCTACATGGACCCGGGCAACTGGGCCACCGACCTGGCCGGAGGCGCGCGGTACGGCTACGCCCTGCTGAGCGTCATCATGCTGTCGAACCTGATGGCGATTCTGCTGCAGGCCCTGGCCGCGCGGCTCGGGATTGCCAGCGGGCGCGATCTGGCGCAGGCCTGCCGCGACAGCTACTCGCGTCCGGCGACCATCGCGCTCTGGCTGCTCTGCGAAATCGCCATCGCCGCCTGCGATCTCGCCGAGGTGATCGGCGCCGCCATCGCGCTGCATCTCCTCTTCGGCCTGCCGCTCATCTGGGGCGTCTGCCTCACGGCGCTCGACGTGCTCATCGTCCTGTACCTGCAGCACCACGGTTTCCGCTATGTCGAAGCGCTCGTCGTCGCGCTCATCCTGCTGATTGCGGGCTCCTTCGCGGTCGAGATCTGGCTGGCCAGGCCGGCGCTCCCCGAGGTCGCCGCGGGATTCCTCCCCCGGAGCGGCATCCTCCGCGATCAGGAGATGCTCTACATCGCGATCGGCATCCTCGGGGCAACCGTGATGCCGCACAACCTGTACCTGCACTCGTCGATCGTGCAGACGCGCAAGTACGGCGACAGCGAGTCGGGACGGGGGGAGGCCATCCGCTTCGCGTCGATCGATTCGGCGGTCGCGCTGATGTTCGCGCTCTTCATCAACGCGGCGATCCTCGTGATGGCCGCGGCGACCTTCCATGGGACCGGACACCAGGATGTCGCCGACATCGGCGATGCCTATCAACTGCTGTCGCCGCTGATGGGCACGACGCTCGCCAGCGTGCTGTTCGCGGTCGCGCTGCTCTTCGCGGGCCAGAACGCCACCCTGACCGGCACGCTCGCGGGGCAGATCGTGATGGAGGGCTTCATCAACCTGCGCATCCGGCCATGGCTGCGCCGCCTGGTGACCCGGCTCATTGCGATCATTCCGGCCGTCATCGTGGTGATCCTGTACGGCGAGCGCGGCACCGGCCCGCTGCTCATCCTGAGCCAGGTGATCCTGAGCCTCCAGCTCCCCTTTGCGGTCTTCCCCCTCGTGGCCTTCACGGGCGATCCGCACAAGATGGGACGCTTCGTGAACCCGCCGTGGGTGAAGGCGCTGGCGTGGAGTGTCGCGGTTATCATCGGAGGGCTGAATCTCTGGCTGCTGTATCTGACGGTGGCCGGGTTCTTCTGAGCAGCGCCGCGCCGGCGGTGCCGGTCGCGCGCCTGCGGGATCGGCCTATGTACAAGCGCATTCTCGTCGCCGTCGAGCACTCCCCGGCGGATCGGACGATCCTCGAGCACGTCGCGGGCCTCGCCAAGCTGACGGGGGCATCGCTGCTGCTCGTGCACGTGGCCGACGGGTGGGCGGCGCGGCACTTCGATCAGCTCAAGCTTCGCGAATCCGAAGAGATGATCGAGGACCGGGCGTACCTCGAACGCACGGCCGCCGACCTCGCCGCCCGCGGCTTCCGGACCGAGACGCATCTGGCCCTGGGCGATCCGGCGACCGAGCTCATCAGGGTGGCCAGCGAGCGGGATGTCGATCTGATCGCCATGTCGACGCACGGCCATCGGTTCCTCTCCGACGTGATCCGCGGCGCGACGGCCGATCGCGTGCGGCATCTCGTGAAGTGCCCGGTGCTGCTGCTGCGCGCGTATTAGAACGACCGCCAGTCGCCAGTCTCCAGTCGCCAGTCGGGTCCTTTTGCAGTACGCTGAAGAGCGATACCACAGGAGGTCGGATGGCGAGTCGCACCAAACCCACCCTCGAAAAGCGCGCCAAGGAGCGGGCCCGGCAGGAGAAGCGGAAGCTGAAGGAAGAAAAGCGGGCCCACGCCAAGTTGAACCGGGCGAGCTCGCCGCGCCGCGCCGGCGATGAAGATCCGGATATCGCGGGCATCGTCCCCGGACCGCAGCCGAACCCCTGGGGCGACTCCGACGACTTCTGATCAGACACGCGTCGAGGCGGCCCGAGGCGGCGCGGGGGCGGCGGGGCCGCCCGCGGCCGGCAACGAGGACGCGTGACCGGCGCCCGCCAGATGTCCTATGATGGGCTGTCCCCGGCGGTCGTCCTTCAGATGCGACGCATAGTCCTGACCCTGACCGTCGCTTCCCTGCTCATCGCCGGCGCGCCGCTGCGCGCACAGGAACTGAGCTTCACCTTCTTCGGCGACTACCTGGAATCGCTGCGCCGGCAGGCCGGCATCCCCGGGCTGACGGCCATCATCGCGGGCCCCGACGGCGTCGTGTGGACGCGCGCGCTCGGAAACGCGAACGTCGAGCGCGCGGTGGCGGCGCGCACCGATACGCCGTTCCATCTGGACGGCATCACCCAGGTAATCACCGCCGCCCTCGTTCTTCGCTGCGTCGAGGAAGGGCGATTGTCGCTCGCCGACCGCGCCGGGCAGTACGATCCGGCCAGCCCGGACGCGGGCGCCACGCTCGGACAACTGCTCACGCACACGACGACGGGCGCCGGCGGCCGCACCTTCGAGTACCGGCCCGAACGCCTGCAGCCGCTCGCAGCGGCGGTCGCCGCGTGCACCGGCGGATCGTTCCGTGCGGCGGTCGCCGCGCTCTTCGACCGGCTCGCGATGGCCGATTCGGTGCCGGGCGTCGAGGCGGCCCGGACGGATCTGGCAGACCCGGCGATCCCGACCTCCGATCGTCAGCGCTATCGGAACGTGCTCGATCGCCTCGCCTCGCCCTACGCCGTCGATCGCGCCGGACGCGCGACGCCGGCCGCGCACCCGTCGACCGCGCTCAGCGCCTGGAACGGCGTCGTGTCGAGCGCGGACGATCTCGCCAAGCTCGATCTCGCGCTCAAGCGCGGCGTGCTGCTCGAGCCCGGCACGCTGGCCTCGGCGTGGCAGCCGCCGCTCGGACCGGGGGGCCAGCCGCTGCCGCACGGCGCCGGCTGGTTCGTCCAGGGCTACAACGGCGCGCGCGTGGCGTGGCAGTTCGGCATGGCCGAGAACGCCTCCTCGACCCTCATCGCCACGATCCTGCCGCGCGGCCTCACGCTCATTCTCCTCGCGAACAGCGACGGCCTGGCAAAGTCGTTCGCGCTCGCGGACGGCGACCTCACCGCCTCGCCGTTTGGAAAGGTATTCCTTGCCACGTTCGTGCGGTAGTCGCCGCGTGCGCCAGATCCTGGCCGCGTTCCTGACGGCCGCCGTCGCGCTGGCCCCCGCGCGCGCCTGGGCCGAGCGCCAGGTCAAGCCGTTCTTCGGCGGCGCCTTCGCCGGCCGCACCACGTTCTTCGATCTCGACAACGCGGCTGGCGACGCGCATCTTGCACTCGGCGGCAGCGCGCTGGTGCTCGGCGAACTGGTCGGCGTCGAAGCCGACCTCGGACGCGTGTCTGCCTTCTTCCGCTCGGGCGATCGCCATCTGGTGGTGGCCGGCAGCGTCACGACCTTGACCGGCAACCTCGTCCTCGCCATGCCCCGTCGTCTGACGCAGTACTCGCTGCGCCCCTATCTGGTCGGCGGCGGCGGCCTCGTCCACGCCCGCGTGAAGGACTCGCTCGAGGTGCTTCGAGTGTCGAGCACGCTGGCGACGATCGACCTCGGCGCGGGCGCGACCGGCTTTCTCAGCGACCGCTTCGGCCTCGACTGGCAGCTCCGCTACTTCCGCAGCATCGGGGGCGACCAGCGGAGCCAGAGCTTCGGACCCGAGCAGCTTTCGTTCTGGCGTGCGACAATGGCGCTCGCCTTCCGGTACTGACCCATGGTGCATCGTCTGGCCCGCCGGGCCGCCCTGTTCGCGATCGCCGCCGCGCTCGCCGCCTCGAGCGCCGCCGCCCAGAGCGCCGAGTCGCTGCGGATCGTCCCGGTCGTCCACGACGACGAGGTGTCGGTCTCCTTCGAGCTCGCCGACGCCTATACCGACGATGTGCGCGCATCGATCGCCAGCGGACTCAAGACGACGTTCACCTACGACGTCGACCTCAGGATGTCGGTGGCCGCCTGGTTCAACCGGACGATCGCCTCGGTCGTGGTCACGACCAGCGATCAGTTCGACAACCTGACGCGCCGCCACACGATGACGCGAACCGTCGACGGGCGCGTGGTCGACACGCTCACCACCGACGACGAAGCGGCCGTGGGACGATGGCTGACCGCCGTGGCGCGGATGCCGCTCTGCAAGACGTCGAAGCTCGACCCCAACCGCGAGTACTACGTGCAGATCAGCGCGCGCGGCCGGCCGAACCGCGGATCGCTGCTCGGGTGGGTGAGCGCGGTGCACGGCGAGGCGACGTTCACCTTCGTGCCGTAGCGTCCTGGCCCCCCGGGCCATCGCTCGAGAGACAATGCCAGACTTTCTCCTGCGGCCCTGGCCGTGGTACGTGGCCGGACCGATCATCGGGCTCATGCCGGCGGCCCTGCTGCTGCTCGGCAACCGCGCGCTCGGCGTCTCGAACAATCTCCGCCATATGTGCGCCGCGCTCCTCCCCGGCGCGATCGGCTACCTCCGCTACGACTGGCGCCGCGAGGGCGGCTGGAACCTCGCGTTCGCCTCCGGCATCGTCGCAGGCGGACTGATCGGCGGCGTCCTGCTCGGCAATCCCCGGCCGGTGGCGATTGCCGCCGCGACGCGCGCCTCGCTCGCCGCGCTGGGTGTCTCCAGCTTCGGCGGGCTGGCCCCTGCCGACCTGTTCAACTGGGCCAATCTGCTGACCGTGCGCGGCGCATCGCTCATCCTCGGGGGCGGCTTTCTCGTGGGCTTCGGCACCGCGTACGCCGGCGGGTGCACGTCGGGGCACGGCCTCTCCGGCATCGCCGACCTGCAGGTCGCATCGCTCGTCGCCCTGATCGGGTTCTTCGCCGGCGGGATCGCGGGGACCTTCCTCCTGCTGCCGCTGCTCGTATGACGCGTTATTTCGCCGCGGGCGTCCTCTTCGGCTTCGTCATCACGAAAGCCGAGGTGATCTCCTGGTTCCGCATCCAGGAGATGTTCCGCTTCCAGGGCTTCCATATGTTCGGCATCTTCGCGACGGCGCTGCCCACCGCGATCGTGACCGTGCAGCTGCTGAAGCGGCGCGGCGCGCGCGCGTTCACCGGCGAGCCGATCGCCTCCTCGCCCAAGGAGATCGGCACCGGCATCCGCTACGGCGTGGGGGGAATTGTCTTCGGGCTCGGCTGGGCGCTGACCGGCGCCTGCCCCGGCCCGCTGTTCGCGCTGGTCGGGAGCGGCGTCACGGTGGTGGCGGCGGCGATTGCGGGCGCCATGGCGGGGACCTGGACCTACGGGCTCCTGCGTCCGCGCCTGCCGCACTGAGGCGGCCCCAGGGAGGCCGCGCGTGCCTCCCCTCGAGATGGGGGAGACACGCGCGGAAGCGCACTTACCAGTCGACGCGCGCGCCGATCCGCAGGATGCGCGGCGCCACGATGAGGATCGGGCGCAGGAAGTTCGAGCCCGAGCTGACGGTGATGTTCTGAATCGGGTTGGCGTTCAGGATGTTGTACAGGTCCAGGTACGGCGACAGCTTGAACGCGCCGAACGTGAAGCCGCGATCGACCCGCAGATCGACGACGTTGATGTTGTCGCTGCGGCGGGCGTTCATCGCCTCGGCGTTGATGGTCGGGTTCGCGTAGTTGAGCTGCCGCGTCACGAAGGTCCGCGCGAAGTTGTCCCCGGCCTGGAAGCGGTACATCGGGCTCAGCTTGAACCCGCCCGGCGTGAGGAACGAGCCGCCCAGCTTGAACGAGTAGTCGGTCGTCTCGTCCTGCCCCGCCGCGTTCGCGTTGATGAGCGCATTCGGGTTGGTCGGCTGCCGCAGCGCGCGGCTCTTGGTGAACGAGTACGACGTCGTCATCGACCAGTTGGCGCTCATCCGCTTGTTGAGCGCGATCTCGACGGTGTCGAACTTGCCGACGCCCGCGTAGTTGGTCCGCAGGTTCACCGAGGGCAGGCCGACGTAGGCCGGATCCAGGTTCCACGCCTGCAGCGTGCCGGCATCGTCGGCCGTCCCCGCCTGACCGTCCGGCCCGGGATCGGTAATCGTCACCGGCAGGTTGAACGCGGCGAACGGCTGATTCGTGTTGAACGTGCCGGTCTGCTGCCGCTCCTCCCGGTGCACGAAGCCGGCCCGGACCGCCAGGTTCGAGACGAGCTCGCGCTCGAGCCAGACGGAGGTGTCGATCGTGTAGGGGTCCTTCTCGCCCGGATCGCGGCTCAGCGTCGCCACGCCGCCGTCCGACGAGATCAGGCGGCCTTGCTCCCCCTGCTGCCAGACCATGTCGCCGTTCTTGTCCGCCCAGCCGTACCGATAGCGCCACTGTCCGTTCGGGTTCAGGTTGGTGCTCGCCCCGGGGTTGCCCCAGTACAGCCCCGCGTTGGCCTTAACGACCGTGCGGCCGTCGCCGCTGACGTTGTAGCTGAGGCCGAAGCGCGGCGCCGCCACGTTCCAGGTCCGCACGTTGCTCACCGCCGGGAACTCCACCGCCTGCGGAAAGAAGGCGTCGGCCTGGTGCGACTGTGGCGACCGGAAGTTCTGATAGCGATCGTACCGGATACCCAGGTTGAGCGTGACCTTGTTGTTCGCCCGCCACGTGTCGGTCGCGTAGAACCCTTCGTTCCACAGCCCCGCCGAGTTGTTCCACGGCGTCCCGAGCAGGTAGACCTCGAGCGGCGCCCCGTTGCGCAGGATGTGCACCACGTTGTTGTACGACCCCTCGTTCTCGCCAGACGTGGATGTCTCGCGGAAGATCTCCCAGCCGAACTTGAAGTTGTGGCTGCTCGTGCCGCTCCCCTGCCGGAAGTAGCTCAGCGAGCCCAGCACCTGGTTCCGCCGCGGGTTCAAGTAGCGGATGCGCGCGGCGCCGAACACCTCGTTGGTCTGCGAATCCTCGTAGCTCGGGTCGGTCGTGTAGTTGGTGTCGTTCCAGTTGTAGCCCCACTGCCCCGCCCGCACCTCGAAGTACATCGTGTCGCTCAGCACCGAGTTGAACTCGCCCTTCCAGATCCGCGGCGCGTAGTGCTGCCAGAAGCTGCTCTCTTCTTTGCTGTGGAACGCGGTGGTCGCGTTCTTCGTGTAGCGGTCGAGCCGGTTGAACTGCGCCTTCGTGTTGTACTGGTAGTAGCCGATGAACTTGTTGTTCTGCGTGAGCTGATAGGTGGCCTTCGCCTGGTACACCCGCAGCTGCGTCCGGAACGGAATCACCGGGAAGTTCGTGTAGCGCACCTTCGAGTCGTTGTCGCGGAAGCTGCCGAACCACCAGAGCCGGTCCTTCACGACGAAGCCGCCCAGTTGCGCGAAGCTGTCGCGGAAGGCGTGCATCCGGTTGGTGTCGTTCGGCTCCAGCCCGCCGCCCCCCTTCACCCCCGCCGCCACCTGCGCGGCGTCGATGTTGAACGACTGCCAGTCCTCGTTCTCGTAGTTGCTGCCGGCGCCGCCGTGATACGTGTTGCCGCCCGACTTCACCACGAACACCATCATGATCCCGGGCGGCCCCATCTCGGCGTTGTTGCCCACCGTGTTCACGGCCACTTCGTCGAAGGAGTTCATGTCCACGTAGTTGCCGTTGTTGTCGGTGCCCTCCGTGCCGTTGATCCCCTCGTAGTACGGCCGCTGGCCACCCGTGCCGTAGGCGGTGAAGTCGGTCTGGGTGCCGGCGGTGCTCCCGCCGACGTCGATCCGGTCCATCTTCACCGCCGGCGTCTCGGCCAGCATCGCCCACGGATCGTTGCTGCCGTTGGGCGTCGTCGCCAGCCGCTCCGAGCTGAAGCTGGTCGACACTTTCGTCGCCGTCGTGTCGACGACCGGCGAGGCGCCGGTGACGGTGACCGCCTCTTCCAGGCCGGCCACGCTCATCTGGATGTTCAGGGTCGCCGTGAAGCCGGCGCCCACCTGCACCGTCCGCTTGACCGTCGCGAAGCCGGGCAGCTCGAACGTCACGTCGTAGGAGCCCGGCGTGAGCGACACGAACCGGAAGGTGCCGGTCCCCGACGACACCGCATCGCGCGTGCCCATCATCGCTTCGCTGGCGATCGAGACGGTTACGCCCGGCAGCACCGCATCTGAAGTATCACTGACCTTGCCGTCGATGGCCCCGGTCGTCGAGCTGACCGTCTGGCCGATGGCGGTACCGGCGATTCCGAGCGCCAGCGCCGCCGTCCAAGCGAGCACACGTCGCATGCTGTCATCCTCCTTGATGTCCCTGCCGTCGAGGCCCGGTGCTTCCGCCCGTCCGCGCTTCGCGAGCGTTCGCCCGCCGCGGGGGCGCAGCCTCGAAGGCTCAGTAGATACCGGTAGGCAATGCCCAGCTATCCGGTTGATGCCGGTCAGCGTGGCGAGTCAGTACAGGAAGGACAAAGTCTTGGTTGGCGTGATTACGGCCGCGGATCTGGTCAATCTCGGGTCTATACCTGATATTGGCGCCCGCGACAGCACCATCACCGATCGCGGGCTGACCAGGATCGGGTAGCTCGAGAAGAGACCTGAATCCTGGATGCACCTGGGCGAAAACCCGGGATCCCGCCCAAACAGGACCCCGGGACCTGACGCGGTCTTACCAGTCGACGCGCGCGCCGATGCGGACGATGCGCGGCGCCACGATGAGGATCGGACGGAGGAAGTTCGCCCCCGAGCTCACCGTGATGTTTTGAACCGGATTGGCATTCAGAATGTTGTACAGGTCGAGATAGGGCGATACCTTGACCGCGCCGAACGCGAAGCCGCGGTCGACCCGCAGGTCGACGACATGGATGTTGTCGCTGCGGCGGGCGTCCATCGGCTCGGCGTTGATGGTCGGGTTCGCGTAATTGAGCTCGCGCGTCACGAAAGTCCGCGCGAAGTTGTCGCCGGCCCGCATCCGGTACATCGGGCTCAGCTTGAAGCCGGCCGGGGCGAGGAACGTCCCTCCCAGCTTGAACGAGTAGTCGGTCGTCTCATCCTGTCCATCGGCGTTGGCGTTGATGAGCGCGTTCGGGTTGGTCGGCTGCCGTAGCGCGCGGCTCTTGGTGAACGAGTAGGAGGCCGACATCGACCAGTCGCGGCTCATCCGCTTGTTGAGCGCGACCTCGATCGTGTCGAACTTCCCGACGCCGTCGAAGTTGCGAATGAGGTTCAGCGACGGCAGGCCCACGAACGCGGGATCCAGGTTCCACGCCTGCAGCGTCCCCGCGTCGTCGGCCGTGCCGCTCACGCCGTCGGGACCCGGGTCGGTGATCGTCACCGGGATGTTGAAGGCGTCGAACGGCTGGTTCGCGTTGAACTCGTCGGACTGCTGGCGCTCTTCGCGGTGGACGAAGCCGGCGCGAACGGCCAGGTCGGAGATGAGCTCGCGCTCGAGCCACACCGAGGTGTCGATCGTGTACGGATCCTTCTCGTTGGGGTCGCGGCTCACCGTGGCGACGCCGCCGTCGGACGAGATCAGCCGCTGCTGTTCGCCCGGTTCCCAGACCCGATCGCCGTTCAGATCGCTCCAGCCGTAGCGGAACCGCCACTGCCCGTTCGGGTTCAGATCGTTGCTGGTTCCCGGGTTGTTCCAGTACAAACCCGCATTGGCCTTGACGACCGTGCGGCCGTCACCGGTGACGTTGTAGCTGACGCCGAAGCGCGGCGCCGCCACGTTCCAGGTCCGCACGTCGTTCACCGCCGGGAACTGCACCGCCTCCGCGAAGAACGGATCGGCCGCGTGCAGCTGATCGGACCGGAAGTTCTGGTACCGGTCGTAGCGCACGCCCAGGTTCATCGTGACCTTGTTGTTCAACCGCCAGGTGTCGGTCGCATACAGCCCTTCGTTCCACAACCCCGCGGAGTTGTTCCAGGGCGTCCCGAGCAGATACACCTCGAGCGGTGCGCCGTTGCGCAGGATGTGCACGATGTTGTCGTACGAGCCTTCGCTCATGCCGTTGGTCGTCGTCTCGCGGAAGATCTCCCAGCCGAACTTGAAGTTGTGGCTGCTCGTGCCGCTCCCCGGCCGGAAGTAGCTCAGGGAGCCGAGCACCTGGTTGCGTCGCGGGTTGATGTACTGGATGCGCGCCGCCCCGAACACCTCGTTGGTCTGGGAATCCTCGTAGCTGGGAGCGGTCGTGTAGTTCGTGTCGTTCCAGTCGTAGCCCCACTGTCCGGCGCGGACCTCCAGGTACATCGCATCGCTCAGCACCGAGTTGAACTCGCCCTTCCAGATCCGCGGCGCGTAGTGCTGCCAGAAGCTGCTGTCGGCGCTCGAGTGAAACGCCGTGGTGGCGTTCTTGGTGTAGCGATCGAGCCGGTTGAACTGCGCCTTCGTGTTGTACTGGTAGTAGCCGATGAACTTGTTGTTCTGCGTCAACTGATAGGTGCCCTTGAGCTGGTACACGCGCAACTGCGTCCGGAACGGCTTGACCGGAAAGTTCGTGTAGAGCACCTTGGAGTCGTTGTCGCGGAAGCTGCCGAACCACCACAGCTTGTCCTTGACCACGTAGCCGCCCAGTTGCGCGAAGCTGTCGCGGTAGGCGTGCATCCGGTTGGTGTCCTTCGGCTCGAGGCCGCCGCCCCCCTTGACCCCCGCCGCCACCTGCGCGGCGTCGATGTTGAACGACTGCCAGTCCTGGTTCTCGTAGTTGCTCCCGGCGGCGCCGTGATAGGTGTTCCCCCCGGACTTGACCACGAAGACCATCATCACGCCGGGCGGCCCCATCTCGGCGTTGTTGCCCACGGTGTTGACGGCCACCTCGTCGAAGGCGTTCATGTCCACGTAGTTGCCGTTGTTGGTCGTTCCCTCGGTGCCGTTGATGCCTTCGTAGTACGGCCGCTGGCCGGTGGTGCCGTAGGTGGTGAACTGCGTCTGCGTGCCGGCGGTGCTGCCGCCGACGTCGATGCGGTCCATCTTCACCGCCGGCGTCTCGGCCAGCATCGCCCACGGATCGTTGCTGCCGTTGGGCGTGGTCGCCAGCTTCTCCGAGCTGAAGCTCGTGGTCACCTTCGTCGCCGTCGTGTCGACGACCGGCGACGTGCCGGTGACGGTGACCGCCTCTTCGAGCCCGGCGACGTTCATCTGGATGTTCAACGTTGCCGTGAAGCCGGCGCCCACGTCCACCGTCCGCTTCACCGTCGCGAAGCCGGGCAGCTCGAACGTCACGTTGTACGTGCCCGGGGTAATCGAGACGAACCGGAACGTGCCGGTGCCCGAGGTGACCGCGTCGCGCGTGCCCATCATCGATTCGCTGGCGATCGATACGGTGACGCCTGGCAGCACGGCGTTCGAGATATCGGTCACCTTCCCGTCGATGGTGCCGGTCGTGGAGCTGACCGTCTGGCCGAACGCACTCCCAACCGCGCTCAACGCCAGCGCCGAGGCGAGAGCGATCAA
This sequence comes from Acidobacteriota bacterium, assembly GCA_020850715.1. Classification (GTDB taxonomy): domain Bacteria; phylum Acidobacteriota; class Vicinamibacteria; order Vicinamibacterales; family CAVVIG01; genus JADZED01. Next base: position 37,476 of record JADZED010000036.1, read on the forward strand.
ACGTCGCATGGGTTCCCTCCTTCTCATTGGCGGCGGCGGTCCCGGCGGCCCGAGCCTGCCGGCGTGCGATCCCGCGTCGCGCACCGAACAAGGTCAGTAGATACCGGTATGCGGCGTCGGCCCATCGGTCAAACACCGGGGAACCTGCAATCGACACCTTGGAGTTCCTGGAATCAGGATCGCTCGACTTGCACCGGCTTCCTGCGGTGTCCTCCGTGATGACGTCAGCGCTCGGAGCCCATCGGCTGATCTTCCCGATGAATGCACGAGGCGCATCGGGACTACCCATGAGCTGACGCACCCTTCATGGCCGCGTCTGCACCTGGCGGATCCGCCCACGCAGATCGCCGAGTCCCGATCGGGTCGTGGGTCGTGCGGACTCTGGGCCGCACCTCGGAGCAGGGAGACGTCAGTTGCCGGAATCGTCCGTCACGATGAAGGTGCTGACGTCCTGGAGCGTCCTGGCTGGACCATGCACGCGAACCCGCACGGCATAGCGGCCTGCGGGAAGGCGGGTGAACGTGAAGCGATACGTGCGGGCCGCGCGGTCGCCCTCCAGGGGAACCTCGCTGAGACGGTAGTAGCCGCCGGAGTCGACCTCGACGTCCAGCCGCCGGTTCGCGCCGTCCGGTTCGAGCGAGACGCTCACACGCATGCTGCCTGGTGCCGGATCGAACCGCGGCACGACGCGCACCGCGAGTCCGCCATCGCCGGACGCGGTCGTCGCCGGCGCCGCCAGGACGAGCGCGCACGCCATCACCGCAGCCGCTCGCAATCCTGTCATGGCATCCGCTCCCTCTCCGGTACCAGGGCTTCGGGGACGCAGGCCGGGCTGGCCGCGATTGCGTCCGCTCACGTGCTCGCGCCGCGGATGGTTCCGTATCGCGGCTCCACGCAGTACAGGCCCTGCCCGGCAGTCGCGCAATCCGGCCGATCAAGGGGGACGAAGGGAGTCGATCCGGGAGTTGGGACGGAGATCCGCTTGGGGCAATCGTCCATCGGCCGGGCGCCCAGTGCCAGAGCGTCCTGCGCCAGGTGCAGGTCCGGGCCCCTTGTCGGAGCCCGGACCTGCGAGCGCTCCTTACCAGTCGACGCGCGCGCCGATGCGCAGGATGCGCGGCGCCACGATGAGAATCGGGCGGAGGAAGTTCGCGCCCGAGCTGGCCGTGATGTCCTGAATGGCATTCGCGTTCAGGATGTTGTAGAGATCCAGGTACGGCGCCACACGGAAGACCCCCAGCGTGAAGCCGCGATCCACGCGCAGATCGACGACGTTGATGTTGTCGCTGCGGCGGGCGTTCCTCGCCTCGGCGTTGATGGTCGGGTTCGCGTAGTTGAGCTGCCGCGTCACGAAGGTCCGCGCGAAGTTGTCGCCCGCCTGCATGCGATACATCGGACTCAGCTTGAAGCCGCCCGGCGTGAGGAACGAGCCGCCCAGCTTGAACGAGTAGTCGGTCGTCTCGTCCTGCCCCGCCGCGTTGGCGTTGATGAGCGCGTTCGGATTGGTCGGCTGCCGCAGATCGC
>JADZED010000037.1 GCA_020850715.1 Acidobacteriota bacterium
GACGTGCAGGTGAGCGAGCGCAAATTCCGCTTTTTCGGCGTTGGCGCGACCCTGTCCAGCACCGACGGCGCCGGCATCGAGGGCTATTGGGGCCACCGCAACCTGTTCGGGCGGGCCGAGAAACTGAGGATCGAAGGCTCGGTCAGCCGTATCGGCGAGACGGGCGACTACAAGGATCTCGACTACAAGGCGGCGCTGCTGTTCGAGAAGCCGGGGCTCGTGGGCCCGGCGTCGAAGTTCACCTACGACATCAGGCTCGTGTCGGAACATCCTGACGCATATGACCGCCTGTCGTTCAGCACTGGCGCCGGCATCTCCTACGAGATCACCAAGCAGCAGACGCGGTCCGGCCAGTTGCGGGTGGAATACACGGACCTTACGGACGTCTTCTTTCCGCTCGGCCGGAAGTATCTGCTCGTCTCGACGCCGATCGAATATGTCTACGACACGCGCGACAACAAGCTGAACCCGAAGAAGGGCTGGCGCGCGCTCGCCTTCGTCGAGCCGACCATCGACGCCTATTCCGGCGCGACCTTCGTCAAGCTCAGGGGCGAGGGCTCGGTCTACCAGGCAATCGACGGCAACGGCCGGATCGTGGCCGCGGGGCGCGTAGCGGCGGGCAGCATCGTCGGTGCCGGCCTCGACGACATTCCCGCCGACCGGCGCTTCTATTCCGGCGGCGGCGGCTCGGTGCGCGGCTATGGCTACCAGGCGATCGGGCCGCGGGTGCCCGATCCGCTCAATCCGGGCGAGTTCATCCCGACCGGCGGCCGCTCCTATGCCGAGGCGTCGGCCGAACTGCGCGTGCAGGTCACCGACAGCTTCGGCGTCGTGCCTTTTATCGATGCCGGCACGGTGTCGACGGACCAGTTCCCCGACTTCAGCGACGTGCGCGTCGGCGCGGGCGTCGGCGTGCGCTACATCACGCCCTTCGGGCCGCTTCGGGTGGATGCCGCGGTGCCGCTGAACAGGCGTCCCGGTGACGCCTCATTCGGTATATATGCGGGCATCGGTCAGGCGTTCTGATCTGATTCCCGGAGAAGGCTCGTTGTCCCGCATCCTGCGGATCTCCCGCAACATTATCCTGACCGTGCTCGCCATAGCGGCGGTCGTGATCGGCTTTTTGACGCTGACGCCGCCCGGCCGTGGCATGCTGGCCTCGATCGCGTCGGACCTTGCCTCGGGCGAGGGCAGAACGGTCAAGATAAGCGGCATCCGCGGGATCTGGAGCGGGCCGCTGTCGGTCGAATCGGTGATCGTCGAGGACAGCGGAGGCCCGTGGCTGGCGCTGCGCGACGTCAGCACGGACATCTCTTATCTCGACCTGATCTCAATGAAGGTCAGCGCCGATTTTCTGCGCGTCGGCCGCATCGAGGTGGCGCGACGGCCGCTCGCCGCGCCCGACGACGGGTCTTCGGCCGGATTCCAGCTCCCGGTCGACATCGACATCCGCAAGATCGACCTGCCGGAGATCGCGCTGGGGGCGGACCTGGCTGGAGAGGTGGCGACGCTCAGCGCCACGTCGAAGCTCGTCGCCACCGCCTCGCCGCTCAGGATCGAGACCGAGGCGCAGGTGTCGCGCACCGACCAACGCCAGGGCGACCTCGATCTCACGCTCGTCTTCGCGCCCGACGAGAACCGGCTGGACCTGAAGGTCGAAGGGCATGAGCCGCAGGGCGGTGTGATCGCCAATCTGCTCAAGCTCCCCGGCGCGCCGCCGGTGTCGATAGCGATCGAGGGCAGCGGGCCGGCATCGGACTGGCGCGGCCAGGGCGCGGTTGCCGTGAACGAGACGGTCGCGGCCAAGTTCACCGGGCGACATCAGTTCGTCGAGGGCGGCAGTCGCGTCGAACTGAACGCGGAGGGAGAGTTCGCGCAGTTTATTCCGCCGCAATTCCAGGCGCTCGCGGCCGGGCAAGCGCAGGTCGCCTTCGCGGGCACGTTCCGCACCGACGGCGGGGTCGCGATCGAGGCGGCGTCGATCGCCTCCGACGCGCTGACGGGCAAGGCCTCGGGCAGCGTCGATCCGCAGGGCGTCAGCGACCTGACATTCAACATCCGGGCGGCCGGCGAGCCCGTGGCGCTGTCGTTTGCCGAGGGAGAGAACCAGATTTCGCTGGCGATCCGCAGCGCCGAGGGCAGCATAGCGGGAACCGGCGCCAGGCCCAGCCTCGACGCGACCGTCTCGCTCGCCTCGCTCGTCCATCCGCAAGCGACGCTGCGCGACATCGGGGTGGACCTGTCCTCGCCGGGCTTCGACGTGGCGACGCGCACCGGGCCGGTCACCGTGCGCGGCCGGATCGGCGCCGCCGAGACGCTGATCGCGCCGCTCGTCCCCTTCCTTGTCGGACAGATTGCGCTCGCGGCGGACGCGGAGATCGGCACAGATACGATCGAGGTGCGCGCGGCATCGATCGAGAACGACGCGATCAAGGCTTCGGCGGCCGGCACGCTTTCGCGCCAGGACGGCCAGGCGAAATTCGACCTCAACGCGGATGTCGCCCGCGCGGCGCTTCCGGCAGGCGCGCATGCCGTGCTGGGCGAGCGCGTCGTGCTGGCCGCCCGCGTGACGCGCGACGCAGAGCGGAACATCGAC
>JADZED010000038.1 GCA_020850715.1 Acidobacteriota bacterium
CGAGCGAAGTGCACCTCGTCGAAGAAGCCATGGCCGCCGCGATCGGTGCGGGCATGCCGATCACCGAGCCGTCGGGCAACATGATCGTCGACATCGGCGGCGGCACGACCGACATCGCCGTCATCTCGCTTGCGGGCATCGTGTACAGCAAGGCCGTGCGCGTTGCCGGCAACGAGATGGACGAGGCGATCATCCAGTACATCAAGAAGACGTACAACCTGCTCATCGGCGAGCGCACCGCCGAGGCGATCAAGATGGAGGTCGGGTCGGCGTTCCCGCTGGAGGAGCGCATGACCATGGAGATCAAGGGGCGCCACCTGATCGAGGGGGTGCCGAAGACGATCACGATCAGCGACGAGGAGATCCGCGAGGCGCTGGCCGAGACGGTCAACGTGATCGTCGACGCCGTCCGCGTGGCGCTCGAGCGCACGCCGCCCGAGCTGTCGGCCGACATCGTCGACCGCGGGATCGTGCTGACCGGCGGCGGCTCGCTGCTCAAGAACCTCGACAAGCGGCTGCGCGAGGAGACCGGCCTGCCGCTCGCCATGGCCGAGGACCCGCTCTCCTCGGTCGTGCTCGGCGCCGGCAAGATGCTGTCGGATTTCGATCTGCTGCGGAAGATCTCGATTGACTGATCGTGGCGGGCCTCTCTGATGGCGCTTCTCGACATCCGACAGCGATCCGGCTATCTGTTCGCGGCCGTCATGATCGGCCACGTCCTCCTCATCTCCGCCCAAGTCAGCTCGAAGCGCGGCGTGCCCGTGCTCGAGGAGGTGACCTTCGGCGCCTTTGCCGAGGTCCAGCGCGGCGCCTTCGGCATCCTCGCCGGCATCCGGGGCGTCTGGTCCGGCTACCTCGACCTGCGGCAGGTGCACGAGGAGAACGCGGCGCTCCGCGACGCGCTCGGGCAGGCGCAGATCGCGCTCCAGGAGCAGCGCGCACTGGCCGGGCGCGCCCGCGGCCTTGAAGCGCTGCTCGATCTCCGCGATCGAACGGCGCTCCAGACGGTGGCGGCCGGGATCATCGGTGCGACCGCCTCGCCCGATTTCCGGACGCTGACGATCGACAAGGGCGCGCGCGACGGCCTGCGCCAGGACATGGCCGTCATCGCCCCGGAAGGCGTGGTCGGCCGCGTGGTGATGCCGAGCGCGTGGGCGGCCAAGGTGCAGCTCCTCATCGATCGGAACGCCGCCGCTGGCGCGCTGATCGAGCGCTCGCGCGCCCAGGGGGTGGTGCTCGGCGCCGGCGACGGCGGACTGCTGATGGAATACGTGCCGGAAGTCGCCGATATCGCCGTCGGCGACGTGGTGGTCACCTCGGGGATCGACGGCATCTTCCCGAAAGGCTTCGTGATCGGCCGGATCGCGGCCATCGAGCATGCCGGCGGGGCGTACCGGCGCATCGTCGTCGAGCCGGCGGTCGACAGGACCCGGCTCGAGGACGTGCTCGTCGTCACCACGCCGATGACGCCCGAAGGGCCGGACGGGGCCGCGGAGGGCGGCGGTCGGGCGCCGCTGAAAGATGCCGGTGGAGGCACCGAGTGAAGGCGGCCGGCGTGATCCTCGCGATCACGATCGCTCTGGCGCTGCAGACCACGCTGGCCCGATACGTCGTTCGAGGATCGACCGCGATCGACCTGATGCTCGTCGTGGTCGTGTACGTCGCGCTCACGTCGGGGCCGGTCACCGGCCTGTTGTCGGGGACCCTGGCCGGCCTGGTCCAGGACGCGCTCTACAGCGGGATCGTCGGCATCGGCGGCCTGGCCAAGACGATCGTCGGCTTCGCGGCCGGAGTGGTCGGCACCCAGTTCATCGTCACGGCCCCGCTGCCGCGGTTTGTCGTGTTCTTCGGCGCCACCGTCGTCCACGAGGTCGTCGTGCGGGGACTGTACTCGCTGTTGGGCCTCCGCGAATTCGGCAACTACGCGTCGGTGATCGGGCAGGCCACCGGCAACGCGCTGATCGGGGTGGTGGCCTTCCAGCTGATCGAGCTGGTGCCTGGAGCCGTCAGGGGGCGCCGGATGGCGAAAACGCGGCTGCGCCGGTAGATTAAGGGCTGGGACCAAGGACGAAGGACCGAGCAGACATGGCCATCCAGGAGGATCGCCGGCGCGTCGCGGTTCGGCTGACCGTGCTCCAGTACGGCGTCACGCTGGTCTTTTCGGTGCTCGCCGTCAGCTTCTGGGTCCTCCAGGTCGTCCAGCACTCGATGTACGAGGAGCTGGCGGAGAACAACCACCAGCGCACCCTCGCGCTGCGGGCGCCGCGCGGCGTCGTCTTCGACCGCGACGGCCGGGTGCTGGTCGAGAACCGCCACTCCTTCAGCATCTCGATCCTGCGCGAGCACACCAAGGACCTCGAGCGGACGATCGGGATGCTGGCCTCGGTCATCGGCGTCGACGAAGCGCGCGTGCGCGAGATTGTCGATCGCCACCGCAAGGAACCGGCCTACCGCCCGATCACGATCGTGCAGGACGCGACGCTGGCGCAGGTCGCGGCGGTCACCGCGCGCCGGCTCGATTCCGAGCTGCCCGACGTCGTCGTCGAACAGGTCCCGACGCGCCGGTATCCCGAGACGCTGGCGGCGCACCTGTTCGGCTACGTCGGGGAAGTGAACGAATCGCAGGTCGGGGAGCGCGGCCTGCGCAGCGGAGACATCGTCGGCCAGTCCGGGATCGAGAAGATCTACAACGCGCTGCTGATGGGGGAAGACGGCGCCCGGCGCGTCGTGGTCAACAGCGTGGGACGCGAGATCCGGACGCTCGAGGAGGACGCGCCGTCGGAGGGCAAGCGGCTCCAGCTCACCATCGACTACGACGTCCAGAAGGCGATCGAAGACGCGTTCGACGTGGCCGGGTTCAACGGCGCCGCCGTCGTGCTCGATCCGAGCGACGGCGCGGTGCTCGGTTTCACCAGCCGTCCGGCCTACGATCCCAACGCGTTCGCGGCGGGGATCGATCGCGCGACCTGGGCGTCGCTCAACGGCGACGCGCTGCTGCCGCTGCAGAACCGCGCGATCCAGGGGCGCTATTCGCCGGGGTCGACCTTCAAGATGGCGGTCGCGCTCGCGGGTCTCGAAGAGGGGATCATCACGCCCGACTTCAAGGTTCGCTGCGCCGGACACCAGAACTTCTACGGCCGCGACTTCAAGTGCTGGAAGGCGGGAGGCCATGGCACGATCGACCTCCGGCACGCCATCGAACAGTCGTGCGATGTGTACTTCTACACCGTCGCGAACATGCTCGGCGTGGACAGGATCCACAAGTGGGCGACCGCGCTCGGGCTCGGGATCAAGAGCGGCATCGATCTGCCGAATGAAGTGGCGGGGCTCGTCCCGTCGACATCCTGGAAGCTCGAGCGGATGAAGGAGAAGTGGTACGCGGGCGAGACCATCTCGGTCGGCATCGGGCAGGGCGCCGTCTCGGTGACGCCCGTCTCGATGGCGGTCTACATGGCGACGCTCGCCAACGGCGGCTCGCGCGTCACGCCGCACCTGCTCGAGGCGGTGGACGACGGCAGCGGCTGGAAGGCAGTGCCTCCGCCGCCCCCGGAGGCGACGCTCGACATCGGTCCGGAGAAGATGCAGGCGATCCGCGACGGCCTCTGGATGGTGGTGAACGCGGCCGGGACCGGCGCCCGCGCGCGCATCGCGGGGCGCGACGTCGCCGGCAAGACCGGCACGGCGCAGGTCATCTCGAACCAGGGGCGCCTGGCGGCGCGCGGCAGCAGCCGGGACCTTCGGGATCACGGGTGGTTCGTGTTCTTCGCGCCGCGCGACCACCCGCAGATTGCCGGCGTCGTCCTGCTGGAGCACGGAATTCACGGCAGCAATGCGGCGTCGGTGGCGCACCACATCCTCGAGACCTTCTTCGCCAAGCAGGACGGCCGGCCGCTGCCGCAGGTGCCGGCCGACCTCCAGTTGAACTACAGCGACCCGTTTGCCGTCGGGTCCGGAGCGGAGCGTCACTGACGTGTTCGAGCGGCGCCTCTACCATCACATCGACTGGGCGCTGGTCGCCGCGATCCTCCTGCTGTGCGCGCTCGGCTGCGCGATGATCTACAGCACGACGTTCGATCCGACGCGCGGGACCTCGCGCCTGTACGTCACGCAGATCTACGCCGTCGTGCTCGGCCTCGGCGCCATGGCCTTCATGCTGGCGCTCGACTACCGCACCTTCACCGACAAGTCGCACCTCATCTACATCGGCATGCTCGCGGTGCTCCTGTACGTGATCTTCTTCGGGAGCGTGCAGATGGGCGCGCGCCGCTGGATCAGCGTCACCGCCTTCAACCTCCAGCCCTCGGAGTTCGCGAAGATCGGCGTCGCGCTGGTGCTGGCAAAGTTCTTCGGCGAGAACCGCGGGGCGCCGGCCTGGACCGACCTGGCGGTCGGCGGGGCCCTGACGGCGCTGCCGATCTGGCTGATCGCCCGGGAGCCCGATCTGGGCACCGCGGCGACGCTCGTGCCGGTCTTCCTGGCGGTGGCCTATCTCGCCGGCATGCGCATGCGCATTCTCGGCATGATGGGTCTGTGCTTCCTGCTGGCGGCTCCCGTCGCGTGGAAGTTCGCGCTCGAGGACTATCAGAAGACGAGGATCTCCAGCTTTCTCGATCCCGCTCAGGATGCGCGCGGTGCCGGCTACCAGCAGATCCAGGCGCGCATCACCGTGGGCTCGGGCGGGCTCTCGGGCAAGGGTTTTCGGCAGGGCACGCAGGGTCAGCTGCGCTTCCTGCCGGTTGCGCACAACGATTTCATCTTCTCGGTGCTGGCCGAGGAGCAGGGGTTTGCCGGCGTCCTGGTGGCGCTCGGCCTGTATCTATTCGTGATTCTGCGCGCGCTGGAGGCGGCCCGGTTGGCCAAGGATCGCCTCGGCTCGTATCTCGTGATCGGCGTGCTGGCCGGCTTCACCTTCCAGGTGATCTACAACGTCACCATGTCGGCCGGACTGGCGCCCGTCAAGGGACTCACGCTGCCGCTCATGAGCTACGGGGGGTCGTCGATGATCGCCACGCTGGCGGGATTCGGGCTCGTGCTCAACGTCCGCATGCGCAGGTTCACGAACTAACACGGGCAGGAGAGGCAGGCGGGCAGGAGGGCAGGCGGGGTAACCCATCCCGCCCATCCAGCCCGTTCCGCCGGTCCCGCCGAGGGAGTTTGTGAATGACCAAGGAGATGATCATCTCCTCCAACGGCCACGAGACGATGGTGGCCATCCTCGAGGACGATCTCGTCGCCGAAATCTTCGTCGAACGCGAGCGGCAGCGCGGGGTCGTCGGCAACGTGTACAAGGGCCGCGTCTCGAAGGTCCTTCCCGGCATGCAGTCGTCCTTCATCGACCTCGGGCTCCCGCGCGACGGCTTCCTCTACGTCGCCGACGTGGTCGACACGATGGAGGAGTTCGACAAGCTCGAGTCGGGCGACGAGGAGGCGGAGGCAGGCGGGACGGGAGAGGCAGGCGGGGCGGGGCAGGGGCAGGCGGCGCCCCGCGAGAGCAAGGGCGAGCAGGCCGCTCCGAAGATCGAAGATCTGCTCCGCGAAGGCCAGGAGATCATCGTCCAGGTCGTCAAGGAGCCGCTCGGCACCAAGGGCGCCCGGCTGACCTCGCACGTCACGATGCCGGGCCGGTTTCTCGTGTTCATGCCGACGGTGGACCACGTCGGCGTGTCGCGCAAGATCGAATCGCGCGAGGAGCGGAGCCGGCTGCGCGGGATCGTCCGGGAGTTCCGCGAGGCGCACGGCTTCACGGGCGGCGTCATCATCCGGACCGCCGCCGCCGGCCGCCCCAAGGAGGACATCGTCAGCGACCTGGAGGCGTTCCACACGATCTGGACAGAGCTCCGGCAGAAGAACGAATCCTCCCGCGCACCCGCGGTGCTGTATCGCGAACCGAGCATCGTGGGCAAGCTGCTGCGCGACCTGCTCACCGAGGAGTTCCAGGCCATCCGGATCGACAACGCGGCGGAGCACCGACGCGTCGCCGATCTGATCGACCACATCCTGCCCTCGCTCTCGCCCAGGGTGAAGCTCTACACCAAGCCGTATCCGATCTTCGAGGAGTACGGCGTCCAGGCCGAGATCGACAAGGCGCTGAAGAGCAAGGTCTGGCTGAAGTCCGGCGGCTCGATCGTCATCAACCAGACCGAGGCGCTGGTCGCGATCGACGTGAACACCGGGCGCTATGTCGGCAAGAAGACGAGCGGTCGGCTCGAGGACACGATCGTCAAGACCAACCTCGAGGCGGTCAGGGAGATCGTGCGGCAGATCCGGCTGCGCGATCTGGGCGGCATCATCGTGCTCGACTTCATCGACATGGAGGAGAAGAAGAACCGGCAGAAGGTGTTCCAGGCGATCGAGGCGGAGCTCAAGAAGGACCGCTCGCCGTCCAAGGCGCTGCAGGTGTCGGACTTCGGCCTGATCATCGTCACCCGCAAGCGCGTGAAGCAGAGTCTGGAGCGCGTGCTGACCGAGCCGTGTCCGTACTGTTCCGGCACCGGCGTCATCAAGTCGAGCTCGACGATCTGCTACGAGATCCTGAGCGAGGTGAAGAAGGTCGGCCCCGATCTGAACGGCCACCGCCTGCTGCTGCGCGTGAACCCGGACATCGCGCGCGCGCTGAAGGAAGAAGAGAGCGCCGTGCTGCGGGATCTGAAGCAGGCCATCGGCAAGGACGTCACCATCAGGAGCGACGTCCAGCTCCATCACGAACAGTTCGACGTGATGGCGGTGTGAGCGGCGGGACGGGCGGCGGGCAGAACGGGCGGGACCCGGCGCGCGCTCGGCCTTCTCCCGCCCTCCGGCCTTTCCCGCCCTGCTACACCGGCAGGTGCAGCAGGTAGTGGTTCGTTCCGCGGCGGATCCAGACGCGCAGGTAGTCGCCGCCCTTCAGCATCTCGACCTTCGCCGAGTTCGCTCCCGGCGGCGCATCCTTCTGGACGTTCGCGATCTCCGACTGCGGGATGATCGAGACCACCTCGCGCCCTTTCACCTGGCCGCCCTGCAGGAACTCGACCCAGCGTTCGAGGCCCGCGGTGGCGCCCTTCGCATCCGGCGCCGCCGCATCGGCGGTCAGCCGCAGCTGATAGGTGCCCGCCCGCAGTTCCTTGCCGTCGGCCTTGACCGAACGACCGAGGGTGACCGAACCCAGCGCGACCTGTCCCTCCGGCGCCGTCAACGCGGGGCCTGAGGCCGGCTGCGGTTTGGGGGCCGTATGGCCGCCCGCGGTGCTCTGTCCGCTCTGCGCGAACGCCACGCCCGTCCCGAGCAGCCCCGCCAGGGTTGCCACGAATACCAGTCGCTTCATCATCACCTCCACGAAGTCCGGAAACGGCTGAGATCCATTATACCGTCGGTCGCCCGACAGGACCGCAGCAGCGCAGGATTCCCCTGCTACCTTTCCGTGAGGACGATGTCGCCGCTGAAGGTTCGGATGAGGACGAGCGCGCTGCCATCGCCGTAGGTGGCCTGCATGGACCGCTGCCGCTCATCGCGGCCGCGGCGGTCGCTGCCGCGCCGCCCTTCGCTGTGAATGACCAGCGACAGATCGGATCGGATCGATCCGCTGAAGGTGTTCGCGTTCACCTCGAAGCCCCCCGGATTCTGCAGCCGCAGCCGCACGTCGCCCGAATGGGCGTTGAACTCGTAGCGGCCGTCCCGCAGAATGCGCCCGCCGAATTCGACCGTGCCGCTGATCGTCTTGGCGGCCACCCGATCGCAGATGATGTCGCTCAAGACGAGGTCGCCCGAGATCGAGGCCAGTTCCAGCGCGCGCGCCTTCACGCCGCGCAAGGTGAGGCTGCCGCTGCTGCTGCCGGCGGCGAGATCGCCGAGGGTCGAGACGCCGGCGAGCGACACGTCGCCCGACACCGACTTGGCGCTCTCGACGTTGGGCGCGCCGTCCATCGTGACATCGCCGCTGACCGCCTCGCCGCGCACGCTGCCCTGGACGCCCCGTACCTCGATGTCGCCCGAGATCGACCGCAGCTCGACGCCGATCGAAGCGGGCACCGAGATCGTGTAGTCGACCCAGACGCGGACGTTCCGGCCGACGTGCACCGTCTCCACGTCGACGCGTCCGCCGTGCTCCTGAACGTCGATGTCGACTCCCTCGAGCTGGCTGCGGTCGCCGCGTGCGTGCTTCACGGCCTCGATCACGATCTCGTCGGTGGACGCCTCGCCCGTCACCTTGATCGTGCCGGCGATGTTCTCGACGCTCAGCCGCCCGTCCTTCGGGACGCGGACGGTCCGGGAGAATCGCTCGGTGGCGTCGGGGCCGCGGTCGCGTCCCTGATAGGCTCCGGCGGCCGCGCGTTCGGCCATCCCGGGCGCCGGCCGCCCGCGTTCGCGGCTCTGCGCGCCGGCGCTCCCGGCGAGCAGGAGCCCGAGGCCGGCCGAGAGGATGGGGAGGATCGATCGCAGTGTCATGAGCGCTCTCACTTGAGACCGGAGACGATCTGCGCCGCCTCCGCATCGTTCCCTTTCCGCATTTCGTTGATGAGCGCCACCGTGTCCTGCAGCAGGGCGATCTTGGTGGCGAAGTTATCCAGAAGGCTCGTCTGGGCGACCTCGCTGCCCGGTTCGGCGCGCACCGCCGCCCGGCTCTCGTCGATCGCCTGATCGACCACGGCAAGGCTCTTCTGGAGGTTCGCGGCCGTTTCCGGATCGAGCGTGCCTTCGCCCTCGCTGGCGATCTGCTCGAGCCCGGAAATCGCCTTCGTGTAGTGCTCCTCGGCCTGCCGGAGCTCCGATTCCAGCGTTTCGATCGAGCCGGCGCCCGCATCGGCCGCCGATGGCGGCGCCGGGACGGGTGCCAGCGGGCCCAGCCGCACGATCACGCCGGCCGCGAACAGGACCGCCGCGGCGATGCCGAGCCACGCGCGCTGCGTGCGGTTCAGCCGCCACCAGGGCGCGTGGATCTCAGCGCCGTCCGCCGGGCCCTCGATCGCGGCTTCGAGCCGCGACCAGCCATCCGGTGGCGGCTCGACGGCGGGCAGCGCCCTGGCGGCGCGGTGGATGGCACGCAGCTCGTCCGCCAGCGTGCGGCAGGCGACGCACGACCCGAGGTGCCGCTCGACTTCTGCGTGACGATCGGATGCCAGCGCACCGTCGACGAGATCGCTGATCGCCTGCTGACCGGGGTGCATACCTACCCAGGGCGGCCGCTGCCGAGCATCGCGCGGAGCTTCATCCGGGCCTTGAAGACCTGCGACTTGGAGGTGCCTTCCGCGATGCCCAGCATTTCGCCGACTTCCTTGTGATCGAATCCTTCCACGTCGTGCAGCACGAACACCTCGCGGCAGCCCGCGGGCAGCCGCGCCAGGGCGCGTTCCAGGTCCAGACGCGCGATGGTGTCGTCGAGCCGCGCGGCCGGCTCGATCGAGTGCTCGTCGTCCAGGGTGTCGGTCCGCTTCCCTATTTTCGCCTGTCTGCTGCGGACAAAGTCCAGGCAACGGTTCAGGGCGAGCCGATACAGCCACGTGCCGATGGAGGACTCGCCCTTGAAGCTGTCCATCTTGCGGTACGCCTGGAGGAAGATGTCCTGGAGCAGGTCTTCCCCCTCATCGGGAGAACCGGCCATCCGGCTGGCCAGCGCGTAGATCCGCCCGGCGTGTTCCCTGTAGAGCTGTTCGAACGCGTCCAACGACCTCCGATCGCCGTCCGATGTCTTGGACGGGACGGCGGCCGGCTCGCGTTGCCTGTACGACATCCCGATACGGAAATACGACAGAGCCGCCGCCGATTGTTCAGCGTGGGCGCGTGGAGCGGAGGGCCGCCCGTCCGGCGGCCCTCCGTTGCACGAAGCCGCGCCATCGCACCCGCGCGAGATCGCGCACCCGGGCGCCGGCGACGACGACGCCTTCGGCAGCCAGGAGTGCGCGTTTGAGGCCCTCGCGCCCGCCGTAGCCGCCGAGACGGCCGCCGGCGGCAATCACCCGGTGACACGGCACGTCGGGACGTTGGCAACCCCGCATGACGTTGCCGACGGCCCGGGCTGCGCGCGGCCGGCCGGCGAGCGCGGCGACGTCGCCGTAGGTGGCGACGCGCCCCGGCGGAATCTGCCGCACGATCGCCAGGATTCGGGCCGGCAGCGGTGCGCGCGGTGCCATGATCCTGGGGTTCAGCGCTCGAGGTCGAGGCTCGTGCGGCCGTTGTAAGGGGCGTAGGGGCGGACCCCGACCACCTCCACCGACAGGCGGTCGCCGTCGACGCGCACGACCAGGAAGTGATGCGGGTTGTCGGCAAGCGCGGCCGACGGCCGGGCGGCGTGCTCGATGCGGAGCCGCGCCGCCGGTCCGGCCGCGGCGGCATACGAGGCGAGATCCGGCTCACCGGTGTAGAGATAGGTCGGAGCGCCCCCGCCGCCCGACACGATTTGATCCAGGCGATGCGGACCGCTGTCATCGACGTAGCGCTCGACCCAGTGATCGAAGAGGTGGTCGTGACCGGTGAGCACGAGCCGCACGTGGTGGGCCCGGAACAGCGGCATGTACAGCGCCCGCACGGCGAGCATCTGGGGAGACGGCGCGGCGGATGCGGTCTGCCCGTTGGGCAGCGTGGCCCCGGTCGCCACGCCGCTGTAGCGTCCCGACGAGTACGCCGGATGATGGAAGAGCGCGACCACGTGGCGGTAGCGCCCGCGATCGAGCCCCTCGAGCTGTCCCCGCACCCACGCCAGCTGCGTGGGATCTTCGGCCACGTTCGAATCGAAGCCGACCACGAACAGGTTGCCGTAGCCGAACGCAAACGTGCCGTATCCGCTCAGCCGTCGCGGCGATCCCTCGGCCGGCAGCAGCTTCGACAGGACGGTGAGCGTGTTGTGGAGCCCGACCTCGCGGCTGCGGTCGCCAGGCGGTCCCTCCGGCGCGTCGTGGTTTCCGGGCACGAAGAAGAAGGGCAGGTTGGCGCCGATCGTGAGACGCTCGACGATCGCGCGGAACACCGGCCAGCGCGGGGCATCCGCACCGCGGTACGTGGCGTCGCCCGACTGGACGACGAACCGCGCGGGATACCTCGTCGAGGCGAGCGCGCCGATCTTCGCGAGCATCGCATCGACGACCTCGCGGTGCGCCGGCTCGGTTTCCGGCAGGCCGGCCGGATCGCCGTCGGGCATCCGGCAGTCGCACCGCGTGTCGCCATAGGCGATGAACGAGAAGCTCGTCTCGGCAGCCGATGCGGACTCGGGCGGCAGGGGCGTGCGCGGCGGCGCCACGGGCGTCAGGGCCGCGTCGGCGATCTCGGGCGCGGCGGCCTGCGCGTGCGGCGGCGGGGCGGCCGCTTGCGCCCGGGGACTGCCGGCCCAGGCAGACGCGCACGCGAGCGCCGCGGCGGCGAGGCTTGCCAGGGCCGGCCGTGACATGGCGCGCCGATCTTACATCAGCGTCAGCGGATCGAGGTCGAAATCGGCCGGATCGAGCGGCGCGACGATCGACGTCGGCCGTTCCGGATCCTCGGAAGTCTCCCAGAGGTGGACCTCGTAGGCGAGCTCGAGGCGCCTGCCCGTCCGATCCAGGAGCACGCGCACCTGGGGCCGGTTCGGATCGGACGCATTGACCTTGAGGACGACCGCGATCTCGCCGGTGTTCAGCCGCACCAGGTTGCCCGCGGGGTAGATGCCGATCAGCTGCGCGAAGCGCCGCACCAGGTGCTGATCGAACTGCGTGCCATCGTTCCGCTTCAGCACGGCCAGGATGCGATCGGTCGGAAACGCCTGCTGGTAGGCGCGCTGCGACCGCATGGCGTCGTACACGTCGGCGATGCTGCAGAGCATCGTGCCCACGTTCAGCGACGCCCGCGATGCGCCGCCGGGATAACCGGTGCCGTCGAGGCGCAGATGGTGCTCGAAGGCGACGACCGGCGCGAGCGCCGGGATGTCCGGCGTCCGCCGGAGGATCTCCGCCCCGTCGACCACGTGGCGCTTCATGATCGCGAACTCGGTCTCGGTCAGCG
Source organism: Acidobacteriota bacterium (assembly GCA_020850715.1). Classification (GTDB taxonomy): domain Bacteria; phylum Acidobacteriota; class Vicinamibacteria; order Vicinamibacterales; family CAVVIG01; genus JADZED01. The sequence goes on from JADZED010000038.1 coordinate 11,944, forward strand.
TGTCGGGCTTGTTGAGGATGTCGATCGGCGTGCGTACCTTGCCGATGTCGTGCAGCAGCGCGGCGAGGCCGAACTCGCGGAGCAAAGGGCCGTCGATGCCCAGGCCGCGTGCCTGCCCCATGGTGAGGATCGACACGTTCACCATGTGGGTGAACGTGTAGTTGTCGTAGTTCTTGAGGGTCGTCAGCGCGAGCAGCGCCGTCCGGTTCTGCGAGACCGCCTGGGCGAGGCCGTCGATCATCGTGCGCGAGATCGTCGCGTCGGGCTGTGACTCGGTTCTGGCGCTCTCCCAGACCGATCCGGCGACCGACACGGCGTCGCTGTAGAGGCGCTTGATGGTCGCCATGTCGGCGAGGCTGCCCTCGACGCGCGGCTCGACGTGCACCCGGCCGACGCGGATGTGCGCGAGCGGCGGCACGACCGCCTGATCGGCGGCGCCCGTCGCGGCCGCGTCGGCGATGGCGTAGACGAAGACGGCCAGCTCGTCGACCGTCACGCCGCGCTCGATCGCGACGCGTTCGACGCCGAGCTGTCTCAGGCGCTTCATCAGCGGCCCCAGCGTGTCGGCCCCCGCGATCGGGACGTCGTCCACGATCATCTCGTCGCCGACCATGCCCACCACCGTGTTGGGCTGCAGGCCGTGCAGCAGCTGCACGGCGGCCGACAGCGCCTCCAGGTTGCGGCCGATGAGGGGATGCCCCTTCGAGTAGAGCTGCGTCGACCGCAGGGCCGCGGCGAAGCGGCGCAGCAGTTCGTCGCGCGCCTGCAGGCCGCCGGCGCTCATGAGGCCGCCCCCCGCGGCGGCTGGCGCGCCGCGCCGGCGCGCAGATGGGCGCGCACCGCCGCCCGCACCCCCCGCGATCCGTCGCGCGCCGCCTCCGCCAGAACGCGGTCGGCCTCGGGCGAGCCGACGCGGGCGAGGGCTGCGGCGGCCGCCGCCCGCAGCTCCCGCGTCCGCCGCGGCGCCCACCAGTCGCCCTTGCGCAACGCCTCGGCCAGCGCGGGGATCCCCTCGGGATCGCGCAGCGCGCCGAGCGCCTCGATCGCCCGCAGGTACGGCGCCGACAACGCTCGGCGGTGATCCATGTGGCGCAGGATGTAGGAGAGCAGCGGCGTCGCCCGCTCGTCGCGCATGCCGGCGAGCGCCTGCATGATCGCGTCGCGCGACCGGGCGGTGCCGCTGGCGAGCGCCTGTTCGAGCACTTTGTACGCCGGTTCGCTGGCGAGATAGAGAATCGCCCGCACCGCCTCGCGCTGCACCTGGGGCTCGCTGTCGTCCAGCAGTTCGGTCAGCTCGGGGAGCGCTTCGGCCCCGCCGAACTTGCGCATCAGCTGGATGGCCGTCCGGCGCACGGCGGCATTCTGCGACTTCTTCAGCCGCTCGACCGTGCGCCGGCCCACCGTGCCGAACGCGAGGAGGATCGACGTCAGGCGCTCCCGGGTGCGGCCTCGCTCCTCGATCGAGAGCGCCTCGGCCAGCGGACGGACCAGCACTTCGCCCAGCGACACCGACATCGACTTGATCCGCTCGAACTGCGGCTCGTCCACAGTGCCCAGATGCGCCACCACGTGACGCATCAGGGCGCCGCCGACCAGGGCATCGATGCCGATCATCGCGTGCTGCCGCCGGGCCGTCGTGGCGCCGTCCGACGATTCGCGCACGAGCACGGCCAGGAGCTGGTCGGCGGCCTCGAAATCGCCGACGAGCATCAGATCCTCGATCTGCAGGACGACCGGCGTCATCAGCGTCTCCCAGCGGTCCTCGTCGGTCTCGAGGCGCAGCAGATCGAGCAGCAGCGTCAGATCGAGCGATCTCAGCGCGCTGGTGGCGACCGAGCCCAACCACGCGCTGATCCGCTCGGGCGGATCGTCGCCGACCTGCTCGACCTCGATCGCCTGCGTCCTGGCGTTCGACAGCTCGCGCCCGTACTCCGGCGAGACGTACGGCTCGTCGGAGTACGACGTCAGCAGCTTCTCCGCAACCGTGCCCCAGACCTGTCCGAACCCGTCGGTGCCGCCGAGCGGGGAGGCGGCGACGTCCTCCCGCGCCAGCGCCAGCAGCCGGACGCGCTGCTGGTCGTCGCGCACGAGCGTCTGGAAGGCCTGGGCCAGGCGATCGGTGGCCGACGCCTGTCTTACGACGTTGCGGGCGACGAAACCCGCGATCGTGCCGTCGGTCATCCGTCCGATGACGGCGTGCATCAGCCGCGGCCCCTCATCGGCGTCGCCGGCCGTCGTGAGCAGCCCCATGAGCGTGTCCGGCGAGAGCTGGCCGACCGCGCTGGCCATGTTGCGCAGGACCGGCTCCAGCCGCTCGGGCGCCGAGGTCGCCACCGCATCGACGATCCCCCGGAGCATGCGGAGCAGCGCGGCCGTCTTGGCCCCGAGGCCTCCGCCCGCCGCGTCGGCGCGGGTTTCGAGCTCGGTCACCAGCGCGCCGAGCTTCTCGGAGTCGGCGGCAATCCCGAGGAACTCACGAATCGCGTCCTCGTCGAGCTGGACGGTGTCGCCCTGCAGGCAGTTGGCGATGACCGCGTCCCAGGTGGCCGCCGCCTCGCCCGCCTTGCGCTCGCGCAGCGCCTCGGCGTAATCGATTTCGCGCAGCGTCAGGTGCCGGTGCGCCATCGCCGCCCACACGCGCGCGATGCCGCCGTCGGCCCGGATCGTGTCGGCCGATCGCGCGAGCAGGAGCAGGAACTGCCGCCAGGCGTCGGCGTCGCCGCCGGGGTGGACGATGAGCTCGCCGATCAGGTGCGCGTGCAGGAGCGTCGCCAGTTCGGCGATGGCCGGGTCCGGTCGCGCAACCGCGCGGCCGTCGATCAACAGACGATCGGGGAGCACCTCGAGCGCCAGCGGCCGCAGCAGATGCGCGGCCGAGGTCAGGTGCACGATGCGTCCGAGCGTGGCCCCGATGGCGGGATGCGCCGCGGGGTACAGCACGACGGCGCGCGCTGCGGCCTTGCAGGCGCGGGCGAACTCGGTGATGCGGGCGGCATCCTCCGGCGCGAGCGGGACGGCGTCGGCGTCGGACATCAGAGAAATGCCAGCGGATCGATCCCGTCGATCTCCTCGGTGACCGCTTCGACCACCGCGCGCGCGTGCTGGCCGCGATCGTCGATCTCCCACGTATTGGCGAGGAAGGGCTCGGGCAGCCGCACGCCGTCACGATCCATGATCACCTTCACCTGAGGCCGGAACGGATCGCTCGGATGTTCGGCGGTCACCACGGCAATCTCCTCGGTGTTCAGACGCACGAGGTTGCCGACGGGGAACAGGCCCATCAGGTTCACGAAGCGCTTCAGCAGCGGTTGATTGAACGCCGGGCTGTCCTGCTCGCCCATGATCGCGCGAATCCGCGCGGTCGCGAGCCCCTCGCGGTACGGCCGGTTGCTGCGCAGGGCGTCGAACACGTCGGCGATGCTGACGATCATCGTGCACAGATTGAGCGTGCGGCTGCCGACGTTCTCCGGATATCCGCTCAGGTCCTGCTTCAGGTGATGCTCGAAGGCCACGATCGGCGCGAGCGCCGGCATCTCGGGCGTGCGCCGCAGGATGTGCGCGCCGTCGACGACGTGCCGCTTCATGATGTCGAACTCCTCGGCGGTGAGCTTGCCGGCCTTGTTCAGCACCTCGAGCGGCGTGTTCACCTTGCCGATGTCGTGCATGAGGGCGGCGAACCCGAACTCGCGCAGCAGCGTGCCCTCGACGTTCAGGGCGCGCGCCTGCGCCATGGCGAGCGCGGCGACATTCACCATGTGCGTGAAGGTGTAGTTGTCGTACTTCTTGAGCGCCGTCAGCGCCATCAGCGACGTGCGATCCTGCGACACCAGCCGTGCGAGTCCGTCGATGATCTTGCGCGCCGCCCCGGGGTCGGGCCGATCGCCCGCCTTGGCCGCCTGCCAGAGCGTCTCGGCGGTCTCGACCGCCGTTCCGTAGATCCGCCTGGCTGCCGCGATGCCGGCCTGTTCGTCGGTCACCTCCTCGACGACGATCCTGCCGATCGCGATGTGGCGGATCCCCGCGTGCTGCAGCCGATCGGCCAGCGGGACCGGCGACTGCCGATCGGCCAGGACGTCGACCAGGGCGCGCAGCTCATCGCGGATCAGCCCCTTCGAGAAGGTGATCTTCTCGACATCGCGCTCCCGGAGGCCGCGGGCGAAGCCGGCCAGCGTCGCGGTGCCTCCCGGCAGGCGGATGGCGTCGACAATGATTTCGCCGCCGAGGAAGCCGACCACGACGCTCGGCGAGGCGCGCAGCGCGTCGAGCGAGGCGGCGCCGAGCGCGTCGAGGCCGCGCTGCACGAGCGGGTGCGCGGGGGAGTAGAGCTCCGCGCTCCGTACGGCGGCGGCGAGCCGCCGCACCAGATCCTCCGCCTGCTTCTCCGTCATGCGCTCCTGCCCGCCACGATCTTCCTGAGCATCCGATCGCCGGTCTGCCGGGCATCGTCGAGGGCCGCCGTCGATGCCGGCGTCGCGATCGACGCGAGCGCGCCGACGCCCGCCTCCTTCAGGGCGCGCAGCTTCCGCCGGCCGAACCAGCCGCGGCGCCTGATGATGCCGGCGATGGCCGGGATGCCCGCATCGCCGCCCACCCGCCCGAACGCCGCGAGCGTGTCGAGCGCGATCTCGTGATCCGCGCCGGTGACGTCGCTCTCCTCGATGATGCGCACCAGCATCGGCACCACGCGCGGATCGCGATCGGCGACGAGCGCCTCGACCACCGTCCGTCGCAGCGCCCCGGTCGCCGCCCGCAGGACCGTATGGATGGCGCGCGCTGCCGACGGATCGTCGATGCCGCCGAGCGCGCCGATGGCGGCCCGGGCGATACGCGGGTCGGACCGGCGCAGCAGCGGCTGCAGCAGCGGGACCGCCGCAGGCGCCCGGCTCCGGCCCAGCAGCCGCGCCGCGCCCGCCTGCACGAACCACCGCCGGTCGTCCACCAGGGAGGCGAGCCGGGGCACCGCCGCCGCGCCAAAGCCCGCGATCAGCTCCTCGGCGCGCTGCGACGCCGGCGTCGGCGCTTCGACGGCCATCACCGGCTTCAGCGATTCGACGGTCGAGGCGCCGACCAGGCGCACGATCGCGGCGACGCGTGCCCAGCCGTCGTCGTCGAGATCGCCGAGCAGGGCGGCGGTCTCCCGCATGGCCAGCGACTCGCCGAGCTGATCGAGCGCCTGGCGGGCGGCGTCGCGGCCGATGTTCCGTGCCGCGGCATGCGCGGCCAGCGCCTCGACGACGGTGCGGGCGTCGTCGTAGGCGCCGGCCATGAGCAGGTCTTCGCACAGCGCGACCATGTCGTCGGCGAGCTGGCCCGCCCGCGCGGCGTCGCGCTCGATCGCGAGCAGGTCGATCAACAGCTGCACCGAGAGCTTGCGGATGCTGGCCTGGCCGAGGGTGTCCAGCCATACGGGCAGCTCCGGCGGCAGATCGGCCAGCGCCATCCGCTCCGCGCGGCCGCCGACGCCGTCGAGCGAGGCGCGGTACTCCGCGGACACGAACGGCTTGTCGTTGTAGGAGACGAGCAGCTCCTCCATCGACGTCCAGAGCGTCTGGAACTGGCTGCTCCGGCCGAGGTCGGTCTCGCCGAGCAGATGGCGCGTGAGCGTCATCACGCGGCGCTTGCGGTCCTCGTCGGGCGCGATCGTGTTGAAGATCGTCGCGAGGCGATCCGATGCCTGGCCGTCCAGCGCCAGGGCGGTTGCAAGCAGCTGCGCCACCTTGCCATCGTCGAATGCCGCCGCCAGCCCGCCGACGACCGCGACGCCGCCCTCGGCGTCCTCCCCCTGCATCATCTGCATGACCACATGCGGATCGAGGCCGACCGCGGCGGTCGCCAGGTTCTGCATCACCTCCGGCATCCGGGCCGGGTCCATCACCGAGACGATGCTGGTGAGATGGCGGAAGGCCGTCAGGACGGTGGCCGCCTGCGTGGTGATCATCGGCGAACCGTCGGCGGCGTGCTTCGGCGCGATGACCGCCTCGGCGAGCTGGCCGATCTCCTGGGGGCTGCCGGCGATGCTCAGGAGCCGCCGCTGCGCGACCTCGTCGAACACCGGCTTCTGGCCGCCCGCGATCGAGGTGACGATGGCCTTCCACAGATCGTCGCGCCTGGCCGCCTGCGCCGTGTCGCGGTCGTCGCGCGCGAGCACCTTCCCGTAGTCGACCTGTTCGATGCCGATCGACGGATCGCCGCCTTCGCGCCAGATGGCCGCCGGGCCGCCGCGCGCCCGCCGTTCGGCGGCGTCGAGCGCGAGCAGGCGGAGCAGCGCGTGGAGGGCCGGCGTCGGCGGATCGCCGGCAAACGTGATCTGGACGATGTCGCGGTCGTGCAGCAGCACGGCCGCCTCGGCGATGCCCGCCTGGCCGGCGTCGGCCGCGGCGCCTTCGACCAGCAGCGTATCGGGGGTGATGCCGAGCGAGAAGATGGCGCCGAGCGACGAGCTCCGGATCGCGGCGGCGAGCCGATCGACCGACGCAGCGAGCGCGGGATGCTCGGGAGGATAGAGCGACCAGTTGCGCGCCGCCAGCAGGAGCGCGCGAGCCAATTGCAGCACGCCCCGCGCCAGTTCCGGGGACAGCTGGACCTGGGCCATGAATGCCCGCAGTATACTGCCGGCCGGAATGCGCGCCGTCGACATCATCGTGTCGAAGCGGGACGGGCGGAGCCTGACGCGCGACGAGATCGACTTCTTCGTTGCCGGCGTGGCCACCGGCGCGCTGCCCGACTACCAGGCATCGGCGCTGCTGATGGCGATGCTGCTGCGCGGGATGACACTGGAGGAGACGGCCTGTCTGACCGAGGCGATGATCCGCTCCGGCACCCGCGCCGACTGGAGAGGCCTGCCGGGACCGAAGATCGACAAGCACAGCACCGGCGGGGTGGGCGACAAGACGTCGCTCGTCCTCGCCCCGCTCGCAGCCGCGTGCGGCGCCGTCGTACCGATGATGTCGGGCCGCGGCCTGGGGCACACCGGCGGCACGCTCGACAAGCTCGCCGCGATCCCCGGCTTCCGCGTGCACCTCACGCTCGACGAAATCGGCCGTGCGCTCGCCCGGACCGGCTGCGCCCTGATCGGCCAGACGGAGCAGATCGCGCCCGCCGACCGCCGTCTGTATGCGCTGCGCGACGTGACCGGCACGGTCGAGAGCATTCCGCTCATCACCGCGTCGATCATGAGCAAGAAGATCGCCGAAGGCATCGACGCGCTGGTGCTCGACGTCAAGGCGGGCCGCGGCGCGCTGATGCAAACGCCAGACGACGCACGCCGGCTGGCGGAATCGCTCGTCGCAATCGGCCGCCGCGCCGGGCTGCGGACCGAAGCGGTGATCAGCGCGATGGACGCGCCGCTGGGCCTTGCCGTCGGCAACGCGCTCGAGGTGATCGAATGCCTCGAGGTGCTGAAGGGCCGCGGTCCCGCCGATCTGGTGGCGCTGTCGACCGAGCTCGCCGGCCGCATGCTCGTGCTGGGCGGGCTGGTGCCCGGCCGGTCCGACGCCTGCCGCCTGGTGCAGGGTGCGATCGCGTCGGGCGCCGGCCTCGATCGGTTCAGGCGCATCATCGAGCAGCAGGGGGGCGACCCGCGCGTCGTCGATGATGCCGCGCGTCTGCCGGCCGCACCGCATCGCCACCGCGTGGCCGCGCCGCGAGACGGTTATCTGGCCGATATCGACGCGCGGCTGATCGGCCGAGCGTCGGTGGCGCTCGGGGCGGGGCGCGACCGGCTCGACGACGAGGTCGATCCCGCCGTTGGCGTCGTGCTGGCGTCGAAGCCGGGTGCGCAGATCCGCGCGGGCGATCCGCTGATCGAGGTGCACTACCGTGAGCCGGCCCGGCTCGATGCGGCGCTGCCGCTGCTCGTTCGCGCGGTCCGCCTCGCGGATGGTCCATCCGAGCCCCCGCCGCTCGTGCGTGGAGAGGTCGTGTGAGGTGAGCGCATACGATGAGGCCCGGCGGGCCGCCGATGCGGTGCGCGCGCGCATTGGCGGCGTACCGGAGGTGGCGGTGGTGCTGGGCTCGGGGCTCGGCGACTTCGCCGGGGGGCTGACCGAAGGGATCAGCCTGGCCTACCGCGACCTGCCGCACTGGCCCGCGCCGAAAGTGCCCGGCCACGAGGGCCGACTGGTCGTCGGCCGCCGTGGCGGCAGGGTCGTGGCGGCGCTGGCCGGCCGGACGCACGCGTACGAAGGGCGCGGCCTGCGCCAGGTGACCTTCGCCGTGCGGGCAATCGGGCTGCTCGGGGTCAGGACGCTCATCCTCACCAGCGCGGCCGGCGGCGTGAACGCCCGGTTCGCGGAGGGTGCGCTGATGGTCATCGACGACCACATCAATCTGATGGGGCTCAATCCGCTGGCCGGGCCGAACGACGATCGATTCGGCCCGCGGTTTCCCGATCTCACCGAGGTCTACTCGTCACGGCTGCGCACGATTGCCGACCAGGCGGGCACGGCCGTGAAGCTGCCGCTCGCCCATGGCGTCTACGCGGCGGTGCTCGGCCCCAGTTATGAAACGCCCGCCGAGATCCGATACTTACGGACGATCGGCGCCGATGCGGTCGGCATGTCGACGGTGCCGGAGGCGATCGCGGCCCGGCACATGGGGCTGGACGTGCTCGGGATCGCGTGCATCACCAACGGCGCCGCGGGCGCGGCGTCGCGCCCGATCGATCACGCTGGCGTCACGGAAACGGCGCGGCGGATGCGCGCACCGTTCAGCGCGCTGCTCGAGGGGATCATTGCAGGACTTGGATAACGCCCGACTGTCGGTGGCGCTCGTCGACGTGGCCGAAGGGCGCGAGCGTGAGTTCCACGCGCTGGCGCGCGAGTTGGCCGCCCTGCTGCTCACCAAGGGGTACGGCCGCGCCGAGATGATTCGCGACGAGGGGCAGCCGCTGCGCTTCTATGCCGTGCAGCAGTGGACCGATGCGCGCTCGGCCGAGAAGAGCCATGCCGACCCCGACGTCCAGGCGTGGACGGCGCGGCTGTTCCGGATTGCCCGGGTGACGCACGTGGTGAACGGCGTCCGCCGGCCGGATCCGGGCCGGCTGATGCTCGACGACCGCCGGACGCGCGTCGAGGCGGACCGGCGGACCGGGTTCGATCGACGGGTCAGGGACGCCGGCCGGCCGGAGGGAGACCGGCGCCAGGGAGGCGATCGGCGGCTCGGCCCGCGGCGGCTGCGGCAGGCGGGCGAGAAGATCGATCTCGTCGCGGCGGCGCGCCGCGCGCGGGAGTACGCCGACGCGGCGTTCTCGAACTTCAAGGTCGGCGCCGCGCTCGAGACCGCCGACGGCGCCGTCGTGGCCGGCTGCAACATCGAGAACGCCTCGTACGGTCTCACGATCTGCGCCGAGCGCGTGGCGATGTTCAAGGCGATCTCCGAGGGCTATCGCGCCTTCACGCGCATCGCCATCGTCGCCGACACGGCCTCGCCGACGCCCCCCTGCGGCGCCTGCCGCCAGATCCTGTGGGAGTTCGGCGGCAATCTGGAGATCCAGCTCGCGAACCTTCAGGAAACCAAGGGCACGCACCAGCTCAAGAACCTCCTGCCGCTCCCGTTCGACGCGCGCCTCCTCTAGGACGCCGCGCCGCGGCCGCCCGGCACCTGGCGGCCGCAGTACAATTCCATCTCATGCTGCCGACGATTGCCCGCGAGGCTGATGCGGTCGTGATGATCGACCAGCGCAGGCTGCCCGCCGACGAGATCTATGTCCGCTGCCGGACCGCCGCCGAGGTCGCCCGCGCCATCAGGACGATGGTGATACGCGGCGCCCCGGCGATCGGGGTCGCCGCCGCGATGGGGATCGCGCTCGGCATGCGCCGGAGCAGCGCGACCGGCACGCAGAAGTTCGCCGCAGAGTTCTACAAGACCTGCGAGCTGCTGGCGGCCACGCGGCCGACGGCAGTCAATCTGTTCTGGGCGATCGAACGCATGAAGCGCGCATTCGGTACGGGCGCAGAAGCCGGCGAGTCGGTCGATCAGATCAAGGACCGGCTCGATCGCGAAGCGGCGGCCATTCACGACGAGGACGTGGCGAGCTGCCGGGCGCTGGGCGCGCATGGGGCGAGCGTCGTGCCGGCCGGCGCGCGGATCCTGACCCACTGCAACGCCGGCGCGCTGGCGACCGCCGGCTACGGCACCGCGCTCGGCGTGATTCGCGGCGCGGTGGAGGCGGGCAAGCGCGTGACCGTCCTGGCCGGCGAGACGCGGCCGGTCCTCCAGGGCGCGCGGCTCACGGCGTGGGAGCTGGTGCGCGACCATATCCCGACCACCGTGATCACCGACGGCATGGCGGGCGCCATCATGCGCATGGGCCAGATCGACCTGGTCGTGGTCGGCGCCGACCGCATCGCCGCCAACGGCGACACGGCCAACAAGATCGGCACCTACACGGTGGCCGTGCTCGCGCGGGAGCACCGGATCCCGTTCTACGTGGCGGCGCCGCTCTCGACCATCGACCTCCGGACGCCCGACGGCCAGCACATCCCGATCGAGGAGCGCAGCGCGAAGGAAGTGACGCACCTCGGCGGCCGCCAGCTCACGCCGGCCGGCGCCGGGATTCGGAATCCGGCGTTCGACGTGACGCCGCACCGGCTCATCGCGGGCATCATCACCGAGCGCGGCATCTTCCGGCCGCCCTACGCGGAAACGCTCGAGGCGGCAATGGCGGAGGCCCGGCGTCTTCGAGGATGAGCGGCCGGGAGACTCGAGGATGTGACGTGAGGATGTACCCCGATCGGCCGGTGGTGGCGGTGGGCGCCGTCGTGCTCGCAGACGATCGCGTGCTGCTGGTCAAGCGGGCCCAGGCGCCGCTGCAGGGGGCGTGGAACCTTCCCGGCGGCTGCGTGGAGCTCGGCGAGACGCTCGAGACGGCGCTGGTGCGCGAACTGCGGGAGGAGACGGGCCTGGCCATCGAAGTCGGGCCGGTGATCGAGGTCCTCGATCGGCTGCATGCGGCGGCCGACGGCCGGCTCGAATTCCACTACGTGATCATCGACTATCTGTGCCGCGCCAGCGGGCGGATCCTGACGCCTGCGACCGATGCTGCGGATGCGGCGTGGCACCGGATCGCCGATCTCGAGGCGCTGGGCGTGACGGCGCGGGCGATTGAGGTGATTCGAAAAGGGCAGGCGATGGCCGCGTCGTGGAAGCCCGCCGCTACAGCGTCAGCGCCGGGTCCGCGTTGAGGTCGGCCCCGGCCGTCAGACCCGCGCGCAGCTTCCTCAGGCCGGCGGCCGCGATCATTGCCGCGTTGTCGGTGGAGAGCGTCAGGCTCGGCAGGAACGTCGGGATCTCGCGGCGCCGTCCATGGTCCTGCAGGTCGGCCCGGAGGCGGCTGTTTGCCGACACGCCGCCCGCCACGCCCACGCTCTTCGCGCCGAATCGGCGCGCGGCGTCGAACAGCCGGTTGATGAGCGCCTCGACGACCACGCGCTGGAACGTCGCGCAGATGTCGACAATCTCGCGCTCCGACAGGGCGGCCTCACGCGCCCGGACGTGCCGCAGGATCGCGGTCTTCAGACCGCTGAAGCTGAAGTCGAGATCGCCCTTCAGATCGGGCGCGTTCCGATCCCGATGGGTCAGCCGCGTCGCCGGCAGGCGCAGCGCCCGATCGTTGCCGGCCGCTGCGAGACGGTCGACGATCGGGCCGCCGGGGTAGCCGAGGCCGAGCAGCTTGGCGACCTTGTCGTACGCCTCCCCGGCTGCGTCGTCCCGCGTGCGCGACAGCAGCCGGTAGTCGCCGGGACGCTCGAGGAGGTAGAGGCTCGTGTGGCCGCCCGAGACGACGAGCACGACGGCCGGGAGCGGCAGCTCGCCGTTCTGAAGCACCAGCGATTCAATGTGTCCCGCGAGATGGTGGACGGCGACGAGCGGAAGCCCGGCGGCCGCCGCGGCGGCTTTTGCGAACGACACGCCCACGAGCAGCGACCCTACCAGGCCCGGCCCCTGCGTGACGGCGACCGCGCCGAGATCGCGCCAGAGGGTCCGGCCCTGTTGGAGGGCCAGATCGACGACGCCGCAGATGTCGCGCACGTGCTGCCGCGACGCGAGCTCCGGCACCACGCCGCCCCATTCGCGGTGGATCGGCGCCTGCGAAGCGATGACGTTCGATCGCACCTGCCACGGCGCGGCGGAATCGCCGGTCTCCTCGACCACGGCGGCCGAGGTTTCATCGCACGAGGTCTCGATGCCGAGAATCCTCAACTCCTCAGCTCCTCATGTTCCCTGATCCGCGACTTCGCGAATCGCCGGCTTCCATCTTCTCACGCTCAGTTGCCCATCGCTTTCACCACCACGCGCTTTCGCCGCTGTCCGTCGAACTCAGCGTAGAACAGCTGTTCCCACGGGCCGAGATCCAGCGCGCCCCCGGTGATCGGCAGCACGACCTGATGACCCATGATGGTCCGCTTGAGGTGCGCGTCGGCGTTGTCCTCGCCCGTCTGGTGATGGCGATACGGGAGCCCGGCGGGCGCGAGCTTCTCCAGCCATGTCTGGAAATCGCCGATCAACCCTTCTTCCCAGTCGTTCACGAACACTCCGGCGGTGATGTGCATGGCCGACACCAGCACCAGGCCGTCGGCGATGCCGCTCGTCTTCACGATTGCCGCGACCTCGTCGGTGATGCGCACGAACTCCTGGCGCTTCTTCGTGTTGAACCAGAGATAGTCGGTGTAGGTGTTCATGGGCTCCGGCCGCCCGCGTTGGTCGGGGCGGGCTCCTGCACTAATATCGTGGGCGACGGAACCTTAGCACGGCAACCAGGGATATGGAACTGAACCGCGACGACGCGTGGGCGCTGCTGGCCGAGTACACGAAAGGGGAGAGCCTCCTGAAGCACGCGCTCGCCGTCGAAGCCGCCGTGCGCGGGTATGCGAGACGGTTCGGCGAAGACGAGACGGCGTGGGGCATCACGGCCCTGCTGCACGATTTCGACTATGAGCGCTGGCCGACGCTCGGCGACCACCCGAACCAGGGGGCGGCGATCCTGCGCGAGAAGGGCTATCCCGAGTGGATGGTCCGCGCCATCCTGTCGCACGCGATGGAGATCACCGGCGTGACGCGCGACACGCTGCTCGAGAAGACGCTGTTCGCATGCGACGAGCTGTCGGGTCTGGTGACCGCAGCCGCACTCGTCCGGCCGAGCAGGAGCATCCTGGACCTCGAGCCGAGATCGGTGGTGAAGCGCATGAAGGACAAGGCGTTCGCGCGGGCGATCAGGCGTGAAGACCTGCACGCCGGCGCCGCGCTGCTCGGCATGCCGTTCGAGGAGCACGTCGCCCACGTCATCGCGTCGATGCGCGAGCAGGCCGATGCCCTCGGCCTCCGCGGCGCGTTGTGACCGGCGCGGACCCTCGGCCGCCGGCACTCCGTATATGAAGGTGCATGGCTGAGGCTGCCCCGGTGGTGTCGCTCGACCGCGTGACGGTCGCCTACGGCGCGCAGACGGCGCTCCGGGACGTGTCGGTGACGTTCGCGGCCGGCGCGGTCGGCTTGCTCGGTCCCAACGGCGCGGGCAAGAGCACGATGCTCAAGGCGCTGCTCGGGTTCATCGTCCCCGCCTCAGGCCGCATGCAGGTGCTGGGACGCGACGTCGCGGTATCGCCGCTCGACATCCGCGCCCGCGTCGGCTACATGCCGGAGAGCGACGCGCACATTCCAGGCATGAACGCCGTCTCGTGTGTCGCCTATTGCGGCGCGCTCGCCGGCCTCCCACGCGCCGACGCCATGCAGCGGGCCCACGAAGTGCTCTTCTATGTGGGGCTCGGCGAGGCGCGCTATCGACACGTCGAGACCTTTTCGACCGGCATGAAGCAGCGCGTCAAGCTGGCGCAGGCGCTGGTCCACGATCCGGATCTGCTGTTCCTCGACGAGCCGACCAACGGGATGGACCCGAAAGGGCGCGACGAGATGCTCGAACTGGTCCGCGATCTCGCGCACGACAAGGGCGTGAGCCTGATCCTCTCGTCGCATCTGCTGCCCGACGTCGAACATACCTGCGATCGGGTCGTCGTGATGGACAAGGGGCGGGTGGCCGCGCAGGGCGGCGTCGAGGCGCTGAAGCAGCCGCACGGCCAGCTCTACGAGCTGCGCGTGAAGACGCCGTCGGGCGCCACGGCTTTCTTCGTCGACCGGCTGCGCGGCGCCGGGATCGAGTGCCACGAGGCCGATCAGGATGTCATGCGCGTGTTCGTGCCCGGCGACGGCGGCGCGCGGCAGCTGTTCGCGCTCGCGGCGGCCGCCGGTGTGCAGGTCAGGCATCTCCGGCCCAGCGTGCCGACGCTCGAGGACGTGTTTGCGACGGCGGTCGGCGAGCGATGAGCCCGATCCACAATCAGGGCTATCGCCGCTACGTCGGCGAGCGGGCCGCGAGCGGACGCGCCTGGATGGTGATCGCGTCGTCGGGCCTCCGCAGCCTCTTCGGCAGACGCGTCTTCCTCGGTCTGCTGCTCGTCTCGTGGTTCCCGTTCTTCGTCCGCGCCGTCCAGATCTACGCCGCCGCGAACGTGCCGCAGGCGTCGTTCCTGGCGCCGACCCCGGCCATGTTCCGTCAGTTTCTCGGCCAGCAGGACGTGTTCGTCTTCTTCGTCGCCGTCTACGCGGGCGCCGGGCTGATCGCGAACGACCGCCGCGCGAATGCCCTGCCGATCTACCTCTCGAAGCCGCTGACGCGCGCCGAGTACGTCCTGGGCAAGCTCGTGATTCTCGCCGCACTCCTGCTCGGCATCACCTGGCTCCCCGCGATCGTGCTGCTGGCCGTGCAGATCGCCTTCGCCGGCAACCTGACCTTCTTCCGCGAGAACCTCTTCCTGTGGCCGGCGATCACGCTGTTCTCGCTGGTCGAGGTCCTGGTCGTGTCGGCGTCGATGCTCGCGCTGTCGTCGCTGTCCAACAGCAGCCGCTTCGTCGGCATCCTGTACGCCGGCCTGCTCTTCTTCACGTCCGCCGTCTACGGCGTGATCTTCGCGACGACGCGCAACACGCGGTTCTCGGTGCTGTCGTTCCAGGCCAACCTCGAGCGGCTCGGCGACGCGATCTTCAGGCAGCCGTCGAAGTACGCCAGCCCCTGGCCGCTCTCGCTCCTGATCCTGGTCGCGCTCGTGGCGGCGTCGACGTGGGTGCTCGAGCGGCGCATCCGGGGCGTCGAGGTCGTGGCATGAGCGCCCCGGTCATCGCTGCCGAGGGCCTGTCGAAGTGGTACGGCCAGATCATCGGCCTCAACGACGTGACGTTCGAGGTGCCGCCGGGCATCACCGGACTGCTCGGGCCGAACGGCGCCGGCAAGTCCACCTTCATGAAGCTGGCGACCGGCCAGCTCCAGCCGAGCAAAGGGCGAATCGCCGTGCTCGGGCAGACCATCTGGGGCAATCCCTCGCTGTATTTCCGGATCGGCTTCTGTCCCGAGCAGGATGCCTTCTACGAGCGGATGACCGGACTCGAATGGGTCGCGGCGCTCGTCCGCCTGAACGGCGCCGACGAGACGTCGGCCGCCGGCGCGGCCCGGCGCGCGCTGGGGCTCGTCGACCTGCTCGACGCCGCCGACAGGAGGATCGGTGCTTACAGCAAGGGCATGCGACAGCGCGTGAAGATGGCGCAGGCGATCGCCCACGATCCGGAACTGCTGATTCTCGACGAGCCGCTGGCCGGCATGGATCCCCTCGCGCGGCGGAAGACGATCCGGATGATCAAGGAGTGGGGGCGCGAGGGACGGAGCGTCCTCGTCTCCAGCCATGTCCTGCACGAGATCGAGTCGATGACGCCGAACATCCTGCTGATCAATCAGGGTCGCATCCTGGCCGAAGGCAACGTACACCAGATCCGCGACCTCATCGACGAGCACCCGCACAAGGTGTACGTGAAGGCCGATCGCACCCGCGCTCTCGCGCGCGAGCTGCTGGCGCAGGAGGATGTGCTGAGCCTCGCCTTCGAGGGCGAGGCCGTCGTGGTGCAGACCTCGAAACCCGACGCGTTCTATGCCAGGCTGACCGAGCTCGCCGCCTCGGGCGTCCACGGCGCGATCCACGAGGTCACGTCGCCCGACGACAACCTGCAGGCGGTCTTCGAGTACCTGGTGAAATGATGGAGGGACGCACGGCCCCGACCGTCGCCGCCTCCGCGCTCCGCGTATTCGACCTGTCGCTCGGCCAGATGCTGTGGTCGCGCCGTTCGGTGTTTCTCGCCATCCTTCTCGGCGCGCCCGTCCTGATGGCTGTCGCGATCCGGGTGCTGGGCGCCAGGCTGGGGCCCATCGAAGTCAACGGCCGCGCCGTGAACGGTGCCGCGGTGTTCGGCCTGATGATCTGGCTGCTCTACATCCGGTTCATCGTGCCGGTGCTCGGCGTCTTCTACGGCACCTCGCTCATCGCCGACGAAATCGACGACAAGACGATCACCTATCTGTTCACGCGGCCCATCCGGCGGAGCGCAGTCCTCCTCGGCAAGTACCTGGCCTATCTCGCCAGCACGGTGCTGCTCGTCCTCCCGTCGGTGATGCTGGTGTTCTTCCTGGTCGTCCCGACCGGGGAGGGAAGCCTCGGCGCCGCCTTCCCCTCGCTGCTCGCCGATTTCGGCATGCTGACCGCGGGGTTGATCGCCTACGGCGCCGTGTTCGCGTTCGTCGGCGCCCGGCTCAAGCGGCCGCTGGTCGCCGGGCTCGTCTTCGCGTTCGGGTGGGAACCGGCGGCCCTGCTCCTGCCGGGTTACCTGAAGCGGTTGACCGTGGCGTATTACCTCCAGGCGCTGGTCGCCCACGAGAGGCCGCAGGATTCGCCCATAGGCATGCTCCTCCAGGTCTTTCGAGAAGTACCGCCGGTCGGGACCAGCCTCATCTCGCTGGCGCTCATCGTCGGGCTGGCGCTGTGGGCGGCGAGCCGGGCCGTCGAAGGGCGGGAATACGTCCTGGAACAGTAGCCATCTTGCTACCGTATAAGGCGTTGAGGCGCTTCATGACGACACGGACGCGATATTTCGTCTTCGGTTCGCTCCTGGTGCTCGGTGTCGGCGTGGCCGCCGGCCTGGTGGCCTACTCTCTCGGGTACTCCACGATCGCGCGATCGAGCGCGGGGGGGCCGCCGGAGCTCCAGTACGTGCCGAGGGATGCCGCCATCGTGGCCTACGCCGATGTCCAGGACGTGATGGGTTCCGACCTTCGCCGCCGTCTCAAGGCGGCGCTGCCCTCCTCGGAGAACGGGCAGGAAGAATTCCAGGCCCGCACCGGCATCAACGTGGAAACCGACATCGATCGCGTCGTCGCGGTGCTCGCGCGGAGCAGCGGGTCGCTCGAGCCGCACGACGGGATGGTCGTGGCGAGCGGCCGGTTCGACAACACGCGGATCGAATCGCTCATGCGCGAGCACGGCGCTCAGGTGGAGGAGTACAGGAACAAGCGCGTCCTCGTCTCGGCCGACGCCATGCACCGGCGGATCGAACCCGATGGCCGGACGCCACCGGCGGCAGACCGAGCGAACCGCACCTTTGCGCTCGCGTTCCTGGAGCCGGGGATCATCGCCGTCGGCAGCAGCACGCTCGTGCGCCACGCCGTGGATCTCGACGCCGGCGGCGACAACATCACGACCAACGATCAGGTGATGGCGCTCGTTCGCGCTCTCGACAACGGAAACAACGCCTGGGCGCTCGGACATTTCGAGGCGCTCCGGCCCGAGGCGAGGCTGCCGGACGACATCGTGCGGCAGCTTCCCGCGATCGACCTCTTCTCGGTGAGCGCCCACATCGACGGCGGTGTGTACGGCACGCTGCGGGCCGAGACCCGCGACGACGAAGCGGCCAGCAACCTGCGCGACGTCGTGCGCGGGCTGCTCGCGCTGGGCAGGCTTCAGGCGGGGAGCAACCCGGAAGTCCAGGCGATGATGCAGTCGCTCGAGCTCGGCGGATCCGGGCGGACGGTCGCGCTGTCGTTCTCGGTACCGGCAGAGCTCTTCGATCTGATGGGCGATTACGCACGCCGTCGGCACTCGCCAGGCGCCCCGGCGCGGTGATGGGCGCGGGCCGCTCCGGCTGGTGTCAGATCGCCCGCCGGCCGTCCCTGAGCGCGTCGACGAACTCGGCGATGACCTCGTGGACCTTGCCGGACGGCTCGATGAATTCCACGCCCGACCGATACCGCACGAGCTCCAGATCGACGTCGCTGATGCTGCAGTGCACGATCCGCCCCTTCACGATCACCGACCGGTCGCCAAGGGTCAGTCTGAAGTCGTGGAGTGAGTCCAGCTGGAGGGGAAACGCGGTTTCGATCTGAGCTCCGGTCCGGCTGATTTCCCGAATCGACATTGGCGAGAAGACCATCACCTCGCCCTGCAGATCGCCCAGGATCTCGACGCGCTCGGCCTCGCGCTTGTCCCGGTCTCCCTCCGACATCCGGCGCCGACTATAGCACGGCCTCACCCGTGCTCGTGGTGCGGCCCACCCAATCGCGCCGGACCGCGGCGCTCCGCGACTGATGCCACGATCCGCTGGGACGGGACACTAGTACGACTTTGTCAGATCCGTAGGTTGATTTGCCGTAGTTCTTGAATGCGTTTGAAATAGTTCGGTTGTTGCGCCAACAGCAGGGCTGTGAAGATCTCTTGGATGATTGCTCGAATACCAGGA
>JADZED010000039.1 GCA_020850715.1 Acidobacteriota bacterium
CTTCTCGTCGGTCACGTCGATGATCCGGGCCCAGCCCCACGGCGCCGCCGCGTTGGTGCCCATGGTCTCGTCCTCGCAGATCACGTACTGCCGCCCCTTGATCGTCACGTAGGCCGACGAGTGCGTGCCGCCGAAGTTCTCCGGCGGGCCCCAGTTGAACGAGCTGATCCGGCGGATCTTCGGCGCCGGCCGCCGCTCCTGCACCTCCGAGGTGTCGAGGATCGTGAGCCCCTGGTGCCGTACGCCGTCGATCGTCCAGCTCGAGTTCGTGTAGGCGCGCGTCCCCTCCTCGTTCACGTCCAGATCGTGCATGCCGCTCTTGGGCATGCCCGGCTCGTCGCCCAGGCTCCAGCTCGCGATCTGCTTCGGGCTCTGGAGATCGCCGATGTCGATCGCCAGCAGCGCCGGCGGGCGATCCTGGTTCCCCTGGCCGCGTCCGCCCGGCGCGGCGGCCGCTCCGCCGCCCGGAGCCTGACCGGGCGGCGTCGCCCAACTGGTGACGCTCACGTAGACCGTGTTGCCGTCTGCGGCACTCCGGTGCTCGTGCGTCACCATGTTGCCGAAGTCGTAGGTGCCGACGCGCACCGGCGTCTTGCAGTCGGCCGACGCGTCGTAGATCTGCAGCTGGCTCGGGCCGGGCGGGTCGCCGTACGGCGTCTTCGGATGCCGGAACGGCATCACGATCACGATCTTCCGCCGCTCGTTGGCCTCGACCTGCGATTCGCGCGTGCCCGGCGTGCCCGGCATCAGCTTCACCAGCTCGGGGTTCTTCGGGCTGGTCGCGTCGATGACCGCCATCCCCATCAGCGGATCATGGCCGCCGAAGTAGGCCGAGACGTAGGCGCAGTCGCCGATCCAGCCCAGATTGCCGTTCTCGCCGCGGTTCTGGATGTCCTGCTGCCCGACCAGCCGCATGTTCCACGTGTAGGGCTTCTGCGAGCGGCCGCTGTCCTGATCCGCCTTCGGCACCTGCCCCTGCAGCGCAGGCGCCGCCTTCGTCGTCTCCTGCTGCGCGGGCTGCGCCTGCTCCTGCCGCGCGCAGCCGCTCATCGCCACGGCCGCAGACAACAAGCCTATCCCGATCACGTGTCGCATGGGACTCTCTCCTTGAACAGGTGGTCCAAGGGGACCAATTATCGACGATCGCATACGGGGCGCACGTCAGGAATCCATGAGGAACCCTCGGGGATCCTTCCGTGCGCCCGGAGCGATCAGTGCGCGGCCGGGGTGGCCGGGCGGAGCGGATTGTCGACCAGCTCCGCAATCATGAAACCGTTGAAGAGGCTGTTGAACCAGATGTGCCCGGTCTCGGGCCGGTAGCGGATGAACGAGTAGACGTAGTCCACCTTGTTGTTGGGATAGGAGTCGGAGACGGCCAGCTTGGTGTCGGTCCGCGCCCCCGGGATGTAGTAGCCGATCTCCCTCGGCAGGTACGGGTCGCGGATGTCCCACGCCCGCAAGCCCGATGAATACCACGAGAAGAAGACCAGCGAGGCGTTGTGGCGATCGTCGACGCCCAGGTAGTGCGCCCCGTAATACGCCTTGTCGGGATTGGTCTCCGCCCCGTACTGCGCCTCCGACGCCTCCATCTTGATCGTCGAGATCTGCAGCGGGTACTTCTCGTCGGTCACGTCGAGGATCCGCGCCCAGCCCCATGGCGCCGAGGCGTTGGTGCCCATGGTCTCGTCCTCGCAGATCACATACTGCCGCCCCTTGATCGTCACGTAGGCCGAGGAGTGCGTACCGCCGAAATTCTCCGGCGGCCCCCAGTTGAACGAGCTGATCCGGCGGATCTTCGGGTTCGGCCGCCGCTCCTGCACCTCCGAGATGTCGAGGATGCTGAGCCCCTGGTGCCGCACGCCGTCGATGATCCAGCGGGTGTTGGTGTACGCGCGCGTCCCCTCGTCGTTGACGTCGAGGTCGTGCATCCCGCTCTTGGGCATGCCCGGCTCCTCGCTCAAGTCCCAGGTCGTGATCAGCTTCGGGTGCGCCAGATCGGCGATGTCGATGGCGTACAGCGTCTCGCCCGGGTCGCGCTCGCCGGGCTGCACGACGCCGGTGCCAGAGCGCGAGACGTAGACCGTGTTGCCATCGGCGCTGATCCGGTGCTCGTGGGTGACGACGTCGCCGAAGTCGTAGGTGCCGACGCGCACCGGCGCCTTGCAGTCGGCCGAGGCGTCGTAGATCTGCAGCTGGCTCGGCCCGGGCGGATCGCCGTAGGGCGTCTTCGGGTGCCGGAACGGCATCACGACGACGATCTTCCGCGCCTCGTTTGCTTCAACCTGCGATTCGCGCGTGCCGGGCGTGCCCGGCATCAGCTTCACCAGCTCGGGGTTCTTCGGATTCGACGCGTCGATGACCGCCATCCCCATCAGCGGATCGTGGCCGCCAAAGTACGCCGACACGTACGCGCAGTCGCCGATCCAGCCGAGGTTGCCGTTCTCGCCGCGGTTCTGAATGTCCTGCTGCCCGACCAGCCGCATGTTCCACATGTAGGGCTGCTGCGAGCGGCCGCTCTCCTGGTCGGCGAGCGGCACCTGTCCCTGGAGCGCCGGCTCCTTCAGCGAATCGGCCGCCTTCTGCTGCGGCGGCGCCTGCTCGGGCCGGCCACACGCGACCAGCGAGAGCGACAGCGCGGTGACCATGGCCGACGACGGCCATGCGCGACGTGCGAAGCCATTGCGTGATGTGATTCTCATAGCCTCGAATTCCCCGACAGATTGCCGAGTGAAGACTGCTGGTTGCCGATATCCGGGGTCCCGATTCTCCGTTCAGAAGTCCAGGCTCTTCGCGCCTGGCGCTGCAGTCACCCGGCCTTCAGTTTCCCGAAGCCGACGGCTTCCGCAGCGGGTTGTCGACGAGCTCTGCGATCATGAAACCGTTGAACAGGCTGTTGAACCGAGACGTAGGCGCAGTCGCCGATCCAGCCGAGGTTGCCGTTCTCCCCGCGGTTCTGGATGTCCTGCTGCCCCACCAGCCGCATGTTCCACATGTAGGGCTGCTGCGAGCGGCCGCTGTCCTGATCGGCCTTCGACACCTGCCCTTGCAGCCCGGTCTCCTCCAGCGACGCCACCGCCGCCGGCTGCGCCGACTGCTCGGCCCGCTCTCCGCAGCCGAAGGCGAAGACCGCCGCCGCGAGCACGCCCGCATGAATCAGTGTTCGCATCGCCTCTCCCATCCTGCTGCCGGATCGGTGTGCTGCACCGAAGATGCCCCGCCGCGGCCGGAGAGCGTCGGCGCCAGCCGCCGGCGGCGCGTCAGGGCCCGGCGGCCCCGCACGCCGCATCCGCCTCAATTGCCCGACGCCGGCGCGGCCTGTCGGAGCGGATTGTCGATCAGTTCCGCGATCATGAAACCGTTGAACAGACTGTTGAACCAGATGTGCCCCGTCTCCGGGCGATACCGGATGAACGAGTACACATAGTCCACCTTGTTGTTCGGGTACCCGGAGCCGACGGCGAGCTTCGTGTCGAGACGCGCACCGGGAATGTACCAGCCGATCTCCTTCGGCAGATACGGATCGCGGATGTCCCACGCGCGCAGGCCCGAGGAGTACCACGAGAAAAACGCCAGCGAGGCGTTGTGGCGATCGTCGACCCCGAGGTAGTGCGCGCCGTAATACGCCTTGTCGGGATTGGTCTGTTCGGCGAAGCGCTGCTCGGCGGCCTCGAGGGTGATCGTCGAGATCTGCAGCGGGTACTTCTCGTCGGTCACGTCGAGGATGCGTCCCCATCCCCACGGCGCGGCCGCGCTGGCGCCCATCGTCTCGTCGAGGCAGATCACGTACTGGCGCCCCTTGATGGTCACGTACTCCGAGGAGTGCGTGCCGCCGAAGTTCTCCGGCGGGCCCCAGTTGAACGAGCTGATGCGCCGCATCGTCGGGTTCGGCCGGCGCTGCTGCACCTCCGACGTGTCGAGGATCGTCAGCCCCTGGTGCCGCACCCCGTCGATCGTCCAGCTCGTATTCGTGTAGGCGCGCGTCCCCTCGTCGTTCACGTCGAGATCGTGCATGCCGCTCTGCGGCATGCCGGGCTCGTCGGCGAGATCCCACCGCGCCACTTCCGCCGGCTTCGACAGATCCGCGATGTCCACCGCGATGATCGACGGCTCGGCCGCGCCGTCGCGGCCGCCCACCGACGCGTAGACGGTCCGGCCGTCGGCGCTGATGCGATGCTCGTGCGTGACGATGTCGCCGAAGTCGAAGGTGCCGACGCGGATCGGGTTCTTGCAGTCCTGCGATGCGTCGTAGATCTGCAACTGGCTGGGGCCGGGCGGATCGCCGTACGGCGTCTTCGGATGGCGGAACGGCATCACGATGACGATCTTCCGCCCTTCGTGCGCTTCGACCTGCGATTCGCGCGTGCCCGGCGTGCCCGGCATCAGCTTCACCAGCTCGGGATTCTTCGGGTTCGACGCGTCGACGACCGCCATCCCCATCAGCGGATCGTTGCCGCCGTAATAGGCGGCGACATACGCGCAGTCGCCGATCCATCCGAGATTGCCGTTCTCGCCGCGGTTCTGGATGTCCTGCTGCCCGATCAGCCGCATGTTGAAGCTGTAGGGCTGCTGGGAGCGGCCGCTCTGCTGATCGGCGAGCGGCACCTGCCCGACGACTCCGCCGGCCCCGGCCCCGGGGTCCGGCGTCGCCGGCGGCTGCGGCGACTCCTGCGTGCAGCCGGCACCCAGCATCACGATCGACAGTACGCCCGTACCAATCGCATATCGCATGGCACTCTCCCCGCCTGATGACGGAATTCCGGCGCTGCCTCCCCGGGGAACGACGCGCGCAGTCTACACCTGCATGCCGTTGTCAACAATACGTTTTCCTGAGACCCTCCTCAGCAACCGCCGGCCGAGCCCCCTCGATTCAATCTGATACATTCATAGGGAACCCGCCGGACGCTCGTCCACGCAGGTGCGCCTGTCGTTGCACACCGGTCGCGTCAGGCCAGCCGTCGCAGGCGACGATCGTTCCTTGATAGGATACGCAGCATGACGCGAACAGCAGCGGGACTGGCTCTTTCGGTGGGACTGGCGGCGGCGCTGGCCGTCGTGGGATGCGGCGGCGAACAGGTGGCGCCCGGGGCGATCACGGCCGAGACGGCGCCGGCCAACACCCCGGCGATGATGCCCGAGGGCGCCATGGGCCACGGAACCCACGACCCGAAGCACGGCGGCGTCGTCCTCATGAGCGACGCCTATCATTTCGAAGTGGTCGCCAAGCCGAGCGGCGCCTACGAGATCTACTTCACCGACATGGCGCGCAACGATCTGCCGGCGACGATCGCGAAGACGGTGACGCTCACGATCAAGCGGCCGGCGGGCGCGCCGCCCGAGACGATTCCGCTGAAGGTGAACGACACGGGCGAGGCGTGGGTCGGCAGCGGCAAGCCGGTCGACGACCTGCAGAACACGCTGGTCGGGGTGGAGTACCTGGGGAAGACCGCAGAGAAGCCGTATCAGATGGACGTGCCGTTCTATGCGACGCAGCCCGGTGCGACCGCGCCTGGGGCGACGCCGGCGCCAGGCGCCCCGCCGCCCGCGCTGGCGAGACCCTGATCTTGGGGGGGAGCGCTGAGGCCTGAGAACTCGGGAAAACCAGGGAAGCCAGGGATTCGGAGACCTGAAGATGCCGAATCCCCAAGCCCTCACATTCCCTGGCTTCCCAGATTCCCCAATCGCTGCTTTCTTCCCTGCCCTATTCGTATCTGAGCGCGTCGATCGGGTCCAGCTGCGACGCGCGCCGCGCCGGGTAGAATCCGAAGAACACGCCCACCGCGCCGGCGATGCCGAACGCGAGCAGCACGGCGCCGGGGGAGACCCGCGTCGGCCACTCGAGGAACTGCGTCACCACGGCCGAGGCGACGAAACCGAGCACGATCCCCACCGCACCGCCGAGCAGGCCGAGCGTCACCGCCTCCACCAGGAACTGCAGCAGCACGTGGCGCTTCTTGGCGCCTACCGAGCGGCGGATGCCGATCTCGCGCGTCCGCTCGGTGACTGACACCAGCATGATGTTCATGATGCCGATGCCGCCGACGATGAGCGCGATGGCCGCCGTCGTGGCGAGCAGCGCCGTCATCGTCGAGCCGGCGCGGCTCAGCGTGCCGGCCATCTCGTCGAGGTTCGCCTGGTCGACCTTCGGCATGTTCGCGAGGACGAACGCCGCGACCGACGTGTAGAGCCCCTTGGTGAGCGCTTCGGCCGCCTGCGTCTTCACGGTGAAGTCGTCGGGGACGGTGGCGCTGTAGGCGCCGGGCCCCTGCAGGCCGAAGGTCGCGGTGCCCTTGCCCTGCCGGCCGCTGTCCAGACCATGGCGCTCGCGCAGCAGCGGCGTGATTTCCGCTGCGATGCGCGTCGCCTCGCCGGCGCGCACCGCCGCGACCGTGATCTGGTGGATGTTGGTCATCTTCAGCGCCTTCTGCAGCGTCGTATACGGGACAAACGCCATCTCGATCTCGTCGGCGTCGGTGGTGCCGGCGAGGCCGACCACCCGGAAGCGCTGGTCCTTGATGACGACCTCCTTGCCGATCGGATTGACGCCGCGCCCGAACACGCGTTCGCTCGTCACGGTCGCCAGGACCGCGACCGGAGCGCCCCCCTCCACGTCGTCCTGCGTGAAGAAGTCGCCCTCCTGCATCCGCGGCCACGCGTGCATCTCGGGGTAGTACCCCAGCGTGCCGAGGATCTGCGTGTAGGTGCGCTGGTCGCTCTTCTCGCCGTTGGCGACCCAGCCGCGCAGCCGCACCTCGGGGGCCGAGTGCTCGACGCCGGCGATCTTGCCGATTGCGAGCGCGTCGTCGACCGTCAGCGTGTCGGCGGCGCCGCGCCCTTCCTGCAGGCCCAGTTCGATGCCGCCGCGCGAGTAGTTGCCCGCCGACACCTTGACCAGGTTCGTGCCGGCCGACTGGACATCCTCGGAGACGGTCTCCTTGGCGCCGTTGCCGAGGGCGATCATCGTGATGACGGCGGCGACGCCGATCATCATGCCGAGCATGGTGAGCGCCGTGCGCAGCTTGTGCCGGCCGAGCGCCTTGATGGCGATGCGAAGGCTGGTGGCCAGCATTACTCGTACCTCAGGGACTGGATGGGCAGCACCTTCGACGCCGTGCGCGCCGGGTAGTAGCCGAAGAACACCCCGACGGCGGCCGAGATGCCGAAGGCGAGGCCGATGGCGGTCGGCGAGACGGTCGTCGACCAGTTCATGACGCGTTCGATCGAGCTCGAGGCGATCAGCCCGATCGCGATGCCGGCGGCGCCGCCGATCACGCTGAGCGTCACCGCCTCGATGATGAACTGCCGGAGGACGTCGCGCGAGCGTGCGCCGACGGCGCGGCGGATGCCGATCTCGCGCGTCCGCTCGGTGACCGAGAGCATCATGATGTTCATGATGCCGATGCCGCCGACCAGCAGCGATACGGCGGCGACGCTGCCGAGCAGCGCCGTCATCGTGCGGCTCGCGCGCTCGAAGGTCTTGGCGAGCTGCTCGAGCGTGATCTTGTCGAGCTCCGCGGCATTGCCGGCGATCGCGCGCTGCACGCCGGGCGGCATCGAACCGCCCGCCAGCGCCTTGCGCGCCTGCGACGCCACGGTGAAGTCGTCGGGCTCGCGCAGGCCGATGTTGTGGCGGAAGCGCAGGAGGTCGGTGACCTCCTTGGAGATGCGCGTGACGTCGCCGGTGTTCGACGCCGTCAGCGAGATGTCGTTCAGCTTGGCGAGATTCAGCAGCCGCTGCAGCGTCGAGATCGGCACGTACACGGCGTCGAACTGCTCGTCGCCAATGGCCGCCCGGACCAGCGGGCTGCTGCTGCTCACCACGCCGGTCACCTGGAACGGCTGGTTGAAGATGTCGACCGTCTTGCCGACCGGGCTCTGCGCGCCGAACAGCTTCTCGGCGGCAATGCTGCCGAGGACGACCACCTGCGCCGACTGATCGAGCTCCGCGCCGTTGAAATAGCGCCCCGTGTCGACCGCCCACGCACGGCGGATGAGCGGCAGATCCAGGTCGGCGCCGTGCAGGCGGGTGAACCACTTCTGGTCGCCGAACACCGCGTGCACGTTCATGTGGATGCCCGACGAGACATACTGCACGCCTGCGATCTTGCGGATCGCCTCGGTGTCGTCTCGCGTCAGCGTCGAGGCCGAGCCGAGGCCCGCCTCGGCATCGCCGAGCCGCTGGCTCGACGTCGGGTGATCGTGCGACGCCATCGGGTCGTCTTCCGGATGCGCGGCGGCCAGCCGCACCGCCGGCGCCTCGCCGTAATAGACCGCCGACTGCATCCGCGGCGCGAAGGTCTCCTCGAAGGGCCGATCCAGCCGCAGGCCGGGGTACCGATCCTCGGGGCGCAGGAACGCCTGCGGCTCGATGGCGCCGCCCGGGTCGACTTCGCTCTTCATCTGGTAGTTGCCCGCGGTGACGACGATCAGGTTCATGCCGGCGGCGCGGATCTGATCTTCGATGGCCGACTCGGCGCCCGTGCCCAGGGCGACCATCGCGAGCACGGTGGCCACGCCGATCGTCATGCCGACCATCGTGAGGCCGGTCTGCAGCTTGTTGCGGCCGAGCGCCTTGAGCGCGACGTTGAAACTGGAGCTGAGGGTCACTGGAGCGCCTCCTTCGGCTCTGCCGGCAGCGTCGCGAGCTCGCTTCTGGCCATCCGCTGGCTGACGTTCGCCTGGTCGGAGACGATGTGGCCGTCCTTGAAGGCGATGATCCGCGAACCGTACTCCGCCACCTGCTGTTCGTGCGTGATCAGGACGATCGTAATCCCGCGCTCGTCCTTCAGCGCCTGAAAGATGTCCATCACCTCGATGCTCGTCCGGCTGTCGAGGTTGCCGGTCGGCTCGTCCGCCAGCAGGATCGACGGGTTGTTGAGGAGCGCGCGCGCGATCGCGACGCGCTGCTGCTGGCCGCCCGAGAGCTGGTTCGGGTGGTGGTCGGCGCGATCCGAGAGGCCGACCGCCTCGAGCGCCGTCTTCGCGCGCTTGCGCCGCTCGGCCGCGCTCACCGCGCCGTTGCTGTTGTAGAGGAGCGGCAGCTCGACGTTCTCGAGCGCGGTGGTGCGCGCCAGCAGGTTGAAGCCCTGGAACACGAACCCGAGCTGCTGATTCCTGATCGCCGACAGCTCGTCGTCGCTCAGCCGCGAGACGTCCTTGTTGTTGAGCAGATACTGTCCGCTGGTCGGCTGATCGAGGCAACCGAGAATGTGCATGAGCGTCGACTTGCCGGACCCGGACGGTCCGACGACGGTCACGAATTCGCCCGTCTCGATCGACAGCGAAATGCCTCGCAGCGCGTGCACGACGTTGTTGGCGCCAAGTTGATAGGTCTTGACCAGATTCTTGACTTCGATGAGTGCCATAAGCGTTATTTCGCCTTCTCTTCCTCCGGGCGAGACCCGATCTCCCCAGTCGTCTGGTTGTGCACGCGCCGAATTGGCGTAGAGCGGCTATTTATACAAGACGGAGGCACTTATTTCGAGTGTTTTCGTGTGAAGTATAATACTGCGAAACAAACGGACGAGGCCCGGCCGGCCGGGCGCCTACAAGAACCTGAGGATGGCGGCCGTCCTGCGCGGCCCCGCCCGGCGCAGGCCCGACCGGACCCCACCACACCGGATTAGACCCCATCAGCCATGAAACCGCTCGACGGCATCACCATTCTCGACCTCTCGCGCGTCCTCGCCGGCCCCTACTGCACGATGATGCTGGCCGATCAGGGTGCCCGGGTCATCAAGATCGAACACCCCAAGGCGGGCGACGACACGCGCGGCTGGGGGCCGCCGTTCCTGAACGGCGAGAGCGCCTATTTCCTCAGCATCAACTCCAACAAGGAGAGCCTGACGCTCGATTTCAAGCAGCCGGAAGGCCGGCGGTTGCTGGATCAGCTCATCGCGAAGGCGGACGTGGTGGTCGAGAACTTCCGGCCTGGCACGCTCGAGAAACAGGGACTCGGCTACCAGACGCTCAGCGCGCTCCATCCCCGGCTGATCTTCTGCTCGGTCTCCGGCTTCGGCCAGACCGGGCCCCGCTCCCGCGAGGCCGGTTACGACGCGGTGATGCAGGCCGAAGGCGGGCTGATGAGCGTGACGGGCGCGGCCGACGGCCCGCCCTACCGGCTGGGCGTGCCGATCGCCGACGTGACCAGCGGGATGTTCGCCGCCAGCGGCGTGCTGCTCGCGCTCTATCAGCGCGAGAAGACCGGCCGCGGCCAGCTCGTTGACGTGGCGATGCTCGACTCGGTGATGTCGCTGCTCACCTATCAGGGCGGCATCTACTTCGCCACCGGCCAGGCGCCGCAGCGGCGCGGCAACCGCCATCCCACCATCGTGCCCTACGAGGTCTTCAGCGCCTCGGACGGCGACTTCGTCGTCGCGGCGGGCAACGACGAGCTGTTCCGCAAGTTCTGCGAGGTGGCCGGCCTGCAATCGCTGGCGACGCACGAGCGCTTCAGCCGCAACAAGGGGCGCGTCGAAGGCTACGACGAGATCCGGCCGATCATCCAGGAGCAGTTGCGCACGAAGACCTGGAAGGAATGGATCGACGCGCTCAAGGCGGCCGGCGTGCCGTGCGGCGGCGTGCGCGATCTGAGGGAGGTCTTCGACGACCCGCAGGTCGGCCCGCGCGAGATGGTCGACACGATCGATCACCCGAAGGCGGGCCGCATCCGCGTCGTCAACACGCCGATCAAGCTGTCGGCGTCGACCAGGAGGGCGCGGACGGCGCCGCCGACGCTCGGGCAGCACACCGACGCGGTGCTGTCGAAGGACCTCGGCCTGACCCGGGATCAGATCGCCGCGCTGCGCGCCGCCGGCGTCGTGTAGAGGCGCCCGGGGGGCCGGCTCCGCCCGCCTAACGTCCCGACGCCATCGCGGCGTCGGCCTGCCTGGCGAACTCGGCGCGGGTGAGGTTCTCCCCCAGCACGCGCACGATGGGGCTCGGCTCCTCCTTCGGCGGCGTGCCCGGCACGGCCGTCCGGTCGGTCACCAGCCGCACGCTGCTCTCCAGGATCGGACGGTTGGCGGTGATGTCGGTGACGCGCTGGTGCTCGTACCAGATCAGATCGTCGCGGAAGTCGACCGACCGGGTCCGCACCAGGCACGCCTGCAGCGCCGGGCTGTAGTGAAACTGCGGCGTGCTCCACTCGGCGAGCTCGAAGTTGTACGCCGCGCTCTGCTCCAGCCGCCGGTATTCCTCCGCCCAGGCGCCGCCGTCCAGCGTGCACTGGCGCTGCTGCTGGTAGGCCAGCGCCTCGGCGTCGGCCCGCGCGCGCGCGGCCTCGACGTCCAGCCTCC
The DNA here is from genome assembly GCA_020850715.1 of Acidobacteriota bacterium. Taxonomy (GTDB): domain Bacteria; phylum Acidobacteriota; class Vicinamibacteria; order Vicinamibacterales; family CAVVIG01; genus JADZED01. The sequence continues at coordinate 11,295 of JADZED010000039.1, forward strand.
TGTCGTACAGGAACCCGGCGCCGCCGAGCGCGGCGGCGGCGGCGACGAGCGCGAAGGCGCGCACGGCAGACCTCTTCTGCATCAGAAGTCCAGCGAGTAGGTCAGCTTGGCGACGAGCGACCGGTCCCGCTGCCCGTCGAGCGTGTCGTTGAGCGCCCTCCCCTCGTTGTAGATCAGGAAGAAATCGTCGCCGGGGCGGAAGATGTAGTCGAGCCGGAAGTTCACACCGGCGAAGGCGTCCACGTTGTTGTACTGCACCGTCGTCGTCGTCAGCCACTGATTGTTCATGCTGTAGTTCACGCGCATGTTGACGATGTGATCGAGGAACTCGACGTCACCGAAGTGGCCGTCGTTGATGCTGTAGCTCAGGTCGAGCGACAGCGTGTCGGTGACCTTGAGACGCGGCGAGAAGATCCACTCGTACAAATCGCCGCCGAAGAAACCGGGTTCGGCCTGGAACACGACGTTGCCCGACAGCCGCCTGGCCGGGTTCAGGTTGTAGGTCATGCGCGGATACCACCACGCGTACTCGCCGGCGGGAACGACCACGACCGGCTGGCGGACGTTGATACCCGGCCCGAGATTGACCAGGCGGTCGCGGAAGACGAAGGGTTCGTCGAGCTTCTCGACACGATGGTGCGGCGCGAACACGATCGAGTCGCCGCTCTGGAAATCGATGTTCAGGTTGTAGTGATCCCGGCGGCTCTCGACGACCCACTCCCTATTCCACACCGTGTCGAAGCGCGGCTGGAAGCTGATCTGGCGGATCGGGCCGCTCCTCGGCCGGGGGCTGATGCCGATGACCGGCGTGATCCGGCGCATGTCGCGCCGCGGCACGTAGCCGAGATCGTCGCGGAAGTCCGGCTCCACGGCCACCGTCTCGACGCCTGCCAGCAGGAGGTCGCTGTCCCAGGTGATCGATCCCGCGCTCATCCAGTCGTTCGCCGCGTTCCCCGGCTGGTCCGACTTCGCCCAGAGGCCGTTGATCGTCAGGTACCGGTAGAACACGAGATTGGCATCGCCGCCGTAGACGCGGTTGAAGTCGCCGCCGTCCATGATCTCGCGGTTCAGGACGAAGCCGCCGATCGACGAGCGGCCGAGCACGTTGCGCTTCAAGCGCACGACGCTGTAGTTGCTGCCGCGGACCTGGCGGGCGCCGAGGCGCGCCTCGCCCGTCTGCACGTTCATCAGGCCGACCGCGAAGCCGCCGGCGTTGCCGCTCAGGCGGGCGCCAGCGCGGATCGGGATCGGCTCGCGCGTGTCGGACAGGCCGATCCTGCGGCTGTGAAACAGCTTGGCGTCGATCGTCCCTTCGCTGCGCGCCTGTCCGAACTCGTAGATGCCGGCCCCCTCGAGGAAGAACTCGCGCTTCTCGGGGAAGAAGAGCGGGAATCGGTCGAGGTTCACCGTCTGCGCGTCGACCTCGGTCTGCGCGAAGTCGGTGTTGGCGGTGACGTCGAGCGTGAGGCCCGGCGTCACGCGGTACTTCAGCACCTCCATGCCGATGTCCGACGCGTTGTCGCGGTCCGCCAGGACGCGGCTCGACTGCTGGGTGAAGCCGCCGACCACGTAGGGCTTCACGCGGAGCCGCATGCCGGTGTCGAACCCCTGCAGCCCCGTGAGATGTCCCCACTGCGACGCGCTCTGGAGCGTGAAGCCGCGGCGGTAGCTGTTCCAGTAGGTCTGCTCGTTCTTGCGGCGGATCACGCGCTCGACGTCGAGCCCCCAGCTCTCGCCCTGGTTGTCGGGCACGCGGAGGCTCTTGAACGGGATGGCGATCTCGGTCGACCAGCCGGCGTCGGTCGTCCGCGAAGCGGCGTCCCACTTCTCGTCCCAGTTCACGTTGACGTCCTTGCCTTCGTCGGTGACCTGCGCGTCGTACTGCGCGCCGAGCGGGTTGGTCCGGAAGAGGTACGAATTGCGGTGATCGTGGAAGGTGTCGAGAACGACCGACACGGTGTCGTCGTTCACCAGATCGTTGTCGCGGCGGCGCTCGCCGGCGACGATCCCCGCGGGGTTCGAATCGAAGCACTCGATGCCGATGTAGAGCGTGTCGGTCGTGTAGAGGACGCGGAACTCGGTGCGTTCGGTGGCCGGCGCCCCCTCCTGCGGGTCGCGCTGGCGGAAGCCCTCCGACGGCTTCGCCTGCGCCCACGCTTCATCGCCGAGCAGGCCGTCGACGACGGGCGGCGCGGAGACGCGGACGGCGGCGGCGGTCTTCAAGCCGTGGGTCGACGCGGCGGGCGCCTGCGCCTGGACCGGGAGCGCCGCGGCGGCGGCGAGAAACGTCGAGCTTGCAAGGAGACAGATCGGACGTCGGTGCGGCATGCGGGCGATTATGCGGCAGAACGGAGGGTGATGAGAAGCGCCGGTCGCGCGCGAGGGGCGGCTCACCGGAGCCCGAGCGCCCTGGCGCGCGCCCCTCGCCGGACGACCGCGCCGCGCCCTGCCGACCCCCCGGCCAGGGCCTGGCGCTACGGCCGCGCGACGCCCGCGGCCGCGGCAGGCCGCAGCCCGCACCGGCGCAGGAACGCCATCATCGGGCACCAGTTGGTGAACGCCGACTGGAACAGGTTCGCCCCCACGAAGAGCGTGAACCACAGGAAGTTGGCGTTCACGTAGATCCCCAGCAGCACGCTGGCCATCACGAATGCCCCGGCGATCAGACGAAGCGCGCGTTCGATATTCACGACGGTCTCCTTTCGATGGTCCTGCCCGTGCAGGCGGCAGGACGAGTACGACTCCACATGGCCACCGCCGCCGGCGCACGTCCGAAGGCCGGCACCGCATCCCCGACGGCCGCGCCGGCGCACGGTGCCGGCAGTCTCGCTCATGGCAGCGCTTCGGCCGGCGGCGGCACGACCGACGCCGCGGCGGTCTCGCGCTTCAGGTGGCTCATGAAGTACAGGACCGGCACCGTGACGCGCGACAGCAGCAGCGACGCGACCTCGCCCGCCATCAGCGAGATCGCCAGTCCCTGGAAGATCGGATCGAACAGGATGACCACCGACCCGGCGATGACCGCCGCCGCGGTGAGCGCCATCGGCCGGAAGCGCACGGCGCCGGCGTCGACGACCGCGGCGGCGAGCGGCACCCCCTCGCGCCGCCGCATCTCGATGAAATCCACCAGGATGATCGAGTTGCGCACGACGATGCCCGCGCCCGCGATGAAGCCGATCATGGAGGTCGCCGTGAAGAACGCCCCCATCGCGGCGTGCGCCGGCAGGATACCGACCAGCGAGAACGGGATTGCCGCCATGATCGTCAGCGGCACGCCGAACGCCTCGAACCACCAGACCACGAGGATGTAGATGAGCACCAGCACGGCGGCGAACGCGAAGCCGAGATCGCGGAACACCTCGTAGGTGATGTGCCACTCACCGTCCCACTTCATCGCGTACTTGGTCGAATCGAACGGCTGCCTGGCGTTGTAAATCCCGAACGCATATCCTTCCGGCAGCGCGATGGCCGACACCGCCTCGTTCATCTGCAGGATGGCGTAGACCGGACTCTCGGCGGCGCCGGCGAGATCGCCGGTCACATAGGTCACCGGCAGCAGGTTCTTGTGGTACAGGCTGCCGGCCTCGGTTCGAGCCTCCTCGCGCGTCATCTCGCCGACCGCAACGCTCTTCGGGCCGAGCCGCAGTTCCCGCACCGCGGCCAGCGAGCCCCGGGTCGCGCGCGGCAGCCGCAGGACGATCGGCACCTCTTCGCGCGATTCGGGATCGTGCAGCAGCCCCACCGTGCGGCCATCGCTCGCCATCCGCACCGCCGCCGACACCTGCGCGGCCGACACGCCGGCGGCGTGCGCGCGCGCCTCGTCCACCGCCAGCGACTGCTTCGGCTGCGGCGCGGCGACGTACCAGTCGACGTCGACGACGCCCGGCGTCCGCTCGAGCACCGACTTCACCTGGCCGGCGAGCGCGAGCCGCCGCGCCGGATCGGGGCCGTACACCTCGGCGACGAGCGTCTGCAGCACCGGGGGGCCCGGCGGCACCTCCGACACCTGGAGCGTCGCGCCGAAGCGGCGCGCGATCGGCAGGAGTCGCTCGCGCACGCGTCCGGCGATCTCGTGGCTCTGCGCGATCCGTTCCCGCTTCGGCGCGAGATTCACCTGCAGGTCTGCCAGGTGCGGTCCGCGCCGCAGGAAGTAGTGCCGGACCAGGCCGTTGAAGTTGTAGGGGGAGGCCACGCCGACGTAGCTCTGCACGTCGACGACGGAGGCGTCCTTCAGGGTCTCGTCGGCCAGCGCGCCTGCGACGTGGGCGGTCTGCTCGAGCGCCGTCCCTTCCGGCATGTCGACAATCACCTGGAACTCGCTCTTGTTGTCGAACGGCAGCATCTTGACGGTGACGAGCCCGAGCGGCACGAGCGCGGCCGACGCGACGAGCAGCAGCGACACACCGCCGAGGAACAGGGCGCGCGCGCGGCCGCTCGCGATGAGCCGTCCCATCGCCCTACGATACAGCCGCGTGGCGGCGCCTTCCGCCGCATGCGCCTGCGCGGCGCCGCCGCGCAGCAGGCGTACCGCGGCCCACGGCGTCACGACGAAGGCGGCCGCGAGCGAGAAGAGCATCGCCGCCGACGCGCCGACCGGAATCGGCCGCATGTAGGGACCCATGAGGCCCCCGACGAAGGCCATCGGCAGGATGGCGGCGACCACCGTGAGCGTCGCGAGAATCGTCGGATTGCCGACCTCGTCGACCGCCTGAATGGCGATGTCGGTCAGCCGCCAGGCGCCGCCCGCCCGCATCCGGGCGTGCCGCACGATGTTCTCCACCACGACGATCGCGTCGTCGACGAGGATGCCGATCGAGAAGATCAGGGCGAAGAGCGTGATGCGGTTGAGCGTGTAGCCGTACGCCCAGAAGGCGAACAGCGTGAGCGCGAGCGTGAACGGAATCGCCAGGAGGACGACGAGCGCCTCGCGCACGCCGAGGGCGAGCGCGATCAGCGCCGAGACCGACACGACGGCGAGAAACATGTGGTACAGGAGCTCGTTCGACTTCTCGGCGGCCGTTTCGCCGTAGTTCCGCGTCAGCGTCACGTTCAGATCCGCTGGCAGGAGCAGCGGCCGCACGACGGCGAGCTTCGCCTCGAGCTGGCGCGCGACGGTGATGGCGTTGGCCCCCTTCCGCTTCGCGACGGCCAGCGTCACCGCCGGGTGCGATCCGTTCGTCCTCGAGTGGAACCGGACGTACGAATCGGGCGGCGCATCGCCATCGACGACCGTGGCCACGTCGCCGAGGCGGATCGCCCGGCCTGGCTGCATCGAGACGACGATTTCGCGAAGCCCAGCGGCCGTCTGGATCTGCTGCCCCGCCTCGAGACGCGCAACGCCGCCGCCTGCTACCGCGCCGGTCGCGTCCGTGCGCACGTTGGCGGCTTCGAGCGTTCCGGCAAGGGCGAGGGGATCGATCGCGGCGGCGGCGAGGCGCGCGGGGTCGAGCTCGACGCCGACTTCGCGCGGCCGCCCGCCGAGTATCGTCACTTCGGATACGTCGGGCACTTCGGCGAGCGATTCGCGCAGCTGCGCCGCCACGCGGCGCAGCATGTCGTCCGGGTAACGATCGCCCCAGAGCGTGATCGCCGCGGTCGGCACGTCGTCGATCGAGCGCCGCTTGACGAGAGGGGGCGATGCGCCCGGCGGGATGCGGTCGGCATTCGCCTGCAGCTTCTCATTGAGACGCACCAGCGCCCGCTCCTCGTCTTCGCCAACGAGGAATCGCACGACGACCATCGACTGCCCCGGGCTCGAGGTCGAATAGAGGTATTCGACGCCAGGCACTTCCCAGAGCAGCTTTTCCACCGGACGGGTGACCCGCTGCTCCACCTCCGCCGGCGCGGCGCCCGGCAGCGCGACGAAGACATCGACCATCGGCACCACGATCTGCGGCTCTTCCTCGCGCGGGAGCGCCGCAATCGCAAACGCGCCCATCGCCAGCGCCCCGATCATCACGAGCGGCGTCAGCTTCGAGGAAACGAAGGCGGCCGCGAGCCGCCCGGCGAGCCCCGGCCGGGCGCTCACGAGGTCCCTCCCCGGCGGGCAGATGCGACCGAGACTTTCGCGCCGTCGACGAGCTGCGCCGGCGGCGAGTCGACGATCACCTCGCCATCGTCAAGACCGGCGAGCACCTCGACGCCCTCCGGCGAGGCGGCCCCGACGTGGATCAGGCGCAGCCTGGCGGTGCCGTCCTCGACGACGAAGACCGACGACACCTGGCCGAGCCGCCGGACCGCGCCGGACGGGACCATCAGGGCGCGCCGCCCGGCGCCGCGAAAGATCGCGCGCGCGAAGCTCCCGGATCGCGCGACGACATCGGGAGGAAGCGCCACCTTGACGGTGAAGGCGCGCTCGCCGGCTGCCACCTCACGCGCGATCTCCGAGACGACGCCCCGGACCGACGCTGTTCCCCCGCGCCCGTCGCCGGCATCGAGGTCGACATCCACGCGATCGCCGGTGTGCACGTAACCAGCGCGCGCTTCATCCACCCGCACCACCACCTGCCGCGCGCCGCCGGATTCGATCCGCAGCAGCGGCAGCCCGGGCGACGCCAGGGTGCCGGGATCGACGAGACGTTCGGTGACGAGCCCGTCGAACGGTGCGCGCAGCGTCGTGTAGGACTCGAGCGCCCCGGCGGCGCCCGCGCCGGCGCGCGCCGAGGCGAGCGCGGCTTCGGCGCCTTCGACGCCCGCCCGGGCGCCGGCGAGACGCGCCTCGGCGGCAGCCAGACGCGCCTCCGCTTCGTCGCGCTCCTGGTCGGTCGCGGATCGCCGCGCGTGGAGGGTACTGACGCGCTGCTGCCAGACGGCGGCCAGACGATGATCGGCTTCTGCGGCCTGCTGGCCCGCACGCGCCTGCGCCAGCGCCTGCCCGGCCGCCAGCGCGCCGGAGGCCGCCTGTCTCGCGCGCTCGGCGACGTCCTGCGCATCGAGCGTCATCAGCACATCGCCCGCCCGTACGCGATCCCCTGCCCTCACGCGCACGGCCCGCACGGTCGCGACGATGCGGCTCGACACCGACGCCGATTCCTGCGCGGCGACCGCGCCGCCGGCCTCCAGCCGTTCGGCCGCATCGATCGCCGCCACCGGCACCACGATGACGGCGACCGGCGCCTGGGCCTGCGGCGTCGGCGCCTGCCTCTCGCCGCCGCAGGCAGACAGCGCGGCTGCAGCGAGCATCGCGAACATTCCCATCGGTTGCTTCATGACGACCCTCGGTGCGGAAGGAGTGCGGATCACAGCCGGCCGCGCGCGCGGTCGAGCGCCACGCCCCGCAGAATGACGTCCATGTCGGCAGCCGTCGCGCGCGACTCGGCGTCGACGACCGCGCCGGCCGCGCGGAGCAGGTCGGTGACGCCGGCCACGCCGTTCTCGTAGCGATCGCGGACGATGCGCTGCGACTCGCGCGCCTGCGTCAGTGCGGCCTGTCCGGCCTGCGCGCGCGCGCGCGCAGCGGCGAGCTGTGTCAGGGCGCCGCGCACCTCGACCTCGATGCGCCGGGCCGCCCGCTCCCGCTCCGCGGCCGCGCGGAGGTACGCGTGGCGCGCCTCTGCCATCGTTGCGGCGTCGGCGCCTCCGCGAAACAGATTCATCCGGACCTCGGCGCCGATCGCCCAGCTCGATCGCTGAGAGCCGAACGTGGCGCCGTTCAGCTCCCAGCCTCCCTGCGCGCCGACCGCCGGCCACAACGCCGCGCGCGCACTGCGCCGCCGGTTGTCGGCGAGCTGCAGCTGAAGGTCGGCCTGTCCGAGGGCCGGGTGATTCGCCAGCGCTTCCTGCACCAGCGCGTCGGAGTCGTCGGGATCTGGCGGCGGTACGGGAGCGATTGGCGCGATCGGCGTTGCCGGCGGCAGGCCGACCGCGTCGGCGAGCTGAAGGCGCGCGACAGCCAGATCGCCCACGGCCGCGATCTGCATCTGGCGGACGTCCGCAAGATGCACCTCGACCGCAAGAACGTCCGCATCGGTGACCAGGCCGGCGTCGCGGCGTGCAGACGCGCGCTGGCGGTCGCTCTCGGCTGCGGCGACCGCCGCATCGGCCGCACCGACCGCCGCCTCGTGCTGCAGGACGGCCACAAAGGCCTGCGCCGCCTGGAACGCCAGATCCTGCCGGACGGCATCGCTGGTCGCCGCCGCCATGTCGCGATCGAGCGTCGCCGCCTGCACGCCGAGCCGCGTCATCCCGGCGTCGAAGACTGTCTGTTCGATGCCGATTGCCGTGCGCGTGTTGGTGACAGGATCGGGATGGTTCAGCGCATCGACGGCGAAGCTGGCGGCCGAGAACCGCCGCTGGGCCAGCAGCGAGCTGAAGACGAAGACCGGCTGATTGCCGCGCTGCACCGTCTCGGCGAGATCCACGCGCGGCCAGTAGCCGGACGACGCGCGGCGGATACGTGCGTCCGCCTCATCGACCGCGGCGGCCAGGGCCCGCGCACCCGCCGTGTCTTCCCGCGCCCGCGCGATCGCGTCCGCGAGGGTCAGTTTCGTCTGCGCGCCTGCCGGCGCGCCTGTCGCCGCAAGCGCGACGAGCATCAGAACGAAGGCGGATGGCTTGTTCACGACTCCGGTAAGAGCCCACGCGCGGGAAAAGGATTCGCCCCCTCACAAGTTGTTGCGGGAACGATAGTTGGCCTTCACCTCCGAACGTGTGAGAATCTTCCGGATGGGATTGCAGACCGACGACGAGCTCCTGGCGGCCGCCCGCCGCGGCGACGCCACGGCGCTCGAGTCGCTGCTCGTGCGGTACCAGCCGCACCTCTACCGCTTCGGGCTGCGCATGTGCGGCAACGTGGACGATGCCGGTGAGGTGGCGCAGGAGAGCTTGATCTCGATGGCGCGCGCGATCCGCGACTTCCGCGGCGACGCCTCGGTGTCCAGTTGGCTCTACACCATCGCGCGGCGCTCCTGCATGAAGAAGCGCCGCCGCGGCAAGTTCGCTCCCGTGCGGGAGGAGTCGATCGACGCGCCGGGCGCCGATGCCCACCGGCTCGCCGACGCGGCGCCCAGTCCGGAACAATCGGCCGCCAATCGCGAGATCGAGGCGGCGCTCACGCAGGCAATCGACGCGCTCGAGCCCTCGTACCGCGAAGTGCTGGTGCTTCGCGATGTCGAGGGGCTCTCGGCGGCCGACGCGGCCAAGGTCCTGAAGATCAGCGTCGATGCCGTCAAGAGCCGGCTGCATCGAGCGCGCGCGGCCGTGCGGCGCGAGATCGCACCGCTTCTCGGCGCCGACTCGGCGGACACACCGCGCGGATGCCCAGACGTCGTCACGCTCCTCTCGCGGCACCTCGAGGGCGATCTCGACCCGCAGGTCTGCGCGACGATGGAAGCACACCTGGCGCGGTGCGGCCGGTGCCGCGGCGCCTGCGACACCTTGAAACGGACGCTCGCTCTCTGCCGCAGCTGGGCCACGCCGCAGGTGCCGGCTCCGGTGGCGGCCTCCGTCAGGACGGCGATCCAGGCCTTCTTGAGCGAGCGCTAGCGCTCTCGTCTCTTCACTTCAGGAAGATCCGCCGATAGCCTCCGGCGACGAGCGCCGAGATGTCGGCGAGCACGAGCGGCAGCCGGAAGCCGCCCGGGTACACGAGGTAGCGCGGCTCCCAGACGGGATCGAACCGCTCCTTGAATGCGCGCAGCCCTCGGAAGTTGTAGATCGCCTCGCCGTGAGCGTACAGGAACGACGCGACCCGGTTCCAGAACGGCGCACCCGCCGACTGCTCGATGCCTGACAGCGGCGCCATGCCCAGTTCGAACCAGTGGCAGCCCTGCCCTTTCGCCCAGAGCAGGAGGTGCGCGAACAGCGCGTCCATGACGTCCTTGGGCGCGCTCCTTCCGTAGCGCATCAGATCGGTGGAGCACTCGACGCCGCCGGCGCCCAGCCAGACGGTCGCAAACGCGACGATGCGCCCGTCGCGTTCGACGACGGCGACCGGAAAGCGGGCGACGTACTCAGGATCGAAGAAGCCCAGCGAGAAGCCCTTCTCCGCCCCGGCATGATGCTCGAGCCAATCGTCCGAGATCGCACGCAGCTGCTCCATCACGGCAGCGACCCCGTCGGCCGGGATCACGCGGAACACCCCCTGCTCCCGCGCGAGCCGGTTGACCGCATGCCGGTGCGTCCGGCCACTGCTCCCGTCGATGGAGAATGCCGCGAGGTCGACGCGGGCGTCCTCGCCCAGCTTGATGAACGTCAGGCCCATGTCGGCGTACCGGGCGAGGTGCTGGTTCGAGACCTCGTAGAACGCCGGCACCCCGCCGAAGTCGTCGCACCGCTCGACAAACAGGCGCACCATGGCACCGACCCGATCCGGCGGTCCCACCGGGTCCCCCAGCGCGGCAAACGTGCGCCCCTGCACGGCGTACATGACAAAGGCTTTCTTCTCATCGTCGAACAGCAGCGCTTTGTCGCGCAGAAACACGAGATTGGGAAGTGTTGCCGTCTGGCTCGCGATGATCGCCGCGGCGGCCGACAGATCGTCGGCGCTCGGAGCGGGCGCTTCGTGCGGCGCGTAGCCGATGAGGCGCGCGAGGCCGAAGAGCAGCACCGTGACACCGGCGCCGACCGACGCGCGCAGCATGCGCGACGCCTCGCCGTGCAGCTCGAACTGCCACCAGAGATCGCGCGAATACTCGACGTGCTTGAAGGCGAAGAGCCCCAGCCACAACGACCCGCTGATTGCGGCGGCGACCGCCGTGATCCAGCCGGGCGAGAAGCGTGTCTCGAAGAGCGCCGCGCGCCGGTCGAACGCGGGCCGCGCCCGCCAGAGCACGAGCAGCGTCGCGGCGAGGACCGCGGCCTCTTCGTAGTCGGCCCCCTTCAGCAGCGACGCCGCGATGCCAGCGGCCAGCGCCGTCGCGGTGAGGACGTACGCGGCATCCAGCCGGCGCGCCAGCCCCTGCGACAGCAGGAGAAGCGCCGCGCCGAGGACGCTGCCGGCGAAATGCGACAGCTCGATGACGCCGAGCGGAAGGAGCCGATCGAGAAAGCGGAGGCGGCCGGGCGCGGCCGGCGTCGCTCCCGACGCCAGCAGCACGACGCCGGCGAGAAAGGTGATCGCGGCCAGGACGCGCGGCGTCAGCTCCTCGGTCAGCCATCCCAGCGTCGCGCTCAGACGCGCCGCCTGCGATCGACGCTGGCGGAGCTCGTCGGCGACGAGCCCGACCGCCGCGACGGCGAGCGGCAGCAGGTAGTACACGGCGCGATAGACGATGAGCGCCGGCAGGAGATCGATCGAAGCGATGAACGGCTTCAGGAGCAGCGTCATCAGCCCTTCGAACACGCCCATCCCGCCCGGCACGTGGCTGGCCAGGCCGAGGAACTGCGAGGCCAGGAACGCGGCGAGCACTGCGAGATACGGGGCGCGGTCGCCGGGCAGCAGCACGTACAGGACCGTGGCCGCCATCGTCCAGTCGACGATCGAGACCGCCAGCTGCGCCAACGCGAGGCGCACCGGCGGCAGCGGCAGCTCGAAGCGGCGGACGCTGAGCGGTCCCAGCCGGAGCGCGGCCGCGGCCAGGTAGCCGAGACTGGCCAGCACGAGAAGCCACCCGACCGGGGCGATCAGCCATGGCGGCGGGAATCCGAGCGCCCGCGGGAGCGGGCTGAGCGCCAGGCTGAGCCCGCCGAGAAAGAGCAGCCCCAGCCAGAAGGTCGCGATGTACGAGAAGACAATCCTCGACAGCTCCTCGGTGCTCACGCCCCAGCGCGTGTAGAACCGGTACCGGATCGAGGCGCCAGACAGCATGCCGAACCCGACGTTGTTCGAGACGGCGTAGGCCAGCAACGACGTCGCGGCGATCCGCCGAGCCGGGAGGCGCTTGCCGAGATAGGCGAAGGCGAGGAAGTCGTAGCCGGTGAGGACCACGTAGCTGGCGGCCGTCAGGAGAATGGCGAACGCCACGCGCCACGGCGACGTGCTCGTGACCGCGGCCACCAGCCCGTGCCAGGTCATCGCCCGCAGCTCGGCGCGCAGCACCGCGAGCGACGCGAGAAAGAGGACGAGTCCGATCAGCGCGGGAAGCGCCGCGCGGGCGCGCTCGGCCGCGGTCATTCGTGCGGCGCGTGCGCCGTCGTCCAGGCGATCGCCTCGATCAGGCGGAGGTCGAAGACCGGCAGATTGTCGCTGAAGCGATGGTTCGACGCCTCGACGATCCAGAGGCGCCTGGGCTCGCCGGCCGCAGCGAACAGCCGTTCGACTTCCTCGCGCGGTACGAACTCGTCGTGCGTCGCCTGGATGATCGCGAGCGGCAGCGGGGCCACGCGGGCAATGATCGCGGCGACGCTGAAGGTCGGCTCGTCGGGCAGGCGGTGCGTCAGGTAGGTCACCATGTCCTGCCACCGCCATCCCAGTTCGTTCAGATCGGGAAGACCCAGCCCGATCACGCCCGAGAGCTCCCGTTTGGCGTCGGGGTTGGCGGCCGCGAGGACGGAGAGGCCGGCGCCCTCGGATACGCCAATCAACAGCGGCTTCCGCCCCGTGATCCGCGTCGCCAAGGCCGTGAGCACGCGGTAGTCACCAGGCACCTCCTCGGCGCGCAGCGTGCTCTGTCTCGACGTGAAGCTGGAGAGATAGGCCCGCGTATCGAATCCGATGGCGAAGAATCCCCGGGCGGCCAGCAGTTCGGCGACGTGCGGCGCAAGATGGATCCACCCGCCGTCGCCGCTCGAAACGATCACCGGCTCGCCCTCCGACGGCCCGTAGAGACGGAGGGTCTGTTGCCGGCCGCGAATCGTGATCGTCTGGCGCGTCTCGGCCGTCGCCGGCCCGGCGAAGGCGATCAGCCCGGCGGCGACGAGCGCACAGAGCAGGAGACGCAAGGCTCGGCACGGCAGAGCTGGTGTTCGAGAAGCCATCGCTTCGATTGTGGCGCGGTCGGAGACGAGGAAACCGGCAGGTCTGGCAGCGGCGGTAACGGCAACCTGCGACTGGAGATTCCGCCGGGTTCGCGCGAGGAGAAATGGTCGGGATGACAGGATTTGAACCTGCGACCCCCTGACCCCCAGTCAGGTGCGCTAGCCAGGCTGCGCCACATCCCGATGTCGATACTGCGTCGGCAGGCCTGAAGGCCTGCACGACGGCGGCAGCAGGCGGGCTTGAAGGCCCCCCACCACGAATGTCATCGTCAATCTTACGCCGAACGCTTCCGTCGCGGGTGACTTCGGGCAGCCGGACTCTTCCCCCGCCCTTTGCCGGGGCTCATCGGCATCGGCCGCACCCGCGGGGCCGGCGGCCGCGGCGGCGTCAGCCGCAGTTCGGGCACCGCACCGCGCCCGCCGAGCAGATCCAGAATCGCGCGGAGTCCGCGCTTGATGTCCGTCAGCCGCTCGCGCGCGTTCTGGCCGATCAGCGCCTCGATCGCCGGCGCGTCGGCTCCGACCGGCATCTCCTCTTCCTCGAGGCGTCGCCGTGCGCCCGCAAGCGTCAGCCCTTCGACCAGCAGCAGATGACGGATGCGCAGCACCTGCTCGACGTCCGCGCGCCGGTACACGCGCGCGCCGCCGGCGGCCTTGGCCACGCCCAGCGCCGGGAACTCCGATTCCCACGTGCGCAGCACGTAGGGCTGCACCTTCAGCAGCTCGCACACCTCCGACGCCTTGAACAGCGCCCGGTTCGGAATCTCGATCGGCGCAGGGGCTTCTGCCACGGGAATGCCGGCAAGTATAACAAACGGCAGGCCGTTCAGTGCTTCAAGTGGAACGGCACGCTGGTGACGACGATGTTGGGCCGGAACAGGAGCGCGCCCTTGATGAGCAGCGCCCGCTGATTGTGAAACACGTTGTGCCACCAGCGGGCCGGCACGAACTCCGGCAGCACGATCGTGATGTAGTCGCCCGGGTGTCCGCGCGCGATGCGATCGATGTACTCGAGGAGCGGCTCCATCAGCGACCGGTACGGCGAATCGAGGACGACCAGCCGGACGTCCGGCTCCCAGCGCGGCCACTCCTCCTTCAGGTGCTCGGTCGCCGCCGCGTCCATCCCGACGTAGACGGCGCGCACGTCGGGCGACAGCGACTTCGCGTAGCTGACCGCCTCGATGACCGAGCGGTGCAGCCCGCCGATCGGCACGAGCACCGTGTTGCGCCGCGGTTCGGGCGGCACGTAGTTCTTCAGCGAGAGCTGCTCGGCGACCCGCGCATAGTGCCGCCTGGTCTGGCGGAACAGCACGACGTTGAAGGGAATCAGGATCAGGATGATCCAGGCGCCCTCGTGCGCCTTGGTCACCGCGACGACGATCAGCACGATCCCGGTCACCAGCGCGCCAAAGCCGTTCACCAGCGCCTGCCGCCGCCAGCCGCGCGGCCGCAGGCGGCGCCACCGCACCACCATGCCGGCCTGCGAGGCCGTGAACGAGACGAACACGCCGATCATGTACAACGGGATGAGCGAGTGGGTGTCGCCGCCGAACGCCACCAGCAGGATGCCGGCAAACAGGCTGAGGCCGACGATGCCGTTGGAGAACGCGAGGCGGTCGCCCTGATTGGCGAGTTGGCGCGGGACGTAGCCGTGGCGCGCGAGAATCGATGCGAGCCGCGGAAAGTCGGCATAGGCCGTGTTCGCCGCCAACACCAGGATCAGCGTCGTCGACGCCTGCATCAGGTAGTACGCGATGCCGCGCTCGCCGAACACGCCGCGCGCGAGCTGCGAGACGACCGTCTCGGTCTGGCTGGGGATGATCTGATACGCGTGGGCGAGCAGCGTGATACCGAGAAACATCGTGATGGCCAGCGCTGCCATCGCCAGCATCGTCGCGGCCGCGTTGCGGGCCTCGGGCGGTTTGAACGATGGCACGCCGTCGGAGACCGCCTCGATGCCCGTCATCGCCGTGCACCCGTTGGAGAATGCCGTGAGCAGCAGGAACAGCGTGAGCGACGCGCCGGGCGACGGCAGCGGATTGACGGGCGTGACGGGCAAAACCGTTCCCGCGGCGACGCGCCACGCCCCGACTCCGACCAATGTGAGCGTCGTGATGATGAAGAAGTAGGTCGGGACGGCGAAGATGCGCCCCGACTCCTTCGTGCCTCGGAGGTTGCCGACCATGAGCACGAATACGAGCCCCAGCGCGAGCTCGACCCGGTTCACGTGCCAGTTCGGCAACGCCGACGTCACCGCCGCCACGCCAGCCGCGATGCTGACCGCGACGGTCAGGATGTAGTCGATCAACAGCGACGCAGCGGCAATCAGCGCTGGCAGCTCGCCAAGGTTCTCCTTCGCGACCAGGAACGCGCCGCCCCCCTGCGGATAGGCGAAGATCGTCTGACGATACGAGAAGACCACGATCGCCAGGATGGCCGCAATGACGAAGGAGATCGGGCTCGCGAGGGCGAGCGCACCCGCTCCAGCCAGCAGGAGCACGCGCAGCACTTCCTCGGTCGCGTACGCGACCGAGGAGAGCGCGTCCGACGAGAGAATCGCGAGCCCCGTCACCCGCGACAGCCGCTCGTGGTGCGCCAGGTGAGAAGGGATCGGCCGGCCGACGAGAAACCGCTTGAGCTGCGAGAGGAGTCCTTCTTCGGGCACGAATCCTTCCAACGGCCGGCGGGGTTAGCTGTCGGGCTCGGACTCGGAAGTGTCCTACGGCGTCGCGCCGGCCGGTACAGCCCGCGCGGCCGATACGCCCCAGATCTCCTGGTTCCCCCGCGCCCCGCGCAATGGCGGAGCTTGAGCCAAACGACGACGATACGCTTGCCGCAATCGCCCTGTCAACGCCTCACCGCCCCGCCTCACCGCCCCCGGTAGTGGTCAAGTTTCACGCAGCCTCTGACACAGCGACACCAGATGTCCAGACCGATGTCTCCTTTTCGCCGAGTTCATCGTCATCGAGCCAGAGACGTGAGCGTTGAGGGTGCCCAGCCCGGGGAAGACCCATCGCCGTACCGCTTCGCCGCGCCATTCGGTCGACTACCAAACACGACGCGTACGCCGCGACCGCGGGCACAAGATATGGTATTGTTCGCGTGATGCCGAGCAGAAATGGCGAAGGTCTCTCGACGGTGGGGCTCTTCGCAGGGATCGGCGGCATTGAGCGGGGTTTAGAACTCGCGGGCCACCGCAACGTCCTTCTTTGCGAAATCGATCCCGGCGCGCGGAAGGTCCTCGAACACCACTTCGACGCGAAGATCGAGCGCGACATCCGTCGCATGAGCGCGACGTTCCCGAAGGTCGACTTGATCGCCGCGGGATTCCCATGCCAGGACCTCAGCCAAGCGGGTGCGACCGCCGGAATCACTGGCAAGCAGTCGCGCCTTGTCGGCGAAATTTTCAAACGGCTAAGAAACAAGAAGAGCGGTCCACGCTGGTTGTTGCTCGAGAATGTCCCGTTCATGTTGCAGCTCGAACGCGGCAGGGCGATGAGATACCTCGTCGACGAGCTCGAAAGTCTTGGCTTCATGTGGGCGTATCGTATTGTCGACGCCCGCGCGTTCGGGATTCCGCAGCGTCGCCAGCGAGTTCTGCTGCTGGCGTCGAGGAGGGAAGACCCTCGGCCAGTACTGTTCGGATGCGAAGGCGGCGAGCATCTGGCGACCTTCTCGCCTGACCGTCTCTGCGGCTTCTACTGGACCGAGGGCCTGCGCGGGCTTGGCTGGGCGGTCGACGCCGTGCCGACACTGAAGGGCGGATCGACGATTGGCATCCCGTCGCCGCCGGCGATTTGGGATCCTCTCGACGGGTCGATCTCCACTCCGGACATCCGTGACGCCGAACGGCTCCAAGGCTTGGAGCCGGATTGGACATGTTCGGCCCTGACAGATCGCGGCGTTCGCCGGGGCCATCGGTGGAAGCTCGTTGGAAACGCGGTCAGCGTGTCGGTCGCACGGTGGATTGGCGATCGCCTCGCGCTCCCACGTGGTGACATTCCGGCATGCGCCGCATTGCAGCGCGGTGTCGCGTGGCCCCGCGCTGCATGGGGCCACCAAGGCAAGGTGTATTCCGTTGACGTGTCGACTTGGCCCGCCAGAGAGCCGGCGATTCCCCTTCGAGAGTTTCTGCGGTTCCCACGCTCGCCGCTCTCTCACCGTGCTGCGGCAGGGTTTCTGAGCCGCGCGAAGGTGAGCGGCTTGCGCTTCGAAGATGGCTTCTTGAACGATGTAGGTCGGCACGTGGACCATATGGCCCGGTCCCATTCCACTCGACATGCCATCGAAGTCGCCGAAGAGCAACCAGCCTACGCCTGACGGCGTCAAGGTGATCGCCGATGTGCTCGAGGCGTCAGCGCCGCGCCCCGAGCGATCGGACGCGGTAGGTGAGAAGAACCAATATGCGGTGCGATTCGCGGATCACATGGCCGCGCGAATTGCAGCCGATCTCTCGCCACGTCTGGGCGACATTCAAGCCACGACAAAGCGCAACGCGGGATCGGTTCGCGGCAAGAAGCAACTCGACATCAATTTCAGCACGCCGCAGCTGGGGTTGGCGCTCGGAATCTCGCTGAAGTCCGTGCATCTCCGCGACGTCAAGGGCGCGGAACGGTACACGCACAACATGAAGCGCAATGAAGAGGAGCTTCGCATCGAGGCGAGTGGTTACCATAAGCGGCAACCGTACGCAGTAATGATTGGCGTCTTGTTCCTTCCCTTCGATAGCGCCGACGACGGGAAGAAGGACAACCCCTCTTCGTTTGGATCATGGGTTCGGCATCTTCGTCCGTATGCCGGCCGTGATGAACCGACAGACGAGATCGACAGGTTCGAGAAGATCTACATCGCGCTATACGAACCAGACGGTACCGACCTCCGGTTCTTCGACGTCCAAAGGGACCCGCCCAAGAACGGACGGCCCGCAGAGCTGCTCGATTACGGCCAGTTTCTTGACGCGGTCTATCGCGAGTACCTGTGGCGGAACGAGGCGGATTTCAGGTGGGCCGAAGGTGAAGAAGAGCCGCTCGAGGTCGAAGAGTTCCCGTCCGACGACGAGGAGACCTGAAGCTTCATCCGAACACGTGCGGCATCGTATGCGAGTCACGCGTCGGCGTGACACTCCCGGCGAGCTCGCGCTCCGTTCGGCGTTGCGCGCGCTCGGGCTCCGTTATCGCGTGGACGTCGCGCTCACAGGCACGCGCCGCCGCGCAGACGTCGTGTTCCTGGGGGCAAGGGTCGCGGTGTTCGTCGATGGTTGTTTCTGGCACGGCTGTCCGGCCCACGGAACCTGGCCGAAGGCAAATGCCGCCTGGTGGCGCGAGAAGATCGAGGGCAACCGCCGCCGCGACCGCGATACCGACCGGCGCCTGAAGCGCGCCGGTTGGACGGTTCTTCGTTTCTGGGAGCACGAAGGCACGGCGGCGGCCGCGCGGGCTGTGGAGTCGGCGCTGCGACTCCGGGCGGACCGGCCAGGGCGCCGGGCCCTCTGATCCACCGGCTCGCCGACCGTGGCCGTCCAGACGGACGGCGCTCGCCGTCCATCCCGTCATTCCTGGCGACGTGTGCCACGGCTCTCTGCCCACAACCCGCGAACGCTCAGACGCACGCCGCTCGACGATTGGTCAGGACTCGGCTGCTCGAGCCTTCCTCGATTGGCGGCCTTTCTGCGCGCGGCGGCGCACCTGGAGCCGGATCGGCGTGCCGGCGAAGCCGAAGCGCTCGCGCAACTGGTTCACGAGAAACCGCTGATACGAGAAATGAAACGTCGTCGCGACGTTGGTGAAGAACACGAACGAGGGGGGGGCCACGCCGATCTGCGTCGCATACAGGATCCGCACGTGCTTGCGGCCGGGGCTCACCGGGGGGTTCGCCGCCGTCACCTCCTGCAGGAACCTGTTGAGCGCCGGCGTCGGCACCTTCGTGCGGCGCGAGGCGGCAATCCGGTCGATCGCCTCGAGGATCTTCGGCGCGCGCTCGCCGGTGAGCGCCGAGACGTGCAGAATCGGCGCGTAGTCGAGGAACCGCATCTGGAAGCGGACGTCGTCGTCGAAGGTCTCCGAGTACTTGGGGCCGCGCGCCTTCACGAGGTCCCACTTGTTGGCCACAATCAACACGCCGCGGCCGGCCCGGTCGGCTTCGCCGCCGATGGCGGCATCGTGATCGGTCGGGCCGCTCCCGGCGTCGATCACGAGCACGACGATGTCGGCCTCTTCGACCGACTTGCGCGCGCCGGCGACGCTGACCCACTCGATCTGGCCGCCGCGCGCGACCCGGCCGGGGCGGCGCATGCCGGCCGTGTCCACGATGCGGAAGCGGCGGCGGTGCCAGGTCATGACGGCGTCGACCGGATCGCGGGTCGTCCCCGGCATGTCGCTGACCAGCACGCGCTCCTCGCGAAGCAGCCGGTTGACGAGCGACGACTTGCCCACGTTGGGGCGGCCGACGATGGCGACCGAGATTTCGTCGGGAGCGAGGGTGCCAGGCGCCAGAGTGCCCGGCGCCGGGGTGCCGACTGCCAGGGTGCCGGAACCCGCCGGCGTCGAGCGCCGGGCCCCTAGCGCCGAGACGATCTCATCCAGCAGTTCCGCGACGCCGGTGCCATGTTCGGCCGAGATCTCGACGACCGGATCGATCCCGAGCCCGTAGAAGTCGAGCGCGGCATTGCGCGCCCGCTTGTCGTCGGTCTTGTTGACCGCGAGAATCACCGGCCGGCCGGTCGCCCTCAACTCGCGCGCAATCGTCTCGTCGCCGCCGATCAGCCCTTCGCGCCCGTCCGTCACCAGAACGAACAGGTCGGCGCCAACCATCGCGCGCCTGCCGTGACGGACGACCAGCTCGTGCAACGGGTCCTGGCTGGCGCCGTAGAGCCCGCCGGTATCGGACAGCTCGAACGGGACGGCGCGCCAGACGGCCGGCCTGATCACCGTGTCGCGCGTGGTGCCGGCGGTCGGATTGACGATGGCGCGGCGCGAACCGGTCATCCGGTTGAACAGGGTCGACTTGCCCACGTTGGGGCGGCCGACCAGCACGACAGAGGCAGGTTTTCGAGACATCGCTGCGCAATCCTACTGCAAGTTAGCCCTAGTCTTGACAGCGTAAGTGCCGATATCTATAGTAGTTACACGCCAGTTGGAGACTCTAAGCATGATCAAGGTCGACATCGTCAATGAAGTGTCGAAAATGGCGGACATCACCAAGGTCAAGGCCGAGGTGGCGGTCGACGCGGTGCTCGACGCGATGCGGACCTCGATGCAGCGCGGAGAACGCATCGAGCTCCGCGGTTTCGGGGTTTTCCAGGTCAAGCCGCGCAAGCGCGGCATCGGCCGCAACCCGCGCACCGGCAAGGAAGTGCGCATCCCGCCGGGGCGGACGATCCGCTTCAAGCCCGGCAAAGAGCTTCAGAACATCGGGTAACCCGGATCGCCGGGCTTCCGCGCTAGACTCGCTCTCTTGGATCCCTACGCAGCGGCGCCGCACGACCGCGTTCCGGCAGACCTCTGGCAGCCCCGCCCGAAATTCCGCGATCGCGTCTGGCTGCACGTTCTGCTGTTCGCGCTGACCATCGCGGCGACGACCTTCGTGGGCGCGCTGCACTACGAGTCGTACCTCGCGGACTTCTCGCGCACCGCGTCCCTGTTGACCATCCCGGCGCTTCTCCTCCGCGGCCTCTGGTACAGCGCCGCCATTCTCCTAATCCTCGGATGCCACGAGCTGGGGCACTATTTCGCGTGCCGCTATTATGACGTCGACGCTTCGCTCCCGTATTTCATCCCGGCCCCGCTGCCGTTGACCGGCACGCTCGGCGCCTTCATCCGCATCCGCGAACCGATCCCGACCAAGCGCATGCTCTTCGACATCGGCATCGCCGGCCCGATTGCCGGCTTCCTCGTCGCCGTGCCGGTGCTCTTCATCGGCATCGCCATGTCGCACGTGGTGAAGCTGCCGGCCGAGTTCACCGGCCTCGAGCTCGGCGAGCCGCTGCTCTTCAAGCTGGCCTCGCAGATCCTCTGGGGCGCCATCCCCGACGGCTACTCGCTGAACCTGCATCCGATGGCGTTTGCCGCCTGGTTCGGGCTGCTCGCCACGGCGCTCAACCTCTTTCCGATCGGGCAGCTCGACGGTGGCCACATCTCGTATGCCGTGCTCGGCCGCCGTTCCTCGCACGTCACGCTCGCCACGGTCCTGGTGGTCCTCGTCCTGAGCTACTTCGCGATCAGCTGGCGGGTCTGGGCGGCATTGATGGTGGTGATGCTGTTCGCCTTCGGACGGCACCATCCCCGGACGTTCGACGAGGAGGAGCCGCTCGATCGCCCGCGGATGTGGCTGGCGCTGTTCGCCCTGGCCATGTTCGTCGTGTGCTTCACGCCGGCGCCGATCGAGCCGATCGATCTCATACGGCGCTGACGGGGTGCGGACGGTTCGAATTCGAGGATGTGAGAGTGTGAAGAGTTGAGGACTGGAGCAGCGGCATGGCGGTGCAGGCATCAGGCCTGCCGCGAAGTCCTCCAGTCCGCCACGCCCTGCATCCCCAGATTCACGTGACGCTCTGCGGGTCCACGTCCACCACGGTCCTCCGTCCCAGATCCGGCCTGGCGGCGATCGCGGCCTGCAGCACCTCGCGCATCAGCCGGCGGTTGCCGCCCTTCAGCAGAATCTGCACACGGTACTCGCCGCGCAGCCGAGAGAGAGCCGCCGGCGCCGGGCCGAGCACCCGCACGTGGCTGCCGGCAGCCTGGCGCACGCGCTCGGCAACGTCAGCGGCATCGTCCATTGCCGCGCCAAGGGTCTTCGCACGGACGATCGCATTGACGAGCGCGGTGAACGGCGGATAGCGCATCGCGCGGCGGAACGCGAGCTCGCGCTCGTAGAACGCCGGATAGTCCTGACGGCGCGCGAGCTGGATGCTGTAGTGGCCGGGATGGAGCGTCTGGACGATCGCTTCACCAGGCGCCGCCCCCCGCCCGGCGCGCCCGCAGACCTGCGTGAGCAGCTGGAACGTGCGCTCCGACGCTCGGAAGTCGGCGACGCCGAGCCCCACGTCGGCCGAGACGACGCCGACCAGCGTCACGCGCGGAAAGTCGTGCCCCTTGGCGATCATCTGGGTGCCGACGAGCACGTCGATGGCGCCGTCTCGAAAGCGGGCGATCACGTCCAGCAGCGCACCTTTGCGGCGGATGGCGTCGCGGTCGAGCCGCGCGACGCGAGCGCCGGGGCAGGCGGCCCGCACCGCCGCCTCGACACGCTCGGTGCCGAAGCCGGCCTGCTCGAGGTAGGGCCCCGCGCAGTGCGGGCAGGCTGCCGGCACGCGCGCCGAGTAGTTGCAGTAGTGGCACCGGGCGCGCCGCGACGCGCCCTCGCCGTGCACGACGAGCGACACGCAGCAGTTCGGACAGTCGATGGTCCCGGCGCACTGGCGGCAGAAGATCGCCGTCGCGAACCCGCGGCGGTTGAGGAGCACGAGCGACTGCTCGCGCCTGTCCTGCCGGTGGCGCAGCGCGGCGGCGAGCGCCCGGCTCAGGATCACGCCGGCGCCGCCGGCCGCATATTCTTCGCGCATGTCGACCACCGCGACGCCGGCGAGCGGCCGGTCGAGCACGCGCCGTTCGAGCACGACCCGCTCGTACTTGCCGCTCGTCGCGCGGTGATAGGTCTCCATCGATGGCGTCGCCGAGCCGAGGATGACGAGCGCGCCGGCGCGCTGGGCACGGACGATCGCCACGTCCCGGCCGTTGTAGCGGGGGCTCTCCTCCTGTTTGTACGAGCCATCGTGCTCCTCGTCGACGACGATCAGCCCGACGTCCTGCAGCGGCGCGAACACCGCCGATCGCGTGCCCACGACGACGTCCACCTCGCCGCGGCGGATGCGCTGCCACTGATCGTGGCGCTCGCCGTCGGAGAGGCCGCTGTGCTGGATGGCGACGCGGCCGCCGAACGCGCCGCGCACGATCGCGGCCAGCGCCGGCGTGAGCGCGATCTCGGGCACGAGCATCAGGACCCGGCGTCCCCCATCCCGCACGCCGGCGGCGAGCCGCAGGTACAGCTCGGTCTTGCCGCTGCCGGTGACGCCGTGCACCAGCGCGACGCGGAACGCGCGCGCTTCCGCCAGCGCGCGCAGGCGCTCGAGCGCCCCGGCCTGTTCGCTCGTCAGCGGCCGCGTACCGCCGGCAGCGTCCGGCTGCACGCCGGCGTCCGCGCCCGCGGGAGGAACGCCGTCGCCGAACGGGTCGCGCTCCACCCGCGTCGCGGCGAACGCAATCAATCCGCGCCGGGCCAGCCGCGCGAGCGCGCCGGGGGCGAAACCGCGCGCGGCCAGCGCCGGCGTCGCGAGGCCTCCCGGGGCGTCGGCCAGCAGATCGAGGGTCGCGCGCTGTCCGGCCGTGAGCGTGAGGCGGGCGCCGCCGCGCCCGACCTGAGCGCGCGCACAGCCATCGCGACGCCCGCCGGGAGAGGCGCCGCCGCCGGGCGTCGCGCCGCGAAGCAGCTGGCGGCCTGCGGGGGTAATCGCCGCCACGCGGAGCGTCTTGTGCGCGTCCGCCCGGCCGCCGCGCGTCTTGGGCGGCAGAACCGCCAGGATCGCCTGCCCGGGGCCGGCGGCGTAATACTCCGCCGTCCAGCGCGCGAGGGCCACCACATCGGCCGGCACGAACGCGCGCTCGTCGAGCACGCGTTGGATCGGCTTGACGAGGGCGCCGGCGGGCGGCGGCTCTTCCGCGACGCTCACCACGATGCCGGTGACGGTGCGCGGTCCGAGCGGTACGATGACGCGCGCGCCGACGTGGGGCAGCGGGCCGCCGGGCGGCGGCAGATAGGTCAGGAGATCGAGGCCGGGAACCGGAACGGCAACGCGAACCAGGGCGCTACGACTGGAGGAGGCGGCGCACAAGCTTCATATCTTCCCACACCTCGCGCTTCGACGACGGATTGCGCAGCAGGTACGCAGGATGAAACGTCGGGACGAGCGTCGCGCCGCGATACTCGAACGTGCGGCCGCGAAGCCGCGAGATCGGATCGTCGGTGGACAGCAGCGTCTGCGCGGCGAACTTGCCGAGCGCCACGATCACCTTCGGCCGCACCGACGCAATCTGGCGAAAGAGAAACGGCTCGCACTCCTGGACTTCGTCCGGCTCGGGATTCCGATTGCCCGGCGGCCGGCACTTGATCACGTTGGCAATGTAGACGTCGTCTCGGGCGAGGCCGATCGCCTCGATGATCTTCGTGAGGAGCTGCCCGGCACGCCCGACGAAGGGAATGCCCTGAACGTCTTCGTCGGCCCCGGGCGCTTCGCCGACGAACATCAGATCGGCGTTGGGGTTGCCGGCGCCGAAGACGATCTGCGTGCGCCCCAGCGTGTGGAGCTTGCAGCGGGTGCAGGGGCCGAGCGCGGAGAGGATGGTCGAGAGCGGTTCCAAGGGTGCCGGGGAGGTGCAGGGTTCCGAGCGTGCCGGTTCGAGCGCTTCAGGCGCGCGCCTGCGCCAGGCGGGATCGCGGCTGACGCCGGCGACGCCGAGCTCGGCGGCGAAGCGGAGGTGTTCGGCGAGCTGGTCGCGATCCATGAGAAATCAGTCCCCGGCGCTACGACGAACCTGCCTCACGGAAGGAGGCACACGGGCCCCGCCGCGGATCTCCGGCAGCGGGTCACCCGCGGTCGGGCTCGACGAATGGCTGCGGCGACGTCGCGGGCGTCCCGGCCAGCATCCGCTCCACGCGATCGAGGATCGCCGCGGCCACCCGATCCTTCCCCTGCAGCGGCAGCGGTGCCGCGCCGTCGGGGCCGATGATCGTCACCTCGTTGGAGTCCACGTCGAACCCGGCGTCGCTCCGCGACACGTCGTTGGCCACGATGAGGTCGGCACGCTTGCGCGCCCGCTTGGCCGCCGCGCGCGCGAGCAGATCTCCGGTCTCCGCCGCGAAGCCGACGAGCACGGGTCCCCGCCCGGCCGCGACCCGCCGATTTCCGAGCTCCGCCAGGATGTCGGGCGTCGGGCGCAGCGCCAGCGTGATCGGGCCGTCCGTCTTCGCCATCTTCTGCCCCGCCGGTCCGGCCGGCGCGTAATCGGCGACGGCCGCTGCCATGATCACGACATCGGCATCGTCCGCCCGCGCCAGCACCTCGCGGTGCATCTCCGCCGCGCTGCGCACCCGCACGACCTCGCCCACCGGCGGCGGCGGGATCGCCGTCGGGCCGGCGACCAGCGCCACCTCGGCGCCGCGCCGTGCGGCTTCCGCCGCGATCGCGAAGCCCATGCGCCCGCTCGAGCGGTTGCCGATGAACCGTACCGGATCGATGTCCTCGAGCGTCGGCCCGGCGGTGACGAGCACCCGCCGGCCGCGGAGCGGCCCGGCAGGCTGGAGGATCGATTCGGCCGCGGCGACGATTTCCTCCGGCTCGGCGAGCCGCCCCTTGCCGATCCAGCCGCACGCCAGGTAGCCCTCGCCCGGCTCGACGAAGCGCACGCCGCGCGCGGCCAGCGCGTCGAGATTCTTCCGGACCGCCTCGTGCGCGAACATCTGGGAGTTCATCGACGGCGCGAGGAGCACCGGCGCGCGCGTGGCGACGTAGAGCGTCGTCAGCGCGTCGTCGGCGATGCCGTTCGCCAGCTTGCCGATCGCGTTGGCCGTCGCCGGGGCGACGAGCAGGAGGTCGATGGTGGAGGCCAGCGCGATGTGCTCAATTCCGGCGTTCGCGCCCGGTTCGAACTGATCGAGCACGACCCGCCGCCGCGTGATCGCCTCGAAGGTGATCGGGCCGACGAACCTGGCCGCGGCGGCCGTCATCACGGCCACCACGTCGTGGCCGCGCTTCTGCAGCCCGCGCGCCACCTCCACCGCCTTGTAGGCGCCGATGCCGCCGGTCACGCCGAGGGCGATCAACATTCGCGTCGCGGCTCCTGTGCCCCTCTCCGCATCCCTCAGAACGTCCGCAGAATCGCCTCGGCCTGCTCGCGCATCCGCCCCCGCCGGGCCCGTTCCGCCAGCACGATGCCGCCCAGCCTCTCCACGGCGTCGTCCACCTCGTCGTTGACGACGATGAAATCGTACTCGGGGTAGGCGGCCACTTCCTCGCGGGCTACGCGCAAGCGGCGCTGGATCGCCTCCTCGCTGTCCTGGCTGCGCCCGCGCAGCCGCCGCTCGAGCACGGCGAACGATGGCGGCATCACGAAGATCGTCGTCGTCTCGATCGCGCGGCCCCGCACCTGGCGCGCGCCCTGCACGTCGATCACGAGCACGACATCGCAGCCGGTCTCGAGGAGCCGCTCGGTGTCGGGCGCACGCGTCCCGTACAGATTGCCGAAGACGTCGGCCCACTCGATGAAGTCGCCGCCCGCGATCATCTGCTCGAAACGGTCGCGCGCGACGAAATTATAGTCCACGCCGTCGGCCTCGCCGGGCCGGGCGGCGCGCGACGTGTAGGAGCGCGACATCCGCAGCCGCGGGATCCGCTCGACGAGCCGCTCGACCAACGTCGTCTTGCCGGCGCCCGACGGCGCCGAGACGACGAAGAGGATGCCGCGGGGGCTCCCGGGTGCCGCCTGGCTACTCGACATTCTGGATCTGCTCGCGCATCTTCTCGAGCTCCGCCTTCGCGGCGACGATGAGCTCGGAGACACGCAGGCCGTCGGCCTTCGAGCCCATCGTGTTCACCTCGCGGTTCATCTCCTGCAGGAGGAAGTCGAGCTTGCGGCCGCAGGGCTCCGCGGCGCCGGCCAGCGCGTTCCAGTGGACCACGTGGCCGCGGAAGCGGGTGACTTCCTCGCTGATGTCCGATCGCGCCGCCCAGCGCACGATCTCCTGGGCGACCGAGGCTTCGTCGGCCTGCAGCGCGGTACGCAGCTCGCGCACGCGATCGGCCAGCCGCTGCTCCATCGCGGCGCGCCCTTCGTCGGCCGCCGCCGCGATCCGCTCGACCAGGCCGGCCACGGCGGCGCGGCGCGCGTCGAGGTCGGCGCGCAGATGATCGCCTTCGCGCACGCGCATCGTGTCGAGGTCGGCAAGCGCCGCGCCGACGGCGGCGGTGGCCGCCGCCGCCACCGCCCGCGACGTCTCGTCGCCGGCCTCGGCGGGCCGCTCGCGGATGCTGATCGCCTGCGGCAGGCGCAGCAGATCGCCCGGCGTGAGCGCCCCGGCGACGAGGCCGCGTTCGCGCGCCCGCGCCAGCGCGGCTTCGAGCGCGCTGCCGAACGCCTCGTCGAACTCGACTTCGACCGACGGCGTCTGCCGCATCTGGACCGAGACGCTCACCTCCACGCGCCCGCGGGCAACGTGCCGCGCGACCATCGCCCGCACGTCGGACTCGAGCGTCCCCAGGCTCTGCGGCATCCGGAGCTGCAGATCGAGATGGCGGTGGTTCACCGCCCGGATCGTCACCGCAATCGCCGCGCGCTCGTCCTCGCGCTGCACGGAGGCGAATCCGGTCATCGACTTGATCATCCTTCGCGACCTCCGGCTCCTCTTGCGGCACCCACGCCGCCCTGCGCCGCCCACCTCCGACGGGCGCCGCCACGCTCGCTGCCAGCGCGGTGCGGGCCGGCGCGCGCACCCCGGCGCGGACGCCGGCGCCCGGCCGGCATCCTGCGGCAAGCGTCTACGACGGTACCATCCGGCGCTCTGTCTTCCGGCCCTCCAGCAACTGCAGTTGATACAGCGCGGCGTAGACGCCGCCCGGGCGCGCGACCAGCTCGTCGTGCCGGCCGATCTCGACCACTCTGCCACGCTCGAGGACGATGATCGCGTCGGCGCGCCGGATGGTCGAGAGCCGGTGCGCGATCACGAACGAGGTGCGGTTCATCATCAGGTTCGCCAGCGCCTCCTGCACCAGCAGTTCGCTCTCGGCATCAAGCGCCGACGTCGCTTCGTCGAGCACGAGGATCGGCGCGTTCTTCAGGAGGGCGCGCGCGATCGCCAGCCGCTGCCGCTGGCCGCCCGACAGACGCTGGCCGCGTTCGCCGATCATCGTGTCGTAGCCGGCGGCCAGCAAGACGATGAAGTCGTGCGCGTTGGCGGCGCGGGCGGCAGCCTGGATCTCCTCGCGCGAGGCCGACGGCGAACCATAGGCGATATTGGCGGCGATGGTATCGTCGAACAGCACCGTTTCCTGCGTGACGATGCCGATCTGGCGCCGGAGCGAGGCGAGCGAGACGTCCCGCAGATCGACGCCGTCGATCGTGATGCGCCCGCTGGTCACGTCGTAGAACCGCGGCAGCAGGTTCACCAGCGTCGTCTTGCCGGCGCCGCTGCGCCCGACGATCGCCACCATCCGCCCCGCCTGAACCGAGAACGAGACGTTCCGCAGGATCCGTGGCGGCCCCTCGTCGTACCCGAAGCCGACGTCGGAGAACTCGATGGCGCCGTAGAAGGGCGCGATCGGCGGCGCACCGGGCCGCTCGGCCACTTCGGTGTGGGTATCGAGCATCTCGAAGATCCGCTCTGCGGCGGCGATCGCCTGCTGGAGCACCGCGTTGACCCGGCTGAGCTTCTTGGCGGGCCCGTACATCATGAACAACGCCGTGATGAACGAGACAAACTGCCCCTGCGTCAGCCGGCCCGTCGCGATCTGGCTGCTGCCGTACCAGAGCGCCGCCGCCAGCCCGAAGCCGCCAATCAGCTCCATGAGCGGCGGCAGGCTCGCCAGCGCCGCCGTCACCTTCATGTTGGTGCGAAACAGCAGGGCGCCGGCGCGGCTGAACTTCCCGGCCTCCTGTTCCTCGGTGCCGAAGGCCTTGACGATGCGATGGCCGGTGAAGCCCTCGGTGCTGATGTGCGACAGGCGATCGGTCGCCTCCTGGCTCCGGCGCGTGGTGCGCCGCACGCGCCGCCCGAGGCGGACCAGCGGATAGACCACCAGCGGCGCGCCGGTCAGGCAGACGATCGCCAGCCTGGCGTCGTAGTAGAACAGCAGCGCTGCGAAGCCGACCAGCGACAGCGTCTCGCGCGCCAGATCGCCGAAGGTCTCGGAGACCGCCTGCTGGACCTGGTTGACGTCGTTGCTGATGCGCGAGGCCAGCAGCCCGGTGGTCCGCTGGGCGAAGAAGCCGGCCGACTGCCCCAGGATGTGGCGATACAGCGCGTTGCGCAGATCCATCACGACGCGCTGGCCGACGTCGGCCATCAGGTACGACGAGACATACGAGCCGAGCCCCTTCAGCACGTAGACGCCGACGAGCAGCCAGGCGGTCAGGGCGACGAGTTGCTGCGCCGGCAGCACGCTGTCGAAGATCGGGCGGATGAGCCAGGCCAGCCCGGCCGAGCCGATCGCGTACACGATCATGCCGGCGAAGGCCCATGCGAGCCGCGCGCGATAAGGACGCGCGCACGCCAGCAGCCGCCGCAAGGTGGGGCGCTGATCCAGGGCGCTATCCTCCGTGGTACCCGTGCGGGTGCGCGCGATGCCAGCGCCAGGCGGTCGCGACGATGGTCTCCAGATCCGAGCAGCGGGGCGCCCAGTGCAGCTCCGCCCGCGCCTTCTGCGCGGCGGCATAGAGGATCGCCGGATCGCCGGGCCGGCGCGGCGCGATCGATCGGGGTACGGAGCGATCCGTCACCGTTTCCACCTGCGCGATCACCTCGCGGACGGAGTGCGGCCTCCCGCTGCCCAGATTGTAGGCGCCCGACCTCCCCACCGCGACCAGCGCGTCGAGCGCGGCGACGTGCGCGTCGGCCAGATCGCTCACGTGCACGTAGTCGCGCAGGCAGGTGCCATCGGGCGTCGGGTAATCGTCGCCGAAGATCTCGAGCGGGCGGCCCCCGGCCGCTGCCTCGATTGCGCGCGGCACCAGGTGGATCTCCGGCGAGTGATCCTCGCCGAGCTCGCCGTCGGGATCGGCGCCGGCGGCGTTGAAGTAGCGCAGCGCGATGCTGCGGATCCCGTACGCGCGCTCGAAGTGCGGGAGCGCGCGTTCGACGGCGAGCTTGCTCTCGCCATAGCTGTTGATCGGCGCCTGCGGATGGTGTTCGCCAATCGGCGTCTCGATCGGCTCGCCGTAGGTCGCGCAGGTCGAAGAGAAGACGAAGCACCGCACCGACTCGGCCGCCATCGCCTCGAGGACCGACAGCGCGCCGGTGACGTTGTTGCGGTAGTAGCGCACGGGCGCCCGCACCGACTCCCCGACGTCGAGGAACGCGGCAAAGTGCATGACGGCGCCGATGTCGTGATCGCGCAGCGCGCGCCGCACGGCCTCGACGTCGGCGACCTCCGCCTCGACCAGCGGGCCGAAGCGCACCGCGGCCCGGTGGCCCGCCACCAGGCTGTCCAGCACGACGACGCGGCGGCCGGCGCGGTGCAGCGCCTTGGCCGCGTGGCTCCCGATATAGCCGGCGCCGCCAGTGACCAGGACCGCGCGCGGGTCAGCGGCCAATGGAGAAATAGGTGAAGCCGAGCGCCTGCATCTGCTCGGGCGAGTAGAGGTTGCGGCCGTCGAAGATGACCGGCGCGCGCAGCAGCCCGCGCATCTTCTCGAAGTCGGGCTCGCGGAACTCGTTCCACTCGGTCACGATCGCGAGCGCGTCGGCGCCCCGCAGCGCATCGTAGCTCCGCTCGCAGAGCACGATGCGCGAATCGAAGATCCGCCGCGCCGTGCCGGCCGCCTCCGGATCGTAGGCGCGGACCGAGGCGCCCGCCTCGAGGAGCCGCTCGATGACCGCGATCGCGGGCGCCTCGCGCATGTCGTCGGTTCGCGGCTTGAACGCGAGCCCCCAGAGCGCGATCGTGCGTCCCCTGACGCTCGTGAAGTGGCGCTGTATCTTCGCGAACAGCCGCTCCTTCTGCCGCGTGTTGACCTCGTCGACCGCGCGGAGAATCCTGAAGTCGTAGCCGCGATCGGCCGCCGACTTCAACATCGCCTTCACGTCCTTGGGAAAGCAGCTGCCGCCGTAGCCGACGCCGGGGAACAGGAACGACGGACCGATCCGCCGATCGGCGCCGATCGCCTTGCGAACCTGATCGACGTCGGCGCCGACCATCTCGCAGACATTCGCGACTTCGTTCATGAACGAGATCTTGGTCGCGAGCATCGAGTTCGCCGCGTACTTGCAGAGCTCCGCGCTCGCCGCGTCCATCACCATGATCGGCGCGCCCGTCCGGGTGAACGGTCCGTACAGCTCGCGCATCGCCGCCGCCGCCCGCTCGTCGCCCGCTTCGATCCCGATGACGACGCGGTCGGGCTTCATGAAGTCTTCGATCGCCGCGCCCTGCTTGAGGAACTCCGGGTTGCTCACGACGCTGAACTGCTCGCGCGTCTGCGCGGCCACCGCCGCGCGCACCTTTGCCGAGGTGCCGACCGGCACGGTGCTCTTGTCGACGATGATGGTGTAGGCCCTCATCGCGCGGCCGATGTCGGCGGCGACCGCCAGCACGTGCTGGAGATCGGCGGAACCGTCCTCCCCCTGCGGCGTGCCGACGGCGATGAAGACGATCTCGGAGGCGCGCACCGCCTCGGCGAGGTCGGTCGAGAACCGCAGCCGCTCCTCGTGATGGTTGCGGCGCACGAGCTCCTCGAGCCCGGGCTCGTAGATCGGCATGCGCCCCGCGCCGAGCATCGCGATCTTGGCCGCATCCTTGTCCACGCAGACGACCGTGTTCCCGTTCTCGGCCAGGCAGGCGCCCAGCACCAGCCCCACGTACCCGCTTCCGGCGACGGCGATTTTCATTGTGCAATAAGATACTGGGGCTTAACGACTTACACAAGTGCGCGTCCTCCTCGATTATCGGGCCGCGCTGCGTGCGCGCAGCGGCGTCGGCGAGTACACCCACCAGATGGCGTGCGCGCTGCTGGCGGCCTTCGCGCAGCCCGCCCTCGCCTCGCGCCCGCGCGCGCTGGATCTGGCGCTGTTCTCCAGCTCCTGGAAGGATCGCCTGCGCCTGCCGCCCGATCTCGCCCTCGCCGAGCCGATCGATCGCCGCGTGCCGGTGCGGCTGTTGAACCTCGCCTGGCATCGCATCGGCTGGCCGGGCGCCGAACGGCTCACCGGCCGGCGCTTCGACGTGACGCACTCGATGCACCCGCTGCTGCTGCCGGCCCGCGATGCCGCGCAGATCGTCACGGTCCACGACCTGGACTTCCTCGCCCATCCCGAGCGGACGCGCGGCGAAATCCGCCGCGACTATCCCGCGCTCGCCGCGGCCCACGCCCGCCGCGCCGACGCCGTCATCGTCGTCTCGCCGTACACGGCGCGCGAGGTCGTGCGGCGGCTGGGCGTGCCGGCCGATCGCGTCGCCATCTGCCCCGGCGCCGCGCCGGCCTGGCCGCCGCGGGCCCGGCCGCCTGCCGGCGGCGGCTACATCCTGTTCTTCGGCACGCTGGAGCCGCGCAAGAACGTCGGCGGGCTGCTCGACGCGTACGAGGCGCTGACGGCGCGGCGCGCCGACGCGCCGGAGCTGGTGCTCGCCGGCAGCGTGTCGCCCGAAGGGCAGCACCTGGTCGACCGCATCGGGCGCGCGGGGTTGCGCGGCAGGGTGCGCCACCTCGGCTACGTCGAGCCCTCCGCGCGATACCGGCTGTACGAGCAGGCGGCAGTGCTGGTGCAGCCGTCGTTCGAGGAGGGCTTCGGACTCACGGTGCTCGAGGCGATGACGGTCGGCGTGCCGGTCGTTGCCGCCGATCGCGGCGCGCTCCCGGAGCTGCTCGACGGCGCCGGCGCGCTCGTCGAGCCGGACGATCCCGAGGGGATGGCTCGCGCGATCGAGCGCATCCTGGACGACGAGACGGCGGCGGCCGCCGCGGTGGCGCGCGGCGCGGCGCGCGCGGCGCGCTTCAGCTGGGATCGGACCGCGCGGCTCGTCTACGACACCTACGAGCGCGCGATGAGACGGCGATGCGGATCGGCATAGACGCGCGCGAGCTGACCGGACATCCGACCGGCGTCGGGCGCTACCTCGGCGCGCTCCTGCGTGAATGGGCGGCCGACGAGTGCGCACGGCCGCACGAGTTCGTCCTCTATGCGCCCGACGTGCCCGATGTCGACGTCGATCCCCGGCGCTTCCTCCGGCGGCACGTTCCCGGATCGGCCGGCACCTACTGGGAGCAGGTCTCGCTGCCGCGGGCGGCCCGCGGCGATCGGCTCGACGTGCTGTTCGCGCCCGCCTACACCGCGCCGCTGCGCCTCGACGTGCCGACGGTCGTCACCATCCACGACCTGTCGTACGAGGCCCATCCCGAGTGGTTCCGGCTGCGAGAAGGGATGCGGCGGCGTTTCCTCACACGAAAGGCGGCCGCGCGCGCGGCCGCGATCATCACCGATTCGGCCTTCTCGCGCGGCGAAGTGCTCGAGCGTCTCGGCGTGCCGTCCGATCGCGTCGTCGTCGTGCGCCCTGGCATCGACGCGCCGCGGGCGCGCGCGGACGGGCGCGGCGGACCGCGCCTCCTCTACGCCGGCTCGATCTTCAACCGGCGCCACCTGCCCGAGTTGCTGCGCGCGCTCGCCCGGCTCGCCCGCACCCGACCGGAGGTCTCGCTGGACATCGTCGGCGCGAACCGGACGCACCCGCATGAGCCGATTGCCGCGATGATCGCGCAGGGCGGCCTGGAGGGGCGCGTCCGGCTGTGGGAGTACGCGCACGACGCGCACCTGCACGAGCTGTATGGCCGGGCGCGTGCCTTCGTGTTCCTGTCCGAGTACGAAGGATTCGGCATGACGCCGCTCGAAGCGCTGGCGGCCGGCGTCCCGCCGGTCGTGGGCGATACGCCGGTGGCGCGCGAGACCTGCGGCGAGGCGGCGCTGTTCGTGCGGTGGGATGACGCGCGCGGCGTCGCGGCGGCGCTGGAGACGGCGCTGTACGACGAGGCCGCGCGCGCCCGCCTGCTCGCCGCCGCGCCCGCCGCGCTGCGTCAATTCGACTGGCGGCGCGCGGCGCGCGAGACGCTCGACGTCTTGGAGAGCGTGCGGCGGACGGCGATCCGACAGCCGAAGGACCAGACGCCCGGATAGCCGGATGCCGCGATGATCCTGTCCATCATCATCGTCTCGTTCAACGCCCGGATCGATCTCGAGCGGTGTCTGGCCTCGCTGCGCGCGGCGCCGCCGCAGACGCCGCACGAGATCGTCGTCGTCGACAACGGCTCGAGCGACGGCAGCGCGGCCTCCGCCAGGCGATGCGCGGGCGTGACGGTCGTCGAGCGGGGGGACAACGCCGGCTTCGCGAAGGCGAACAACGTCGGTATCCGGGCCTCTCGCGGCGAACTGATCCTGCTCCTCAACAGCGACACGATCGTGCCGCCGGGCGCGATCGATCATCTGGTGGAGATCCTGAACGCGCGGCCGGATGCGGCGATTGCGGGTCCACGCCTCGTCGACGGCCAGGGACGCGCGGAGCTGTCGTTCGGCCGGACGCTCGGACCGCTCAACGAGCTGCGGCAGAAGTGGCGGACCGGCCGGCCGCGGGTCGTCGAGGCGCTCACGCGGCGTCCGCACGCGCCCGACTGGGTCAGCGGCGCGTGCCTGCTGGTCCGGCGCGCCGACGCCGAAGCGGTGGGGCTGCTCGACGAGCGCTATTTCATGTACATCGAGGACGTCGACTTCGGCGTCGCGATGCGGGAGCGCGGGCGAGCCGTGATCTTCACGCCGGAAGTGGAAGT
This sequence comes from Acidobacteriota bacterium, assembly GCA_020850715.1. Taxonomy (GTDB): domain Bacteria; phylum Acidobacteriota; class Vicinamibacteria; order Vicinamibacterales; family CAVVIG01; genus JADZED01. The sequence goes on from JADZED010000039.1 coordinate 45,719, forward strand.
GGTGCACCTGCGCGGCCGGTCGGCGCTCGCGGCGCCGCGGGCGACACGCGAGGCCTATCGGCGAAGCCAGGTCGCGTACTACGAGAAGCGCCGCCCCGGCTGGGCGTGGGCGTTGAAGGCCTGCCTGCGGCTGCGCGGCGAGTGGCCCGTGAGGGGGCGACGCTGAGGCCGGGTCCGCCGAGGCGCCCCTCCGGGCGCCCGGTGCCGCCGGGCGCCAGGGAGGCGGCGCCGGGCGGGCCGTTCGCCGGCCGCGGGCCGGCCGCGCAGGAGCAACGGGGCTGCTATCATGCGGCGTGCGGATCGGCATCGACGCGCGCAAGCTCCGCGACTTCGGCATCGGCACCTACATCCGCAATCTGCTGCGCCATCTGGCGCGGATCGATCGGCAGACCGAGTACGTGCTGATCTGCCGCCCCGCCGACGCGGCGGGGCTGGCGGCCACGGGCGAGAACTTTCGCGCCGTGCCGGAGACGGCGGGCAACTACTCGATTGCCGAGCAGATCAAGATTCCGCTCCTGCTCAAACGCGAAGGGATCACGCTGTTTCACGCGCCGCACTACGTGCTGCCGCCGCTGGTCGCCTGCCGCTCGGTCGTGACGATCCACGACTGCATCCACCTGATGTTCCCGCAGTATCTGCCGGGCCGGCTGGCGCTGACCTACGCGCGGGGGTCGATGGCGATGGCGGCCGGACGCGCGACGCGCGTGATGACGGTCTCGGAGAGCTCCAAACGCGACATCATGCGGCTGTTCGGCACCGATCCGGCGAAGATCTCGGTGATCTACAACGCGTACGACGAGCGCTTCGGGGTCGAGCCCAGCCAAGAGGATGTCGCCCGCGTGCGCGAGCGGTTCCAGCTGCACGACCAGTTCGTGCTCTACGCCGGCAACGTGAAGCCGCACAAGAACCTCGAGCGGCTGATCGAGGCGTTCCACCTGGTGCGCCGCCGCGGCCTGGAGCAGCTCAAGCTGGTGATGATCGGCGACGAGATCTCGCGGTACGCGGCGCTGCGGCGCGCCGTGCACCAGCATCAGCTGCACAAGTACGTGCGGTTCCTCGGCTACCTGCCCGAGGAGACGCTCGCCGTCATGTACCGCCTGGCCGGCGTCTTCGTCTTCCCCTCGCTCTACGAGGGCTTCGGCCTGCCGCCGCTCGAGGCGATGGCGAGCGGCACGCCGGTGGTCACGTCGAACGTGTCGTCGTTGCCGGAGGTCGCCGACCAGGCGGCCGTGCTCGTCGATCCGTACGACCCGTACTCGATTGCCGACGGCATTCACCGCGTGCTCACCGACGAGAGCACCCGCCGCGACCTCCGCCAGCGCGGCCTGGCGCGCGCCCGCCAGTTCTCGTGGGACGATTCGGTGCGGCAGATCCGGGAGATCTACGCGCGGGTCGGCTCGTGAGGATCGCGCTGGTCCACGACTGGCTCACCGGGATGCGCGGCGGCGAGAAGGTCCTCGAGGTGCTCTGTGAGCGCTTGCCCGAGGCGGAGATCTTCACCCTGCTGCACGTGCCGGGCAGCGTCTCGCCGGCGATCGAGCGGCTGCCGATTCACGCCTCCGCGCTGCAGCGGCTGCCCGGCATCGGCCGCTACTACCGCGAGTGCCTGCCGCTGTTTCCCTTCCTCGTCGAACGGTTCGATCTCGACCGCTTCGACCTGGTGATCAGCAGCAGCCACTGCGTGGCCAAGTCGGCGATGGCGCGCCCGGGGGCGCGCCATCTCTGCTACTGCCACACGCCGATGCGCTATGCATGGGATCAGTTCGATGCCTACTTCGGCCCCGCGCGCATCGGGCGGGTGGCGAGCCGCGCCATGCGCGTGGCGATGGCGCGCCTGGCGCGCTGGGACCGGGCGACGTCGGGGCGCGCGCACCGCTATGTCACGAATTCCCAATATGTTGCGGACCGGATCCGCCGATACTATAATCGCGAGGCGATCGTGGTGTATCCGCCCGTCGACACCAGCTTCTTCCGGCCCACCGATGCGCCGCCCGAGCCATTTGCGCTGGTCGTCTCGGCGCTCGTGCCCTACAAGCGGGTCGGCGTCGCCATCGACGCGTGCCGGATCGCGGGCATCCCGCTGACCATCGTCGGCACCGGCCCCGAACGCAGCCGGCTGGAGCGCGCCGCCCGCGGCGGCGTCACCTTCACCGGACGCCTGAGCGACGAGGCGGTCCGCGATCTCTACCGGCGCGCCGCGGTCACGCTCATGCCCGGCGAGGAGGACTTCGGTATCGTCCCCCTCGAGGCGCAGGCGTGCGGCCGCCCGGTCGTGGCGCTCGCGCGTGGCGGCGCGCTCGAGAGCGTGGCGGCCGGCGACACCGGCGTGCTGGTCGCCGACGACTCGGCGGAGGCCTTTGCGGACGGCATTCGCGACGCGATGACGCGGGCGTGGGACGCTCGCGCCATTCGGCGTCACGCCGAGCGGTTCGGCCGCACGCGGTTCGGCGACGAGATGGCGGCGCTCGTGGACGCCGAGCGCGCGCTGGTCGGCTGACGCGATGCTGGGCCGCCACAACCGCCTGCTCGTCGCTCTTCACGTCGTGTCGGACGCGCTGCTCGGACTGACGGCGTTCATCCTCGCCTACGCGCTGCGCTTCCACACGGGTCTGATTCCGATCACCAAGGGCGTGCCGCCGCTGCGACAGTACGTCAACGTGCTGCCGTTCATCGCGATCCTGGTTCCGCTCGCCTTTCAGCTCCAGGGGCTGTACCGCCTGCGGCGCGGCCGGTCGCGCGTCGACGATTTCTTCGCGGTGTTCGTCGGCAGCATCCTGGCCGTCGTGTTCGGCATCGTCTCGACGCTGTACGTGCAGGTGTACTTTGCGACCAGCGCGGCCAAGGAGCAGGGGCTCTTCGAGGTCTCGCAGATCGTCTGGGCGCTGTTCCTCGCGCTGAACGTGATGCTCACCTACGCGTCGCGGGAGCTGGTGCGCGAGGCGCTCGAGCGGCGGTGGCGCGCGGGGCTCGGCCTCAAGCGGATTCTGATCGCAGGCTCGGGCGAACTGGGGCGGCTGGTGGCCGACAGGATTCTCGAACGCCGCGAGCTCGGATACAAGATCGTCGGCTTCGTCGACGACAAGGCGGCGGGCGATCATCTCGGCTATCGCGGGCTGCCGCTGCTCGGCACCATCGACGAGGCGCCGGAGATCGCCTCGCGCGAGGCCATCGATCACCTCTACGTCGCGCTGCCGCCCGACCAGCACGTGCAGATGCTGGAGCTCATCGAGAGCACCAGCCGGGAGATGGTCGACGTGAAGGTGGTGCCCGACCTGCTGCAGGTGATCGCGCTGCGCGCGCGCCTGGAGGATCTCGACGGCGTCCCGGTCATCAACATCAACGACGTCCCGCTCCAGGGCTTCAACAGCGTGGTGAAACGGGCGATCGACGTCGCCATCTCGGCCGCCGCGCTCGTCGTCCTGGCGGTTCCGCTGGCGGTCATCGCGCTCCTGGTGCGCGCAACCTCGCGCGGCGCGGTGTTCTACCGCCAGGAGCGGATGGGGCTCGACGGCCGGCCGTTCATGATCTACAAGTTCCGCTCCATGCACGAGGACGCCGAGGCCGACACCGGCCCCGTCTTCGCGAGCGAGGACGACCCGCGCCGGACGCCGCTCGGCAAGCTGCTGCGCCGTTCGAACATCGACGAGCTGCCGCAGCTCTGGAACGTGCTGATGGGCGAGATGTCGCTGGTCGGCCCGCGGCCGGAGCGGCCGCTGTTTGTGGCGCAGTTCAAGCACCGGATCCCCCAGTACATGCTGCGGCACAAGGTGAAGGCCGGCATCACCGGGTGGGCCCAGGTCAACGGGTGGCGCGGGAACACCTCGATCGAGAAGCGGATCGAGTACGACCTCTACTACATCGAGAACTGGTCGGTACGCCTCGACCTCAAGATCATGTGGCTCACGCTCATCAAGGGCTTCTTCCACAAGCACGCGTACTAGCGCCCCCCCGCCGGCACACGGCGCCGGGGCGTCCACCGCCTATGTCCACACGCATCGTCATCACCGGAGCCGCCGGCTTCATCGGTTCGCACCTCGCCGAGACCCTGCTCGACCTCGGCTGCGACGTCATCGGCATCGACAACCTGCTGACCGGCGACACCGCCAACATCTCGCACCTGCAGCAACGCGGGCTTCCGCCACCTCAACCCGCTCCGGCCGGGCCGATCCCACGCGGGGACTTCACCTTCATCAAGCACGACGTCACCAACTACATCTACATCGACGGCCCGGTCGACTTCGTGCTGCACTGGGCGAGTCCCGCGAGCCCCATCGACTACCTGGAGCTGCCGATTCCCACGCTGAAGGTGGGCGCGCTCGGCACGCACAAGGCGCTCGGCCTGGCCAAGGCGAAAGGCGCCACGTTCGTCCTCGCATCGACCTCGGAGGTGTACGGCGACCCGCTCGAGCACCCGCAGAAGGAGACCTACTGGGGCAACGTGAACCCGGTCGGGCCGCGCGGCGTGTACGACGAGGCCAAGCGCTTCGCCGAGGCGATGACGATGGCCTATCACCGGTATCACGGGCTGAATACGAAGATCGTCCGAATCTTCAACACCTACGGCCCGCGGATGCGGGTGAATGACGGCCGGGCCGTGCCGGCCTTCATGTCGCAGGCGCTGCGCAACGAGGACGTGACCGTGTTCGGCGACGGGAGCCAGACGCGGAGCTTCACCTACATCACCGATCTCGTCGACGGCATCATCCGGCTGATGCGGTCGGCCGGGAACGACCCGGTCAACATCGGCAACCCGCGCGAGACGACGATCGGGGAGATCGCCGAGACCATCATCCGGATGACCGGATCGAGGAGCCGGATCGTGTACCGGCCGCTGCCGACCGACGATCCGAAGGTGCGGCAGCCCGACATCACGCGCGCGCGGACGCTTCTGGAGTGGGAGCCGAAGGTGGCGCTGGAGGAAGGGCTCGTGAAGACGATCGCCTATTTCAGAACGAAGGTCCGATGACACATCTGCGCACCGTTCTGCTGCTGCTGCTCCTCCCACCGAGAGCATTCGGGCAGACGGCCGACGTCGCCGGATACGTGAGGTCGCATCAGCCAGCCATCCTGCAGGAGTACGCGAACCTGCTGGCGATCCCGAACCACCGGGCCGATCTGCCCAACATCAGGCGGAACGCCGCGCTGCTCGAGCAGATGATCGACAGGCGCGGGATGAATGGCGAGATCTGGGAGACGCCGGGCGCCCCGCTCGTCTACGGCGAGAAGCTCGTGCCCGGGGCGACCCGCACGCTGCTCTTCTATATCCACTACGACGGCCAGCCGGTCGACAAGCGCCAGTGGGCCCAGCCGGATCCGTTCACGCCGGTGCTGCGATCGGGCAGCCTCGACGAGCAGGCGCCAGAGCTCGCCGACATCGCGGCGCACACGACGTTCCCGGACGACTGGCGGGTGTACGCACGGTCGGCGAGCGACGACAAGGCGCCGATCGTGATGTTCCTGTCGGCAATGGACGCGATCGGCGGCACGCCGACGCAGAACATCAAGCTGATTCTGCACGGCGAGGAGGAAGGCGGCGGCCCGTCGCTGGACGATGCCATCGAGCACCACGCCGACAAGCTGAAGGCCGATCTCCTGGTCATCCTGGATGGTCCCCAGCACGCGAGCGGCAGGCCGACGATCTTCTACGGCGCGCGCGGCGGCGCGCGGCTCGAGCTGACGGTGTACACGGCCAGATCGGCGATGCACAGCGGCAACTACGGCAACTGGCTACCCGATGCCAACGTGCGCCTGGCGCAGCTGCTCGCGTCGATGGTGAACCCGACGGGCAAGGTGGCGATCGACGGCTTCTACGACGATGTGCTGCCGTTTCCCGAGGCGGCCGTCGCGATGATGAAGCAGGTGCCCGACGAGACGCCGGCGATGATGATGCGGTTCGGCCTCGGGTCCACCGACGGCGCCGCGTCCTACATGCAGGAAGGCCTGAACCTGCCGACCTTCAGCATCCATCAGATGAGCGGCGGCGAGGTCGGCGGCGTGATCGCCGCACGCGCCACGGCCGAGATCGCGATGCGGCTGGTGAAGGAGAACTCGCCGCGGGCGATGGTGGACCGCGTCGTGGCCCACATCGAGAAGCAGGGCTACGTCGTCGTCGACGCCGATCCGGACGTCGCCACTCTGGCGGCGCACGCGCGCATCGCCAAGGTGACCTCCAACGCGGGCGCCGCGAGCGGCGCGTGGCGGACCGATCCCGACAATCCCTCGGCGAAGTACGTGACCGACGCGCTGATGGCGAAGTACGGGACCGACGGGATCGTGCGGCTCCGCACGCTGGGCGGCGGGCTGCCGGCCACTCCCTTCATCAATGGGCTCCAACTGCCGGTGGTGGGTATCTCGCTGGTCAATTTCGACAACAACCAGCACACCGACAACGAGAACCTGCGGCTCGGCCATTTGTGGAAGGGGATCGAGACCGTCGCGGCGATCCTCGATTACTGACGCGCCGGACCCAGGGAGCCGGAGCCTCCCGCGCGACGCCCCGGCCCGACCGCGCCGTCAGGCGCGCGCACGAACGGCCGTCGGCTATCGCCCACACGACGAGCGACTGACCGCGCTGCATGCCGCCGGCGGCGAGGCGGCAGTACGAACACAACTCCGCCACCCGCCCATGACGATCGGCGATCGATCGGGAGCGAGGCAGACATCCGCCCCCGGGGTCGTCGGGCGGCATGACGGCGTGTGGGGAGCGCCTCCTCGCTCGCGAAGAACGGCTTCCCGAGCAGGATGACGCCGCCCTGCGGATGGGCCGGCGCCTTCGGAAGCGATCCGCGTGAGCTCGACGGCAGACGCTCGAGCTCCGCCAGGCAGCGGCGTGCCATGTGCGCGTGGCGCCTCTCGCGGCGCCCACCAAGCCGGCGCTCCCGTTCAGAGAGTTCGCAGTTCCTACCGGGTCAGCTTCCGGTACTTGATCCGGTGCGGCTGCTCGGCCGCGGCGCCGAGGCGGCGCTTGCGGTCCGCCTCGTAGTCCTGGTAGTTCCCCTCGAACCAGACGACCTGGCTGTCCCCCTCGAACGCCAGCATGTGCGTCGCGATGCGATCGAGGAACCACCGGTCGTGGCTGATGACCACCGCGCAGCCGCCGAAATTGAGGAGTGCCTCCTCGAGCGAGCGCAGCGTGTCGACGTCGAGGTCGTTGGTCGGCTCGTCGAGCAGCAGCAGGTTGCTGCCCCGCTTGAGCAGCTTCGCCAGGTGCACGCGGTTGCGCTCGCCGCCCGACAGGGTGCCGACCTTCCGCTGCTGATTGGACCCCTTGAAATTGAACCACGACACGTAGGCCCGCGACGCGACCTTGCGCTTCCCGAGCTCGATCTCGTCGTGCCCGCCCGTGATCTCCTCGAACACGCTCCTGTCGGCGGCGAGCGCGTCGCGGCTCTGGTCGACGTAGCCGATCCGCACCGTCTCGCCGATCTTCAGCGTGCCGGCGTCCGGCACCTCCTCCCCCCTGATCATCCGGAACAGCGTGGTCTTGCCGGCGCCGTTGGGGCCGATGACGCCGACGATCCCGCCGCGCGGCAGCGTGAAGTCGAGGTTGTCGATGAGCAGGTTGTCACCGAACGCCTTCCGCACGCCTCGCGCCTCGACGACGACGTCGCCCAGGCGAGGGCCCGGGGCGATGTAGATCTCGGCGGTCTCGATCTTCTGCGCCGATTCCTCGCGCAGCAGCTCCTCGTACCGGTTCAGGCGGGCCTTGCCCTTCGCCTGCCGCGCCCGCGGCGACATGCGGATCCACTCGAGCTCGCGCTCGAGGGTCCGCTGCCTGCGCGTCTCGGCCTTTTCCTCCTGCTGCAGCCGGTTCTGTTTCTGCTCGAGCCAGGACGAATAGTTGCCCTCCCACGGAATGCCGCGGCCGCGATCCAGCTCGAGGATCCAGCCAGCCACGTTGTCCAGGAAGTACCGATCGTGGGTGACCGCGACGACCGTGCCGGCGTAATCCTTGAGGAAGCGCTCGAGCCAGGCGACCGATTCGGCATCGAGATGGTTGGTCGGCTCGTCGAGCAACAACAGGTCGGGCGACTGCAGCAGCAGCCGGCAGAGCGCGACGCGCCGGCGTTCGCCGCCCGAGAGGGTCGCGACGTCCGCCTCGGCCGGCGGCAGGCGCAGGGCGTCCATGGCGAGCTCGAGGCGCGAATCGAGGTCCCAGGCGTTCGCCGCATCGATTCGGTCCTGGACCTTCGCCTGCTCGTCGAGGACCTTCTCCATCTCGTCGGGCGAGAGCTCCTCGCCGAGCTTCGCGTTGAGCTCGTCGTAGCGCGTGAGCAGCGCCCTGGTCGCCTCGACGCCTTCCTCGACGTTGCCGCGCACCGTCTTGGCCGGATCCAGCCGCGGCTCCTGGTGCAGGAAGCCGATGGAGATTCCGTCGGCCGCGAACGCCTCGCCGGTGAATTGCGTGTCCTCGCCCGCCATGATGCGCAACAGCGAGCTCTTGCCGGCGCCGTTGAGGCCGAGGACGCCGATCTTGGCGCCGAAGTAGAACGACAGCCAGATATCTTCGAGGACCCTGGCATCGGGCGGATGCACCTTCCCGAGGCCCTTCATCGTATAGATGAATTGCGGCATGGAGCGAGTTGAACCCTATGTGCGCACGACGCCGGCCAGCACGTCGGCCAACTGGTGCAGGAAGAGGCCGGTGTCGGTGACGATGCCGACGGCTTGCGCCGACCCGCGGTCGGCCAGCTTGGTGACGACGGCCGGATTGATGTCGACGCAGATCGCCCGTACAGACGAGGGCAGCATGTTGCCGACGCCGATGCCGTGCAGCATGCTGGCGAGGATCAGCACGAGCCCGACGTCCTGCAGCGCCGCCGAGTAGCGATCCTGGGCCTCGACCAGATCCATGATCGTGTCCGGCAGCGGCCCATCGTCGCGGATGCTGCCGGCGAGCACGTACTGCACGTCGTGCTTCACGCACTCGTACATCACGCCCGAGCGCAGCAGGCCCTGGTCGATCGCCTGGCGGATGCCGCCGGCGCGGCGGACGGCGTTGATCGCGCGCATGTGATGGTGGTGTCCCCCCTCGACCACCATCCCGGTGTCCACGTTGATGCCGAGCGACGTGTTGAACATCGCCCCCTCGATGTCATGGACGGCCAGCGCGTTCCCCGACAGCAGCACCTGGACGAAGCCGGCGCGAATGAGCCGGATGAGGTGGGCCGCGCCGCCGGTGTGGACGATGACCGGCCCGACAACGAAGACGATCGGCCTGCCGGCGTCGCGCGTCGCCTGCATCATCGCCGCCACGCGCTGCACCGCGACTTCGACGCGCCGCTCCGACGACACCTCGTTGGCCATGAACGCGAACCCGAGGCGATCGCGGTCCTGGAACATCGGGACGACGCGGATGCCGTCGACGCCGCAGACGACGGCGTCGCCCTGCCTGATGTCGCGGAGCTTGCGGCACCAGGCCCGCCCGTCCTCGACCACGATGCAGGCGTCCATGCGCTGCCGCTCGACCTCGAGCCAGCGGCCGGCGATGCGCACGTGCGTCTGATGGTTCGTCGTCGAATAGAAGTCGGCCGGCGCGCAGCCGTCGAGATCGGCCCGGCGGATCAGGGCATCCTTGGCGCCCTTGACGAAGCAGCCGAGCGGCACCAGGTCGTGCAGCAGCTCGTGCAGCGCGCCGGTCTGCGGCGCGTGCACCCGCATCTTGAGCACCGACGGCTCGTCGTTGGTCCGGCCGATCCGGAACTGCAGCACCTCGAACGACCCGCCGTGGCGGATCACCGTGTCGAAGATGCCGTTCAGGATGCCCGAGTCGATGAGATGCCCCGACGCTTCGACAACTTCAGACGCTTCCACGCACGCTCCTTGAAACCTGTATTCTATCAAGCTGAACGGACCCACCGATGCGCCGCATCCTGCACATCGACATGGACGCGTTCTACGCCTCGGTCGAGCAGCGCGACGATGCCGCCCTGCGGGGCAGGCCGGTCGCCGTCGGCGGCCGGCCGCAGGGCCGCGGAGTGGTCGCCGCCGCCAGCTACGAGGCGCGCGCCTTCGGCGTGCGGTCGGCAATGTCGATGGCCCGGGCCGTCCGGCTCTGCCCCGGTCTGGTGATCGTACCGCCCGATTTCACGAAGTACAAGACCGCCTCCAACATCGTGTTCGGCCTGATGCGCGAGGTCACGCCGCTGGTGGAGCCGCTGTCGCTGGACGAGGCGTATCTCGACGTGACCGAGAATGCATGGGGCGAGCGGCTGGCCACGCCGGTGGCCCGCGGCCTCAAGCGGCGCATCCGCGACGCCACCGGCCTGACCGCCTCCGCCGGCGTCGCGCCGAACAAGTTCCTGGCCAAGATCGCGTCCGGGTGGAAGAAGCCCGACGGACTGACCGTGATCAGTCCCGGGCGGGTCGAACCCTTTCTGCGGCAACTGCCGGTCGATGCGCTGTGGGGCGTGGGACCGGTCACCGCCGGCAAGCTCCGGGCGCACGGCATCGAGCGCCTGGTCGACGTGCGGACGGCCGACGCCGGCGCGCTGCGTGCGTCGGTCGGCAACCTCGCCGACTGGCTCCGCCGCCTCGCGTACGGCGAGGACGACCGGCCGGTGGTGCCAGACCGGGCTGCAAAGTCGTCGGGAACCGAGAACACCTACCCCCAGGATCTGACCGCGCTCGACACGATCCGCGCCGAGGTCGCAGGGATGGCCGCCGGTGCGGCGGCCTGGCTCGCGCGGCGCGGCCTGCAGGCGCGGACGGTGACGATCAAGGTGCGCTACGCCGACTTCACGACGATCACGCGGAGTCATTCGGCTCCGGCGACCGGCGCCGCGGCCGACCTCTGCGGCCGCGCGGTGGCGCTGCTGCAGAAGACCGACGCCGGCGTGCGGCCGGTGCGGCTGCTCGGTGTGAGCGTGCATAATCTTCAGGGAGCGGATGGCGGCGCGCCTGCGGGGTGGCTGCCCTTCGAGACCGACGGCCCGGTCCACGCCGAGGCCGCTGCCGCATCGGACCGCGCGGGGCCGACGCACGACGCCGCCTCTGACGCGTGAGCGCCCGGCTGACCGGGATCGATCATCCGTGGAGACACATGCTCAAAGGAACACGCGACGGGATCTTGAAGCGGGTGCAGCCGGTGAGCATCCATGGCCAGGTGTCCTGGGACATCTACTTCACCGACCTCGGCGACGAGAGCGGCCAGACGCACCTGGCGCGCGTCGGACCCGAAGCGGTCGTCGGCCACAAACTGGAGCCCGGGGATCACATCCAGCTCGAGTACCTGGTCGGCGTTCCGGTCAAGGTCACGCGCGTGGTACCCGGACCATGAGGCGCCGGGCTGTCGCCGCCGCCCTTCCCGCGGCGGCCGTTCTCGCGCTCGCGAGACCCGCCGGGGCGGCGCAGCCGGCAAAACCGCCGCCCGCCCTCGTCGATCAGGTGATGGCGGACACGAACCTGAAGACGCAGGTGTCGCTCGCGCTCGACAATGGCTACGGGGTCGGCCTGAATTCCTGGGACGGCCGGCTGACCGACATCCGCCGCCAGGTGACGGGGCGCCAGATCGACTTGAATGGCGATCGCACGCCGGAATGGCTCGTGCTGGTGCAGAGCCACATCACGTGCAGCGAGACCCAGATCGACTGCCGCCTGCTCGTTTACACGCCGGAGGGTGGCGGCTTCCGGCGCGTGTGGGCCGCCTACCGCCTCGGCACCGGTCCGGTGATTGGCGGCCGCCAGTTGGGCGAGGTAACAGCCGGCCCCGGACGCACCAATGGCTGGCTCGACCTGTCGTGGCGCTCGATGGCACCCTCGACACGCGGCCAGACGATCGCGCTGAAGTTCGATGGCCGGGAGTACCGGTGAACCCCGGGGACCAGGAGCGCAGGAGATCTGCCCTCGACAGGAGGCCAGGGCAGCTTGCGCCTCACCGCGAGTTGCATGTGCGCCCGAGCCATGCGCAGGAGAAAGGGGAGCCAGGATGTCCCCCCTTCTCCGGAGCTCGGGCAAGAGGCATCACCGGCGCTCAATCGTCACCGATCGAAGCTCGATCCTCGTCGCCGGCGTCTCTGTGCCCGGCTCGCGCGGCGCCGCCTCGATCGCGTCCACCGTCGACAGACCGTCGACCACGCGGCCAAACGCGGTATAGACGCCGTCGAGCGCCTTCGACTCGGCCGTGCAGATGAAGAACGAGGTCTGTGCGCTGTCTTCCGCATCGCCTCGCGCCATCGACACGATCCCTCTCACGTGCTTCGTATCGTTGAATTCGGGCGCCAGGTCGTGCACGAGCGCCTGCTGTTTCGCCGTCAGCGGAACGCTGCGGGTCGAAAGCGCGCCCGTCTGGATGACGAAGCCGGGCGCGACGCGATGGAACGCCATGCCGTTGTAGACCCCCGCGGCCGCCATCCGCATGAACTGCCGGACCGTATTGGGCGCCTTGTCGACGAGGAACTCGATCGTGATCGGTCCCGCGCTGCTGTCGAGCACGGCGCGATAGGTCCCGAGCTGCGCGGCGGTCTCGTTCACGAACGGTTCCGGCGGCGTGTCCCGGATGGTCACGCGCGTGATCGCGACGCGCTCGGTGGCCAGCCCCTTGGCGTCCACCGGCGTCGCCGAGATCTTCTGCAGCACTTCGATCCCCTCGGCGACGTGGCCGAAGACGGTGTACTGGTTCGCGAGCGCCGGCTGGTCGGCGAGGACCACGAAGAACTGCGCGCCCGCGCTGTCGGGCTTGCCGGGTACCAGCACGGCGGCCACCGACCCGGCCGTCATCGAGGTGGCGCGCGGGTCGGCCTTCACGGCGTTCAACCCGCCCGTCCCGTACCGTTCGCGCTTTGCCGGGTCCTTCGAGAGCGGGTCGCCTCCCTGCACCATGCCGTTGCGAATCACTCGGTGGAAGGTCGTGCCCTCGTAGGCGCCCAGCGCGGCGAGATCCGTGAAGTAGGTGACGTAGTTCGGCGCGGACTCCGGCGCGAGATCGATCACGAAGGTGCCGGCGGTCGTCTCGACGACCGCCTGCCTGGGCGAGGCGACCGGCTGGACGGCGAAGAGCAGCGAGACAGTCCACGACAGGACGGAGGTGAACGAGCTCGTCATTTGTCTGCGGCCTCGATGATGCGCTGGGCGTGCCAGATGTAGTGCAACGCCGACGCGATCGTGATGGCGAGCGACGCATAGATGGCCAGGTCGACCAGCGCCGACTGGTGCTCGAGATAGTTGAACAGCATCGCGAGCACCGCCGTCGCGATGTAAGTCGCCGTCGCCGCCTTCCCCAGCATCGTCGGCTTGAAGGTGAGCCGTCCAATCGCCAGGTTGAGGACGATCACCGTCAGGACGATGCCGACGTCGCGGAAGATGACGAGCACCGTCAGCCAGACCGGCAGGCGATTGGCGAGCCCGAGGCCCGGCAGCGTGAGGACCACGAAACTGGTGGCGAGCAGGAGCTTGTCGGCCATCGGATCGAGCCACGCCCCGAGCGTCGTGCGCTGGCCGGCGCGCCTGGCGATCAGGCCGTCCAGCATGTCGGTGAGGCCGGCCGTCACGAAGGCGCAGAGCGCCCAGCCGAGATGGCCGTACCAGACGAGGATCGCGAAGGCCGGCACCAGCAGCATCCGCAGCAGCGTGAGCTGGTTCGCGGCGGTGAGCGTGCTCATGGCGAGGTGCGGCCGGCGGCCGGCTGACCGGCCAGCGTCTCGAGTCGGCCGATCACCTCGATCGCCTCGGCGCCAGCAACCGGACGGAACGGCTGAAACGCGCCGGCCGGGTCGGTCGTCATCACGCCAGAGGCCACGGCCGCCGAGGCGGAGGGATACGCGAGGTGGCCGGGCGAGAGGTCGGTGAAGGAGCGGCGCGCCGATTCCCACCCGGCCGCCGCATCGGGACGACGCTCGCCGATCCGCGAGAGCAGGCGCGCCACCGCCTGGGCCAGGTCCGCGCGGCGGACGATCGCGGTGGGCTGGAACGCGTGGTTGTCGAACGGCGCCATCACGCCCGCCCGGGCGACCGCCATGATCCACGGCAGCGCCCAGCTCAATCGAACGTCGGTGATGACCACGGCGCCGCGGCCGTGGGCCTCGAGCAGCGGGGCGAGCCGGACGCCGATGAGCGCGGCCAGATCCGCGCGCGTGAGCTGCGACGCCGCGCCAATCGCGCGGTACTCGGCAGGCAGGCGTGCGAGATCCGCCCGCGCGCGGATGGCATCGATCTTCCGGGCGAGCGCGGGGGACGGATCGATGCGGCTGGCGGACGCGTACGCCGACTCGGCGCCGGCAAGGTCGTTCCGTCCTGCGAGAAGATCGCCGATCTGCTCGAGCGACCCGGCATCGGCCGGGTCGAGCTCGACGGCACGGCGCAGGTGCTCGAGCGCGGCATCCAGGTCGCCGCGCTGGCGCTCGACGATTCCGAGCTCGCGATACAGGTAGGGGCTGTCTGGCGAGCTCGCCAGCGCGTCGGTGTAGGCCGCGATCGCCTCGGCGGTCCGCCCCTCCTGCGCCGCCCGGCGGGCCGCCGCGAGACGCTCCTGCAGCGTCCGGAACTTCAACACGTCGATCCGGCGGCGCAGGTCGACCAGCGACGGATCGGCTGCGACGGCGGCCTCGAAGGCGGCCATCGCTTCGGCGCCGCGGTGGAGCGCCAGCAGCGCCTCCCCACGCCCTGCCAGCGCGGGAGCGTAACCGGCCGCCTGCGTCAGGACGCGATCGAAGGTCTGCAGCGCGGCCGCGGCCTCGCCGGCGGCGAGATCCACGTAGCCGAGGGTCGCAGAGGCGGGATAGAACGCCGGCGACGCGTCGAGCGCCGCTTCGACCTCGCGCGATGCGTTCCGCAGGTCGCCGGCCTGCAGGAACTGCCAGGCCCGGTCGCTCGCGACCTCGGCGCGGCCGCCCGAGCCGCCCGACGGCAGCGACGGCCTGATGTAGTCCGGGAACTTCGGGGCAGCGACGACCGGCAGCGGCACGCTGCGCGCGCAGGCCGCCAGCAGGCACGTGGCACCAAGGACCAGAGCAAGGACACGCCGCATCGAAGAAATCTTACCTCCCGTCCTCCACCCGCGCCACCAACCGGCGCGGCACGTCGGCGACGATCGCGACCCGGCCTCCGCACGTCTCGTGCACCAGAACGCGGCCGTGGCGATAGACAAGGGCCATGCGGAGGCGATCGCCCTCGTCGGCCGGATCGAACGTCAGCGTGACGCGGCGCACGTCGAGCGCGAGACGCGACGTGATGGTCTCGACGAGGTCGTCGATCCCCTCCCGCTCGCGCGCCGATAGAAGCCGCGCGTCGGGGGCCCGTTCCCGGAGGCGCCGGCGCTCGTCGGACGTCAGCAGGTCGCACTTGTTGTAGACGTCGAGCCGTGGCACGTCGCCGGCGCCCATCTCGGTCAGCACGCGCAGCACGGCATTCATGCGCCGGTCGCGATCGGGCGCCGCCGCGTCGACGACGTGCAGGATCAGATCGGCCTCGGCGACCTCTTCCAGCGTGGCCCGGAAGGCGGCAACCAGCGTGTGCGGCAGCCGGTCGATGAAGCCGACGGTGTCCGACACGAGCAGTTCGCGGCTGTCCGGCAGGCGCACCTGCCGCACCAGCGGATCGAGCGTGACGAACGGCGCATCGGAGGCCGCGGCGTCCGACCGCGTGAGCACGTTGAACAGCGTCGTCTTGCCCGCGTTGGTGTAGCCGACCAGCGCCGCCGTCGGCACCGAGGCCTTGTGCCGCCGCGCGCGGAGCCGCTCCCGGCGGCGGCGCACGTCCTGGATGGCGCTGGTCAGCGCGTGAATCCGCGCGCGGATCCGCCGCCGGTCGGTCTCGAGCTTGCTCTCCCCCGGACCGCGCGTGCCGATGCCGCCGCCGAGGCGCGACAGCGCCGCGCCGGCGCCGACCAGCCGCGGCAGCAGGTACTCGAGTTGCGCGAGCTCCACCTGCAGTTTGCCTTCACGGGTCCGCGCGCGCCGCGCAAAGATGTCGAGACTCAGCTGCGTGCGATCGACGACCTTGCACCCGGTGGCCTCCTCGATCTGCCGGAGCTGGGCGGGCGAGAGCTCGTTGTCGAAGACGACGAGATCGACGTCCATCTCGGCAGCCGATGCCGCCAGGGTCTCGAGCTTGCCCCTGCCCAGGAAGGTAGAAGGATCGGGCGTCCGGCGTTCCTGCAGCATGCGCAGGACCACGCGGGCACCGGCGGCCTCCGCGAGGCCGGCCAGTTCCTCGAGCGATCGCTCGGCCTCGAGACGCCGGACGCGGCCGGAGATCAGGCCGACGAGCGCGGCGCGCTCGGCGCCGGCGCCTGCCCGGGCTACCCGCGCGCGAGACATGCCTGCACCAGATCCCATGGAACGGCCCCGGCCCGGACGAGCCGCGGCGCCGGGCCGTCGACGTCGACGATCGTCGACGGCGGGCCGCCGGGCGCCATGCCGGCGTCGAGCAGGAAGTCGATGCGCGCGCCGAGCGTGCGCTCGACGACGTCGGGGTCCGCGGTGGCCGGCACGCCGCTCGGGTTCGCACTGGTCGCGGTGATCGGCCGGCCCGCCTCCAGGCAGACCGCGCGCGCGACCGCGCTGGCGGGCACCCGGACGCCGACGCGTCCGGTGCCGGCGTGGACCTCCGGCGCGAGCGCGCGCGGCGCCCGCAGCAGAAGCGTCAGCGGACCGGGCCAGAACGTCGCGCCGAGCCGCTCGGCGGCCGCCGACAGCGGTGCGATCGACGCTCGGATCTGCCCGGCATCGGCCGCAATCAGCGGGAGCGCCCGTTGGGCGGGGCGGCCTTTGGCCTCGTAGAGATCGTGAACCGCGGCGGGCAGGAACGGGTCCACCGCCAGGGCGTAGAGCGTGTCGGTCGGCAGCGCGACGATGCGGCCGCGCAGGATGCGCGCCGCCGCTTCCTGCACCGCGTCGCGGTGCGGCGCCTCGGGATTGACGAAGACGCGGCGCATGGGGGCCGGCGCGGTCAGAACTTGATCTTGACGTTCATCCCCTCCACCACGTGGATGCTGTCGATGAAGCGGACCTGGTGCGGCTGGTTCTGCATGATGAGCGAGCTGGTGCGCGTGCCGTCGCCGAAGAAGCGGACGCCGCGCATCAGCGAGCCGTCGGTGACGCCGGTGGCGGCGAAAATGATGCTGCGGCCGGGCGCGAGATCGGTCGAGCGGTAGATCCGGTCGAAGTCGGTGATGCCCATCGCGCGGCACCGCGCCTCGTGCTCCGGCTTGTTCACGACCAGGCGCGCGAAGATCTCGCCGTTCAGGCAGCGCATCGCCGCCGCCGTCAGGACGCCCTCCGGCGCGCCGCCGGTGCCCATCACCGCGTGCACGCCGGTGCCGACGACCGCGGCCGCAATGCCGGCCGACAGATCGCCGTCGCCGATGAGCCGGATGCGCGCCCCGGTCGCGCGGATGTCGGCAATCAGCTGTTCGTGCCTCGGCCGGTCGAGCACGATCACGACCAGATCGTCGACGTCGCGTCCGAGGCACTTCGCGATGGCGTTCAGGTTGTCGGCGACCGGCGCATCGAGGCTGACCGCGTGCTTCGAGCTGGGCCCGACGACCAGCTTCTCCATGTAGAGATCGGGCGCGTTGAGCAGGCCGCCGCGCTCGGAGACGGCGAGCACCGCGATGGCGTTTGGCGCCCCGGTCGCGCAGAGATTGGTGCCCTCGAGCGGATCGACGGCGATATCCACGTCCGAGTAGCGCACGGGCCGCGGGCCGGTGATGTCCTTCGCGTGCACCATGCCCACCCGCTCGCCGATGTACAGCATCGGCGCCTCGTCGCGCTCGCCTTCGCCGATGACGATCGTGCCGTCGATCGCCACCGTGTCGAGCACCTGGCGCATGGCCTCCACCGCCACCTGGTCGGACTTGCGGCGGTCGCCCTGGCCCATCGTGCGCGCGCAGGCAATCGCCGCCTGCTCGACCACCCGCAGGAATTCGAGCGACAGATCCGAGCTCAACCCCGAACCCTCGTGTGTCATCGTCATGTCCATCACCGTCTGTAAGGCGGCAGCTCGCACCGCGTCGGCCGGTCCGTACGATAGCCCAGCAGGTAATCGGCCTGCATGACTTTGTGGATCTCGCGGGTGCCCTCGTAGATGACGGCACCCTTGCAGTTGCGGAAGAAGCGGCCGGCCGGATACTCGTCCGAGTAGCCGTTGGCGCCGTGCACCTGCACGCAGTCGCTGGCGGCGCGCTCGGAAGCCACCGTGGCGAACCACTTGGCCAGGCTGGTCTCGCGGGTGTTGCGGACGCCGCGGTTCTTCAGCCAGCCGGCGCGCTGCCACAGGAGCCGCGACGCCTGGTAGTCGGACTCCATCTGCGCGATCATCTCCTTCACGAGCTGGTGCTCGCCTATCGGCACGCCGAAGGCGCGGCGCGTCTGCGCGTAGCGCACGCTCGCGTCCCTGCAGGCGCGGATGAGGCCGGTGGCGCCGGCTGCCACGGTGAAGCGCCCCTGATCCAGCGCGAACATCGCAATCTTGAAGCCTTCGCCGGGCCGCCCGACCAGGTTCTCTTCGGGCACCTCGACGTCGGAAAAGGCGAGCCAGCCGGTGTCTCCGGCGAGGATGCCCCACTTCTCCTTCATCGGCCCGCTCGAGACGCCTCCAAACGCGCGTTCGACGACAAAGGCGCTGAGGCCGGAGGGATCGCGCCGCGCCTTCTTCTCGAGATCGGTCCACGCCACGACCAGGAAGCTGTCGGCCACGCCCGCAAGCGAGATCCACGCTTTTTCGCCGTTCAGGATGTACGCGGCGCCCCGCCGGACCGCCGTCGCCTGCAGGCCGCGCACATCGCTCCCGGCGGCAGGCTCGGTGAGCGCATACCCGGCGATCTTCCGCCCCTGCGCCTGCGGCGTCAGATAGCGCCGCTTCTGCTCCGCACTGCCCCAGGCGAGCAGCGTGAGGCAGTTCAGCGCGACGTGCACCGACACGATCACGCGCAGCGACGTGTCGATGTACTCCAGCTCCTCGCACGCGAGCCCGAGCGACACATAGTCCATGCCGGCGCCGCCCTGCTCGGGCGGCACGCAGACACCGAGCAGGCCAAGCCGCGCCATGCCGCCGAGGACGCGCTCGCGGTCGAAGCGGTGCTGGCGATCCGCCGCCCGTATGTGCGGGGCGACGTCGCGGGCGCCCCACTCCCGGACCGCCTGCTCGAGCAGAATCTGCTCGTCGCTCGGGCTGAAGTCAAGCATGAACGGGGCGGAATCCTATCATGCGCGTGCGACGACCCGCACGGCGGCGCCGCGGCCGAGCGCGAGCCGGTCGGCCGCGCTGGATCCGTTGACCGCGACCTCCAGGCAGTCGGTGCTCCCGAACAGCGCGCACACTCCGCCGGATGGCGCGTCCGCATACGTGGAGACGATCCGTGCGACCTGGTGCGGGCCGACCTGCACCTCGAGCGCACCGGGCGCGAACCGCTCGAGGGTCCGCCGGTCGATGTTGGTGACGAGATTGCCGAAGCGATCGACCCGCACGACCTCCCCTTCGACGCCCCGCTCGATCTGGCGCGGCTGCGGGAGATCGAGCCGCACGATCGCACGAACCGCAGGGCCCAGCGCCGACAGGTCGACCCCCCGGGCCAGCCACGCCGCCGCGGGCGCGAAGCGGTCGCGTCCCTCGAACGTGCGACTCACGACATCCCGCGCGTAACTGCGCTCGCTGAGATCGACCATCCGCCGCGGCGTCTGCCCGTCGAGCGCCGCCGTCAACACGCCGTTGTCGGGCGCCACGAACCGGTACTCGGCCGTCTCCACGGCAAGGCCGCGGCGCGACGATCCGACGCCCGGATCGACGACGACGAGAAAGACGGTGCCTGGCGGGAAATAGCGGTACGCCGCGGCCAGTTCGAGCGCGCCGGCCGCACGGTCGTGCGGTGGCACTTCGTGCGAGATGTCGACCAGTGTCGCATCTGGACAGATCGACAGCGCGACCCCCTTCATCGTGCCTGCGTAGTGATCGCGCGTGCCGAAGTCGGTCAGCAGGGCAATGACCGGGCGGGCCATGGGCGGGCTCCAGTATTGCAGAATTGCGGCATCGCCGGGCCCAAGCCCCGCTCTCGTGTATCAGCTGCCCTTCCGGAAGAGTATTTCCCTGAGGTTGTTCTGCAGCAGGAACGAGTCCGAGACGCGCAGGCCCGGAAACAGCCGGATGATGTCCCGATTGAGCAGAATCGTCTGCCGCCCGCGCGCGGCGGGGTATGCGCGGTGCTTGAGGTTCACCTCGTCGACGATGATGTACTTGGTGTAGCGGGCCTCGCGGGGCTGGGCGGTGCCGAAGAAGCCCAGCAAGGCGCCGTCGGGCCGCAGCACGCGCGTGAGCTGGCCGGCAAGCGCCTGGGCCGCTGCGCGTTCGAGATGGTCGATCACATCCCAGCAGAGAATGCCGTCGACCTCCCCGTCGGCCTGCGGAAAGCGCCGGGCCAGGAACGCCGGCAGCTCGTCGAGCCGCCCCTCGCGCACGTGCCGATCGACGTCGGCGAAGATGTCTTCGACGAAGATCTTGCAGCCGAGCTGTTCCCCGAAGAAACTGACGTTGCTGCCCACGACCGGACCAAGATCGAGCAGCACCGGCATCTCGCGCGAGGTCAGCGAGGCGAGGAACTTGCGGAGCGCCTTGGTGGCGAAGATCGGCTCGTCGGCCGGTGCCGACAGCGCTGGCAACGCGTCGGCGTCGAGGCGGCGGGTCGCGATGCGATCGAGCAGGCCCACGGAATGACTTGAAGGAGGCCAGAGGTTGGGGCCGAGGATCGGGGACCGGGGTCTGGACGCAGTGCCTCCAACCCTGAGCCCCCGCCTCCGGCTTCCAATCTCCGGAAATGGCTCCTACGCGCCGACGCGCTGGGCGGCAGCCGCCGCGGGGGCGGAGGCCGCCGGCGCCTGCGAGGCCGGTTTGGCCGCCGGCGCCTGGACGCCCTTGCGCTGCATGTCGACGCTGCCCCGGAAGTGCGCGCCCTCGGCAATCGCGACGCGCGGCGAGACGATGTCGCCGTCCACCGAGCCGTTGTCGCGGATGTCGACCTTGTCGGTCGCGGTCACGTTGCCGGTGACCTCGCCCAGCACGATCACCGCCTTCGCGAACACCTGCGCCTTGATGCGTCCGTTCGGTCCGATCGTCAGCACGTGCTCCCTGAGCTGGATCGTCCCCTCGACGTGGCCTTCGATCGTCAGGTCCTCGCTCCCGTTCAGCTCGCCCTTGATCACGACTGACTTGCCGATGTTCACGATGTCCTTCTCCATTTGACGGCTCTCTGTTCGAGTCGCGGGAGCTCCGGCAGTTCCTTGCGCAGGTGGCTGCGGCGCCGCCGCTGGTTGTCCGCCGGGGGGTCGGACTGCTTCATCCCGTTTCCACATGTGGTCCTCCGCCTGTCGTCCGCTCCCGAGCGCACCAGGTTGATGATGGCCGTGATTGCTGCCGGGGTCGTGGGTGCGAGCGCCAGTATATGGAAGCGCTCATGGGTTGTCTAGTCCTTTTGTTACTGATGGTTAGCGGAAATGATACAATGAACGGTTCATCGTGCCTGTAGCAAACCCGAACAGCCGCATCTACTTCGACTACAACGCCACGACGCCGCTGTCGCCCGGCGCGATCGAGGCGGTGACTGCCACCATGCGCGATCAGTTCGGCAACGCCTCGAGCGTGCACCGTTTCGGACAACAGGCGAAGGCGCGGCTCGACGAGGCTCGCAGCGAGGTCGCGGCGCTCGCGGGCGCAGACCCCTCGGAGATCGTCTTCACCAGCGGCGGCACCGAAGCCGACAACTTCGCGATCCGCGGCGCGGCGGACGCGGCCGAGCCGACGGGTCGCCGCCATCTCGTCGCGAGCGCCATCGAGCACGAAGCGGTGCTCAATACGCTGCGCGCGCTGGCGCGCCGGGGATGGGCGGTCACGCTTCTTCCGGTCGACCAGTCGGGCATCGTCGATCCGGCGCGGCTCCGCGACGCCATCACTTCGGAGACCTCCCTCGTGTCGGTGATGCACGCGAACAACGAGATCGGCACGATTCAGCCGATCGCCGAGCTCGCGGCGATCGCCCGCGAGCATGGTGCGCTCATGCACACCGACGCGGTGCAGTCGGGCGGCAAGCTGCCGCTCGACGCGCGCGCGCTCGGCGTCGATCTGCTGTCGCTGTCGGCGCACAAGTTCAACGGCCCGAAGGGGGCCGGCGCCCTCTTCGTGCGGCGCGGCACGCGCATGCTGCCGATCCTCACCGGGGGCAAGCACGAGCGCAACCGGCGCGCGGGCACCGAGAACGTGCCGGCGATCGCCGGCATGGGCGTCGCCGCCGCCGAGGCGCGCGGCAAGCTGGCGGCTGAATCGGTCCGGCTGGCCGCACTGCGCGACCGGCTCGAGACGGGCGTGCTCGCCGCCGTGCCGGGCACGGCCGTCAACGGCGATCCGGCGCGACGCGTGCCGAACACCACCAACATCAGCTTCGATCGCGTGGAAGCCGAAAGCCTGCTGATCGCGCTCGATCTCGAGGGCATCGCCGTGTCGACCGGATCCGCCTGCTCGTCGGGCACGCTCGAGCCGTCGCACGTGCTGCGCGCGATGGGGCTGCCGCCGCACCGGACGCAGAACTCCCTGCGCTTCAGCCTCGGGCTGTTCTCGACCGCCGCGGAGGTCGACCGCCTGCTCGAGGTGCTCCCCGGCCTCGTCGAGAAGCTGCGCGGCCTGACGCGGCGCCCGCAGCCGGCGCGGACATCGTCGTGAGCACCGGATCCGGGCACCGCCCGGCCTCCCGGACAGCCCGCACGTCCGTGCGCATAGTCGTCGCCATGTCGGGCGGGGTCGATTCGTCGGTCGCCGCGGCGCTGCTCGCCGAACAGGGATACGACGTCATCGGCCTCTCCATGCAGCTCTACGATCAATCGGAACAGCACCGCCGCTTCGGCGGCTGCTGCACGCTCGAGGATCTCCACGACGCGCGGCGCGTGGCCGCCGCGATCGGGATTCCCCACTACATCCTGAACCTCGAGCGTCAGTTCGACACGCACGTCGTCTCGAACTTCGTGCGCGAGTACGCGGCCGGGCGGACGCCGCTCCCCTGCGCGCACTGCAACAGCGATCTCAAGTTCGCCGCGCTGGCGGAACGTGCGCGCGGCCTGGGCGCCGATCGGATCGCCACGGGTCATTACGCGCGCGTGGAGTGCGACGAGGCCGCGGGGCGGTACCGGCTCCTCCGCGGTCTCGATCCGGCCAAGGACCAGTCGTACTTCCTCTTCTCGCTCACGCAGGACCAGCTCGGCCGCGCCCAGTTCCCGGTCGGCGGCATCGAAAAGACGGAGGTCCGCGCCCGCGCGCGGCAACTCGGGCTCGCCGTGGCCGACAAGCCCGACAGCCAGGAGATCTGTTTCGTGCCCGATCACGATTACGCGTCGTTCGTCGCCAGGCAGGCGCCCGAGGTGCGCCGCGGCGGACCCATCGTGGACGAGCAGGGGCGCGTGCTCGGCGGGCACGCCGGGCTGCACCACTTCACAGTCGGTCAGCGCAAGGGGCTCGGCCTGTCGAGGTCATCGACCGGCGCGCCGATGTACGTCGTCGCGCTCCGGCCAGCCGGGCGCGAGGTGGTGGTCGGGCCGAGGCCGTCGCTCGAGCGCACGCGCCTCGTCTCGACAGGGGTCAACTGGATCGACGAGGCGCCGCGCGCCTGGCGGCCGGCCTCCGTGCAAATCAGGCACCGGCACGCCGCCGCGCCGGCGCGCGTGCGCGCACTCGATGACGGCCGCGCGGAAGTGGAGTTCGACGAGCCGCAGATCGCCGTCGCGCCGGGCCAGGCGGCGGTGTTCTATGACGGCGACGCCGTGCTCGGCGGCGGCTGGATTGATGCGGCTTGATGCAGCCGGCGCGGCGGGATCACCCGTCCCCCGTGCGGCTGCGCGACGGCCGCGCGGCGGACCCTCGGCGCAATCTGTGTCGTGCCGCCGGCCGGAGGACGACCCGCAGCCGGTGCTGCGCGCGTGACGCGGACTCTTCGCCCCGGCGCAGGCAAGGCAATCGCGACAACTTCCGGCCTCAGGTCTGCAGGTGCTCGGGGATGCCGTCGATGTAGTGCTCGGCGTCGAGCGCCGCCATGCAGCCCGAGCCGGCCGCGGTGATCGCCTGCCGATAGATGTGATCCTGGACGTCCCCGCACGCGAACACGCCCGGGACATTGGTCTTGGCGCCATCGTGCGTGATGATGTAGCCGGCGGCGTCGAGCTCGATCTGGCCCTTGAAGAGCGCCGTGTTCGGCCTGTGACCGATGGCGACGAACACGGCGCTCACCGGCACCTCGGTCAGCCTGCCGGTCTGGACCTCGCGCAGCACCATCGAGCTCACTTCGTTCCTGCCGGCATCGCGGATCTCCTCGACCTCGCTCTCGAGCGCCCAGACGATCTTCGGATTGGCGCGCGCCTTTTCCTGCATGATCTTGGAGGCGCGGAGCATCGGGCGGCGGTGCACGACGATCACCTTCGACGCAAAGCGCGTGAGATAGATCGCCTCCTCCATCGCGGAATCGCCTCCGCCCACGACCGCGATCTCCTGGCCGCGAAAGAAGAAGCCGTCGCAGGTCGCACAGGTCGACACGCCGCGGCCCATGAGCCGCCGCTCCGACTCCAGGCCGAGCAGCTTCGCGGAGGCGCCCGTCGCGATGACCACGGTCTTCGCCCGGTATTCCTGATCCGCCGCCCGCACCACGAACGGCCGCATCGTCAGATCGACCGAGGTGACGTGCGCCCGCACGATCTCGGTTCCGAATTTCTCGGCCTGCGCCCGCATGTCCCCCATCAGATCGGGCCCCATGATGCCGTCCTTGAAGCCCGGGAAGTTCTCGATGAGAGTGGTCAGCATCAGTTGACCGCCCGCCTCGAGCCCCTCGATGAGGAGCGGCTTCAGATTGGCGCGTGCGCTGTAGAGGGCGGCCGTCAGACCCGCGGGCCCGGAGCCGATGATGACGACGTTGCGGGGTTGCATCGATCAGAATTCGAGAATCCGGGAACGCGAGGACATGAGGAGCTGGCTTCTCAGATGTGCTTGTCGATGACCTTCTTCAGCTCGTCCTTGTGGGCCAGGCCGACGACCGATTCGACGACCTGTCCACCCTTGAACAGCAGCAGCGCGGGGATGCCGCGAATCTGGAACTTCATCGTGGTCGACGGGTTCTCGTCCACGTTCAGCTTGCCGATGGTCACCTTGCCGGCGTAGTCGCCTGCCAGCGCATCGACGGTCGGTCCCAGCCGCTTGCACGGGCCGCACCACTCCGCCCAGAAATCGACGAGCACGGGCCCGCCCGCCTTGATGACCGTTTCCTCGAAATTCCCGTCGGTGAAGGTCTGCACGTTGTCGGCTGCCATCGGTTCTCCCCTGTGTTCGTTCCGGCCCCCGAGCTCCCGAGGAGCCACCGGGCGCTCATCGGGCCCTTCCGCGCATGACCCGTTCATATATTCTGACGTACTCGCGCGCGGAACGATCCCACGAATGATCCCGGACCATACCCGCCCGCTGCAGCGCCCGCCATCGGCGGCGGTCGGCGAACTGCGCCACGGCGCGCTGGAGCGCCGCCAGCAGCGCCGCCGGCGTATGGTCGTGGAACACGAACCCGTTGCGCCATCGGCCCGACTCGACGACCGTGTCGGCCAGCCCGCCGACGGCCCGCACGATCGGCACGGTGCCGTACCGGAGGCTGTACATCTGATTCAGGCCGCAGGGCTCGAAACGGGAGGGCATCAGGAACATGTCGGCGCCCGCCTCGATGAGGTGCGCGAGCGCCTCGTCGAAGCCGATGAAGGCGCCGATGCGATCGGGATGCGCCTCCGCCAGGCTGCGCCAGAACTGCTGATATCGCGCCTCGCCGGTGCCGAGGACCACGAACGCGGCATCCAGGCGCGGCAGCTCGGCGCCCAGCGCGGCGACCAGATCGAGCCCTTTCTGATCGACCATGCGCGTGATCATCCCGATGAGCGGCCGCTCCGCCGCGGAGCCTTCGGCCGGCAGGCCGAACCGCGCGAGTACCGCCGCCTTCGACGCCCGCTTCGCCTCGAGATGGTCGATGTCGTACGGCGCGGGCAGCGCGCGATCCCGCGCCGGGTCCCACTCGCGGACGTCGATGCCGTTGAGGATGCCCACCAGGTCGCCGCGCCGCGCGCGCAGGATGCCGTCGAATCCCGAGCCGAGCTCCGGCGTCTGGATCTCCTGCGCGTAGCGTGGGCTCACGGTCGTAATCGCCCCGGCGTCGTTGATGCCTCCCTTGAGCAGGCTGATGCGTCCCCAGAACTCCATTCGATCGATCGCGAACAGGCTCCACGGCAGATCGAGGCGCGGCAGCCAGTCGGGTTCGAACAGTCCCTGGTAGGCGAGGTTGTGGATCGTGAACACGCTGGCCGATCGCCCCAGGATGGGGTCGCCCGAGTACAACGTCTTCAGGTAGACGGGCGCGAGGCCGGCCTGCCAGTCGTGCGCGTGCACGACATCCAGCCTCGAGGGGGCCGGGCCGCCGGGCCGTCCAGCGCGCGCGAATTCCAGCGCCGCACGCGTCAGCACGGCAAACCGCCGCGCGTTGTCAGGGTAGTCGTGGTTGCCGATGCCGTACAGGCCTTCGCGATCGAACAGCTCGGGGCAGCCGACCAGCAGCGCGCGCGCACCGTTCCCGATGGGCGCCACGCGGAACGACACATTGCACGTGAAGCCGCCGACCCTCAGCGTCTCGACGCCGGCCGGCTCGCCGGCGTCGACGCCTCGGTACCGAGGCACCGCGAGCGTCACGTCCCAGCCGAGGCGCGCGAGCGCGGAAGGCAGCGCGCCGAGCACGTCGGCCAGACCGCCGGTCTTGGCAAATGGCACCGCCTCCGAGCCGAGGATCAGGACCGAGCGGCGGCGGCTCGAGGAGCGCGGCGAGGCAGGCACGTCTCCTGATTATCACCGATGGCGCCGCCGCCCGGCCCGCGCTGGTAAGATTCTCCCGTGAGCGATCGCCCGCCGCGGCCGCCGCGCGCGGAAACGCGCGAAATCATCGAGCTCCGGCAGATCAAGAGCGCCAGGCCGGAGCTCTCCACCGCAGTCGACATGCAGATCGCGCTGGTCGACATGCAGCGCCGCGTGCAGGGGCGCGTCCCGCTGCCCTGGATTCAGGCGGATGCCGCGTGGCTGCGGCGCCAGCACCAGGCCGGACGGCCGATTGTGCGCTTCGCCGACATCCCGCTCGAATGGAGCGATTTCCGCCTCACCGTCCGCCAGACCGCCGACGTGTTACGCCGCTTCGACGCGATCGAGGGGACCGACCACGAGCGCGTCGTGGCGCTCGTGCGCGAAGGCAACGCGCTCGAGCGCGTCGTGCGCGCGTGGTATGCGGCCACCTCGGGCGTCGACGGGAGGCACGGCGCGAACGGGCCGCCGCCGGAGAGCGCCGCGCCCAGCCTTGGCCACGTGCTCGTGCTGGCCATCCGTCCGTTTCTCACGCGCTGCGTGGAGGCGCTCTCTCAGACGCCAAGCGTGTCGTCGTGGGATCGCGGCTACTGCCCGTTCTGCGGCTGGGAGCCCGACTTCGCCACGATCGCGGCGACCGGCGAGCGCAAGCTCATCTGCGGCCGGTGTCTCGCGCAGTGGAGCTTCGGCGCCTGGACCTGCCCCTACTGCGCCAACGACGACCGCACGCGCATCACCTCGTTCGCCACGCGCGATGGCCGCTACCGGGTGTACGCGTGCGATACCTGCAAGCGCTACGTGAAGGCGTACGACGGCCGCCAGGCCGCGCGGCCGGTCATGCCGGCGGTCGATACGATAGCCACGCTGCCGCTCGACGCGGCGGCGATGCAGCGCGGATACACGTAGTCGGCGGGGCCGTGAAGGCCTCAGCCCTGGGACTGCGCGGCGGTCTGTGCGCCGAAGAGCGACGAGGCCTTCGCCGCAACCCAGCCGAAGAGGTTGCGCGACTCCATGAAGCGGGCGGTGTTCGAGCGGGCGCCAAAGACGACAACCGCGATGTTCTGGCCGGTCTGCGGCAGCCGCAGCACCGTGGCGAGGCAGTAGCCTGCTTTGGTGATGAAGCCGGTCTTGCCGGCGCGCACATCGACGTCCCCGGTGCGCAGCAGATGATTGGTGCTGCGGAAGGTGACCGTGCGCCGTCCGTTGCGGATCGTGTAGTCGGGCAGCCGCATGATTGACGAGATCCGCTCGTCCTGCGACGCCATGGTGATCAACCGCGCCATGTCGAACGCCGACGACACGTTGTCGTTCAGCAAGCCCGACGGATCGACGTAGTGCGCGCTCTCGAGGCCCAGTTCGACCGCCTTCTCGTTCATCCGGGCGATGAAACCGTCGTAGCCGAGCGGCGAGGTGCGGGCGAGCGCGCGGGCCGCGGCATTGTCCGAGGCGATCAGCAGCAGGTGCAGCAGATCGTCGGCGGTCCACTTGTCGCCGGTCCGCAGCAGCGTCGTCGAGGCGCGGTAGGTATCCGAGCGCTTGACGAGAATCGTGGCAGTGAGATCCGGATTGCTCTCGAGGAAGACCGTGGCCGTCATCACCTTCGTGATGCTGGCGATCGAGCGCGGCACGTCGCCGTTCTGCTGCCAGAGCACCTCGTTGGTGTCGGCGTCGTAGATGATGCCGGCCGCCGCCCGCAGGTCGGGGACCAGCGCACCGCTGCCGTCGACCTTGTAGCGCGGCAGCGCCTCCGCCGCTTCGCGGGCCGCCGCAGCGGCCCGCGCCTGCGCCAGGCGGGCGCGGCGCGTCTTGGCGCGGCTGGCGGAGTAGGCCGACGGCTTGGCGGCGGGTTTCTTCGCTGCCGGCGCCGAGGCCGCTGACGCCGCCCTGGTCTGAGCCGTCACCGGCAGCGGCGCGACGCCGAGCAGGCCCGCGAGCGCAAGAGGGCCGATCCAGAGATAAAGTCTTCGGCTCACCTGGGATATCCCGTACCGGAACTGACCTCGGAACCGTCGAGATTCTAACAGATAATCGATAGCGCGCAAGAGCATCGCGTCGTCTCGGCGGCGGCAGAGTTCTCGGCCGGGCTCCAACCAACTCCCGTGCCACAATGCGCTGCGGCAGCGGTGCCGCGTACACGCGCGTATCGGCCGCTCCCGCGACCGGCGACAGGAGCAAAGACGTGACGCCCCGTGAAATAGAGGAATACACCGAGCTGCGGTCGACGATTCGCGAGCGCAGCACGACGCGGATCTGGGTCTTCGCCGCCGGCATCGCCGCCTGGGCCGCGCTCGATATCGCCACCGCCGTGCTGCTGTCGACGCCGCTCGACACGCTGCTCCCGCTGTTGGTGCTCGCCGCCACCTTCGAGGCGGTCTTCGCGCTGCACGTCGGCGTCGAGCGGATCGGGCGCTACCTGCAGGTGTTCCACGAGGCGCCCGGCGAGCAGGCCGCGTGGGAGACCGTCGCGATGTCGTTCGGCGCGCCTGCCGCCGGCACGGGCCTCGACCCGTTGTTCGCGATCATCTTTGGCGTCGCCGCCGGTCTCAACTTCCTGCCGGTGATGCTCATCGCCCCCGCCGCCTCCGAGGTCGTCGTCATCGGCGCGCTGCACGCGCTCTTCCTCGCGCGGCTCATCCGTGCGCGCGCGGCGGCCGCGCGCCAGCGCGCGGCCGACCTTGCCCGCTTTCAGCAGATGAGAGCGTCTGCCTTCCAATCCCCAGGATCGTCGAGCGTCCGGCGGAAGCCGGACGCCACCATTGAGGATGCCTGACCTCCGGCGGGGCCGGACGCTACCATTGAGAATGCTCTCGGGCCGCCGGGTGTTCGTAGGCGCGTACGCAGGATCCGGCGCCGCGGCCCTGATCTACGAAGTCGCCTGGACGCGCCTGCTCACACTGCAGCTCGGCCATACCGTGGCCGCCGCCAGCACGGTGCTGGCCGCCTTCATGGGCGGGCTGGCGCTCGGCGCGGCGGTCGCGGGCCGCTTCAGCGACAGCGCCCTCACCGCCGCCGCACACGCGCGGCGCCTGCGTCGTTACGCCGCACTCGAGATCTTCGTTGCCATCGTCGCGCTGCTGCTCCCGCTCGCACTCGCCGCGGCGGTGCCGGCGCTCGCCTGGGCGTACGCCGACGGCTCGGCGCCCGCGCGCTTCGCGCTGGTGCGCGTGGCAATCAGCCTGGCGCTGCTGTGCATCCCGGCCGCGGCGATGGGAGCGACCTTCCCGATTGCCGCGGAATGGTTCGCGGGACAGCGCCCGCAGGGCTCCTCGGCCGCTGACGCAGGTCTGCTCTATGCCGCCAATACCGCCGGCGCCGCTGTGGGCGCCATCCTCGGCGGCTTCTTCCTGATCCCGGCCATCGGCCTGCACGGCACGATCTGGATCGGCGTCGCGCTGAACCTGGTGGCCGCGGCAATCGCATTCTGGCTCGCCGCGCAAACGCCGACCGAGTCCGCCCTCGCCGCCCTGCCGGCCGCGCGGCATCCCGGTGTTCCGCACCGGACTCCGAAGAAACCCGGCGCGAACAGGGCGCGGCCAGTCTCCCTGGCGCCACCGGCCGTGACCCTCGCCTGCGCGGCAGCCGGCGTCTCCGGCTTCGTGGCGCTCGTGTACGAGGTGGCCTGGACGCGCCTGCTCGCGCTGGTGCTCGGGCCGACGACGTACGCGTTTGCCACGATGGCCGCGGCCTTCATCACCGGAATTGCGATCGGCTCGGCGCTCGGTGCGCGCGTCGCGCGCCGGACGGTCCGACCCGGCTTCTGGCTGGCGCTCACGCTGATCGTCTGCGCGCTGGCGGCGACGACGGCTGCCTGGTATGCGGCGGTCCGTGTGCCGCTCATGGTCGCCGCGGCGGTGGCCGCCCCCGATGCCGCGTTCGGCCCCATCGTCTTCTGGCAGGCGCTCGGCGTCTCGCTGCTGCTGCTGCCGACGACGCTGGCACTCGGCGCCGTGTTCCCGCTCGCGCTCACGGTCGCCTCCGGCGATGCGGAGACGGCCATCGCGCGCGACGTCGCGCGCGTCTATGCCGCAAACACGTTCGGCGCCATCGCCGGCGCGCTCGCCGGCGGCTTCCTCTTGATCCCCGCGCTCGGGCTGCGCGCCAGCTTCCATTCGGCGGCGCTGGTCGGCCTGGTCGCCGGCATCGGCTGTCTCGTCGTGGTGCTGCGCTGGCCGGGGCGCCGGATGCGCTCGGCGTGGTGGGGCGCCGCGGCGGCGGCCGCGGCGGCCGGCGTGGTCCTCGCGCTGCCGCCATGGGACCGCGACCTGCTCGCGAGCGGGGCCTACAAGTACGCGCCGTACCTCGGGGCCGGCGATCTGGAAACGGTGCTGCGCGCGGGCGAGCTCGAGTACTACAAGGAAGGCGCGGCCGGGACGGTGTCGGTCCGCCGCCTCACGGGCACGCTGTCGATGGCGATCGACGGCAAGGTCGATGCCTCCAACGCCAGCGACATGCTCACGCAGCGGCTGCTCGGGCTGATGCCGATGCTGCTGCACGAGAATCCACAGGACGTGTGCGTGATCGGGCTCGGGAGCGGCGTCACGGTGGGGTCGGCGCTCGCCTCCGGCACGGTCCGCCGCGCCGACGTGGTCGAGATCTCGCCGGAGGTCGTCGCAGCCTCGCGTCTGTTCGATCGCGAGAGCGGCAACCCTCTCGCAAAGCCGGAAGTGAACCTGATCGTCGGCGATGGCCGCTCGCACCTGCTGCTCACCAGGCAGCGCTACGACGTGATCGTCTCCGAGCCGTCGAATCCGTGGATGGCGGGCGTGGCGGCGCTCTTCACGCGCGAGTTCTTCGAGGCCGCGCGCGCGCGGCTGAAACCCGACGGCCTGCTGTGCCAATGGGCGCACACCTACGACATCAGCGGCGCCGATCTGCGCTCGATCGTCCGCACCTTCTCGTCGGTCTTCCCGCAGGGGACGATGTGGCTGATCGGCGATGGCGATCTGCTGCTCATCGGCACCAACGGCGACGCGATCCTGCCCCGCCTCGCCAACCTGGCCACCGCGTGGCGCCGCGGCTCGGCGCCCGAGGCGCTGGCCAGCGTCGGCATTTCCGGCGAGGCGACGCCTTTCGCGCTGCTGTCGCTGCTGGCCGGCGGCCCCGACGAGATCCGGCAATACGGCGCGAGCGCGCCGATTCAGACCGACGACCGGATGGCCCTGGAGTTCTCGGCGCCGCGCGGGATCTACGGCCGCATGGCCAACGAGAACAGCGCGACCATCCGGGCGCTCTCCTCGACGCCAATCGCGATTGCGGAGTCGGCGATCGCGGCGGCCACCGACGACGCCTGGGTGACACGCGGCAACATGGAGCTGCGGGCGCAGGCGTTCCAGGCGGCCTACGACGCGTTCCAGCGGGCGCTCGCGCTGAATACCCACAATGCCGGCGCCCTCGAGGGCCTCACGACGGCCGCGGCCGAGATCGAGAGGCTCGAGGAGGCGAAGAACTGGCTCGAGCGGGCCGCCGCGTCGGAGCCGTCGAACGTGCCGGTTCGTCTGGAGCTGTCGAAGCTGCTCGCCTCGCTCGGCGACTTCGACGGGGCCGCGACGCAGGCGAACCAGGCGCTCCGCACGGCACCCGACGATCCCGCCGCTGGCGAACAGCTCGCCTCGGTGCTGGCCGACGCCGGCGACGGCGAGCGGTTGACCGAGCTCGCGCAGGCGCTGGCCTCGCGGTATCCGGAGCGCCCCGCCTCCCAGTACTACGTCGCCACGGCCCACTTCCTCACCGGACAGACCGCACAAGCCGCCGACGAGGCTCGCCGGCTCGTACAGGCCCATCCGGACCACGCGCGCGGCTTCAACCTGCTTGGAGCCGCCTGCGCCACCGACGGGCAACGGGAGTGCGCGAAAGACGCCTTTCAGCAGGCGATCCGGCTGAACCCGCGCGAGGTCTCGACTTACGTCAACCTCGGACGGCTGCTGATCCAGATGGGCGATTCGGCCTCCGCCGCCGGCTATCTTGCCGAAGCGCTCACGCTCGATCCGCGGTCGGCCGCGGCGCGCGAGGGTCTTGCGCAAGCGAAAGCGAACCTCATCAAACCGTAGTTCGATTCAGCGGACCGGATCTGGGCCAGACCTCACTCCCGGCTCTTCACGACTTCCCGAGGAATTCTTACCCGGCTCAACGGCACAGCAATTGCTGAAGCCGCGGACCGGAGGTCCCGATGAGTCTCGTTCGGCTGCTTGGCTTCACGACCCTCGGGTGCGGGTGCGTTCTCGGTCGTTACCGCGAGGTGGCCACCAGCCGCGAACTGACCTACGTCGAGGAAAAGGGAAAAAGCTGCGCGAACGACGGGCACCGGCGCAATCACACGGTGATGGCCGAACGTATCGTCGCGATTCGAGGTCTCGAGCTCGGCCGTAAAGCTTCCTGAAAGGCGTCTTCGATAGCGGTCATGCTGTGGCTGTCCGGCCACAGCGCTGTTCCGAATCGCCCCACGAGCCGACATACGGGTCTGGACAATGTCGGTCCTGCTCAAACCGCACGAACGCCTCACCCTGGCACGCAGCACGGCGACTTTCTACCTGGCGGACTGCCTCGATGTATTCCGGCAGCTCCCGGCCCGAAGCGTCGACGTGATCGTGACCTCGCCGCCGTACAATCTCGGCATCTCCTACAGCCGGTATCAGGACGCGCTGCCAGCCGCCGAGTACCTGAAATGGACCGGCGACTGGATTGCCGCCGCGGCAAGGGTACTGCGGCCCGACGGCTCGCTGTTCCTGAACGTCGGCGCCAAGCCGAGCGATCCCTGGACGCCGCTCGACGTGGCCCAGGCGGCGCGCGGCCACCTGCGGCTGCAGAACATCATCCACTGGGTGAAATCGATAGCGATCGACAGGGAGTCGGCCGGCGCCGCCGCCGGCCTGACCCGGGATCTGGCGGTCGGGCACTACAAGCCGATCAACAGCGATCGGTTCCTGAACGACTGTCAGGAGTTCGTCTTCCATTTCACGCCCAACGGCTCGACAACGCTCGATCGACTCGCGCTGGGCGTGGCCTACCAGGATCAGTCGAACGTCACACGCTGGCGCGGCGCCGCACGGGGGGTACGCTGCCGCGGGAACACCTGGTTCATCCCGTACGAGACGATTCAGCGGCGGGATCGCGATCGACCGCACCCGGCGACGTTCCCGGCCCGGCTGCCCGAACAGTGTCTGCGGCTGCACGGCCTGTCGGCGATCGAGGTGGCGATGGATCCGTTCTGCGGTCTCGGCAGCACTGCGGTCGCCTGCGCGCGGGTCGGCATCGACTTCGTCGGCTGCGATATCGACGCCGCCTACCTGGGCCGGGCCGTCGCCCGCGTGCGCGCGACCAAGGCGCTGTCGGTGAAAACCGCCAGGCCGGCTACGGCTTTGCCACGACAGGGCCAGGCAGGGGCTTGAGCACGTATTCCTTGCGGCCGATGACCTCGAGCGGCAGGCCGTCCTTCCTCGCCTTCACCTGGATCTCGCGCCGCCGCCGCGTGGGATCGGGATTGTTCGAGTAGTAGCCGAGCACGTAGTAATCGCTCAGCTCGGCGTCGATCCGTTCCAGCGCCTTGTCGAAGTCGTTCTGGTTGACGACCGCGATACCGCCGGTCTCGTCGGCCAGGACGCGCAGGCTGTCCTGCGTCTTGGTCACGAAGGCCTGATACTGCATCGGGTCCACCTGCTCGCCGATGTCGGTGCCGGCCACCAGGCCGCGCGGATCGATCGTGTAGATCGTGGCGTTCGCACGGTTGGCCTGGCGCGTCAGCTCGGCGATCTCGCGCGCCAGGTCGGCGTCGGAGAACTGCTCGCTCTGCCGCTGCATCTCCGCCTCGGGATCCCGCCCCCGGTTCTCGTTCTCCTCGGGAGTCGCGCTCTGATTCCGCAGCATCGTGAACGGATTCTGCTGGAAGGGCGAGTTCGGATCCATCGTGCCGAGGCGCGCATCCTGGAAGGGATTGAAGTCGTAGCCGTCGCTCACGTACACGACCGCCTTGCGGCGGTTGTGAATCTGTTCGAGCTGGCGCAGCACGTCGTACACGGTCGAGAACGCCGTGTGCGCCCGGTAGCGCACCTCGGCCGGGCCGTCGGGCCCCGAGCTGGTGGCGATGATGTCGCTCGGGCGCAGCTCGTTGCCGGTCATCTTCTTGATCGCCTCCTCGAGCCGCCGCTTGTCGTAGGTCATGTCGACCGCGATCGACGAGGGACCGCTCGAGACAATCGCGAACATGTCGCCGTCGTGCACCAGATCGCTGGTGATGCGCCGAAACAGATCGCGCAAACGGCCCGTGTTGGAGAACTCGACGTGCAGGTCGTCGACGAAGAACAGGAAGACGCGTCCGGAGACGTCGCTGGCGACCGGGCGCGGCGGCGGCAGGATGATCCCTTCGGGCGCAGGCGCCGGCGGCGCCGCCAGCACGTTGGTCACGCGGCCGCCGTGCGTCAACGTCATCGACACGATGTCCTGCCGGACGCCGTCTTCGTAGATCTCGAAATCTTCCTTCTTCAGATCGGGTACGAAGTTGCCGTCGGCGTCGCGCACAACCACGTCATTGGTGACCAGGTTGACCTGTACCGAGAAGGTCGGGCGATCCTGGGGCTGCGCAGCCAGCCCGGCGGCCGCCGCCACGAGAAGGGTCGCGGACCAGAACCCGCGTATTTTCAGGATCATAGCCAGGATTATACCTTCTTGCTCCCATCCCGGCGGCGACGTCGGCGGCGAGCGCCCGCGCGCCCCGTCTCGGGCGGTCCGGCAGCCCGCAACCGCTCGTCCTTCGCAGCCGATTCCATCGCCCCCGGCGTCTCTCCCTCGAGTTCAGACGCTGCCGGCGCTTCCGCAGCTGCCGCATTCGCCTCGGCCTCGGCCCGCGCCGCCTGTTTCGCGGCGCGCTCGGCTTTGCGCCGCTCGCGCCAGGGCTCGACATCGGCCGCCGGCGGCGGGATCGACGTCGTCTCGATCTGCCTCCAGTTGAACACCACGCCGGGATACCGTTCCTCCAGGGCGCGCTTGATCGAGTCGGAGAACGGGGAGCGACCCACCCGCACGGCGGGCGGCGAGCGGAACCAATACAGGATCTGCGTGCGGGAGTTGTGTGCGCGGCCCATGGACTCGAGCAGGTAGAAGTGCTCGTACCCGTGCTTGTCGCGCGAGAACCGCAGAAACGCCACGGCTACTTGCGCTTGGCCTTCTTCGACGGCTTCGCCTTCGCCGGCGTCGCGCCCCGCGCGGCCCTGGGCCTGGCTGCTGCCTTGGGCTCGCGCGCCGCCGCCTTGCGGGCCGGCCGGGCGCCATTGTGCGACGGCGAAGGCCGGACCGACGGCCCGCCTTTGCTCTTGGCCGGCACGGGCGTGGCTTCGCGCGCACGGTGCACCAGCGTGAAGCGCATCTCGTCGCCAATGGCGTGGTAGCTCCAGATCTCGCTGATCGGGATCCGGTTGTCTTCCGACAGACGGCGCGCGACCTCGACCATGCCGGCCGGCACGTACAGATGGAAAGGCGCACGCAGCCGCGAGAGATGGGCCCACTGGGCGAGCGCTTCGAGGTGGTTGACCGACTCGCCGGTCTCGACCTCGATCACCGCCTGCAGCTTCCGTCCCCGTTCCTGCGACTGCAGCACGAGATCCGGATAGAGCGCGGCGACGCCGGTGCCAACCGGGGCGTTATGCTCGCTGCCCGGATTGATGCCAACCTCGTACTTCCGCTTGTGTCTGGCCTGCAACTGCCGGATGATGCGGTCGTGCTCGAGCTGTTCCCTGACGGGTCGCACCAGGATGGGACTCACCGAAAGCCTCCAAACGGTTGGATTGCTTGGCAGATCAAACCCGAAAGTCTAGCACGACTTGCTGAGCTCAATGACATACTCCCGACCTTCAACCTATCGGGCGAGCGGCCGATAGGTATTACATCGCGCTACAATGCCCTCGGTGCCCGCGGACGGCCTCGACACACCAGCAAACCCGGCCACGATCCTCATCGTCGACGACGATGAGGGGGTGACGCACACGTTTGCACGGATGCTCCGTCTGGAGGGCTACTGCGTGCGGACGGCGATGAATGCCGAGGCCGGGCTGCGGGACGCGCGCCGAAGCCTCCCAGACGCCATCATTCTCGACCTGCGCATGCCCCTGATGGACGGCCTCGGGTTCCTCCGCGAGTTGCGCGCCGACCAGGCGGCGCAGGAGACGCCGGTGGCCATCGTCACGGGCGACTACTTTCTCGACGATGCGATATCGAGAGAGCTGCGGGAACTCGGCGCCGAACTGCGGTTCAAGCCCCTGTGGCTCGAAGATCTGCTCGGTCTCGCCCACAATCTCCTCAAGGTGACGCACTGATCGACGCCGGATCCCGATTCCTGAAAGCCTGCCGTCGTCAGCCGGTCGATGCCACGCCAGTCTGGTTCATGCGGCAGGCCGGCCGCTATATGGCCGAATATCGGGCGTTGCGGGAGCGACACACGCTGCTCGAGATCTGCCGCACGCCCGATCTTGCCACCGAGGTGACGCTCCAGCCGGTGCAGCGCATCGAGGTCGACGCCGCCATCTTGTTCTCTGACCTGCTGCTCCCGCTGGAACCGATGGGCATCGCGTTCGATTTCATCAAGGGCGAGGGGCCGGCCATCGACGCGCCGCTGCGCACCGAGGCCGATCTGGCACGCGTCCGGCGCTTCGAGCCGCGCGAAGCGTTGTCGCACGTGCTTGACGCGATCGGGCAGGTCAAGGCTGAGCTGGCCGGGCGCGTGCCGCTCATCGGCTTTGCGGGCGCGCCTTTCACGCTTGCGTCGTATGCGATCGAAGGGGGCCATTCCTCCTCGTTCGCGCATACCAAGGCGCTGATGTACGGCGCCCCCGCGGCGTGGCACGCGTTCTGCGCGCTGCTGGCGGACCTCGTGGGCGAGTACCTCGCGGCCCAGATCGAGGCCGGCGTGGACGCCGTGCAGGTGTTCGATTCGTGGGTCGGCGCGCTGGACGCCCGCGACTATCGCGAATTCATCCTCCCGCACAGCCGCCGGATCTTCGAGCGGGTGGCCGAATGCCGCACGCGCGATGGCGCCCCGGTGCCGGCGATTCATTTCGGGGTCGGCACCGGCTCGATCCTGGGCGAGCTGCGCGAGGCAGGCGGCGAGGTCGTCGGCGCCGACTGGCGTACGCCGCTCGATGAGGCGTGGGCGAAGATCGGGAGCGACCGCGCGATTCAGGGCAACTTGGATCCGACGGTGCTGCTCGGCCCGCTCGAGCGTGTCTTCGCCGCCACCGACGATGTACTCGAGCGGGCGGGCGGCCGTCCGGGGCACATCTTCAATCTGGGTCACGGGATCCTGCCGTCGACGTCTCTCGAACACGTGCAGGCGCTCGCACGCTACGTGCACCAGCGAACCAGAGGATAGGATCGGCCAGTGGCGATGAACGCCGTTCTCCTCATGGCGCATGGAACGCCGGACACGCTCGATGAGATGGCGGAATACCTGACCATCGTGCGCGGGGGCCACCCGCCGTCGGCGGCGCTCGTCGAGGAACTGCGCCGCAACTACGCGGCCATCGGCGGACGCTCGCCGCTCACCGAGCTCACCCAGGCGCAGGGGGCGGCCCTGCAGGCGCGGCTGGGACCCGCCGTGCCGGTGGCTGTCGGGATGCGCAACTGGCGGCCCTACATCGGAGACGCGATTGCCGGTCTCGCCGCCCGCGGCGCCACGCGCATCGTCTCCATTCCGCTCGCGCCGCAGTTTTCGACGCTGAGCGTGCAGAAGTACGTCGACGCCGCAACCCGGGCGGCGCCGTCGGGCGTCTCGGTCGAGGCGGTCGGGTCGTTTCACG
Source organism: Acidobacteriota bacterium (assembly GCA_020850715.1). Lineage (GTDB taxonomy): Bacteria > Acidobacteriota > Vicinamibacteria > Vicinamibacterales > CAVVIG01 > JADZED01. Next base: position 84,328 of record JADZED010000039.1, read on the forward strand.
ACCATCCTCTGCTGCTCGACGCGTTTGCCGAGCGTGTGCGCGCGGCGCAGCCACAGCCCGACGAGCGCGTCATCTTCACCGCGCATGCGCTGCCGGTGCGCGTGGTCGAGGCGGGCGACGTCTATCCGCGGGAGTTCGCGGCAACGGCCCGAGGGGTGGCGGAGCGCGCCGGCATCGCCGCGTACGACACAGCCTTCCAGAGCGCCGGCCGCACGCCGGAGCCATGGATCGGGCCGGCGCTCGACGAGCTGATCGCGGTGCGCGCCTCAGAGGGCGTGCGCCGCTTTCTCGTGGTGCCCGTCGGCTTTGTCTGTGATCACACGGAAATTCTCTTCGATATCGACGTGCAGGCCGCCCGCGCCGCGCGCGAGGCCGGCGCGTCGCTGCGGCGGACCGGATCGCTGAACGCGTCGCCGACGTTCATCGCGATGCTCGAGGGCCTGGTGAGAGAGGCGACGGGCTTCGAACCATGAGCGCCGCTGTGGACGTCGCCGTCATCGGCGGCGGCATCGCCGGCCTCGCCGCCGCGTACGAGCTGACACGCCGCGGCGTCTCGTGCGTGGTGCTCGAGGAGAGCGGGCGGGCGGGCGGCGTCATCCTGAGCGAGCGGATCGATGGCTTCACGATCGATGCCGGTCCCGATGCGCTGCTGATCCAGAAGCCGGCGGCGATCGCCTTGTGCGAGGAGCTCGGCCTCGGCGAGCGTCTGGTGCCCACTTCTCTTCCTCGCTTCGCCTACATCCTGCGGGACGAGCGGCTGCACGTGCTGCCGAGCGGGTCGGTGCTGGGCATTCCCACGCGGCCCGGTCCGTTCCTCGCCACCTCACTCTTCTCGTGGCGCGGCAAGCTGCGGATGGGCGCCGAGCGCTTCATCCCTCCGCGGGCCGACACGGCCGACGAATCGATCGGATCGTTCATGACGCGCCGCTTCGGCATCGAAGCAACGCGGTATCTGGCCGAGCCGCTGCTGGCCGGCATCCACGCCGGCGACGTGGATCGGCTGTCGATGAAGGCGCTGTTCCCGCGATTCCTCGAGGCCGAGCGCAAGCAGGGCAGCCTGCTCGAGGCGTTCCGGCGCACGGCGCACGCCCGTTCGACCGCCGAGGGCGCGTTCAAGTCGCTGCCCGGCGGCCTGTCCGAGATGACCGACGCGCTCGTCGCCGCGCTGCCGCCCGGCACCATCCGCGTGGACGCCGGGGTGCTCGGGATTGCGGGCGCGGGTCCCTTCGAGATCGAGGCGGCCGCCGGCACGCGCGTGTCGGCGCGTGCGGCGATCCTGGCGGTCCCGGCGTGGGCCGCGGCCGACCTGCTCCGCGGTCGCGACGCCGCGCTGGCCGCCCTGTGCGGCGAGATCCGCTACGCGTCGGCCATGACCGTCGCGCTCGCGTTCCGGCGGGAAGAGGTCGCGCATCCGTTGAACGGGTCCGGCTTCGTCGTGCCACGGGTCGAGGCGCCGCGGATGCTCGCGGCCTCGTGGCTGTCGTCGAAGTGGCCCTACAGGGCGCCGGCCGGCCGCGTGCTGATGCGCGCGTTCTTCGGCGGCATGCGCGATCCCGACGCGCTCCAGATGTCTGACGCGCAGGCGGTGGATCGGGCGATGGAAGGCCTGACGCCGATTCTCGGTCTGCGTGCACAGCCGCTCCTGGCGCGCGTCTATCGCTGGCCGCGCGCCAACGCGCAGCACGAGGTCGGGCATCTCGACCGCCTGGCCGCGATCGAGGCCGCGCTGGCGCGCCATCCCGGCCTGTTCCTGACCGGCAGCGGCTTCCGCGGGGTCGGCATCCCCGATTGTGTCGCCGACGGTCGCGCTACGGCGCGCGCGGCGCTCGACTGGCTGCACAATAGGGTGGACGGGAAGCGGGAGGCGAATCAGCCCCGCACCTTGCACCGTGAGCCCTGAGCCCCGATTCCGCCCCATTCACATCATCGGCGTTCCGCTCGATCTGGGCGGCAATCGCCGCGGCGTCGACATGGGGCCCTCCGCCTTCCGCATCGCCGGCCTCGGCGAACGGCTCGCCGCGCTCGGCTGCGTGGTGACCGACAAGGGCGATCTTCCGGCGCCGATTCCCGAGACCCAGGCGCCGCGCGACGAGCGCAAGAAGTACATCCGCGACATCGCTCGCGTCTGCCAGAAGCTGTACCAGAGCGCCCTCGAGACGCTCAGCGAGGGCGCGATGCCGCTGGTGCTCGGCGGCGACCACAGTCTCGCTGCCGGTTCGGTGGCCGCCGCCGCCGACTGGGCGAAGCGCACCAGGGATCGTCCCATCGGGTTGATCTGGGTCGACGCCCACGGCGACATGAACACGCCGGCGACCTCCCTGTCGGGCAACGTCCACGGCATGCCGCTGGCGGCGCTGCTGGGCTCGGAGCCCGCCGAGCTCGCGCGCATCGGCATCTCGTCGCCCAAGGTGCTGCCGGCGCACACGGTCCTCATCGGCGTGCGCAACCTCGACGAACGCGAGAAGGTGGCCGTGCGCGAGTCGCAGGTGCACGTCTTCACGATGAAGGACATCGACCGGCTCGGCGTCGCGTCGGTGGTCGAGCAGGCGGTGAGCCTGGCGGGCCACGGCACGGCCGGCCTGCACGTCTCGTTCGATATGGACGTCTGCGATCCTCAGATCGCGCCCGGCGTCGGCACGCCGGTCAAGGGGGGCCTCGATTACCGCGAAGCGCACATGGTGATGGAGATCGTCGCCGACTCCGGGCTGCTCACCTCGCTCGATCTCGTGGAAGTGAACCCGACGCTCGACGTGCGGAACACGACGGCGCAGCTCGGTGCCGAGCTCGCGCTGTCGGCGCTAGGCATGAAGATTCTGTGAAGCCTCGCCGAGCATCTCTTCGAGCGTCTCGACCAGGAGCACCAGCGAATACGGCTTTTCGATGAGCCGCGTCCGGGCGCGGAGCCGCTCGAGCTCGGCTGATTCGGAGGGCACGCCCGAGAAGATGATCACCGGCACGTCGGCCGGCGTCGACACCACGACATCGCGCCCGGAGCCGCGGCGCAGGCGCAGGTCGACGACGGCGGCGACGACGCGGTGTTTTCCGAGCGCCTCGAGGCCCTCGTCGGCGGTCTCGGCGGTGACCACCGCGAAGCCGTGCATCTCGAGAAACTTCACGAGCGGCCGCCGGACCGACACGTCGTCTTCGACAACGAGCACGAGGCGGGCGCCATCTCTGGTCATGACGGGACCTCTGTCCGGCGCACAAGCCGTCCGGGCTGGCTGAGTATAGCGGAAAATGCGGCGCCGCGATGCGCACAACGGCACGCGCCATCGAGCGCCCGCCGGATCGACGGCCGCGTTCGAGGCGCGTCCGGCCGGGCGGCGCCGGCGCGTCAGCCCCTCGCGCACGCGCGGATCGCGGGATCGAGGTCGAGGCGTTCACGGTCGTGACATAATTTGCGGCGGCGCAAGGGCCCCTAGCTCAGTGGTAGAGCACGTGACTTTTAATCACGGTGTCCCGGGTTCGATCCCCGGGGGGCCCACCACGTTCTGCACTCGCCGACCCGCGATCGCAGGCGCGGCCGCCGGCACGCGCCTCGCACGACGTCGGTCCGCGCCCCGGCGCCATCGCGGGTCGAGCGCGACCTCGACCTGCCGGAGATCGCCGCGGAGTCTCCCTCCACAGGGCTCGTCAACGCGGCAATCCCGGTGCTACGCTGGAACCCGGGTCATCGACTCCTGATGTCGCAAACTCGCACCAGCGGCGCATCCGACCGGCAGCGGCTCGCCGCGCTGCGGCGCTTCCTGCTCTTCACGGCGATGACAGGCGTCACGGGCATGGGCCTCGAACTGATCTTCGTCGGGCATGTCGCCGACTGGCTGCAGTGGGTGCCTATCGTGCTGCTCGCCTGCGGACTGGCCGCGCTGGCCCGCCACACATGGCGTCCGACGCGCGCGAGCGCGCAGGGCGTGCGGCTGATGATGGCGCTGTTCATCGCCAGCGGCCTGCTGGGCGTCGCCCTGCACTTCCGCGGCAACCGGGAGTTCGAGCTCGAAATGTATCCCGCCATGGCCGGCATCGAGCTGATGCGAAAGACGCTGACAGGCGCGACGCCGGTGCTCGCGCCAGGGTCGATGGCGCTGCTCGGGCTCGCCGGGCTGGCCGCCGTGCACGGATTCTCGCCCGGGCAAGACATCAATGAGGAGAACGCATCATGAACCGTTCGCAATCGCTCGTCGCCGCCGCCGCCGCTGCCGCGTGGGTCGTCGTATCTCCGCCGGCACTGGCGCAGGTGGGCGCCCCGGTCACGATCGTCGACGCGAATGCCGCCACCGAGCAGCAGCTCTCCGCGATGCCGCAGCTGACGCCGGCGCTCGTCAAGGAGATCGTCGCGCGCCGCCCGTTTCCGTCGATCACCGAGCTCGACGCGCTGCTCGGCCGGACGCTCTCTCCAGAGCAGCGAACATCCCTCTACGGACGGTTGTTCGTGCATCTCAACCTGAACACGGCCACGCGCGAGCAGATCCTGCTGATCCCGAACGCGGGGCCGCGGATGGTACGCGAGTTCCAGGAGTACCGTCCCTACAAGGCGCTGGCCCAGTTCCACCGCGAGATCGGGAAGTACGTGGACGCCACCGAGCTGGCCAGGCTCGAGCAGTACGTCTTCGTGCCCATCGACCTCAACGCAGCCAGCGACGCCGACATCCAGACGATTCCAGGCGTCGGCGCGCGGATGCTCCGCGAGTTCAAGGAATACCGCCCGTACAAGGCGCTCGACCAGTTCCGCCGCGAGATCGGCAAGTACGTCGACGTCGGAGAGGTGGCGCGGCTGGAGCGCTACGTCACAATCAACTGATGATTGGCGCCGTTGCGCGGGGACGCGCCCGGCTGCCGTCATCGAACGAAGGCTCGGGATCCTTGGCGGCGCCGGGACTCTGACGCGGTCCCGCCCGGAGGGAACATGGGTGGAATGCGGACGATCCGCTGCGTGGCGCTCCTGACCGGCCTTGCCTCGGTGGCGGGCGCACAGGAGATGCCGGCCGACTACCGGCAGGTGCTCGACACCCTGAGTCGACAGGGGGATTACAAGGCGGGCGTCCTCAAGGTGAACGTCCCGCGCAACGATCTGGACGTCTCGATCGACGGCATCGAGACCCCCGCGGCGTTCGGCTTTGGCGGCTGGGTGGCGCTCGCCAGGGGCGACGGCGGCATGGACGTGATGATGGGCGATCTCGTCCTGCTGCAGGAGGAGGTGGGCCCGGTGATGTCGGCGCTGCTCGACAACGGCCTCGACGTGACGGCGCTGCACAATCACTTCTTCTGGGATGAGCCGCGCGTCTTCTTCCTGCACGTCCACGGGCACGGCACAACGGCCGACCTGGCGCGCCGAGTGAAGCCGGCGCTGGCCCTGATCGGCAGGACGCCCGCACCGGCGGCGGCCGCGGCGCCGATTCCGCCGCCGGGCGGACCCACCGGCGTTGCCGCCCTCGATACGGCCAGGATTGCCGCGATCGTCGGGCGTGCCGGCGAGCCCAACGGCGCCGTCTACAAGGTCACCGTCGGCCGCGACGACCTGCACATCAGCGAGCTGGGCGCCCCGATCGGCGCGCGCATGGGCCTCAATTCCTGGGCGGCGTTCATCGGGACGGCCGAGAACGCGGCCGTTGCCGGCGACATCGCGATGCTCGGCGTCGAGGTCGAGCCCGTGCTGCGGACGCTCCGGCAGGCGGGCATCGAGGTCGTCGCGCTCCACAACCACATGATCGGCACAGAGCCGCCGATCTACTTCCTGCACTACTGGGGCGAAGGACGCGCGGACCTGCTGGCCGGGGCCTTCCGTGATGCGCTCGCGCAGCTCGGACGCGCGGGCACACCGCGGTAGCCTCCCTGGCTGCGCGCCGCGCAGACCTTCGAATCGGCGCGGCGGCAGACCTGAAAGACCTGCGCGGCAGGGAATTCAGGAGCGCATCAGCGGACCTCTTCGGCGCATCCCGCTGCCGCCGCCGGTGTACACTGTGAGGAGTTCAAAGGCGGTGGAGTCCGCCTCACAACCGCCGTTCCGACCGGTCGGCCAATGACTCCTACGGATCTGCCGTAGGAGCGCCTGCCGCGGCCGTCCTTCGTCCTCATCCGGTCAGTTGGTGGAGCGTGTCTCATGTCCTGGCTTGCCATCGCCGGCGGCGGCGCCCTCGGCTCGCTGCTGCGTCACCTGGTCAATCTCGCGCTCTCGCGGCGCTTCGACGGCGCGACCCCCTACGCCACCTTCGTCGTGAACGTCGCCGGCTGTCTGGCCATCGGCGCGCTCGCCGGCGGCGTCGCCGGCGGCCGCCTGCGTCTGTCGGCGACGCAGCGCGCGTTCGCGTTTGTCGGCGTGCTGGGCGTGTGGGTTCCGGATTTTCTGGCACCGGTTTTCCGGAAACTCTGGCACCGGGACCATCCTGAGGGATGGCGGGGTCGAGTTTCAAGTGCTTGGTGCGGCCTGACGGCCCATCGAGGGTAATCCAGC
>JADZED010000040.1 GCA_020850715.1 Acidobacteriota bacterium
CGCTCGAGAAGGCGCGTGGCCCACCGCAGGCGGCGTGGGACTTCTGACGCGCCGGGCCGTCCTCGCGGGGACGGCTCGGTGGGGTGTACGCTCCGGGCGCGATGGGCGGGATGAGCGGAGCTGCCGAATCAGGGGTGATCGCACCGCCGTGCACAAGATCTCGCGACCTTCAGGTCGCCCGCCCGAGCCCCCCGTCGTGGCAGCGAACAGGGCGTTTGTTCGGGCTATCCCCCAGAGCGGATGCTCGGCGCGACGTCGATGGCCAAGCACTCCCGCGTGTACTCATCGACGACGGTCAGGCACTTGAGGACTTGTCCGTTGGCGCAGGCATCCAAGACGAAGTCGTAGCACCACACGTGGTTTGCTCCTGTCGGCGGTGTCGGCCGAGCGGTCGTCGTCGACACGCGGCGGCGACGCTTCTTCGGCACCTTCAGGCCCGCCTTGCGCCAAAGTCGGTAGGCACGACGGGCGCTCATGGCCTTGCCCTCACGGCCAAGGAGAACGCGCACACGTCGATAGCCATAGCGGGGGTTCTCCTGAGCGAGCACGGCCATCCTGTCGATGACCGGGGCGTCCTTCACGTCCAGGCGGCTTTGGTACGTCGTCATCGAGCGCGCCACACGGAAGAGTCTGCAGGCCTTGGTCTTCGAGAGCCCGCGCGTGCGAGCAAAGGCGACCTGCTGCCGTCGTCCGCGGGCGCTCACCATTTTTTTTGCGTTCACCTCGCGCAGGACCTGGTTCTCCAGCATCTGCTCGGCGACGAGCTTCTTCAGCTTGGCGTTCTCCGTCTCGAGCGCCTTGAGCCGCTTCACGTCCTCGATGCTCATGCCGCGGAACTTCCTGCGCCACACGTATAGCGTCTGGGCGCTGATGCCGTGCTTCTTCGCGGCCTCCGCAGCACCGTGCTCGTCGGCTTCGCGGAGGATGCGGACCATCTGCGCTTCGGTGAACTTGCTCTTCTTCATCGGCCTCTCCTGCTCTGCCGCAGGCCGAGGCCGTTACGTTTCAACCCGATCGAAATTCCGGGAGCAGGTCACCTCGCGCTGCACCAGTCGCAGACCGTCGTGTACAGCGCGGGCGGCAGCAGCGGCGGGGCCGACTCCGAGCTCGTCGCGATCCAGACCGCGTCGTGCCTGCGTTAGCGCGCGGCAGCGCCGCCGCCGCGTCGTGACGCGACGCCGATCACGCCGCGATCACGGCTCGTAGCATCCGCTGCCGGCGATCGGCGTCATCACGTCGGCGTCGATGATGTACGCGTCGGCACCGGCACCGACGACCTCGAAGCCCTTGCACCGCTCCGCGCGACGGCAGCTCGGCGCTTGCCGTGTCGTCGTCTCCGTCTTCTTCTTCGTCGTCGTCGCTTTCGCGTTCGGGCGCGGCACGAAGCACCCGATGATGCCGTCGAGCGGACCACAGCCACCGCTCGGCGCAGGCTCGACGGGCGCAGCACCCACGAGCGCTGGCGGTCTCGCACCGCCGGCGAGCGCAGGCGCCTTCGCGCCGCCGGTGAGCGCCGGAGCTTTCGCACCGCCAGCGAGCGCCGGCGCCTTCGCGCCGCCTGCGAGCGCCGGCCGCTTCGCGCCGCCTGCGAGCGCGGGCGGCGCGCACGTGCAGCGCCAAAGCTGGCCTGCATCGACGAGGAGCGGCGCGCCGTGCTCGAGTGACATCGAGGCGTTTTCGCCCGGCGTCGCGAACGCGGCGCCGACCGGATGGCAGGCCTCGACGCGAGGCGATTGCGGCTTCGCGCTCGCGCACGCGGACAGCAGCGACGTTGCGATGACTGCGACGACTGCGACGCGTGTCACTGGGACAACCACAACACCCACGTCGGGATGTCGGCTCCGCCGTCGGCGTACGGCTGCACGACGGCGCTCGGCTGTGCGACGAGGCCCACGCCACCCGCGGCGGCCGCCTGCACGCGGTCGTCGGGGAGCTGGATGCGGTACGTCGACGTGAGCCCGCCGAACGCCTTCGGCGACGTCGGACAAAGCGCGAGCAGGCCGCGCAACGGCGAGGGCGACGCCGGGTGGCGCACGATCACGCGGCGCGCGCCGAGCCGCTCGGCGAGCGAGGCGTTTTCGTACGTCGGTGACGCCGGGCAGTCGTGGCTCCAAAACGGCGTGGACATGGCGGCGCCGGCGACGATGCGGAACGCGCCGGCTTCGTCTTCGATGACGACGCCCGGCGTGATGATCTCGATGCGAGGCACCAACACGAAGCGCTCCGGTTCTCCGCCCCCGGCGTGAAAGACCGCGCCGGACTGGGCCTTCGGCCCGCCACTCGGTGGCACCGTGAGCGCGCCCAGGCCGACGATGCTGCCGGAGAGCAACAACGCCGCGCCCGTCGCTACGCCCACCGCGGCGAGGATGCCGGGGACGAGCTCCTCCCGGTTCGAAAACACGTCCTTTGGATCACGCAGCAGGAACCATGTGCCTCCGGCACCACCGACCGCCAGACCCACACCGACAAGCACGCCGGGTGTGATGAGGTTGCCGATGCGCCCGTCGCCCGGCCCGCCGTTCCAGCCGCCGGGCGGCGGCGGCGCGCGTCCGAGCTCTGCGCTCTTGGGTTCCGCGGCACCGGCCGGCTGGCTCGCTGGCACGATCGGCATGGCGGCCGGCGAGAGCGCCGGGACCGATGTCGTCGGCGCACCCTCGCGCAGCTTGAGCTGCGCCTGACCCGCCGTGGGTCCTGTCGGCCCACTGATGCACGGCACGATCAGCGTCGCTTCGACCTCCGCCGCTGCGGGCGCCGCCGCGCTCGTCACGATCACGGTCTGCAACCATCCGCAGACATCGCCGCTCTCGCGACCGTCGGGGAGGTGCCGCGCGTCGACGGTGCGCACGACCCGCCACTCGCCGACGATGATCGGCTCCGCCACGTCAGCTGCGTCCCGTGCCGTCACCGCCACGGCTGACGCCGGGGCTTGCGCGCTCGCGTGCATCGACACGAGAGGGATCGACAACCAAAGGCACAAATGGATCGACGGGCGCAGTGTCATGTCGCAACGGCCCCTGCGAAAGCGCGCAGACTAGCGCGAGAGCACTCGCAGGAGCGAGCGGGTGAGCGAGATCCCGCGAGCGCCTTCAACCGGCGCCCGCGCGGCGCATCGAAGACACGATGAAGTCGTTCTACCGGGCATAGGAGCTTCAACCAGGGCTTTCGCTGGCGGACCGCCCCTTGCGCGCCATCCTCGAGCAGCTCGGGCTACCGGCTGTGCCCTTGCCGCTCGAGAAGGCGCGTGGCCCACCCCAGGCGGCGTGGGATTTCTGACGCGCCGGGCCGTCCTCGCGGGGGCGGCTCGGTGGGGTGTACGGTCAGGGTGCGATGGGCGGGATGAGCGGATCTGCCGAGGCAGGGGTGATCGCACGAGCGTGCGGGGGATCCCGCCGCTCGGGGCCGCGCTGCTCGTCAGGGGCGGTCCGCCAGCGAAAGCCCTGGTTGAAG
>JADZED010000041.1 GCA_020850715.1 Acidobacteriota bacterium
CGATGATCATCGGCGGAAATATCCGGCGCCCTTGTCGAGCCGCACGAGTTGCAGGCTTCAATGGGGCCGCCGATGATCATCGGCGGAAATCCGTCATGCACGATGCGCCGCAGGCGCACGAGTTCGTAGCTTCAATGGGGCCGCCGATGATCATCGGCGGAAATGCGACTGTGCGGCGTGTGTGCGGGCCAGTGTGGACTGGCTTCAATGGGGCCGCCGATGATCATCGGCGGAAATAGACCGCTCGAAAACTCCCTCCCGGCCAATATGTTCGCGGCCCTCTTGCGAGCGGCCTTGTCTGCGGGGCGCGGCGTCTTCAACATCACGACCGCTCATGCACTCACTCTACACGATCTACCAGCAAATCCACGCCCGCGAGCGATCCCGGACACCGCAGCACCACCCAACCGCTCGCGTCGCTATCTGGTCTCGAACCCCGGATAAGCCGGGAGCTCCCCGCTGACGACGCGCGCCAGCAGCCGTGCCTGAATCTCGAGCACCCGCCGGTAGCTCACACGATAGCCGAACAGCGGGTGCGTCACCTGCGCATCCATCCGCTGCTCGTACGCCTGCAGGAACCGCTTTCGACCGCGCGCCGTCAACGCGACCGACTCGCCGGCGCGCACGAAATCGCCGGGCGTCACCATCGCCGTGTTGATGGCGAACAGCACCGCGGAATCGACAATCAACGGCCTGAAGCCCTCCATCAGATCGAGCGCAAGCGCCGGACGCCCGAAGCGGGGCTGATGGTAGAACCCCAGGAACGGATCGAACCCGATCGCGTGGCACACGATCGTCAGATCGCGCACGAGCAGGCTGTAGCCGAGCGAGAGCAGCGCGTTGACCGGATCCCTCGGCGGCCGCCGGCTGCGCCGCGTGAAATCGAACGCCGGAGGCTCCTCCCCGTCGTCCACTTTCAGCATCCCGCCAAAGTGCCCGAAATAGTGGTGCGCCGCCGTGCCCTCGATGCCGAGCAGCGAATCGAGGGCGCCGGCTTCGAGCGCCTGCGCCGCCAGCCGCTTCAGCGCGTCGAGAGCGCGCGCCGGCGGCTCCACGTGATTGCGCTGCAGCAGCGTCCGCTGGTTCCGAATCTTCGACGCCACGATCGCGCTCGCGATCCGCAGACAGAACGCGTCGTCGTCGGCGCGCCGGAACTGTTCGCGCCGCAGAAAGACGTTCTTCAGACCGAGCCCGGTGGTCATCCCGTAGAACCACCCGCCCATCGTGAAATATGCGATCGGACGCTCCAGTTCGGCCAGCGCCTGCACGGCGCCGGAGGTCACCGACGCGCTGCCGAACACATTCAGTTGCGATACGTCGTTCAGACGCGCTTCCCGCACGAGCGCGCCCTTCTCCTTGATCTGGAGCACACCGCCCGACTTGCCGACCGAGAACCCGTAGCCGGTGACGTAGAGCGGCCGCAGGTCGTCGCCGGCCGGCACGAGCCGTCGCACGTCAATCTCCGCGGTCCGCCCTGCAGCCGGCGCCTCGTTCCCGAACAGCGCCAACTGCTGGAGGCCGTCCGAACCGTCCTCGCGCAGGCCGTCGAGCAGAGCGCGGGTCTCGTCCGGCAGGCAGATGCCCGCGAGCGAGCAGCGGACGCACTTGGGGCTGTCGACGAGCGGTGGAGGGATGACGCCCGAGGCGGCGACGCGCCGTGCCTGCTCGACGCCCGCCAGCGTGGCGTCCACCAGCTCGTCGGTGATCGGCACGCGCACGCGCTGCTTCGTCCGGTTGTAATAGACGACGGCCTCGTCGCACGTGTAGCCGTGATCGCGCAGGATGAGCGCCTGCACGCAGACCTGCGCACGGTCGGTCGGCCATGCCTCCAGGCCGCCGTCGCGCTCCATGGGCCCGCCGTGCTTGTAGTCGACAGGCGAGACCGTCCCGCCCTGGCCTTCGACGAGATCGATGACAGCGGTGAGGCCATAGCGATCGCTCGACAGCGACACCGAACGGGCGTGGATCCGCTCGCCACCAGACGCCTCCGCCGGCGGCAGCGCCTCCGCCTTCTCGCCCAGCGTCTCGTGACGCAGCGCGCCTTCGACCGTATCGTCGCTGTGCGCGAAGACGCCCTCGACCCATTCGTAGAAGAAGACGCGTGGACAGTACGTGAACTCGTTCAGCATGCGCGCCGGCAGGTACTGCGGGAGCTCGACCCGGCGCCGCAGGCCGGCCTTTGCCGCGATCGGCCGCAGGGGGAACGTCACTCGGAGCGGGGCCGGTTCGGCGCTCATTCGTCCTCTTCGAACCGCTCGAGCGCGCGCTGCTCCCGCCCGCGCCGCATCGCGTCCACCGTCCGCTTCGTGCCCGTGATCTCGCCCGCCTCCTGGTCGCGATCGACGACGATGCAGGGGGCATCGAAGGTGGAATAGGCGCGGCCGACGGCGCTGATGACGCGGCTGCCGCGCCCTTCGGCCGGCCCAAGGTCGACGAAGAGCACCTGGTCTTCGCGGTGGTGGATCAGCCTGCCGAGCGCGTGCTTGCAGCGCGCCAGGTCGGCCGGCGAGAACCTGCACTCGAACACCGAGTATTGGAGCCGGTCCCCGAAGCCGACCATCGTCTTGTGGACGCGGCGGAGGCGCAGGTCGTTAGAGATGTCGTAGCAGACCAGGTACGTGTTCCGCACGGCTGTGCCGGGTTATCGGCGGCAGCCGGGCGGACCGTCAGGCCGGCGGGCGGGCGGGCCGCTGCACATCGGCTACGATGGCGGGGTGGAGCGCGCGGCAGCCGACGTCGAATTGCGGCGCCTGGTCGACGATTACCGGGCGCAGTGCCTGCCGCGAGCGGGGCGTCAATCCCGCCAGCGGCTGCGTCCGGCGCCTGGTCGACGATTACCGGGCGCAGTGCCTGTGGTTCCTGCGCGACGGCTACTATCCCGAGACGACGTCCGAGCGCGAGCAGGTACTCGCGGCGATCGCGCGGCATGGCGATCTGCGGGCGTTTCGTCGCGTGGCGGAGGTGCGGGCATGGCTCTCACAGGACTCCAGCGGGACGTCTGCCGGCTCCTAGCGGCGGCGCGCCGGGCGGGCGGCGAGAGTTATGTGGCTGGAGGCGCCGCCCTGGGCGTCGCGCTGGACACCTCGCGCGTCTCCCGCGATCACCACGTCTTTCACGATACGGCCGAAGCGGTTGCGGGATCATGGGATCGCGACCGTGCGATTCTCCAGCAGTCGGGATTTGCCGTATCAGCCCTCCGTGAGCGGCCGGGGTATGTGGAAGCGATCGTGTCGCGCGGGCAGGAGCGGCTCGTCGTCGAGTGGGCGCGCGACAGCGCGTTCCGTTTCTTTCCGCTCGTCGATCACGATGATTTCGGATTGGTGCTTCATCCGTTCGATCTCGCGACGAACAAGGTGCTCGCGCTCGTGGGCCGTCTCGAGGCGCGGGACTGGGTGGACGTCATCGCCGCGCACGAGCGCCTGCAGCCGCTCGCGTATCTCGCGTGGGCGGCGTCCGGAAAGGATCCCGGGTTCACGCCGGCCGGCATCCTCGCGCAGGCCAGCCGCTCCTCGCGCTATTCAGACGGCGAAATCGCGGCGCTCGCGTTCGACGGCGAGGCGCCCTCGGCAGCCGATCTCTCCCGGCGATGGCACCGGGCGCTCGAGGCCGCGGATTCGGTGCTGAAGAAGCTCCCGGCCGCGCACGTGGGGCAGGCGGTGCTCACGACCGCCGGGGAGCTGTTCACCGGTGATGGTCCCGCACTGGAACGCGCGCTTGCTGCCGGGGAGGTCGCGTTTCACGCCGGGCGGGTGAAGGGGGCGTGGCCGGCGGTGAGGCTGTAACGGGGCGTTGCACGACCGGGCGGCGCACGCCGATTCCAGCGCCATCAACGGCTGATTGCAAGTGTGGACGTCGGCTGATCGCTATTCTTCAAGGCGGCTAACTGCCAGGTTCACGACCGGCTGATTGCAGAGACCCGCCCTCTCGCGGGAGAGGGACCGGCGGCGCCGCCTTCGACAACGGCAACACGAGCATCTTCGTCGACCTGCCAACCTCGAAGGCCGCCTTTCATTGGTTGTGTTGATCAGAGCGGTTCTTCACCGCAGGCCTCGGCTTTCGGCTCGGGCCGATCTGCGATCACCGTCACACGATACGGCGTGTCTTCCGTGATGCCTCGAAGTCCTTCCGCGCGTCGCCTGCGGACACCATTCGTCGTTTCAGCGGGCGGGCCGCGTCGCTGCTCAGCGTGTCGTACGGGCCGCGCTTCCGCCCGGCTGTGCCGGGTTGTCGGCGGCAGCCGGGCGGACCGTCAGGCCGGCGGGATTCGGTATTCAGTTGTCATAGAGCCTGCGCGAGACGCCCGCGCTCGCCTCGAGCCTTCAATCAGAACCCTCTGTTGGCCGTGACCGCTCAGCGTCGAGCCCCTCCGTGCCAGCGCCCCGCGCGAGACGCTGGCGGACCTCGTGCTGCCAGTCGCCGTCGATCTCGCCACCATACAGGCGATCGAACAGCTCGACGCGCAGTGAGGCGTCGCCGATGTCGGGCCGCGCGGCGCGGATGGCACCGACCGCCATTGCCCTGGCCGAATCGAACATGCCGCAGGCCATGCGCACGCGCTCGCTCCCCGAGCGCGTCGCGAAGAGGCGATCGAGCTCGATCTCGACGTCGAGGGGAGTATCGCTGCTCACCGGACTTCCTGAAGCAGGCTGGCAACCGACAGCCGTTCGGCCCAGCCTTCGAGGTACGGCCAGTCGATTGCGCCGTGCTGGATTCGGAGGACGCTGCGCACGTCGTTCAACTGCGGCTCCGACCGAGACTCCTTCGCCCACGGCAGCTTCGAGAGGACCAGATCCTCCGGAGTGAGCATCCAGAGTTCGATGGCGTCCACGCGCACTCGCCGGCGCCGTTCGACCTCGGCCATCCGATACGCGTCGGATTTCAGGAGCACGAAGTCCACTTTGATCATCGCCTGGGTGTGAATGACATTGAACATGCCGCGGCACCGGATCGCCTCCCGCATGCCGGCTGGGTTCCGCATGAACTCCCCTCCCAGTATGGCTTCGAGGCGGCCCGCGTCCTCGGGCTGCAGTTCCACGACCAGATCGGCGTCGCGCGTCATGCGCGGCCGGCCGTAATGGCTGGCGGCGATCGAGCCGGCAACCATGTGCGCGATGCCAGCCGCCTCCAGACGCCCGGCCAGCCGCTTCAGGACCGTCAGTTGATCCAGCACGTCGGATGCCCTGGTCTTCGCATCGTCGGCGGTTCCTAGATCGCCCGAGCGGGACTGAAGTTGATCTTGCAGCTGGCCCCTCGAGGCGGAAAGCGAGAGCTCGGGGACACGCTGAGCCTCATCGAGGATCGTTCGCCTGGGCGGCCCTTCCAGCCAGCCGCGACGTGTCGCCAGGATCGGTGTCTGGGAGCGCAGAAGGCCACGACACTTCCTCGTTCAAGTGTCGGGATCCACCGGCCACAGCACACCGAAGCCGACATGTCGTCCCCTACCGATCGCTAGCGGGCCAGCGATGGGTCTATCGAAGGTCACCCGCACATGGAGCTTGGGTGTCTCGCCGAGATAGCCGCTGGCTCGGTACTGGGTCGCGACGTGAACGCCAGCGATAGGACCGCCGGAAGCGAACTCGATGGACTCGATGCTCGCCTCCTGCTCCGTAATGGCCTGCCGCACACTGCGCTCGACCAACTCGAAGCGGCGTTTTCGAAGGTGAAGCTCGCGGGCTGCGGCCTTCGCTGGCTCCCGTTCGGCGTTTCGCCTCGCCTCCACGAGGCGTTTCCACTCCACCGATGTCAGCTCCTTCGCTGCCTGCACCAATGGAGTCACGGTCGCCCACGTGCGTGAGCTTCGAGTGAGCGTTCGTAGCCACTGGACATCGGGCTCCGTGTCGAGGACGACGCCGGTGGCGCGGCCGTTGTCGCATAGTTCGCGACCGTGGAGGAGCACCTGCGCCACCTCGATGATCGCGCGCCGGTTCGGGTCGTCCCCGCTACCGAAGTCGGCGAGGGCGATGCGGCGCACGCGGCCATCCGGGTACGGGCCGAGGACGCTCGGCACCGGCAAGATCGCGAGGTGCGGTTCGGTGATCGGCTTGTTGCTCTCGTCGTGCCCGACCAGCACGCGGCGAACGAGTGCCTCCATGGCAGGTCGCTCGCTCGGACTCTTCGTGAGCACGTCCACGACCTCGTCTCGGATCTCGTCGAGGAGATGGCGGACCGGACCGACGACCTGTCGGAGCAAGCGCGCGTCCCACGAGCAGCGTTTGCCATTGCGCCAGAGCCCCAGCACGAAGGTTGGAACCTCGCGCGAAGGCGCGACAGCGTCTGATGCGTAAGTCACGGCTCGCACGCCCGCCGCAGGCGCCGGCAGATCGTTGAGGTCGCGCGCGAACACGGCATCGCAGACGTCCAGGCAGCCTGCTTCGGGTACTTCCAACGACGCGCCGGTCGCTGAAGGTTGCCAGTGCACAGCGCTAGTAGGTGGCTCCGCGTCGGTGGCGTCGAGCACGGCGAAATCTTCGCCTTTGCCGACGCTGAAGACCCGCCGCGACACCTCGCGCAGTGTAGGCACGTATGCTGCTTCGACGCTCGGCCACCAGTACCAGACGGTGTGAGGCGCCTCGACATCCCAACGGACCATCGGCTCTTCGTCGAGGTCAATGCCCTTCACGGGGTTGAGCTTGCGCTCGGTTGGCCAGTTCTTGGAGTTGTTGGGAATGAATCGCCGCTGCCGAGGTGGCCGCAGCGTCGCACGAGACACGACGATCTCGGGGAGTCGCGTGCCCTCGTGCCAGCCTTGCTGCTCGAGAACGCGCAACGATTCGTCGATGGTCTCGCGGTTGTCATGCGCCCAGCCAGCACGTGCCGAAGCCACGAGCGCCTTGAAGAGGCGCGCCGGGCTCGGCGGCCATTCACGCCCGGAATATCCAGCCAGAAGCTGAACGCGGATCGCGAGCGACATCAGGACTCCGAACCAGCATCCTCCGTCGAAGCGCCCTCATTCACGGTCGGCGCCCCGGCTTCGGGTTGCTTCTGCGTTTCGGCCACCAGCTTCTTGAGTTCGGGGAGCTTCTTCTTCTGGAGTTCGGCCTCCCTGCCCTTCCACGCATCGAGCGCGCCGAGTAACTTGACGAAGTCTTCTTTCTTCTTCGACTCGCCCGAGTTGCCGCCGCCCTTCGTGTTGACCGCAGCACGAGCGCCGCTGGGATCGAATGCCAACACGAGCGATGGCGGGACATCGACCACCGTGTTGTCGTCGACCTTCTTCTCGCCGAAGAACGCCGCAGCGGCTTTGGCGAGGAACTCGGAAGGCTCGGCCTTCTCGGGAACCGAGAAAATCTCTTCCTCACCCGAGTGCGTCACCTTCACGGCGGTAAGAGCCGAAGGATCGGCGACGACCTTCCCGTTCTCCGTCTTGCTCTCACGCACGAGGATGCAACCTTCGCGAAGGTCCCAGACCCCCTGATCGGCCGCCGACGCCAGCGCCAGCGCGAACAAGTAGCGACGCAACGCCAGCGTCTTCTCGGTGTCGATCTCGGTCACGCCCGACTGATTCCACCCCTTGAATGTCGCGAGCGCGCGCACGCCCGAGAGCGCGATGATCGTCGTGCGCTCGATCGGCCCGAAGGCGATGACGCCGCCGGGAGACTCGGGCGCCGGCACGTCCGTCATGCCGAGCTGCGAGGCGGGGTTCTTGGTGTTCGGGTCCCGCTGTGCTGCCTCCTTCGCCTCCTTGAGGATTTGCTCCAGCTCCTGGCTCACCTCCGGGTCGATGCTGGACCAGTACTGGCTGCGTTTCGTGACTTTTTGCACGTTGTAGGCGACGACCTCGCTGCGGATGAGACGGCGCGCTTTCGACTTGGTCGACTTCTTCGTGGCCGAGTCACGGCTGTCCCAGTGCCCGAACACGAGCGAAGTCGGCGCAAGCTTCGCGAGCGGGGCGGCGTCGCCCTTTACGTACGCCTGGAGCGCCGCCTCGAATGGCTCGAAGCCATCACGCTCCTCCTCCTGGCCGTTGATAGTGACGTTCACCTTGCTATATCGCACGACGGCGTCACCGACACGGTGCCCGACCTCGAGCAAGTCGATCGAGCCCTGTCCTACGCGGCTGCCCGAAATCGTGACCTTGGGGATCGACGTGCCCGAGTACTTAAGCAGCCGGGCCTCAAGCCGGTTCGCCTGCGAGGGCACTGAATCGACAGTGCAGCGGTTCGCGATGACGCTATCCTTCTGCGCACCTTCAGGATCCTCGGCACGCGGGCCGAACCGATCGATCTGATAGTCGCTCTTCCCTCGGCCGGTGGCCGCGAAGGTTGGCGGGAAGAACACGCCTCGCGGTCCCTGAACGGGGCGAAGTCGCTCGCGGATCAGGATGGCGGCGACGTTGGCGTCGTCTCTTAGAAGGTCATCGTACTGCGTTAGGGCTGTGTCGTCACTCATCGTTGTCCTCATCATCGTTCTCGTCTTCGTTGTCCGAGTCTACGGACACGAACTCGGTGATTCCGGCCGGACGAGCAAGCTTCAAGTAGCCGTACTGTCCCATCATGCCGATGATGGCCTCGCGCTTCACCAACTCGGCCGGTGTGACCTCGACACCACGCGCGGTCATGCGCGCAAGCGTCAACGGCAGATGTGGGCTCCAGGTGCGATAGGTGAAGATCCGCTTCCGCACGCCGACGACGCCGTGAGGCGCGTTGTCTCCCACTCGTCGCGGAGGGAAGAACGTCGACAGTCCGACGGCCGCGAGTAGCTCCAGCACAGGTCGGCCGGGCGAGCTGCCGCCGCTCTTGGCGTCTTCCGCGCTGATGCCTCGATCGATCGACGAGCGCGTCGCCACGGCGTCGAGATTGAGACGACTGCTTCCCGGCGACGTGAACGAGAGCAGGTCCTGCAGACGCTTCGCCGTCGAGAACGCTGCGGTCGCTTCGACGAGATCGAGAGTGAGCCCCGCAATGCCCCGTAGGCTCGCCGAGTAGGCCCCCTTCTTGACGCTCGCTTCGTCCCGCTTCCCGGCCCAGAACTTCCAGCGGCTCTTGCCGTCGCGCTTCTCAAGGCGCTGCACGATCCGCCCTCGTGAGGCATGCGCCCACTCGTACCAGTGGTCGACCACGACGATGGCCTTGTCTGGCAGCGCGAGCTCGATGCCGCCGCACCAACCACCGATCGAGTTGGCGAGAGGCTGGCGGCCCTTCTCGGTGATCGCCTTCCACGAGTCCTTCGTTCCGAGCTGCTTGGCCAGTTCCGCAACGACGAATGCCTCGTCGATCGCGGCTTCGATTTCGCACACGTCGGCGGCAGCAGAAGGCAACGACGCAAGCACGCCAGTCGTTCGCCGCCATACCGACGTCGCGTTTGTGTCGTAGCGGCTGAGCAGCTCCAGCAAGCCGCAGACGGCGAGGTACTCGCCAGGGTTACGGGCATCGATGGCGAGCTGGATCGTCGTCACGGCGAGCCCTCGTCCTCGCGCGAGGCGAGCACGTCGGCTGCCTTTACCAGCGCCTCGAGCCACGCGAGCAGCCACCAGCCATACTTGGTCTGCAGTCTCGCGAAGCGCACGGGCGTCTCTCGCAGCGCTCGCTTCACGGTGTCCGTGGCGATCGGACCTGCTGCCTCGACGCGAAAGCCCGGTCGAGCGTGGCCGTGGTGTGCCGCCACGAGATGCAGGCACAACTCGCGCTCGACGTTGGCGGGCAGCGTGGCGGCCTCAAGGTCGCCAACCGTGCCCAGCTCATGGCGGTAGCCGCAGTTGATCTTGTGGTCCATCCGAGACCGAACCCACTTCGCTACCGGCGGCTTCTCGACGCGCCCAACCGCGCGCTGCCACCAAGGCCGGTCCTTGCCGAGGTCGTGCCGACCAGCGGCCTCGATGACCGTTGCGCGCAGTTCGTCGGAGAGGGCCAAACGCTTGCACAACTCCTCGGCCTTCGTGCGCGCATCGCCGAGGTGGTGGCTGAGGAGCACCTCACTCTTGAAGCCGAGCGAGGCGTCGTCGTCTTCGGCCTCTTCCAGCGCCCGGTGATTCTCACGGGCGATGACGACACCACGCGCGCCGTTGCCCGCAGCTTCGAGGAGCTGCCAGCCGACGCCGAGCAACTCGGCTGCCACGTTCTCGACCTCGCCCATGAGGTCTTCCGCGTCCGCATCCGACACGATGTGCTGCATTTCGCTGCTCGCAGACGTCGTCACACGACCAGAATCGATCCAGAGGCGACGGCGTTGCGCGCGGCTCGTTGGCTGCGCCTGCTCCGCGATGTCGTTTACCTGGTGATTCGACACGGAATGCACGAACTGGCCGTCGTAGCCACCTGCCGTCGTCGGCAGCACCACAGTCGCATCATGGAGCAGCGCACGCAGCTCGCCGTCGTCGGCGGTGGGCAGATCACGCAGGCGCGAACTCGTGGTGTTGCCGTAGCGCGTGACAAGCAGGACGCGCGCGCCGAGATCGTCGTCCTCGACCGCTCGCTCACGGATCGCTTTCAGCAGCTCGACGGCCTCGTACAGCGGGCAACGCGCCGTCTCGCGGGCACCAATGGGGAACGCAGCCACAAGCCGTTCGGCATCTTCAGGCTCGATCACCCGATCAAGTTCCGCTCGCCACGCGACTTCGACGTAGAGCGACGAGTCCTCGACGCTTCCGTGGAGCCAGCGCCCCACGTCAGGCCGTGCCCCTGCGTTCGGATACTTCGAGGTCATCGCGAAGTCGTCGAGGACCGCGCTCGTCAGCGCTGGTGGAGGGACGCGCACATCGAAAAGCCCGCGCATCTCGGCGTCTTCAAGCCCCGCTCGCAGACACTTGGGGAACGTGGCCGGTGAACCATGAAGCTCTTGGCGCTCCGCGACAAGTGCCTGCACCCGCTTGAACACCTTCCCGGCCGGATCGGTTGATGCGGCGTCGCCCACCAACCGCACCGTCACGTCGTAAGTGCTCATGCCCAGACGGTTTACGCGTCCGAGCCGCTGAATGAGGCTGTCGGCGGCGCAGGACTCGACGCCCAGGTGATCGCAGTCGATGTCCGCGCCGACCTCGACGCAGGATGTCGCGACGAGAAACATCGGCGAGTCCTTCGGCTCCGAGCGATCTCTCTGGCTTCTTAGGCGCATGTACTTGGGTGAGTCTATGACGGCGTCGCGATCCCAGCCGCGCATGCTGCCTGTGAGCGTCACGACGTGCTCGTCGGCAACACCGCCGTCGCGGAGTGCGGCGGCGCAGCGTCGAACCTCAGCGACGGTGTTCAACACGATGCCGATGACCGCACACTTATCGGCTTTCGATTTCTCGACGGCCCACTTGGCAAGCTGAACGCCAACTCCGCGGTCTGAATCGAGCGGCGCGACCTCGAAGCGCTTCTTCGCGGTCAGCCGGTCGCTGACCTTCTTCTCGTTAGTCTCCTGCGGCCAGGACTGATCGTCGATGATGGTGTCAGCGTCGAGGAGCTGGAAGACGCGGCGAGTGGGCGGCACGTCGGGAAGACCAGGTGTTCGCCGCAGCAGATCTTGGACCGGCTCCAGCGTGGCGCCCATCCGCACGACAGAAAACGATGCGAGCGTCCCCTGGCGCCGCTCGATCGCCGATAGCGTGGCCGCGAACGGCGAGCAGAGGTGAGCCTCGTCGAGGACGAGCAAACAGTCTTGCCCGACGAGACCAGCCTGCAGGGCGCGTTTCCACGATCCCATTCGTGGCCCGAAACCACTGAACAGCAGGCGCGAACCGATCATGTCAACCGTGCCCACGATGATCGCCGGTCGCGTGGGATCGTGTGTCCAGAGTTCATCGAGCATCCGCTGACCGCGCAGAGTGGACACCTCAATCACTGAGGGCGTGAATCCAATGCTCTTCAGTCTCTTCGCGCACGCGTGTAACACGTGCTTCGAATTCTCGGCAGCCCGATCGAGGCGTTCGCGAACCTGTTCGGCAAACTCTGAAGCTTGGTCCACAACGACGCGGCGATCGACCACGTAGGCCAGCCGACGAGGAATCAGGCTCAAAAAGCGCTCGGCGGCGCGGTCCAGAGCCAAGATCCATAGCGCGATAATCGACGTCTTTCCGAGCCCGGTCGGCAGCTCGATGTCGGTTGGAAATCGTCCGGCCTCAAGATCCTTAAATAGCCGGTATTGCCAGCGGCACGCCCCATCATGCCCGGTGAGTTCACGGTAGCGATCGTTGAACCGTTCGAACGACATGGACTCCTGGCACATGGCGTCGGGCAATCGTTCCCCACCTATGCTCGACCCTCAGATTGAGCCGGGCCGAAGCAGGCTGCGTTGGCGGCGCTCCCTAATGCCGTGGAGGCTCAACTTCGGCTCTTGTAGCTGAGCTATGCCACACCCGACCGCTGTTCTAACAGAAGGTCTCGTCGGTGATGGCAGCCCGCCCACCGGCGGCTCCGATGCCCCGCCGATCGCCGGAAGCATACACCTGCCGCGTGACAGGTCAGGTCACAGCGCTCGAGGGCCCTCGGTCCCTGCGGGAGCCGGCCACGTGAAGGAGCACGGGACTATCTCCCGAGCGCCGTCCGGCGTCGCCTGACGACCACGCGAGGTTCTCATCTCCGAACAGCGGTAAGTGTCTCAATCCCGCCGCTTTCGCGTCGCCTCACCGCTCCCCCGCAATCAGTTGTGGACACCCCGGCGCATACCATCTCCTCCGGCCCACTCGAACCGGTCGCGCGGCGCGTCCTCGTTCGACGTCAGCCCGCTCGCGAGGGTGGAGATGCTGGGGCCGGAGCAGACAAGCGCGCGAGGGCCTCGTGCGGCCCACCTTCGCCGGGACCCTCTGCGACGATGGATCCGCCCGCCGCCATCGACGGCGCGTGCTTCACGTCACATTCGAACGAATAGATCGCCTCTCTGACGATGAAGCCGCCCGCCCCGCAGTCGATCGGTCGAGCCGCGCGTCATTCGCGACCACGACCGGACACCGCGTCGCCGGCGGGCGCGTCGGGAGGCCTCGACGAACTGAGGCTCACCCCGCGTCGATCTGCCAGATCTTCAATCGGCGGCCCTGTCGGATTTTCGACCGGCGTTGACACACGGCCTGGAACTTGCGGTACGTCGTGGTCCAGGCGCGCCGCTTGCGTCGGCGCTCCCCGCGGCGCCGCCGCCGGAGCCGACGAGCGTGACGCGATCCAGGCCGTGAGCGGGTCGGACGAGACGAGGCGACGTCGAGCCGGCGCTCCGTCCCGCGTCGCATCGCCGGGCAGGACGCGCCGAAGGGTGCCGCGGCCACACGCTCACGTTCCGCGCTCGAGAGGACGCGGCTGATCCGCTGGGCGCGCACCGGCTCGGGCCCATCACGGCCGCGCCGCGGAATCGCCCGGCCGCGTCCACCTCGCCGGAAAGAGAGGCAGCTCCAGATGAGGCCGGCACAGCACGAACCGCTCGCGGTGCGCCCGGCCCCATGTCCCGCCCGGGCCGCGTTGTCAACGCGCGATCCGGCGGCGTGCACCGGCGCCATCGGCGCCGGCGCACGATGAAGGTCGACGCGAACGTCGCCGCGCTCGGCGCGGCGCGGATGGCCGATGCCGTCGCCAACTCGTTCCTCGTCGTCGTCCTGCCGCTCTATGTCGCGAGCGGGCAGATGGGCGGCACGCTCTTCGGCCTGACCGGCGCCGCGGCGACCGGCGTCATCCTCTCGGGCTTCGGGTTCTTCAACGCCGCGCTGCAGCCGTTTGCAGGCCATCTCAGCGATCGCGCCGGACGCCGGAAGCTCTTCGTCGTCGGCGGGCTGATTGCGGTCTGCGCGCTCAGCCTGGTCTACTCGTTCGCCCACAGCTACGTCACGGTTCTGCTGGTGCGCCTCGGGCAGGGCGCGGCCGCGGCGTTCACCATCACCGCGAGCATCGCCCTGGTGAACGAACTGAGCGCGCGCGAGAACCGCGGTGCCAACATGGGCACGTACAATTCTCTGCGGCTCGTCGGTTTCGGCGCCGGGCCGCTCGCGGCCGGATTCCTCGTGGAATCAGGACCGTACCGGATGTTCGGCCGGCGCATCACCGGCTACGACGCCGCGTTCTACCTCGCCGCGTTCGGCGCGCTGCTGAGCGTCGCCCTCGTCACGCGGCTGGTGAAGGAGCCGCCACGAGCGGCCGGCGTGCAGCCCGGCGCGTTCCGTCTCGCCCTGCGGGCATCCGAAGGGTCGCACGTGCTGGACCCGATCTTCGCGCTCGGCATCGCCACGCTGCTGATGACGTCGTCGATTTCACTCCTGTCGCCGCTCGAGAAGCAGGTGAACGCCCGCCTCGGCCAGACGCCGTTCTGGTTCGGGCTCGAGTTCGCCGCCTTCGTCTTCTCGCTCTCCGCTCTGCAGCCGATCGTCGGATCGTGGAGCGACCGGTGGGGCCGGCGGCGGTTCATCGTGGCCGGACTGGTGCTGCTGGCGCCGGCGACGATGGCGGTCGGCCTGGCGGGATCGCCGTGGTGGATGGTGGCCGCGCGGATGGCGCAGGGGATCGCCGGCGCCCTCGTGTTCGCCCCCGCGCTGGCGCTCGGCGGCGATCTCGTCCGGAAGGGCGCCTCCGGCGCCCAACTCTCCGTCCTGACGATGGGCTTCGGGATCGGCATCTCGGTCGGCCAGATCAGCGCGGGATTCCTGGTGCGATGGGGCTTCATCGTTCCCTTCGCCGCCGCCGCCGCGCTCGCGCTCGCGGCGGCCTTCGTCGTCTGGCGTGAAGCCGTGGAGCCGCCGGCCCGTGGCGGCGGAGGAACCCGCCGATGACCGCAGGTGGCCGCGCGTCGGCCAGCGGCGGAGACGAATCTCGATGCTCATGACGGCCAAGAGGAGGGCAGATGCGAGCTCGCCGCCCTCATCCATCGCCGGGCGGGCTGGCCTTCGCGCGCAGGGTCGCTTCGAGAACCGGGAGACTGGCAGCATCCTTCGGCCTTCCGGTCGCGCGCTTGCTGGCGAGGACGCGCTCGAGCGGAAGGACCCGAAGGCGCACCCCTTCGATTTCCCGTTCCGAGCTGTCGTCGTACTCCTCGGCAAACGGGCGAAGGCCGTGCGCCGTGAGGACGACGCCGATACGCGAGAGATCATCGCCGCCGAAGGCCGGCGGCTGCGGGGGCGCCCCGAGGGCCTCCAGGCCGGGCGCCCGGGCCCGTATGACGCCGGTCATAGGCATGCGCGTCCCCTCGAATCACGATGAGCGCCGCTCGGTCAGCCTGTCGTCGCGGGTTCCCACGGGTCTGGAATCATGGAGATCTCCACGACAGACCTCGCTCGCGTTGCGGCGTTCTCGACCCTCCCCGAGGAGACGCTCATCGTCCTCCAGCGCGTCGTCGTGACGCGCGTCTTCCATCCAGACGAGATCGTGTTCGCCGCCGGCGAGCCCAGCGGAGGCTTGTGGTTTCTCAGGGAGGGGCGGGTTCGCATCTTCCGGACGTCGGTGGACGGCCGGAAGCAGGAGTTCTGCGTCATGCACGCGGGGATGTGCTGCGGCTGCCCGCTGTTCTTCGGCGACGTGAACCCGGCCTGGGCCGAAGCGATCGACCGGGTCACGTTCTATTTCATCGAACGCAGCGCCGCGCTGCAGCTCGCCGAGCGGCATCCCGACATCGGCCGGCTGCTGTTTCGCGTGTTCGGGCGGGGCGAGCGCGTACTGGCCGCGCTGGTGGTCGGCCTGTCGGGATCGCCCGTGCACGCGCGGGTGGCCCGCACCATCCTCGATCATGTCGACGCCGATCCGGTCGCTCCGTCGCGCGTCATCGCGATCAGCCACCAGGAGCTCGCCGACAGCGTCGGCACGAGCCGGGAGGTCGTCACCCGGTCGCTCGACACGCTCGCGCGCGAACAGATCATCGCGCTGGGGCGCCGCGGCATCACGGTGCTGGATCGGCGGAAGCTGGCGCACCTGACCGGGAGGATGTGTCCCCTCTTGCCTGCCCGTCCCTGAGCCGGGATCGGCCGTCCGGCCGACCGTGGACCGTCCCCGCTGAAGCACCATCACTGGGGCGGCGGGTGGCCGCAGCCGGCGCGCCCGGCCAGGCAGGGAGCCGGCAGCCGTGATACGCGTTCTTCGGCGCGCACCAGGGGTGGGCCTGTTTGCGGACAGGACCCGGCGCGCTGCGGTACTGATTCGGCCGGGACACTAGAACCCATCTCATAAATGGGGGCGCAGCACCGAGGGCGGCGAGGCGCCCGGCTGGCCAGGCGCGACGACCGAGAATATCGGGAATATTTGAGGGAGGAGCAACGCTGCCAGGCGGGATGCATCGCCGGCCGAATGCCGGCCCTATTTATGGGATGGGTTCTAGGACTTTAGTCACAGAACGCCCGTCGCGGCGGTGCTACAAGAACGGCCACGGTCGTTCCTGCTCGGTGCGGCACAGCGTCGGAGGCAGGTTGCCGATGCGCGAGTCGGTGCGCTCACTTCGGGCTCTCCCGCTGTTCGCCGATCTGGCGGCGAGCGAACTGGAGGAGCTGTCGGGCCTGGTCGAGGAGCGGACCTTCGACGCGCACCAGGCGATCACGCGCGAGGGCCGTCTGTGGGAAGGGCTCTACGTCGTCAAGTCGGGCAAAGTGAAGATGACGAGGCGCATCGGCGTGCAGCAGGCGGGGCGCGAGCTGACGATCGCGGTGCTCGGACCGGGCGACCCCGTCAACATGACGGCGCTCTTCGAGGGCGACCGGAACGTCTTCACGACCGAGGCGCTGACGCCCGCCGCGCTGTGGGTCCTTCCCGGCGCGCGCGCGCGGGCATTCGTCTCGCGGCACCCGGCGATGCAGCGGGCGCTCCTGCGGGCCCTGAACTGGGAGCTGCGCCGCCTCGTCTCGCTCGCGAGCCGTCTCGCCTTCAGCGGCGTCACCGCGCGCCTGGCCTTCAGCGTGTTCGAGCAGACGCGCCTCACGGGCGTGCGGACCGACAGAGGCGTCGCGATTCGTCGCGATCTGACGCTGAACGACCTCGCGTCGCTCGTGGGCACGACGCGGCGCGTCATCTCGAAATCTCTCAGCGAGCTGCGCCACGACGGCGTGATCGCGGTCGAGCCGTCGCGGCTCGTCGTGCTGGACGAAGACAGGCTGGCCGAGATCGCCGGCCTGCGGCAGCACGCCCGGGCGGCGACTCGCGCCGGGCGCGACTCCTCCGGGGCTGGACGGGCGCCGCGGCCGCCGCTCGCCAACTGAAGGGGACAGGGGCATGCCGATGGAGAAATGGGAGACGCCCGGGACGCTCGTGGTCAACTTCGTGTACATCGCGATCTTCGTCGTCCTGTACTGCCTGATCTTCTATGAGCTGGCACGGAAATGGGGGGTCCGATGAGCGCGCCCGCAGCGGTTCGCGACGGACGGCCCAGAACGATCGTGGGCGCCTGTCTCGACAGCCTCGGCTTCTGGTTCTTCCTCTGCATGCTCGAAGGCTTCGCGTTCATTCTCTGGACGGTGGTCGAGGTGCAGAACCACTACTACTTCGCGACGATGCCGTTCGGCACGTCGGGAATGCGGATTCCGTGGTAACCGGATCGTTCTGCTGAAGGAGCGCGTGCGATGGCTGGAACCGCGTTCGATCCCCCGGGAGCCGGCTGGGAGCGCAGGATGCCTCCCGACAAGCGGCTGTTCCTCTGGGTGCTGCTCGCGCAGGCCCTCTTCCTCATCGGCGTCAGCGCGACCATGCTGGCGAGCGCGCACACCAACCCGGTCAAGCAGTTCCAGACGACTCCGGAAGCCTTCTCGCAGCGCGTCGCCGAGTTCGTCGACAAGTACCAGGTTGGCCCGCGCACGGTTCGCGTGCCGCCCGGGGAAGACGCCTACCTGCTCGCGCGCATGTGGAGCTTCTATCCCGACCTGATTCTGAAGAAGGGGCAGGCCTACACCATCTGGTACTCGTCGGTCGATGTGACGCACAACCCGCAGATCGCGGGGCAGCGCCTCAGCTTTCAGGCCGTGCCCGGCCACGCACAGGGGGTGGTGCTGACGCCGACCACGACCGGCACCTTCCTCCTGTACTGCGGCGAGTACTGCGGCGTCGGCCACCAGGCCATGATGGGCAAGATCGTCGTCGAGGACTAGCCGCCTTCACGCCGAGGAGACATCACGTGGAAGCGATTTACACGGATCCCGAAACCGGGTTGCGGCTCGATCGCGCCACCCACCGGCTCATCGTCACCTTTCTCGCGACGGCCTTTCTCGCGCTCGGCGGCGCCGCGCTCGCGGCATTCTTCGTGGCGCTCACGCGCGCGCCGGCGATCCAGCTCCTGTGGCCCTCCGCGTACTACATGGCGCTGACCTTCCACGGCATTCTCGCGCTGACGATCTGGCCGCACGTCTTCGAGGCGACCCTGTGGCTCTGGGCCTGCACGTCGCTGCTCCGGACGCGCCTCATCTCGCCGGCGCTCGGCTGGCTCGCCTACGGCCTCGCGGTCTTCGGCATTCTCATGATCCTCGGGACGGTCGCCAGCGGGAACGCGAGCGTCATGTACACGATGTACGTCCCGCTCAGGGCCGACCCCCTCTTCTATCTCGGCCACATCATCTACGCGCTCGGACTCCTCACGCTCCTGATCCTCTTCGGCCTCAATCTCCTGAAGGCCCGCGCCGACGGCACCTATCTGGGGTCGCTGCCGCTCCTCACCTACGGCATGGCGGTCGCGGCGATTCTCACGGTGGTCGCGATCATCGGCGCCGTCGCGGCGTTCGTGCCGACGGTGCTGTGGGCGTTCCGGATTCTGATCTCGAAGGTCGATCCGCTCTACTTCAAGGCGACCTTCTGGTCGATGGGGCACACGCTCCAGTACACGAACATCACGGCGATGGTCGTCGCCTGGTACGGCACCGCGACCTTCACGCTCGGGGCCAGGCCGGTCTCCGAGAAGTTCTCGCGCTGGGCGTTTGCGCTCTACCTCATCACGACGCTGCCGGTGTTCATGCACCACTTCCTGGTCGACCCGACGTGGTCGCACGCCGTGAAGTGGGTCGGCGCGACCGTCGTCGGCATCTTCCTCGGCATCCCGAGCGCGATGCACGGGCTGGCGGTGCCGGCCTCGGTCGAGAAGACCCTGCGCAGCCGCGGCGTGGGCGGCCTCTGGGGCTGGTTCCGCCAGTGGGGCTGGAACCAGGCGCCGATGGTGCTGCTGGCGTTCTCGGTGGTGCTCTTCGGCCTGGGCGGGTTCGACGGCACCGTCGCGACGACGATGCAGTTGAACATGATCGAGCACAACAACATGTGGATTCCCGCGCACATCCACGGCACGCTCGCGGGCGGCGCCACGCTCGGCTTCATGGCGTTCTCCTACGGCTTCCTGCCGCACCTGGGGTTCGAGATCAAGGGACGCCGCTTCGCCCTGCCGCAGGCCTGGATCACCGGCATCGGCTTCGCCCTGCTGATCACGGGCATGCACTGGGGCGCGCACCTCGGCGTGCCGCGCCGCATGCAGGACATCCGCTTCCTCGGCGCCGATGCGCCGGTGCCGGACTGGCTGAATTCCATGAACCTCCTCGGCGTGGGCGGCGTCCTGGCGGCGACCGGGATCCTGACGTTCGTGACGATCGGGCTGGCGAGCGTCCTCGCCGGCAACAGGCGCCGGCCGGAAATGCTGGCCGAGGCGACCGACCTCTGGCTGCCGTCGGAGCGGCCCGGGTACGTCGCCGGGCAGGTCACCCCGTCTCCGAACACGGTATGACGCGGGATGCACGCGACCGCGACCGGCTGCTCGACGCCTGGGCGCTGTTTGCCGCAGCCGCGATGGTGACGGCTTCGCTCCTCGCCCTTGCCGCCGGCGCCGTCGCCACCGGCACCGGGACGGGATTCGCGGCGCCGGTCGTCGTCCGGCTGCTCGTCGGCCACGTGTTCTTCTCCCTGGTGGTGGCGGCCACCTCATTCGCCGCGGTGCTCTGGATCCACTCCGCTCGTCTGCTCGAGGGGTCGCGGTTCTCGAACCGCAGCGGATGGATCGGCTGGTGGCTCGCTGCCGCCGGAGCGCTCCTGGCAATGGTGGGCACGCTGGGCCCATGGGGCACGCCGGTGCTCACCGAGTTCGTCCCCGTAATCGTGGATCCGCTGTTCCTCTCGGGGTTTGGCCTCTTCATGGCCGGCATCGCCCTGACGACCGGCGCGTTCGGCGCGGCGGTCGCCGGCGCCGAGATCGGCCGGATGCCCCTGGTGGTCTACGGGATGGCCTGTTCCGCCGGGATGATGGTGGCAACCGGACTGGCCGGCGTGGCCTCGCTCACGCGCCTCTTCGGCGACTGGCTGGCGTTCCGCCTCGCCTGGCGCACGCCGGTCGTGCTGTTCCAGGCCATCTTCTGGGGGCCGGCGCACCTCATCCAGTTCGCGGTGATTGCGGCCATGGTGTCCGCGTGGATTCTGATGCTGCCGGGCCGGACGCCGGACGCCAGGAGCGAGCGGGTCGGCAGGGGCGTGTTCCTGGTCCTGCTGCTCTTTGCCGGCGTCACGCTGGTGGTGCTCTACGCCTGGAACCCGCTCGACCTTCCGAAGGCCTCGACGTTGAACACGTTGATCTCCGACTCGCAGGCCTTGCCGGTCGCCGTGATGGCGGTCGCGATCCTGCGGGCGATGCGGCGCCGGGGGGCGGGCGTGCCGGCGCCGGGCCTGCTGCTGTCGCTGCTGCTCTTCGCCTGGGGGCTGCTGATTGTGCTGGTCGGGATTCGGCAGGAAGGCAACGCCTGGGTGCCGGCGCACTACGTCGCGATGATCCCGGGCGCCGTGCTGTCGGCGTTCATGGCGATCACCAGCGCGCTGGTCCGCGGCGAGCGCCGGCCGGCGATGACGGCGCTGTCGGCCGTGCAGCCGGCCTTGTACGCCGGCGGCGTGTTCGTCTGTTCGCTGGCCCTGCTCTGGAGCGCGCTGGCCGGGGGCGAGCGGCGGGGCTACTTCGTCACGATGCCGGCGGAGGGACCCTCCGTGCTCCTCTGGGCCGGCGGGATCGCGACCGGCCTCGGCGTCCTCGCGTTTGCGACCGGCGTAGGCGATGCCGTGATCGGCGCCGCGCGGCGTCCGTTCGGGCGAACCGCGGATTCGACGGTGTAGGTCGTCGCGCGCGAGGCACCCATGCATCCATCATCCGCGTCGTGGGCGTACGGAGGCCGGCTCTCTCAGCTTCGCGCCTGGCTGCTGTTCGCCGTGAGCGCGCTCGCGATCGCCGGCGCCTTCGCGCTGCTCGCGGTCCTCACCCGCACGCCGGCGGTGCAGTTGCTGGGGACGGCGGAGGGGCTGCACCGGGCCATCGCCGGGCACGTCACCTTCGCCCTGCTCGTGTGGCTGCTCGCCTTCGAAACCGTCCTGTGGCTCCTTGCCTCGCCGCCCGAATGTCGTCCGAGGACGTTCTCGCGATCGCTGCTGCTGGCTTCCGCCGGCAGCGGCCTGCTGATCGTCGCGGTCCTGTCCGGCCGGGGCGCCGCCGTGCTCACCGACTACGTGTCGGTCATCGTCGATCCGCTGTTCTTCGCGGGGCTCGCCCTCTTCGCGGCCGGCGTCGGGGGCGCGGCGTGGGCAGCCGTCGGCCACGTCGCGGGTACGCGCTCGCTGCTGCAGCACGGCATGCAGGCGGCGGCGGTGATTGGGGTGCTCGCGCTGGGCGCGTGCGGGACGGCGCTGGCATGGCTGCTGCCGAGGGACCCGGCAGCCACCGACTTCGTCTTCTTCCAGAGCCTGTTCTGGATGACCGGTCACCTGTTGCAGTTCGTCAACGTCGTCGCGATGACCTCGGTGTGGTACCTGCTCCTCGACGCGGGATTCGGCGCCGGCGTGCGCGACGATCGTCTCGCGCGGCGGGCCTACGATGCGTCCGTCGTCCTGGCGATGCTGCTGTTCGCCTGCACGGTGGGGTTCGATTCGCGCACGCTGCCGGCCAATCTCGGATTGAGCGTGGCCATGGGGCTCGCCGCGGCGCTGCCGGCGCTGGTGCACGCCGCCCTCGTGGTGGGCGCGATCGCCAGGAGGAGGCGCGGATGGTCGTCGCCTGAAGGCGCCGCGCTCCTCTGCTCGGTGACGTTGTTCGTCTGCGGCATCGTGCTCGCCCTCGCGAGGGTGCGAACGGGCAGTTCGATGTGGATTCCGGCGCACTACCACGCCGTCGTCGTCGGCGGGGTCACGATGGCGTTCATGGGGCTGACCTACACGCTGATCGGTCGGCTGGGCACGATGGCGTGGCCGCGCCTGTCGGCCGTCCAGCCGTGGCTGTACGGCCTGGGCATGCTGCTGGTCGTCGCCGGCATGAACTGGGCCGGCGCCGAGGGCGCACCGCGCAAGACCTTCGACCCCGCGTTGGGCGCCGCGGCGGCGCGATGGGTCACGCCGATGAACGTGATGGGCGCCGGCGGCGTGGTCGCGGTGCTCGGCGGCGCGATGTTCGTGCTGAATGCCCTCGTCTCGCTTGCGACCACCGCGCGTGTGCGGGCGGACGCGCCGGTCATCCCGATCCACGCGGCCTCGGTACACGGCCGAATCCGTTGAGGCAGTTCGCCCATGGGCGTGTGGATCGCACTGTTCAAGCTTCGCATCGCGCTGCTGATCACGTTCAGCGGCGTCGCCGCCGCAATTCTCACGGCGGCGCAGTGGCAGGCGCACGTGCTGCCGGGGCTGGCGCTGGCCTTGATGCTCGCCTCCGCCGGCGCCGGGGCGCTGAACCATGCCCTCGACGCCGACATCGACCGGCGGATGTCGCGCACGGCGCGACGGCCGATTCCTTCCGGCCGCGTACGCCGTCGAACGGCGATCGCCGCCGGCGTCGGACTGGTCCTCGTCGCGCTGGCCGTCGCGGCGTTGGGCGTGAACCGGTGGGTGGCGCTGTATCTCTTCGGCGGCGTGTTCGTCTACGTCGTGGTCTACACGGCGTGGCTGAAACGGCGGACCGCCGCGAACATCGTCGTCGGCGGCCTGGCCGGAAGCTTCGCGGCGCTCGCCGGCGGTGCATCCGTCGGACCGGATCTCGGCCTTCCTCCGATCCTGCTGGCGGCGGTCCTGTTCTTCTGGACGCCGCCGCACTTCTGGGCGCTGGCCATTGCCTGCGAGGAGGACTATCGCCAGGCGGGCATTCCCATGCTGCCGGTCGTGAGAGGACCGAAGCGCACGGCGGGATGGATACTCGCGCACACGATGGCGCTGGTTGCCGTGTCGCTGGTTCCCGCGCTGCTCGGGAGGGCCGCGCCGGCGTACGCGACGGCGGCGGCGGCGCTGGGCGCCTACTACCTCTGGCGGAACTGGCAGCTCTTCAGGCGGCCGACGCGGCTCTCGGCGCGCAGATCGTTTCGGGCGTCGCTCGTCTATCTCACGCTGCTGCTCGCCGCCGTCGTGGCCAATCTGAGGTTGTGATGGCGGACGCGGCCGGACCCACCTGTTTCCACTGCACGCTGCCGGCCGGCAGCCATCCGCTGCGCTACCGCATGGCCGGCGCCCGGCAGCCGTTCTGCTGTCACGGCTGCTATCTCGTGTGCCTCATGACCGGCCGCCACGGCGAACAGGGCGAATCGCTGCTGGCGCTCGCGCGGCTGACCGTCGGCGTGACCTGCGGCATGGTCGTGATGATCTTCTCCTGGTCGCACTACGCCGATCGGTATCTGCTTCACGATGCCGCGGGCGACGCCGATGCGCTCGCGCTGCTCGTGCGGTACTACGTGCTCCTGACGGCAACGGTGGCGGTCGCGGTGCTGGGAGTTCCGATCCTGCGCGACGCGCTCGCCGGGCTCCGCAGCCTGCGTGCCGGAATTGCGCTGCTCGTCGCGATCGGAGCGTTTTCCGCGTACGGGGTGTCGGCCGTCGAGGTGATGCGGGGCGGCGAGACCTACTTCGACACGGCCACGATGATCCTCGTGTTCTTCACCATGGGGCACTATCTCGAGGCGCGCGGGCGCGCGCGGGCCACCGACGCCATGCGGTCGCTGGCGGCCGTCGCGCCGGCTGCCGCCCGCGTGCTGCGCGGCGGCCGGGAGATCCGCGTCGCGGTGGCCGATCTCGCCATCGGCGATATGGTGCTCGTGCGGGCGGGCGAGACCATCCCGGTGGACGGCGTGGCCTGCGAGGGCGGCGGCGGGTTGAACGAGGCGGCGCTGACGGGAGAGAGCCGCCCGGTCGCCCGCGAGATCGGCGATCGGCTGCTGGCCGGTTCGGTGAGCCTCGACGGGGCGTTCGTGATCAGGGTCACCGCGCTCGCCGCGGATCGCACGGTGGCGCGGCTGGCGCGCCTGGCTGAAGAGGCGAAGCGGCAGCGGCCGGCATGGGTCGGCCTGGCCGATACGGTCGCGTCGATCTTCACGCCCGCGGTCATCCTGCTGGCGATCGCGGCGTTCGCGTTCTGGGCGCACCGGCTCGGCTTCATCCATGGCCTGCTCGTCGCCATGTCCGTGCTCCTGATCGCCTGCCCGTGCACGCTGGGCGTCGCGACGCCGCTGGCGTTCTGGAGCGGCCTCGCGCTCGCCGCGCGGCGCGGAATTCTCGTGCGATCGGGACCGGTCTTCGAGCGGCTTGCCCGCGCCTCGGACGTGTTCTTCGACAAGACCGGGACGCTGACCGACGGCCTCTTCACGATCGTGGACGTGTTGCACGGCGACGAGGACGGACCGGCCGCCGCGGCGGCCGCCCCGCCGCCGCTGCAGATCGCCGCATCGCTCGAATCGCGCGCGCAGCACCCGGTCGCGTCGGCGCTGCGGGCCCACGCGGCGGCAGCCGGCCTCGCGGAGCTGCCGCTGTCGGATGGCCGCGTCCACGCGGGCCTCGGGGTCCGCGGGCGCATCGCGGGCGGCGACACGGAGTACGTGCTCGGCAGCCGGCGGCTGATGGAGCGCTGCGGTCTCGAGATCGGCAGGAGGCTCGACCGGGCCGCCGCCGCACGCAGCGCGCGCGGCGAAAGCGTCGCGTATCTCGGGTGGGAGGGCCGGGTGCGCGCGGCATTTGTCGCCGCCGAAGCGCCGCGCGCGGAAGCCCGAACGGCCGTGGAGGAATTGCGGCGGCTCGGATCGCGCGTCGCGCTCCTGAGCGGCGACCAGCCCGCCAGCGCGGGGCGCTTGGGCGCGGCGGTCGGCGTCAGCGACATCCGATCGGCGCTGTTGCCACACGAAAAGGTCGATGCCGTGCAGGCGGGCCGGCGGGCGGTCATGGTCGGCGACGGGATCAACGACGCGGCGGCGCTGGCTGCGGCCCATGTCGGGATTGCGCTGGGCTGCGGAACCGACATCGCGCGCGAAATGGCCGACGTCACCATGATCGGCAGCAATCTGATGCAGGTGCCCTGGCTGCTCAGGTTCGCACGCCGCATCCGGCGCACCGTCGTCACCAACCTGCTGTGGGCGTTCGCGTACAACGTCGTCGGGATCGGGCTCGCGCTCGCGGGGTCGATCTCGCCGGTGCTCGCGGCGCTCGCGATGGTCGCGAGCAGCCTGTTCGTGTTCGCGAACACCGGCCGGCTGGCTCGCGCCGACGCCCGGTTCTGAAGACGACTGGTGTCCCGTTCCCGGTGGATCGTGGCATGAGTCGCGGAGCGCCGCGCCCCGATGGCCAGGCGCTGGGACGGGACACTACCAGGAGCGGCATCCAGGAGGAGACCGAAGCCATGGCGAACAGCGATTCGACGGCCGCGACGGCGGTCCGCGTGCTACTGATGGTCGTGCCGATGCTCGCGGGGACCGCCAGCGCACAGTCCCAGGCGCCCGCTCAATCCGACGACGTCAAGGCCGGACAGTTCATCTACGAACGCTCGTGCGTGAACTGTCACGGCCCGCGCGGACAGGGCGACGGCGTCGCGGCGCCGCAGCTGGATCCGCAGCCCAGGGACTTCACCCGCGGCCTGTTCAAGTTTCGAACGACGCCGAGCGGCACGATGCCCACGCTGGACGATCTGGAGAGAACGGTGACGCACGGCATCACGGGCACCGCGATGAATCAATGGAGCGAGCTGTCGGCCGCCGATCAGCGCGACGTTCTCCTCTACATCCAGACCTTCTCGCGCTCCGGCTGGAAAGCCGGGACGCCGATCGTGGTGCCCCCGGAGCCCGCCTTCACGATCGAGTCGGCACGGCGGGGCGTGCAGGCCTACGCCCTTCTCCAGTGCGCGAAGTGCCACGGCGAGACCGGACGCGGCGACGGGCCGTCGGCCGCCGACCTGAAGGACAGCTGGGAGCGGCCGATCCGGCCGGCCGACCTGACGATTGGCAGTCGGTACAAGCGCGGCTCCACGCCGCTCGACATCTATCTCACCTTCTTCACCGGGCTCATGGGAACGCCCATGCCGTCCTATGCGGGCACGCTCCAGACGCCGCAGGACGAATGGGATCTCGTGCACTACGTCTACGCGCTCTCGCAAGGCCGACCGGTGCAGTGAGCGGGGAGGACGGCCGGCCGGCGGGACGTGGACCAAACGGAATCGAGGAGCAACCGATGCGGCATACATGGCAATCGCTGGCGGCGCCGGCACTCCGCCGGCCTGGCCTCACCGCGCTCGCGATCGTGACGGCGATCGCCGGCGCGGGCCTGGCCGGGTACAGCACCGCGGATTTCAGCGGCGTGACGGAGGCGTCGCTCGGCATTCATCCGACGATGGCGCCTGAGGCGCCCGACGCCGGCGACCCGCCTCTCGCGCGGGGCGACTCACCGGTGAGGGATTTCGTCCTGACCGACGAGGAAGGGCGCCGCGTGAGCCTCGGACAGCAGGCGGGCAAGGTCACGCTCGTCAACTTCGTGACGAGCCGCTGCACCGACGCGTGCCCGCGCGTCACCCGACAGCTCCGGAATCTGCAGGCGACGCTCGGGGATCGGATGGAACGCGACGTGATGTTCCTCAGCATCGGGCTCGACCCGCGTGTCGACTCGCGCGGCGCCATCCGGAAGTTCGCGGTCGATCTCGGCGTGGAGTTCAACGGATGGCGGTTCCTGACCGGGAGCCCGGCCGAGCTGGAGCGCGCCCGGAGCGCGTTCGACGTGCAGGTCCTGAATGCGCCGCCCGGAGGCGACGCCTCCGTCGACCTCGTGCACACCGCGTCGGTCTTCCTCGTGGATCGCACGGGCGTCCTGCGCCGGAAGCTCGACCCGGACACGCTGCCGCAGAGCGCGCTCGACGCGGTCGAAGCGGCGCTCGCCGGGCGGCCGGCCACGTGAAACGCCTGTTGCTCGTCCTCGCGGCGGTCTCGCTCGGCGCCGGCACGAGCTTCGCGGCGACCGGACAGCATGTCCATGCCGCCTCTGCCCTTCCAGGACTCGGCGTCGTCGCGGCCTGCCTGTTCGGCCTTCTGGGCAGCACGCACTGCGCCGGCATGTGCGGTCCCCTGGTGGCGATGTATGCCAGCCAGGTCTCTGCTTCCGCGGCGCCGGTCCATCGTCAACACCTGCTGTTCAACCTCGGGCGCGTGCTGGCGTACACCAACGGGGGCATCTTGTGCGGTGCGGCTGGATTCGTGCTGGCCACGCGCCCCTGGATCGCGGCTGTCGTCGGCATGAGCGTCGGCCTGTTCGTGCTGACCGTCGCCGGACGCCTGGTCGGGATTTCAGCGTCGAGCGGCGCCGCGCGCCCGCGCCTGATCCCGCTTGCCGCACTCGAGGCGCGAATGTATCGCGGCTGTTTGCGCGCCGCACGGTCGCCCAACATCGCGCTGCTCGGCGCGTTGCACGCGCTGCTCCCCTGTCCGCTGCTGTACGTGATGTACGCCTCCGCGGTGGCGCTCGGAGATCCGGCGCGCGGGGGCATCCTGCTGCTTGCCTTCGGCATGGGAACGGTCCCGATGCTGTGGGCGATCGGTGCGATTGGCGCCGCCTTGAAGCTCGAGCGCCGGGTCCGATGGCATCGGCTCTTCGGCTGGACGGTGGCGGCCTGGGGCGTCGTTCTGCTGATCCGGAGCGTGCAGAGCCTGCGGGCGCTCTGATCGCGGGCCATGCGGGCCTGCGCAGGAGGATACGCGACGCGGCTCCCATCGTCCGGCCATCGGAGCCATCGATGACGAGCGTGAAGGGCGGGAAGTCGGGACGGAACCGCGAGACGGGAATACCCTGGTCCCGGTCTCCCGCGGAATGGGAGCGGTTGGTCCCCCAGGATCGACGCCGCGCGGACGGGCGCTGGCGTCGTGTGCCCGGGGACGCCGGATCTCGGCCGAGGACAGGCGCCGGCGCGCGCGCGCCGGCAGCCGTCCCCGGCCTCCCCGGGCTGGTCGAGCCGGGGGATGGCGGCGGCTTCGATCAGCCGAGCCGCGGCTCGCGCGGGAACTTGATCGGACCCGACTTCTCGACCACCTGCCGCCACACGCGCCGGCCGACCCTGTCCGCTTCGGCCACGAGCGCGGCTTCGTCCATCGTCAGCACCTTGCCGCCGCGCATCAGGAACCGCCCGTCGACCATCGTCGACTCGATGTCCGACGACTGCCCGCAGTGCACGATCGCCGAGATGATGCGCCCGTACGGCACCGTGTTCGGCTTCATGTAGTTGAAGACGAAGAGGTCCGCTTTCTTCCCGACCGTGAGGCTGCCGATGGTCTTCTCCTGATTCACCGCCGCCGCGCCGCCCATCGTCGCGTCAGCCAGCATGTCTTCCGGCTGCGGGCGCAGCCCCGGCTTGATGTCGCTCGTCCGGGAAACGCGCTCGGTGACCAGCGCGATGCGCATCACCTGGAAGACGTCGTTGGTGTTGTTGTCGGTGCCGTTGGCGATCACGCAGCCGGCCGCGCGCAGCTTTGCAATCGGCGGGATGACGCCGCGGTTGCCGGCCATGTTGGCCTGGTGCGAGATGATGCAGTGGTTGCTGCCGAGCAGCGCGATGTCCTCGTCGCTGAGATAGCGGCCGTGGCCGACGAAGAACCGCGGCCCGAGAAAGCCGGCCCGCGCGAGAAACTGCGTCGGCGATTCGCCCTGCCCCTGCCACTTGCGGACGAAGTCGTTTTCCCAGGTCGTCTGGGACAGGTGCAGCGTGTAGCCCAGGTCGTGCTTGTCGGCGAAGTCGCGAATCTGCTTCAACGCGACGAGCGACGTCGATTCGGCAAGCCCGCCGGATGGAAACACGCTGACGCGGCCATTTTCCTTGCCGTGCCACCTGCTGTAGCCGTCGTTGATGCGCTGGAGCCCTTCAGCGCGCAGCTTCTCGGAGAAGCGCGGCGCTTCCTTCATGTCCCTGAGCGTCTCGAGCGTCATCGGGCCCGACATGTTCTCCGCATCGCGGATCGACTCGAGGAACACGCAGCGCAGGCCGCTCGGGATGAGCCCGGGGCCGTCACCGGAAGTGCTGCCGGCGACCACGGTGGTCGTGCCGCTCCGGATGGATTCGAGCGCCGCGATCTGCACCATCAGCGTGGATTCGCCGGGCTGGAGATAGCTGCTCGGGCTGGCCGCGAGCTTGTAGCTGTTCGGGAACCCGAAGTCCTCGTTGTAGCCGCGCTCGAGGACCGCGCCCAGGTGCCCGTGGCAGTTGACGAGGCCCGGCAGGATCACCTTGCCGCGCC
The DNA here is from genome assembly GCA_020850715.1 of Acidobacteriota bacterium. Classification (GTDB taxonomy): domain Bacteria; phylum Acidobacteriota; class Vicinamibacteria; order Vicinamibacterales; family CAVVIG01; genus JADZED01. The sequence goes on from JADZED010000041.1 coordinate 29,309, forward strand.
CGTCGTACTGATCCGCGTTCGGATACTTCTGAAGGATGGCGTCGGTCGGGCCGATGTCGGCGATCGTATCGCCCACGACCGCGAGCGCGACGTCTTCCTGCGTCAGATCGGGATTGGCGACGATCGTGTGCGTGAACACGATGGGCCGCGCGGCGGGTGGCGCCTGCCGCGCTTCGACGCCGCCGGACTCGAAGAAGAGCGCCGCGGCGCCGGCGCCCGCTCCGGCCAGCAGTTGGCGGCGTGTCAGGTTGACGGAAGGCCCGGACGCGGGCGAAGACGACGAGCGGCGCTTGTTCCGTTTGCGCATATATGGCCTCCTGGCGGCGGAATCGTTGTCTGTCGAGGCGCTCATTATGGACCAGGCGACGGCGTGTTCGCACCGGGGCAGTGCCCGCGGATTGGCGCCGTGCCGCCGGGCGGCGGCGCCCGCCGGGTGGAGACTGCAGCGGCGGGGCGTGTCTCGCGGCGCGGCGCGCACGGCGTGGCAACGGCTGGGCTCGCTCGTGCTCCGCGGCACGCCGGGGCCGCGCCTTGGTAGACTCGGGACTTGCCGCCTGCCGGGCGCCGAGGGGCCACATGACCCGATTCGAACGCCGGACCGACCCCTGGATCTACGTCGCGATCGTGCTCGCCGCCACGGCGGTGTTCGTCGGCGATCTGCTGACCGAGCTGGGCGTCGCTGTCTGGATCTTCTATCTCATCCCGGTCGCGCTCTGCCTGCTCACCACGCGTCCCGGCGCGCCCCTCTTCGTCGCCACGGCGTGCACGGCCGGCATGGTCATCGGGTACTTCTCGGCCGTTTCGGCCCCGGGCGGCGTCACCCGGAGCATCTCCGAGCTGAACCGCATGTTCGGCCTGCTCATCATGTGGGGCTTCGCGGTGATGGCGCGCCAGATCCTGTCGTCGCAGCTCGCGCTTCACAAACAGGCCTGGCTGCGCACGGGCCAGAACCTGCTGGCCGAGCGCACGCGCGGCGATATCCGGATCGAGCATCTCGCCGCCAGCGTGCTGCAGTTCCTCGCGGCGCACCTCGATGCGCAGGTGGCGACGTTCTACGTGCGCGACGGCGCGCGCCTGCGGCGCGCGGCCGGCTTCGGCCTCGCGAGCGACGGGGCGCCGGCCGCGAGCATTGCCTTCGGCGAGGGCCTGCTCGGGCAGGCGGCGCTCGACGCGCGATCGTTTCACGTCCACGACCTGCCCGAGCACTACCTGAAGGTCAGCTCGAGTCTCGGCGCGGCGACGCCGGGCCACATCGCGATTGCCCCGCTGCACGCGGACGGCGAGGTGAACGGCGTTCTCGAGCTCGGATTCCTCCGCGCGGCCCACGCGTCCGATCTGGAGCTGCTCGATCTGCTCCTCGAGCCGATCGGCATCGCCGTGCGCTCCGCGAACGATCGGACGCACCTCGAGGATCTGCTGGAGAAGACGCAGCGCCAGGCCGGGGAGCTGCAGGCGCAGCAGGAGGAGCTGCGCGTCGCGAACGAAGAGCTCGAGGAGCACGGCAGGGCGCTGCGCGAATCGCAGGCGCGGCTGGAACTGCAGCAGTCCGAGCTCGAACAGACCAACAGCCACCTCGAGGAGCAGACCTCGCTGCTCACGCAGCAGAAGACGGCGCTCGAATCGGCGCAGGCGGTGCTGACCGAGAAGAGCGAGGAGCTCGAGCGGGCGAACCGCTACAAGTCCGAGTTCCTGGCCAACATGTCGCACGAGTTGCGGACGCCGCTCAACAGCTCGCTGATCCTCGCGAAACTCCTCGCCGACAACAAGGACGGCAACCTCACGCCGGCCCAGGTGAAGTTCGCGCAGACCATCCATTCGGCCGGGAGCGATCTGCTGGATCTCATCAACGACATTCTCGACCTGGCGAAGATCGAAGCCGGCAGGATGGAGGTGGCGGTCGAACCGGTGAGGCTGGCGCCGCTCGCGGAGGCGCTCGCCCGGATCTTCCGCCCTCTCGCCGACGAGAAGCGCATCGCGTTCTCGGCGTCGGTCGCGGCTGGAGCGCCCGACTCGATCGAGACCGACGCCCAGCGCCTGCGCCAGATTCTCAAGAACCTGCTGTCGAACGCGATCAAGTTCACCGACGCGGGCGAGGTGAGCCTGACGATCGCGCCCGACGGCCCCGACGGGCTCCGCTTCGCCGTGCGCGACACGGGCATCGGGATTCCGCCGGGGCAGCAGCACGCGATCTTCGAGGCGTTCCGCCAGGCGGACGGCACGACCAACCGGAAGTACGGCGGCACGGGGCTCGGGTTGTCGATCTCCCGGGATCTGGCCGCGCTGCTGGGCGGTGCGATCGAGCTGGAGAGCGAGGCGAACGCAGGCAGCACGTTCACGCTGCGCCTCCCGGCCCGCTACCGGGCCGCGGCGCCGCCGGTTCCGCCCCCCGCCGCGCCCCGCGCCGCGGCGGCAACGGCGGCAGCCTCGGGGCCGGCGCCGGCCGCCGCGCCGGCCCGTCGGGCGGCGGCGCGGGCATCATCGCGCGAGGCGCCGGCCGACGACGATCGCGATCGGGTGGCGGAAGCGTCGCGGACGCTGCTCGTCATCGAAGACGACGAGGCGTTCGCGAGGATTCTGTACGACCTCGCGCACGAGCTCGGGTTCGACTGCCTCATTGCCGCGGGTGCCGACGAGGGGTTCGATCTCGCGCTCGGTTACCGGCCCGCGGCGATCGTGCTCGACATGAATCTGCCGGACCACTCGGGGCTGACCGTCCTGAACCGTCTCAAGAGCAATCCGGCCACGCGGCACATTCCGGTGCAGGTGGCATCGATCGAGGACCACACGCAGGCGGCGCTCGAGATGGGCGCCGCCGGCTACATGCTGAAGCCCGTGGACCGCGAGCAGATGATGAGTGCGCTGTCGCGCCTCGAATCGAGGCTGAAGCAGGAGATCCACACGGTGCTCGTGGTGGAGGACGATTCGATCCAGCGGGAGAGCATCTGCGCGCTGCTGGCGGGCCAGGACGTGCGCCCGGTGCCGGTCGCCACCGCCACCGAGGCGCTCGAGGAGCTGCGAACGGCGACGCACGACTGCATGGTGCTCGACATGTCGCTGCCGGACGCCTCGGGGTTCGATCTGCTCGAACAGATGGCGGCCGGCGAACAGTACTCGTTCCCCCCGGTCATCGTCTATACGGGCCGGGAGCTCTCGACGGAAGAGGAGCAGCGGCTGCGCCGCTATTCCAGGTCGATCATCATCAAGGGCGCCCGATCGCCCGAGCGGCTCCTGGACGAGGTGACGCTCTTCCTGCACCAGGTCGAATCGACGCTTCCGCCCGACCGGCGGAGGATGCTCGCCGAGGCCCGCAGCCGGGAGGCGGCGTTCGAAGGGCGGACGATCCTCGTCGCCGAAGACGACGTCCGGACGATCTTCGCGTTGAGCAGCGTCCTGGAGCCGCGCGGCGCGACGCTGAAGATCGCCAGGAACGGGAAGGAGGCCGTGGCCGCGGTGCAGGCGGAGGCGCGAGTCGACATGGTCCTGATGGACATCATGATGCCCGAGATGGACGGCTACGAGGCGATGCGGGAGATTCGCGAGCGGCTCGGCCTGCGGGACCTGCCCATCATCGCGCTCACCGCGAAGGCGATGCGCGACGACTGCGAGCGATGCCTCGCGTCTGGTGCGAACGACTACATTGCCAAGCCGATCGATATCGAGCAGCTGCTGTCGCTGATGCGGGTGTGGATGCCGCGGTGAAAGGATGCGGGCGTTGGCGCACGAGGTCGACCTGGAGATCAGGCTGCTGCTGGACGCGATCTACCACCGGTACCAGCACGACTTCCGTGATTACGCCGTGGCGTCGCTCAGACGCCGGCTGGCGCAGGCGGTCGAGCATCTGGGCTGCCTGAGCGTCTCCGGCCTGCAGGAGCGCGTCCTGCACGATCCGACGGCCTTCCCCTCCGTCCTGCAGTACCTGACGGTACCGGTCAGCGACATGTTTCGCGATCCGTGGTACTTCCGCGCCGTTCGCGAGCACGTCGTCCCGGTGCTCCGGACCTATCCGTCGATCAAGCTGTGGATCGCGGGCTGCGGCCACGGCGAGGAGGTGTACTCGTTCGCGATCGTGCTCGCCGAAGAGGGGATGCTCGATCGGACGCTCATCTACGCGACCGACATCAACCCGGCGGGCCTCGAGGCGGCCCAGGCCGGCATCTACCCTCTGGATCGCTTCCGCCGGTTCACCGAGAATCACCGGCGCGCGGGCGGGAAGAGCTCGTTGTCGGCCTACTATCGGGCGGCATACGGCTCGGCGGCGATCGACAAGCGCCTGAAGAAGCGGATCGTCTTCTCCGACCACAGCCTGGCCACCGACAGCGCCTTCGGCGAAGTGCAGTTCGTCTCGTGTCGCAACGTGCTCATCTACTTCAACCGCACGCTTCAGGACCGTGCGGTGGGCCTGTTTCACGATTCGCTGTGCCGGCGAGGGTTCCTGGGGCTCGGCGCGAAGGAGAGCCTGCGCTTCACCGCCCACGCGGCGGCCTTCGCCGAGGTCGAACACGACGCGCGCATCTACCAGCGGAAGGCCTGAATGATCGACACCGCGCGGATCGACGCAATCGTGGTCGGCGGATCGGCGGGGGCGTTCACCGTGCTGTCGTCGCTGCTGCCCGCCCTCGGTCCCGCCCCGCGCGTGCCCGTGCTCGTCGTCCTCCACCTCCCGCCCGACCGGCCGAGCGCGGCGGCTGCGGCGTTGGGCGGCCGGGGACAGCGCGTGAAGGAGGCGGAAGACAAGGAGCGGATCGAGGCGGGCGTCATCTACTTCGCCCCGCCCGGCTATCACCTGCTCGTCGAGCCCGATCGTTCGCTGGCGCTGGCCTTCGATGAACCGGTGCACCATTCACGGCCTTCGATCGACGTGCTGTTCGAATCGGCGGCCGACGCGTTCGGCGAGGGTCTGCTCGGCGTGATCCTGAGCGGCGCCAACGAGGACGGCGCGGCCGGGCTCGGCGCGATAAGCGCGCGCGGCGGTCTCACGGTCGTGCAACGGCCGGATACGGCCGAACATCCGTTCATGCCGGCCGCAGCCCTGCGGGCCGCGCCGGCGAGCGCCGCCCTGTCGGTCGACGAGCTTCGGTCGATCTTCGCCGGATTCGACACGCCCTCGCGCGACCGTGGAGCTCTCGATGACTGATCCCGTGAAGTTCCTGCTCGTCGACGACGTCGACGACAACCTCGTGGCGCTCTCCGGCCTGCTCGAACGGCCCGGCGTCGAGCTGCACACGGCGCGCTCGGGCGTCGAAGCGCTCGACCGCGTGCTCGACCACGACTTCGCGCTCGTGCTGCTCGACGTCCAGATGCCCGGGATGGACGGGTTCGAGGTGGCCGAGCTGATGCGCGGAGCCGAGCGGTCCAGGCACGTGCCGATCATCTTCATCACGGCCGGCGCGCGCGAGCCGCATCGCGTGTTCAAGGGGTACGAGAGCGGGGCGGTCGACTTCCTGTTCAAGCCGATCGACCCCGGGATTCTCCAGCACAAGGCCGGCGTCTTCTTCGAGCTCTACCGGCAGCGCCAGCAGCTCGCCCGGCAGGTGACCGAGCGCGAGCAGATGCTGGCACGCCTGTCGGAGACGCTGCGGCTGAACGAGACGTTCGCGGCCGTCCTCGGCCACGATCTGCGCAACCCGCTGAGCGCAATCATGGCGGGCGCGACGCTGCTGGCCCACCGCTCGAGCGATGCGCCGACGACGGCAGTCGCGAACAGGATCCTCGCGAGCGGATCCCGGATGGGCGTGATGATCGAGCAGCTCCTCGATCTGTCGCGCGCGCGGCTGGGCGGCGGCATCTCGATCGCCCGCGCCGAGGTCGACCTGCGCGCGGTTGCCGAGAAGGTGGCGGCGGAGCTGCGCGACGGCCATCCCGATCGCACGCTGTCGCTCGAAGCGGCCGGCGATCTGCACGGGTCCTGGGACGCGCCGCGCCTGGCGCAGGCGCTGTCGAACCTGGCGGCCAATGCGCTGCAGCACGGCGACGGCGGCGGACCGGTGTGCGTGCTCCTCGACGGCCGCGATCCGGACACCGTGTCTGTCTGCGTCAAGAACGCCGGCGTGATCGCGCCGGCGGCGCTGGAGCACCTGTTCGAGCCGTTCAGGCCCGGCCGCGGCACGCGGCCCGGTTCGCGTGGCCTCGGACTCGGGTTGTACATCGTCGATCAGATCGTGAAGGCGCACGAGGGCGCCATCCATGTGGGCTCGACCGCAGCCGACGGGACCATCTTCGAGGTCCGGCTGCCCCGAACGCCGGCAGGCGGAGCCGCGCTTGGTCCGCGGCCCGGCCACGATCGCGGCGATCGGCTCTGACCCGGGCCGGCCAAGCGCGGGACTCCGGCTTCAGACTGGGCGCTCCGGCGCCCCACCGGCGCGGCGGAATACGCCAGGTCGACGCCGCGGCTGGCCGCGGACATCCCGGCGATCTGCTGCGTGACGTGCTGCCCGCGCCGATTCGCGGCGCGTCCGATCCGGTCGCCGTGGCCGCCGCGAAGTGAATCCGGCGCCGCGCGCAGTCGCCATTTGACGCGGCTCGGCGCAGCCGCGGATAATGGCGCGCCGGCATGTTGCAGCGATCCCGCCGCGCGTTTCTCTCGACCGTGCTCGCCGGTGTGCCTGTCGCCCTCGCCGTGCCGCGGCGCCTGCTGGCCGGACCGGCGGGCACCCGCGCGCTCCGCTTCGCGCACACCCACACCGGCGAGCGTCTCGCAGTCGAGTACTTCAGCGGCGGCGCCTACCTGCCCGACGCGCTGGCGGCGGTCGACCGCTTCCTCCGCGATTTCCGCACGGGCGACGTGCACGCCATCGATCCGCGGCTGCTCGACCTGCTGCACCGCCTGGCGGCGGCGACCGATACGACCCGGCCGTTTCAGGTGATCTCCGGCTACAGGTCGCCGGCGACCAACGAGATGTTGCGGCGCCGCAGCGAGGGCGTCGCCGCCGGCAGCCTGCACCAGGTCGGCCAGGCCATCGACATCCGCCTCGCGGACGTGCCGCTCTCCCATCTGCAGAAGGCCGCGCTCGACGCCGGGCGCGGGGGGGTCGGCTATTACCCCGCGTCCGATTTCGTCCACGTCGACACCGGCCGCGTCCGCCGCTGGTGAACCCGCTCGAGCGCCTGCTCGAGCCGCGAGTCGTGGCGGTAGATGTCGTCGGCAAACCGCATCGTGTCGTCCTCGGGCATGACCGCGGCCGTCGTGTAGAACAGGAACACCTGGATCGGCCGCGGCAGCGCAACCCACGTCGTCTCCTGCCCCATCGTCGCCGCGACGATGCGTGCGCGGGTCCATTCCGGCAGATCCCGCAGCACCCACTCGGCGAGCGCGACCGGGTCGACGACGCGCACGCAGCCGTGGCTGAAGTCGCGGCGGCTCCGGCTGAACAGCGCCCGCGCCGGCGTGCCGTGTATGTAGATGTCGTCCCGGTTCGGAAAGACGAACTTGATCAGGCCGAGCGCGTTGTTCGGACCCGGACGCTGGCGCACGCGCAGCCTGCCCGCGCGCAGCCCGGCGATCGCCGCGGGCGTGAGGGCGACGGGCCGATCGTCGCCGCCGACGATCTCCATGTCTTCGCGGCGCAGGTACTCGGGATCCCGCTGGATCGCCGGCAGCACTTCCTTCAGGAGAATCGAACGCGGGACATTCCAATACGGCCGGAAGACCACGTCCTGCAGCTCCGCGGCCATCACCGGCGTCTCGGTGCTGAGCGCACGCCCGACGATCGCGTCCATGCCGAAGGCCGGCACGCCGGCCGGCGGTGCGGCATTCCAGGCCCACAGGCGGAACATCGGGATGTTCAGCGCGATGAAGCGCTCGGCGCCCAGATGCGGCAGCCAGCGCAGCCGCTCGAGCGCCAGCTCGATCTGGCGGACGCGCCAGGCCAGCGGCACGCCGAGCTCGGCCATCGTCCTGCGCCCGATCACGCCGTCGACCGCAAGGCCGTGGCGAACCTGGAATCGCTCGATGCCTTCGACAAGCGCGCCCTGGTAGCGGCTGTCGGGAGAAGGCGCCGCAGGAGTCGACAGATCCCCGAGCGCGATCAACAGCCGGCGCAGCGCGTCGATGTCGTCGTAGGCGTCGCCGGGCCGGATCGCGCGCGCCGCCGCGCGCGGCGGCACCAGCGCCGGGTTGGCGGCGAGAGCCCGGTAGCGGGGCAGCCACGCTCGGAGCAGCCGATATTGTGCGAGCGGCGGCCTCAAGTCGACGGCGAGCTTCCCCACCTGGCCGTCGGCGAGCGCGCCTCCGAGCAGAAGGGCCAGATCGTCCTGGTCGTGCGGCGTGGGCAGGAGGAAGCCGATGGACCTCGGATCGATCCATCCCATGTGAAGATCGCGCAGGTAGCGCAGCATGCCGGCGCTGAGGGCGACATCGAGCCGTGCGAGATCCTGCGGCGCGAGCGTGCCCGCTTCCGCTCCGGGCAGCAGGCCGGCGACGAGGCTCTGGAAGTAGTCGGCCGGATCGAGTCCATCGTCGGATGCGCCGTTCAACACCGCCAGCGCGTCGCGTACGTTGCGGGTCGGCCGTCCGTCGGTATCGAGCCATTTCGCCGCGCCGGCCGGGCCATACAGCTCGTTCAGCTCTGCGCGCTCGATCGCCGAGACATATCCGAGCGCATCGCCGCGCCCGGCCGCCAGGGCGGCGATGAACCCATCGAGGTCCGGCCTGCGCGGCAGCGCCTGCGCACCCGAGTGCGCCGGCCACGAGAGCGCCGCCAACAGCGACAGGAGCGCGCCAACCAGTCTTCGACTCACGCCATCGGCCTCTGAAACACGATTGTCCGTCCCCTGTCGAGATGCAAGAATCCGGCCGCGGGCGGGCGTCGTCCACTGCCAGGATCCAACACCGCTGAGTTGCGCGGCAGCGTGTCGGCAAGGCTGACGGCATCGGTGCTCGACCTTCCGAACGCGCCGGAGCCACCCCTCACCCGCGAACGTGCCGTGATAGATTTGGAACACTTGCAGCAGTCGATGTGAACCATCAGCGGAGAACCTGTCAACCGTGAATGCCATCGAAGCAATGTCAGCCGAACATCGGATGATCGAACACGTCGTCAACGCCCTGTCGGAGGCGGTGGATCAGCAACGGCGGCTCGACGTCGACACGCTCCACAGCGTCGTGGAGTTCCTGGGCACGTATGCCGATCGACGCCACCACGAACGCGAGGAGGCGTTGTTCTTTCCGCTCCTGGTCCGGCGGGGAGTGCCGCCGCAGGGGTGCCCGATCGGGGGATTGAACAACGACCACGCCAAGGGGCGCGCGCTCGTGGCGACGCTCGCAGACCAGATCCCCGCTTACGCGCAGCAACATCCGGACGCGGAAAGGGCCCTGCGTCAGACGCTCGGCGATATTGCCAGGCTCTATCGCCATCATCTCTGGATGGAGGACGCGATGGTCTTTCCGATGGCGGAAAGACTCGTCTCCGAGGACGATCATCAGGAGTTGCTGGCGAAGTTCATCGACCTGGACCGCGTCATCGGGCCGGCGGTCGTCGCCAGGCTGGAACGATTCGCCGACACCATCTCATTCCCTGCCGGCGGAACGGGCACGGCCGGATGACGCGCGGCCGGACCGAGCCGCCTTCAGCCGGGTCGTGTTCCGTCGGGCGGTGAAGAAGCAGCGCGCGGAGTGCTTCCTGCCGAGCCGTTCACCGCGCTGACCGATTACGCGCTCGCCGCGGCCGCCCTTGGCTTTGCCGTGGCGGCGGCGCGGTCGAGAGGCGCGCACAACCGCGTATCGGCATGGCTCTGGTGCGCGGCGTTTGTCGCCGCGGCAGTCGCGGCGGCAGTCGGAGGCACGTACCACGGCCTTCACGGACGGCTCGACGCCCGGAGACTCGATGCGCTCTGGAACATCACGGTCTTCGCGATGGGCGGGTGCGCGGCCTTCATCGTCGCCGGCATCCACACGGCGGACCTCACACGCGGTGGCGACACGATCGGCTGGCTGATCGCCGCGATCGCAACCACCCTCGCAGGCGCCGCGGTGCAGCAGCTGGGCGTGCCGGGGCTGGCCGGGTGGAACAGGAATGCGATGTATCACCTGATCCAGATCGCCGGACTGTATCTGTTCCATCGCAGCGCCCGGACCGTACGCGACCGCCCGGGCGCGCCCGCCTGCTGATTCGAGCGGAAACGGGGAACAGCTGCCGGCGTCCGGGCCGATCGGCCGCGAATCGTCAAGCCGGTGGGCGGCCGCGCATGCCGCTCCGATGCGTGGGCCAAGGTGAGCGCCGCTGGTTCCTGCCAGGGGCGCCGCGCCGGTCTGCAGGCCAATCGGCGCAGACCATCTTTGTCGACCTCACTTTGCGGTCCCCGCGGCAGGCCTGCAGGCTCGCACGACAGCCTCAGCGGCTCACGACCTCGCCCGCCGCCGCCAGGATCTCCCCGGGAGGCGCGTCGAGTCCGCCGCCCTGCGCGAGATCCGGCCGGCCGCCGCCGCGGCCGCCGAACCGCGCCATCAGGGCCGACAGGATCTGATCGGCCCGGATCGGCAGGTCGGCCGCGCGCGCCACGACGACGAGGGCGGGCCGCGACGCCGACAGCAGCACGGCTGCGTGCCCGGGCGCCGACGCGATCTGCAGCGCCAGCGCCTTCAGTGCCGGCGCGTCGGCGTCGAGCGCACGCCGGACGACCCGGGCGCCGCCCATCGGCTCGGCCGAAGCGATCAGGTCCGCCGAACGGAACGCCAGGAGCTCGGACTGGAGCGCGGCGGTCGCTCGCTTCTGCTCCCTGACGTCGACCTGCAGGTGTTCGATGGCCGCACCGAGGCCGTCCACGCCGGTCGACAACAGGCGGCCGGCCGACGCCAGCGTGTCCCGCATCGATCGAAATCCGCGCAGCGCGCGGATGCCGCACAGGAACTCGATCCGCGTCCCGCCGCGGAACCGCTCCGCGCCGGCGATTGCGATCGACCCGATCTCCCCGGTCCCCGCGACGTGCGTCCCGCCGCAGGCGGAGAGATCGACGTCGCGAATCGCGACGAGCCGGATCGTGCCGGTGCGGTCCGGGCGCTTCCTGAGCGGCAGGCGCGCCGCCTCCCCGGCGGCGACGAACGAAACCGCCACCGGCCGGTTCTCCCACACGACGCGGTTGGCTTCCTCCTCGGCGGCGGCGATCGCCGCCGGCGGCACCTCGCGGGCAAGATCGATCGTCGCGCTGGTGGCGCCGAGATGAACGCTCACGGTCTCGGCCGATGCGGCGTGCTGGAACGCGGCCGACAGCACGTGCTGGCCGGTGTGCTGCTGCATGTGCTCGAACCGGCGGGCCCAGTCGATCGCGCCGTGGATCGGATCGCCAGCCGCCGGCGGCTCTGCGCCAGACGCCTCGATGGCATGGGCGACGTCTCCATCGCCCTCGTCGATCACATCGACGACGAGGTGGGGTCCAAGCGTGCCGGCGTCGAACATCTGGCCGCCCGATGTCGGGTAGAACGCCGTGCGATCGAGCGTCACCAGGAGGCGATCGGCGGCGTGCGACACGCGCACGACGCGCGCGTCGAACTCCCGCAGGTAGGAATCGGCGTAGTACAGCCTGTCGGTCATTCGGCAGGAGGCGGCGGTTCCACTGCCGCCAGCTCGAAGAAGAAGGTCGCGCCGCCCCAGTCGTTGCCGCGGTACCCGATCGCGCCGCCGTACGACTCGATGATCCCGTAGCTCACCGAGAGGCCGAGGCCGGTGCCCTTGCCCACCGGCTTGGTCGTGAAGAACGGCTGGAACAGCTTCGGCTCGTCCGCGACGGAAACGCCGGTGCCATTGTCGATCACCTCGAGCCGCACCCTGCGGCCCTCGTCGGCCGCGCGGATGCGGATCCGGCCGTCCCTCCGTCCGGACGCTTCGATCGACTGCTGCGCGTTGATGACGAAATTGAGCACGACCTGCTCGATCTCGGTGAAGTTTGCCAGGACTCGTCGCGCCGGCGGCGTCTCCGCTTCCAGGGCGATGGACGACGCATCGAGATCGCGCTGCCGGATCTGGACGACTTCGCGGATCACGTCGCCCAGCTCGAGCTGTGACGGCGGCCCGGTCTGCTGGCTGCTGAAGCGCGAGAGGTTGCGGATGATATCGCGCGCCCGTGCGCTCTGGGTCTTGACGAACGCGACCTCCTCCTTCATCTCCGGCGCCAGATCCGCGCTGCGCTCGAGCAGTTCCGCCGTGCCGAGGATCGCCTGCAGGGGGTTGTTCAGCTCGTGGGCCACGCCGGAGACCAGCAGACCCACGGCGGCGAGCCGCTCCTGGCGCACGACCTGCCGCTCGAGCGACTGCACCATCTCGCGCATCCTGCGCTCCTGGGCGACCTGACGGTCGAGCGCATCGCGCGTCCCGCGCAGGTTGGCGGCCATGGTGACGAACGACGACTGGAGCGCCGCCAGTTCGAAGTTCGACATGGGGCTCGTTGCCGGCGTGGAGAGATCGCCGTCGGCGATGCGCTGCACGGCGAGCCGCAACCGGTTGACGTCGACGTGCAGCAGACGGGCGAGCCAGAGCGACAACCCGAGGAGAATGCCGACCACCAGCAGCACGATGGCGACGCTCCGGCTCCAGAGGCGCATCACGCGGGCCAGCGCGACCTGGGCGGGGATGCCGATGCTGAGCACGAGGGGTCCCCTGGCGATCGCCGCCGTGCCGAAATAGCGCGTCAGGCCGTCGAGACCGGTCGCCGGCGGCGCATCCGGCGGCGGCCCCACCGCCGCGAGCCGTCCCGGGTCCAGGATCGCCGCGGCGCCCGACGAGCCGGCGAGCAGGCGGCCCCGGGCATCCGTCAGGGCGACCACCGAACGCTCCGGCAGCGGGAGCGCGTCGAAGGTCGCCTGCAGCTGTTCCAGGCTCAACGCGAGCCCCAGCACGCCCGCCACCTCGCCCTCGCCGTTCTGCACGGGATAGGCAAGGATGATCGCCGCCTCGGGCCCTGAGCTGAGGTCGCTGATCACCGGCTTGCCCTCGCGGATCACGTCGGCGACAAACGGCGTCGCCTGCGGCAGGTTGGCGGGCGGCACCGGCAGGCCGGACGCCCGGACGGCGCCGCCCGGGCTCATGAGGAGCACGTTCTTCAGGAACGGCTGATCGCGCAGGACCGACGCGAACGCCCGGTTCGCCTGCGGAAGGTCGAACGCGCCCACCGCCGGGTGTGCGAGGAGTGCCCCGGCGACGGCATCGAAGCTGCCGAGCACGCTCATCAGGTTCGCGGCTTCGAGCGCGGCGGCATTGACCGCGTCACGCCGCACGTCCGCCCGCCGCTCGTTCAGGATGCGCGTGGTGGACCAGGCGACGGCGATGAGGAGCACGGCCAGCATGACCGCCGCGGCGGTCATGAGTTGACGACGGATGGACTTGCCGGCCAGCAGTCGCACGAGGCCCGGTGCCGATTCTAGCCCACGGCCAGCGGGTCGACGAGCCCGGCTTCACGGAATCCCCGGGCGCGCAACGCGCAGCTGTCGCAGCGGCCGCACGGCCGCCCGGCCGCCCCGGGATCGTAGCAACTGTGCGTGAGGCCGTAGTCGAGCCCCAGCGCGGCGCCGCGCCCGATGATCTCCGCCTTCGTCATGGCGATGAGCGGGGTGTGAAGGCGAACGGCTGCGCCTTCGACGCCGGCCCGTGTCGCCAGCGCGGCCAGCGACTCGAACGCCGCGATGTATTCGGGCCGGCAGTCCGGGTACCCCGAGTAATCGAGCGCGTTGACGCCGATGGCGATGTCGCGCGCGCCGAGCGTCTCGGCCCAGGCGAGCGCGAGCGACAGGAAGATCGTGTTGCGCGCCGGCACGTAGGTGGAGGGGATGTCCGGCGCGCCGAGATCGCGGCCGTGCGGCACCTCGCCGCCCGAGGTGAGCGACGAGCCGCCGATGGCGCGGAGATCGAGGGCCAGCTCGAGGTGCCGCTCGACGCCGAGCGCCCGCGCGACGACGCGGGCCGCCTCGATCTCCCGTGCGTGGCGCTGGCCGTAGGCGATCGTCAGCGCACAGAGGTCGAAGCCTTCCGCCTTGACCAGCGCCGCGGCGGTGTAGGAATCGAGGCCGCCGCTCAGCAGGATGACCGCACGCATGTCAGACGGGCTGCCGGCGCCGACCTGGGCGGGCGCGCCTCATACGCCTCTCGTGGCAGGCGGCCAGATGTACTTGTGGATCTGGAGCTGCAGCCGGACCGGCAGCCGATCGGCAAGGACCCATGCCGACAGCGGCTCCGGATCGAGGATGCCGTGTGCCGGCGACAGCAGGATCGCGCCCGTGCGGCCGGCAAGATCGAGCCGGCCGATCGTGTCGCGCGCGAACTCGTAATCCCGTCGGTCCGCGATCACGAACTTCACCTCGTCCCTGGGCGTCAGGTGCCCGATGTTCGACCAGTCGTTCCGGTGCGCTTCGCCGCTGCCCGGGCACTTGATGTCGACGATCCTGATCACGTCGGGCGGCACGCGTCCGATCGGACGGTGGCCGCCGGTCTCGAGCAGCACCGTGCGGCCGCGGTCTGCCAGCGCCCGCATCAGCTCGTACACGTCCTCCTGCAGCAGCGGCTCGCCGCCGGTGATCTCGACCAGGGGACACTCGTAGGCCTCCACGGCGGCCACGACGTCGGCGACCGACTGCTTGCGCCCCCCGGTGAACGCGTAGGGCGTGTCGCACCAGGCGCAGCGCAGATCGCAGGAGGTCAGCCGCACGAACACGCAGGGGCGGCCGGCGTGCGTCGATTCGCCCTGAATCGAATGGAAGATCTCGTTGACGGTGAGCATCCGTCCTTCATTATCCTATGGACGTGAGCGCGACGGGGGCGGCCGCCCGTGGCTGATCTGCGCATCGGCACCTCCGGCTGGCACTATCCGTCCGGCCGCGGCACCTGGAACGGCGTGTTCTACCCGCCGCCGCGCGGGCGTTCGAGAGCGTTCGACGAGCTCTCGTACTACGCCGAGCACTTCAACACCGTCGAGTTGAACTCGACCTTCTACGGCCAGCCGCGCGCCGAGGTCGCGCGCGGCTGGGCCGCGCGAACGCCGCGCGGATTCGAGTTCTCGGTCAAGCTCCATCAGAAGTTCACGCACCCTTCGCTCTACGCGAAGCGGCTTGCCGGCGCGCTCCCGCGCGACGCCGGCAGCGAGGCGCTGCGTGCGATCGGAGGCGCGAGCGGCGCCGATCTCGACCAGTTCCGGAAGGGGATCGAGCCGCTCGCCGCCGCCGGCAAGCTCGGCGCCCTGCTCGCCCAGTTTCCGGCGGGCTTCAAGGACGACGAGGCGTCGCGCGAGACGCTGGCGGGGCTGCTGCGCGCCTTCCGCGGCTACCGCGTCGCCGTCGAGCTGAGACACCGGAGCTGGAGCGATCGCGTCGCCGCGACGCTCGGACTCCTCAATCAGTTCGGCGCCGCCTGGGTGCAGATCGACGAACCGAAGTTCCAGTGCTCGATCAGGCAGAACTTCCTGCCCAACGTGAGAGGGTTCTACTACATGCGGCTCCACGGCCGGAACGCCGCCGCCTGGTGGCGCCACGACCGCGCCGAGGATCGGTACGATTACCTGTATTCGAGCGCTGAGCTGAAGGCGCTCGCCGGAACGGCCGACGCGGTGCGGCACCTGGTGCAGAAGACGTATCTGTACACCAACAACCACTTCTCGGCGAAGTCGGTGGCCAATGCGGTGATGCTCAAGCGGCAGCTCGGCGATCCGATTGAGGGCGCCTATCCGCCGGAGTTCGCCGCGCGATATCCAGAGACCGCAGGCATCGTGGCGGCGTCGCGCGCGGAGCGGGCCGCCGCGCCCGCGCCCGCCCCGGCGGCCTCGCGGCAATCAGACCCGGCCGGGGCGGCGGCGGCGCGCCGGCGCCGCAGGTGATGCTCCTGCGCGGCGCGATCTGTCGACGACCCCCGCCTGCGCGCACAGCGGCCGGATCGCGCACGCCGCGCAGCGCGGGTAGACCGGCCTGCACACGTTCTGGCCCCACGTGACGAGATACAGGTTGATGTAGGGCCACCAGCGCGGGGAGGTTGCCTCGTAGAGCGCCTGCTCGGTCTCATCGGGCGTCCCGGTCGCCACCCACCCGAGACGGTTGGCAATCCGGTGCACGTGCGTGTCGACGCAGATGTTGCGGCGGCTCCCGAACGACAGGATGAGGACGAGATTCGCCGTCTTCCGGCCGACGCCCGGCAGCGTGAGCAGCTCCGCCATCGTGCCCGGCACGCGGCCGCCGAACCGCGCCGCCAGCAGCGCGCATGTCCGCTTCAGGTGCCGCGCCTTGTGCCGGTAGAAGCTCACCGGGTAGATGAGCCGCTCGATCCGCTTCGTTGCGAGCGACGCCATCTCGGGCGGCGTCCGTGCGGCGCGGAACAGCCGCGAGGAAGCCGCCGCCGTCACCGGGTCGCGCGTCTGCGCCGACAGCATCGTCGAGACCAGCACCTCGAAGGCATTCCTGCGGCTGCCGCCGGCAATCTTCTCGACGGCGGGCAGTTCGAGGCCGGCGATCTCGCGGGCAATCACCTTCATCACCCGCGCGACACGGCGGGCGCGCGCGGCTGGAACGGCGCGACGCGTCATGAGACCGGCGTGAGCGGCGGCCGGCCGCGCAGGACGTTGATCACGTTCTCCACCGCCAGCTCGGCCATCGCCGTGCGCGTTTCCTTCGTCGCGCTGCCCAGGTGCGGCGCCAGCAGGACGTTCTCGAGCGGCAGCAGATCGGGATGCACCGCCGGCTCGCGTTCGTAGACGTCGAGCGCCGCGCCCGCGATCAGGTGCTCCTTCAACGCCCAGGCGAGGGCGGCTTCGTCGACCACCGGCCCGCGCGCCGTGTTGATCAGGCACGCGCTGCGCTTCATGCGGGCCAGCGCTCGGCGGTCGATCAGGTGGGTCGTCTCCCGCGTCAGCGGCACGTGCAGCGAGACGACGTCGGAGCTGTTGAGCAGCCGATCGAGCGACATCGGCTCGGCTCCCGATGGGTCCGCCGGACGCCTCGACGTGAACGCCACCCGCAGGCCGAACGCCGGCGCACGCGCGGCGACCGCGCGGCCGATGCGGCCGTATCCGATCAGGCCGAGCTGCTTGCCGCGAAGGTCGGTGCCCAGCATGAAGTCGAGCGCCCATCCCTTCCACCCGCCGCGCCTGATCAGGCGCTCGCCTTCCGACAGCCGCCGCGTGAGCGCCAGGATCAGCGCCCACGTGAAGTCGGCGACCGGTTCGGTCAGGACGTCCGGCGTGTTGGTGACGATGATGCCCCGGCCGCGCGCGTACTCGACATCGACGTTGTTGAACCCGACGGCGACGTTGGCAATCACCTTCAGGCCCGGTGCGGCGTCAACGACCGCCGCGTCGATCGACTCGGTGAGCAGGCACACAATCGCGTCCTTGCCGGCAATGCGGCGTTTCAGCTCGGCCGGCCCGATCGGCGCTTCGCCGTCGTACACGTCGACGTCTCCGATCGCACACAGCTTCGCCAGCACCGAGGAGGGCAGCTTGCGCGTGACGAGAATGCTGGGCATCGCCAACTGCGGCAGGCGTGCGTGAGGGGGGAAGGCGGCCTTCGCGATCCTTCCTGCCGCTCCCGCCCTGCCCGCCCCTCCCTGCCCCTCTCAATGTCCGAACGACTGGCAGAACCCGCAGTGGGTGCACCGAGCGGCCGGCTCGATCAGACAGACGCCGCCATCCTCTCCGCCGCGGTGGACGGGCAACCTCAGATGGCTGGCGTGCTCGCGGCAGCCGGCCGCGTCGAGCGGGGCGCCGGGTTCCGCCGGCGGGTCGCCGCCCCGGCCCGAGCCTGCGGCGTACCTCGCCACCGCCTCCCGCACGAGCGCGCGCAGTTCCTGCTCAGAGAGCTCCATCGACGTCAACCCGGTCGACGATGCCCACGACGGCGGCATCGACCGGCGCGGCCTTGCGCCCCAATGCCTCGCCCGCGGCCCGTCCCTCGAGCACGATCAGCACGCGTTCGTGGACGCCTGCGCCCACGCCGTCGACCGCGAGCAGCGCCGTGCCGCGCGGGTTGCCATCGGGATCGATCGGCTGCACCAGCAGCAGCTTCGCGCCCTCGAACCTGGCGTGCTTCTGAGTGGCGACGACGGTGCCGACGACCCGTCCAATCTGCATCCGCTATTCAGCCGCTCCGGCGCGAACCGCGGCGTCCGCCGGCGGCTCGACGCTCCAGTGATCGACAATGCCGACGATGCCGGCATCCACCGGCGGCTCGGCGGGCAGAAACGGGAAGCTGGCTTCCTTCCCGCGCACGAAGAAGACGTGCTCGCCGGCGCCGGCCCCGACCTCGTCGACGGCGACGATCGGCCGGCCCGCGGGCTGCCCGTCGGGCGCGATCGGCTGGACGATCAGCAGCTTCACGCCGAGGAGCGTCTCGTCCTTGCGGGTGGCGACGACCTCTCCGACGACTCTCGCGAGCTGCATCGCCGCCCGGCTACTCGCGAACCGCAATCTCGTCGACGATGCCGACCACGGCGGCGTCGACGGGGCAATCTTTGAGGCCCGATGCCATGCGCGCGGAACTGCCGCTCACGATCAGGACGGTCTCGCCGACGCCCGCATCGACCGTGTCGACCGCAATCACACAGCCGCCTTCGGCGGCCTTGCCCCGGGGATCCATGGGGCGCGCGATGAGCAGCTTGGTGCTGACGAGCCGCGGATCCTTGCGGGTCGCGACGACGGTGCCGATGATCCGGGCCAGCAGCATCCGGCTATGCCTTGACGGTCGCCTTGCCGATCGGCAGCGCGTCCTCCAGATTGGCGTGCGGACGCGGAATGACGTGCACCGACACGAGCTCCCCGACGCGGCGCGCCGCGGCGGCGCCTGCATCGGTGGCGGCCTTCACCGCCGCGACATCGCCGCGGACGATCGCCGTGACATAGCCTGCGCCGATCTTCTCCCAGCCGACGAGCGTGACCTTCGCGGCCTTGACCATCGCGTCGGCGGCCTCGATCATCGCGACCAGGCCCTTTGTTTCGATCATGCCGAGTGCCTCACCCATTGCGGTCTCCTTCAAGCGGCCTCTATCGCAGGCTCCGTATCGCGTCTTCGATCAGCGCGGAGAGCTCGCGGTATGTTAACCGAATTTCGCCGCCCGCCCCGGCCGGAGCCGGCGGCGCCGCGCCGTGTGTGAGCTCCAGCACGAGGCGGCGCCCGCCGCCTTCCGGCGCCTGCACGACCTGACAGGCCACCTCGCCGGTTCCGCCCGGCGCCGCGGAGCCGATCGCCGGGGGTCGGCGTCCGGGTCCGAGCGCGTCCGCCGCGTCGGCGCAGATCGGCGCGGGGGCGGCGATGCCGTACGCGCCGCGCAGCGCCTGGAGCCGGCCGACCTCCTCGCGCGAGAGCACGTGCTCGCGTCCGAGCAGCCGCGCGACGAGGCTGATCCGGGCGAAGTGCTCGATCGTCTCCATCTTGTAGTACGCCCCGAACAGATCGGCGCCGACGGTGAGGGCGCCGTGGTTGGCGAGGAGCATGCCGTCGTGCGCCTTGATGTACTTCCGGACCGCCTCGGGCAGCTCCTCGGTCGACGGCGTGGCGTACTCGGCGATCGGAATGCTGCCCAGCGTCGTCAGGACCTCGGCGAGCACGGCGCGGTCCAGCGGAATGCCGGCGACGGCGAAGCCGGTCGCCGTCGGCGGATGCGCGTGGACGACCGCCCGCGCATCCGGGCGCTGGCGGTACACCTCGAGGTGCATCAGCATCTCCGACGACGGGTCGCGATCTCCCTCGAGCTTGCGCCCCTCGAGATCGGTGATGCACATCATGTCCGGCGTCATGAAGCCCTTGCAGACGCTCTTCGGGGTCATGAGCAGCCGGGCCTCGCCGAGACGGACGCTGATGTTGCCGTCGTTCGACGCGGTGTAGCCGCGGGCGTACATGCGGCGCCCGACTTCGACGATGTCCGCGCGCAGGGAGGATTCGAGGCTCATGCGGTGCGGGCGCGGTACTTGTCGCGGCAGGCAGTCGAGCAGAAGAAGACCGGCTGGCGGTCCCCGGCCAGCGTCACGGCGCGACCGGGCACCACGAAAGTGCCGCAGACCGGATCGCGGACCATCGGCACCGGCCGCGGCGGCGTGTCCCGCCCGCCGCCGAGCCCGGCCAGCACGCCGTCGACGAGGCGCCAGAACGCCCGGGCGAAGACGACGAACAGGACGAGCAGGAGGGCCAGGCGCAGCACTACTGCCCCTGCGGCGGCGCCGGCGCGCTGCCTGTCGTGGGATGCGCCGAGCGAAGGCTGTCGAGTGCGCGTTTGGCGGCCTGCCCTTCCGGACCGTCCGGAGCGACGGCGAGCACCTGCTCCCACGAGCGGGTCGCGCCGTCGAGGTCCTGCTTGCCGAACGCGAGGACGATGCCCTTGTTGAGCAGCGTCTTGACGTGCTTGGGATCGACCGCCAGCGAATGGTCGAATTGCTCGATCGCCTTGTCGGGCTGGTTGGTGTAGTAGTACGCCACGCCGAGATCGGTGCTCACGTTGGGATCGCCAGGATCGAGCTTGATCGCCGCCGAATACCACTTGATCGCGTCGTCGTAGCGCTCGGCATCGAAGTAGAGGTTGGCGAGATCGACGCGCGGCTTCGCGCTCGACGGCTCGCGCTCGGCGATCGCCTCGAGCGCCTTCACCCGCTCCTGGTCGAGAATCGCCGCGCGCGTGGTCCCCTCGCTCCCGGCCGGGGCGGCGGCGGTCTGGACCGCGGCCGGCGGGCCAGCGCCCGGCCTTGCCTGCTGGCTGCCGATAACCCAGCCGGCGATCAGGCCGAACGCGATGCCGGCGAGGCCGAAGGCGATCGCATCGGACTTCATGGAGGTAGAGTCTTCGATCATATCAGCGTGCGGAGAAACCAGTCCACCAGCGCGCGCGCCAGGTCGCCGTCGTGCTCGAGCATGCGGGTGCCGTGGCCGGCCGTCTCCGAGGTCCGGATTTCGCGCGTGCCGCCGCCGAGCCCGGCCAGGGCGTGAACCGAGCGCATGGCATAGGGATCGTCGGTCGCCGCCGCCAGCAGGGCGGGGCGGGCGCCGTATTTCCGCATCGGCGCATCGGCGCGCAGCGACCGGTAATCGAGCGACGGCGACAGCAGCGCCACGCTCCGGATCGTCTCATCGGCGGCAGCCGCGGCAATTGCCACGTTGGCGCCCAGCGAGGCGCCCCCAATGCCGATGCGCGAGCGATCCACCAGGTCCGGCCGCGACGCCAGGAAGCCAACGGCAGCCCTGACGTCGAGCGCCATGCGCGCCAGATCGGGCCCGCCGCCCTCGGCTGGCGTCCCGAGCGTCGAACCGCCGTGGCCGCGGAAGTCGATCGCCAGCGCATGGATGCCCGCCCCGGCCAGCCGGTCCGCGACCGCGCGCCAGTCGTCGCGCGAGCGTCCGAGCATGTGGAGCAGGACGACGGCCGGCGCGGGCCGGCTCGAGGCTTCGTACAGCGTCGCGGCGATCGTCACGCCGTCTTCGGTTGCAAAGGAGACGGGGCGCGGCGCGGCGCCCGCGACGGCCGCTCCGATCAGCAGCGCGCAGGCGGCGAGGCACGAGGCGGCGGCCGGCGGCCGGCCGGCGTGTCGCGCGCTGCCGTTCACGCCTGGCCTTCGGACGCGGGCGCGTCGAGCACGGCCAGATACTCGCGGACCGCGGTCGCAAGGCCGACAAACAGGGCGCGGGAGACAATCGCGTGGCCGATCGAGACTTCGTCGAGATGAGGCAGCGCGCGGAAGAGCGCCAGATTGTCCAGATCGAGATCGTGCCCGGCATTCACGCCGAGCCCCAGCGCGTGCGCCAGGCGCGCCGCCTCCGCATAGCGGGCGAACGAAGCCCGCGCGGCGGCGCCATCGGGACCCGCCTGCGCGAACGCGCGCGCGAAGGGCTCCGTGTAGAGCTCGACGCGATCGGCGCCGACCGCCTTCGCCCAACGGATCGCCTCCGGCTCGGGATCGACGAAGAGGCTGACCCGGATGCCGCGGCCGCGCATTCCGGCAACCGCGGCGCCCAGGCGATCGGCCTCGGCGCCGGCCTGCCAGCCGGCCTGGCTGGTCACTTCTCCCGGTCTGACCGGCACGAGCGTGCACTGATCCGGGCGCACCTGGCGGACCAGCTCGATGAGGTCCGGGCGCGGATCGCCCTCGATGTTGTACTCGACGCGCGGACGCACCGGCGCCAGCCCGTCCGCGATGTCACGCACGTCGTCGGGCGTGATGTGGCGGCGATCGGCGCGCGGGTGCACCGTAATGCCCCGGGCGCCCGCCTCGAGACAGGCGCCGACGGCCGCGAGCACGCGCGGCTCGCGCCCGCCGCGCGCGTTGCGCAGCGTGGCGATCTTGTTGACGTTCACCGAGAGACGCACCATGCGGAAGTCCGCCTCACGCGCCCTCGCGCGCCGGCCATGTCGATCGGCAGCCGCCGGAGAGCGTCCGCCTGCAGTCGGCGGTCTGCCTCATCCCAGATGCTGCTCGACCGCGTCCACGATCTCCTGCCCCCATCGCCTGATGTCTGCGTCGCTGCGACCCTCGAGCATGACCCGCAGCAGCGGCTCGGTGCCCGAATAGCGCACCAGGAGCCGCCCCTGTCCGGCCAGGCGCGATTCGACGCGTCCGATCGCCTCGGCAATCGCGGGCACCGTCGTCAGATCGACCCGGTCGCGGACCCGCACGTTCAGCAGCACCTGCGGATAGGCGATCAGATCCGACGCGAGATCGGCGAGCGTCCTTCCGGTGAGCGCGATCGTGCGCAGCACGTTCAGCGCCGTGCAGAGGCCGTCCCCGGTGAAGAGGTAGTCGGAGAAGATGACATGGCCCGACTGTTCGCCGCCGAGCGACAGGTCGCGCGCGAGCATCTCCTCCATCACGTGCTTGTCGCCGACGGCGCATCGGACGAGCTCGATGCCGCGGCCGCGCAGCGCGAGTTCCAGGCCGATGTTGCTCATCACGGTCGCCACGATCGCGCCGCGCTTCAGTCTTCCCTCCCGCTGCAGCTGCACGCCGCACATCAGCAGCACCGCGTCGCCGTCGACCAGCCGTCCCCGCTCGTCGACGAAGATCGCGCGGTCGCCGTCGCCGTCGAACGCCACGCCCAGACGGCAGCCGCGGTCGATCACCGTCCGGGCCAGGCGCTCGGGGTGGGTCGATCCGCAGTGCAGGTTGATGTTCCGGCCGTCCGGCTGATCGCCGATCACCGTGACGGGCAGGCCCAGGCTCGTGAAGAGGCCGGGCGCGACCGGCGCGGTCGCGCCGTTGGCGCAGTCGAGCGCCAGGGAAAACCCGGCGGGCAGCGCCACACCGGCCACGATCGCGCGCAGATGGTCGAGATAGGCGCCGACCAGATCGGTGTGCGGCAGGTGAGCCGGCTCGCCGTCCCGCGCCTGCCACGTCTGGTCGGCGACGATCGCCTCCACTTCCCGCTCGACGCGCTCGGTGAACTTCTCGCCGCGTCCCGAGAACACCTTGATGCCGTTGTCCTCGAACGGATTGTGGGAGGCCGAGATCACCACACCCGCATCGTAGCGCTGCGATCGCGTGAGGTAGGCGACGGCAGGCGTCGGCACCACCCCGACGCTGGTGACCGACGCGCCTTCCCCGGACGCGCCGTGCGCCAGCTCCGCTTCGATCCATGGGCCCGATTCGCGCGTGTCGCGGCCGACCAGCAGCCGCGGCGCGCCGGGCTGCCCCGATCGCCCCGTCACCGGGTCTTCCGGCAGCGCGCGCACCAGCGCCGCGCCCAGGCGGCGCACCGTCGTGCGATCGAGGGGATGCCGTCCGGCGATGCCGCGAATGCCGTCGGTGCCGAACAGGCGAGGATTACTGCTGGACACGGGAGATCCTCACCTGGACCGACGCCGGCGATACCGCCGCCACACCGAGGCCGCCGGGCGCCGAGGCGTCGACCGGAAGCGTGTACTGGCCGGCGCCGAGCCCGGCCAGATCGACGGATGCGGAGACGTCGTCGGCGGCGAGGCCCTGGACGGCGCTGCGGCTGCCGCGCACGCTGATGTCGATCAGTTCTGGCGCGGTCTGGGCCGTGAGACCGGGCGCCAGATTGCGCAGGCGCACCGGGCGGCCGCGCAGGATCCGCTCACCTGACGCGGGCACGATCTCGACGGTGACGGCGGCCGCGCGCGGCGTCTTCAGGCGGACGGACGGCTCGACAAAGCCGATGGTCACCTCTTCGGTCACCGTTCCGGTCGCGCCGGCAACAGACACCGGCTCGGTGATCGCCTCCTGCACGCGCGCGACCGCGCTCTCGGGGCCGATGACGTCGACCACCGCAGGATCCGAGCGGACCGCGGCCACGGTGAAACCGTCCGCCGGCCGCCCCTCGATCGACGGAGAGACCGGCACCTGCCGCGAACCGGTCTGCTCGAACACGAGCGCGATGCTCGGCGGCGACACCTGGGTCACCTCGACGCCGAAGGGGACGCGCACCTGCTCGGCCGTCAGATGAAACAGGCGGCGGCCCGGGCGCGCCCCGTGAAGATCGAGCACGGCCACGACGTCGGCCGGCGCGAGCCGGCTGAGCGTCCCCGAGCCGCCGCGCAGCCGCAGATCGACCGTCGACGGCATCTCCTGCCGCAGCTCGAGCCCCGCCGGAAGCTGCTGGAACTCGAGCGGCGCGCGCAGACCGCGCTCGACGGTCTCTTCGCCCGATGCCACGAGCCACAGCAGGATCGCAAGGCCGATCGACAGCGCCTTGAGGCCGGGATGGCCGAACGGCCAGGGCGCCTTCATATCGTGAGCTGCACCCGCGCATCCCGCCGCGCCGGCTGCGTGCTCTTGTGGAGCACGAGCCCGCGGAGGCGCGCGCGCAGCGTATCGGCATCGAGGTGCCGGTCGATCTGGCCGTCGACCACGACCGAGATGAGCCCGGTCTCCTCGGACACCACAATCGCGACCGCGTCGTTCTCCTCGGTGAGGCCGATCGCCGCGCGATGGCGCGATCCGAGGTCCTTCGCGAGCCGCGGATTGACCGTGAGCGGCAGGAAGCAGGCGGCGGCAGCCACGCGGTTCTCCTGCACGATGACGGCGCCGTCGTGCAGCGGCGACTGGGGCTGGAACACGCTGAGCAGCAGGTCGTAGGTCAGCGTGGCATCCAGCGGAATGCCGCCCTCGATGTAGTTGCGCAGCCCGATCTGCCGCTCGATGGCGATGATCGCCCCGATGCGCTGCGCCGCCAGCATGCTCGTCGCCACCACGAGCTCCTCGATCGATTCCTCCGCCGATTCTGTCTTCGCGAAGTACCGGAAGAAGGGCGCGCGGCCCAGGTGCGCGAGCGCCCGGCGGATGTCGGCCTGGAACAGCACGATGATGGCGAACACGACGTAGCCGGCGACGTTGCGGATCAGCCAGTTGACCGTCTCGAGGTGCCCCCAGCGCGATCCGTAGAACAGCGCGACGAACACGCCCCCGCCGAGCGCCATCTGCACGGCCCGCGTGCCGCGGATCATCTTGAGGACTTCGTAGACGATCACCGACACGACGAGGATGTCGAGCAGGTCCCGCCAGCCGATCGGCGGACGCCGCAGCAGGAGCGTGAGCCAGTTCATGATCGATCCGCGTGCCGCCGGATCTCGTCCGCGACGCGCACCACCTGCAGCATCTCCGCGACGGCGTGGACCCGCACGATGTGGGCGCCGCCGAGCACGGCGGCGGTCACCGCCGCCGCGGTCCCCCAGTCGCGCTCCGGCGCCGGCCTGGCGCCGAGCGCCTCTCGCATGAAGGACTTGCGCGACACCCCGGCGAGCAGCGGCCGCCCCAGCCGCACGAGGAGCTCCGGCAGGCGGGCCAGGACACCATAGCTGTGCGGCGGCCGTTTGGCAAACCCGATGCCGGGGTCGACGACCAGGCGCTCGGCAGGGATGCCGGCCGCCTGCGCCCGGTCCAGGCTCGCGCGCAGCTCGGACTCGATCTCGCCGAGCAGGTCCTGGTAGACCGCCTCGTCCTGCATCGTCGCCGGCCGGCCGCGCGTGTGCATGAGCACGAGCGCGGCGCCGCTGGCGGCGGCCGCGGATCCGAGCGCCGGGTCGAACCGGAGCCCGCTGTTGTCGTTGATGAGGGCGGCGCCGGCCGCCACGGCCGCCCGCGCCACCTCCGCCTTGTAGGTGTCGATCGAGATGAGGGCCCTGACGCGGCCGGCCAGCGCTTCGACAACCGGCAGGACGCGGGCGCGCTCGTCGGCCGCCGGCACCGGCGCGGCGCCCGGACGCGTCGATTCGCCGCCCACGTCGATGATGTCGGCCCCTTCCGCATCCATGCGCAGGCCGGCCTCGATCGCCGCCGCCGGGTCCAGACGGCTCGCGGCCTCCGCAAACGAGTCGGGGGTGACGTTGAGGACGCCCATGACGAGGGTCCGCTCGCCGAGGGCCAGCGGCGGGCGGCCCGGCAGCGCCAGGCGATGAAGGGGGCGGGGGGCGATCATGAAATCGGAAGCCGGGAACCGCGGACTCCGGAATTATCCCAAATTCCTCGATCGCGATTCCCGATTCCGGACTGCTGGTCCCGTCTACTCCTGCGGCAGGGGCTTGTTCAGCGCGGGCACGATGGGCGCGCGCTCCTTCTGGCGCGACCGCGACTCGTCGTCGTCGGCGACGGCGGTCCGCGCGGCGATCGGCTGCGGCTCGTCGAGCGGCAGGCCGGCGGCGAGCCGCCTGACCTGATCGGCGTCGAGCACCTCGCGGGCCAGGAGCGCCTCGCCGATCTTGACGAGCGTGTCCTTGTGCTCGGTGAGCATCCGGTGCGAGCGCTGGTAGTTGTCGGTGACGAAGCGCTTCACCTCATGGTCGATCTTGAGCGCCGTGTCCTCGCTGTAGTCCTGGTGCTGCGCGATCTCGCGGCCGAGGAAGATCTGCTCCTCCTTCTTGCCGAAGGTGAGCGGTCCCATGGCATCGCTCATGCCCCACTCGCAGACCATCTTGCGCGCCAGATCGGTGGCGCGCTCGAGATCGTTGCCGGCGCCGGTGGTGAGGCTGTCCATCGTGATCTCCTCGGCGATGCGGCCGCCGAGCAGGATCGCGATCTGATCGTTCAGGTAGTCGCGCGAGTAGTTGTGCTTCTCGTCCGCGGGCAACTGCTGGGTGAGGCCGAGCGCCATGCCGCGCGGGATGATCGTCACCTTGTGAATCGGATCGGCGTGCGGCAGCAGCACCGTCAGCAGCGCGTGGCCGGCCTCGTGGATGGCAGTGACCCGCTTCTCGGCGTCGCTGATGATCATCGAGCGGCGCTCGGACCCCATCAGCACCTTGTCCTTGGCGTACTCGAAATCGTGCATGCGCACGACCTTCTGGTTGTACCGCGCGGCGTTCAGCGCCGCTTCGTTCACCAGGTTCGCCAGATCCGCGCCCGAGAACCCGGCCGTGCCGCGCGCGAGCACCGCCACCTGCACGTCGTCGGACATCGGGATCTTGCGCGTGTGGACGCCGAGGATCCCCTCGCGCCCCTTCACGTCGGGCCGGTTCACGACGATGCGCCGGTCGAAGCGTCCGGGGCGCAGCAGCGCCGGGTCGAGGACGTCGGGCCGGTTGGTCGCCGCGACCAGGATGACCCCTTCGTTCGACTCGAAGCCGTCCATCTCCACGAGCAGCTGGTTGAGCGTCTGCTCGCGCTCGTCGTGCCCGCCGCCCAGCCCGGCGCCGCGATGGCGGCCCACGGCGTCGATCTCGTCGATGAAGACGATGCACGGCGCGTTCTTCTTGCCCTGCTCGAACAGGTCGCGCACGCGCGAGGCGCCGACGCCGACGAACATCTCGACGAAATCGGAGCCGCTGATCGAGAAGAACGGCACGTTCGCCTCGCCGGCCACGGCGCGCGCGAGCAGCGTCTTGCCGGTGCCGGGCGGGCCCATCAGCAGCACGCCCTTGGGAATGCGGCCGCCCAGCTTCTGGAACTTCTGCGGTTCCTTGAGGAACTCGATGATCTCCTGGAGCTCTTCCTTCGCCTCGTCGACGCCGGCGACGTCCTTGAACGTCACCTTCTTCTGCGTGCTCGACGACAGCTTCGCCTTGCTCTTGCCGAACGACAGCGCCTTGTTGCCGCCGCTCTGCATCTGGCGCATGAAGAAGATCCAGAAGCCGATCATCAGCAGCACCGGCGCCCACGAATAGAGCAGCGACGCCCATGGGCTCGCGGTGGGCTCCTTGGCGTTGACGACGACGCCCCGCTCGATCAGCGTGTTGGCCAGCCCCTCGTACTGGGCGGGCGCGTAGGTATGGAACGGCTCGCGCGACCCCTTGGTAACGCCGACGATCTCCTGGCCGGTGATCGTGACGCTCTCGACCGTACCGGCGTCAGCCCAGGCCATGAACTCGCTGAAGGTCGCCGTCCGCTCCGTGCGCTGAAACTTCGTCGAGAAATTCCAGATCAGGACCCCGACGACGACCAGCACCACCCAGAACAGCAGACTCTTCAACGTCGAGTTCACCGGTGAGCTCCCAACAGGACACGCCTCATAGATGCGTAAGTTTCAAGATTAGCACGGCTTGCGAAGGGTCGGAGACGCGAAACGCCTCGTCAATTCCGTAACCGGCGACCCACACGATCCGATCCGCGGCATCCACGACCAGCGGCACGCGATCGCGCTCGCCGCGGGGCACCCGCCGGTCGACAAACAGGTCCTGCAGCTTCTTGCGTCCGCCCAGCCCGACCGGCCGGAAGCGGTCGCCCGGCCGGCGGCCACGCACCGTCAGCGGCCCCGCGCACCGATCGGCCCTGACGATCGCGATCGACCCGCTGCTCGCCACTGCATCGCCCGGCCCGGCCGCGCATTCGACCGTCAGCCGGCAGCCCGCCTCGATCAGTTCAACCTCTCCTGGAATAGACAACGGATAGGAGAAAAGGTTCACGGGCTGCGCAGGGTGCTCGGGGTGGACGGGATGTTCCGCGCTCCAGCGGCCCGTCGTGCCGGCCGGCCTGCTGGCAAAGATGAGGTGGGCACCCGCCCTCTCGACGCGGTGGCCCGGCGCGTCCATGCGGTCCGCCGGCGCCCGCAGCACCTCGAGCGCCCTCTCCACGTGCCGACACGAGACGGGACGTCCTCCGCTCGCCCGCTCCATCGCGCGGCTCACCGCCAGACGCCTCACGGCCGACGGCGCCGCGAGCATCGCGGCGGCATCGAGGGCCGAGGCCGACGGGTGTGGCGCGGGGCGGGCGGCGGCCTGCAGGAGCGCGTCCGCCGCCTGCGCGAGCCATTCGGAGACCTCGCGCGCGAGGTCGGCCTCGCCGGCGAGCACGGCCACGATGTTGGGGTTGAAGCGCGCCTCGAGCAGCGGAACGAGCTCGGCGCGAATGCGGTTGCGCGGAATCGAGACGTCGGCGTTGGACGCGTCCTCGACGAAACCGATTCGCCCGCGGTCGAGCCAGGCGCGCAGCTCGGCACGCCGGCATGCCAGCAGCGGCCGCACGAGACGTCCGCGCCGCGGTCGCATCGATCCGAGGCCGCGGGCGCCGGCGCCACGGAGCAGGCGCAGCAGGAACGTCTCCGCCTGATCGTCGCGCGTGTGCCCGAGCGCGACGACCTCGCCGTTCAGACGGTCGCACGCACGCTCGAAGAAGGCGTGGCGCGCCACGTGCGCCGCATGCTCCACCGAGCGGCGCGCGGCGCGCGCGCGCGCCGCGACGTCCTCGCGCTCGACGACGAACGGCCAGCCGAGCGCGGCCGCCGCCTCCCGGACGAAGCGCTCGTCGTCGTCGGCCGCCGGCCGGAGCTGGTGGTTGAAATGGGCGACGCCGGCGATCTTCAGCGCGCCGCCGGCGGCGAGCGCACGCATGAGGTGCGCGAGCGCGATGGAATCGGATCCGCCCGACACGGCGAGAACCACGCGGGTGGCCGGGCCGGCGAGCGCGTGCTGGCGGATGAATCGGCCGACGCGGTCGACAACTGGCATGGACGGACCGGCGGGACGGGCGGGACGGCGGGACAGGCGGGATGGATGCGCGACTGCGCGGCGACCGTCCTGCCCTCCAGCCGTTGCTGCCGTGCCTGCCGAGTATCAAGTGCCGGAGGACGGATTCGAACCGTCGACCCCGCGCTTATGAGACGCGTGCTCTCACCAACTGAGCTACTCCGGCCAGAACCAGCGATTGTATTACGTCCCGTCGCTGCGCTCAACGACCGCCGCCGCGAGCAGCGGAATCATCAACTCGTGGTGCCCGACCAGCGAGTACCCGCGCCCCGATGTGGCGGTCGGCCGCGCAACCACGTTGGTCTGCGGCCGGTATCCCCTCGCGAAATCCAGGTTCACCGTCGTCAGCCCGGCAAAGGCGATGCCCTGATTGCGCGCGAGCGCGACGGCCTTCAGGAACACTTCGGGCAGGACGACCGCCGATCCGCAGTTGAGGTACACCCCGCGCTCGAGCCGCGCGACGTTCGAGACCAGGTGACGGAAATCGCGGAGGCTCCCCTCGCCCAGCGCCGCACCCGACGCCGCCGGGTGCATGTGGATGATATCGGTGCCGATCGCCACGTGCACGGTGACCGGCACGGCCAGACGCGAGGCGGCGGCGAGCACGCTCGCGCGCGCGAACTGCGGCTCCCTGAGGCTCATGAACGCGGCGATCGCCTGGCCGATACCGAGCCCGTTCGCGACCCCGTCGCCGATCGCCTCGTTGAGGAGGCGGCCGGTCTCCTCGGCCAGCCCGAACCGCCCCGGGCCCAGTGCGGCGTCCACGTCCTCCGAGGTCCTGCCGACCAGGGCGATCTCGAAATCGTGGATCACCGCAGCGCCATTGACGGCAATCGCCGAGACGAACCCGCGCTCCATGAGATCGATGAGCACGGGACCGAGGCCGGTCTTGATCACGTGCCCGCCCAGGCCCCACACGATGCCGCCGCCGTCGCGCCTGGCGTCGACCAGCGCGTCGACCACGGCCCGGAAATCGGCGCCGCCCAGGATCTTCGGCAGCGATTCGACCAGGCCCCCGATCGTCATGCCCGGCCTCGCCGCCCTGGCAAAGTCCTCGATGCGCACTTTGCCCCCGCGCGATTTCAACGGGTAGGTCGTCACGCCGGAGAGATCGAATTCCTCGTAGTGAAAGGGCATGGATAGCGTCGGGAGGTACCAGTTTAGAGGATCAGCATGGCGTCGCCGTAGCTGTAGAACCGATACCCCTCGTCGATGGCGCGGCGATAGGCCGAGAGCACCCGCTCGCGGCCGGCGAAGGCCGAGACCAGCATCAGCAGCGACGACCTGGGCAGGTGAAAATTCGTGATCAGGCCGCCGATCGCGCGGAAGTCGAAGCCCGGGTGGATGAACAGGTCGGTCTGCCCCGCCCCGGGTGCGATCGTCCCTTTCGCACGAGCCACCGCCTCGAGCGTCCTGGTCGTCGTGGTGCCCACGGCGACGATGCGGCGCCGATCGCGCAGCGCGGCGGCGATGGCAGACGCCGCCGGCGGCTCGATGACGTATGGCTCGGCTTCCAGCCGGTGATCTTCGACGCGCTCGACGCGAACCGGCTGGAATGTGCCGTACCCCACGTGCAGCGTGATCTGCGCGATCTCGACGCCGCGCGCGGCCAGCGCCGCGATGAGCGGCGGCGTGAAGTGCAAGCCGGCCGTCGGCGCGGCAATCGAACCGCGCGCGCGCGCGAATACGGTCTGGTACCGCGCGCGATCGTCCCCACGGTCGTCGCGCTTGATGTAGGGCGGCAACGGCACGTGACCGATCGCGTCGACGACGGCGTCGATCGACCCGGCGCCCTCCGGCCGCAGGCGCACCACCCGCCTGCCGTGGAAACGCCGCTCGACCACCTCGCCGTGCAGCCGCAGGCCGCCCGACGCACCCTCCGGCGGCTCGAAGACGACGCGCGCTCCCGGCCCGAGCTTCTGGCCCGGGTGCATCAGCGCCTCCCACATGTCCCCGCCCGACATGTCGGAACCGTCCGCGCGGGCCGGATCCACACGCCGCAGCAGCAGGCACTCGACCGCGCCGCCGCTCGGCACGCGCCGCCCGATCAGCCGCGCGGCGAAGACACGCGTGTCGTTGACGACGAGGAGATCGCCGCTGTCGAGCAGATCCGGCAGCGCGGCAATGGAGAGGTGCGCGAGTTCGCCGGTGCGGCGGTCGAGCCTCAGCAGCCGTGAGGCGCCGCGGTCGGGCGGGGGTTCCTGCGCTATCAGTTCGGAGGGGAGCTCGAAGTCGAAGTCGCGGACATCCATGTCCGCCTCGATCTTATCCGAGCCGAACGCGCTGCCGGCTCTCTTCGCCGGCTGCACGCATCAGTGGACGACCGAGGCGGCGATCCAGAGGTCCCGGCCGCCGTGCCACTCGTCCGCAAGCAGCGTCCAGAGGCTCTGATCCAGCCATTCGCCGTGGCGCAGCAGCGAGCGGCGGAGCAGTCCCTCCTGCACGGCGCCCAGCTTCCTGAGCGCACCGATGCCTCGCCCGTTCCGCACCGCCGCCCGCGCTTCGAGGCGCCGCACGCCGAGCACCTCGAACGCGAACGTCGCCGCCAGCTTGGCGCCGTCCATGAAGACGCCCGAACCCCAGAACTCCTCCGCAAGCGCGAAGCCCCACTCCGACGTGCCGAACGCCGGCTCGAGCGATCGGATCTGATACAGACCGATCGCCACGTCGGAGCCGTGCGGCACCACGGCAAAGCAGACATATTGTCCGGCCGCGCGCTGCCGCTGCGACCACGCGATGAAGCGCTCGAACCCCTCGACGCTGGACGGCGGCGGGGAGATGAACCGCGACACCTGTTCGGTCGTGAGCGCCGCGAACAGTGCCGGGGCATCGGCGATGCGCATCTCGCGCAGCGTCACCATCGCCCCTCGCAGCGCCGGCAGGTCGCGCCGCCAGTCGGGAGCCGATGGCTCGGGCCGATCGATCGCCGCCGGCAGGACCGCGGTGTCGAGCGACGGCTGATACGGCATCTTCTCCATGTCAGAAGACTCCTGCCGCCATGCCCCAGACGATGTTGTCGCCGTCGTCGGACGTCCCCCACACGATGTTGTCGCCCTCGTCGGAGGTCCCCCAGATGATGTTGTCACCCTCGTCAGCGGTGCCCCAGACGATGTTGTCGCCCTCGTCGGCAGTGCCCCAGACGATGTTGTCGCCCTCGTCAGCGGTCGCGAAGAGAATCGCGTCGCCCTGTCGCATGCCCCAGACGATGTTGCCGGCCGTCAGCGTGCCCCAGACGATGTTGTCGCCCTCGTCGCTGGTGCCCCACACGATGTTGTCGCCGTCGTCGCTCATCGCGCCGACCAGACGGCTGCCCCAGACGACGTTCGCGCCCCAGACGGCGTTGGCGCCCCAGACGATGTCGGTCGCGCTCACGATCACGCCGGTGCCCCAGACGATGTTGTCGCCCTCGTCGCTGGCGCCCCACACGGCGCCGGCGCCCCATGCGGCACTGCTGACGTACAGGACGTCGCCCCCGAGAATCGTGCCGCCCCAGATGACCTGTTGCGACCACTGGTGCGACTGCCCGCCGATCATCGAGGATGGCGTGATGCCGATCGAGAACCACGGCAGGCCCGGCGCCACATCGGTGTCGATCGCTCCGGCGAGCTCGATCGCCCCGGCAGCGTTGATCCCGCCGGCGCCCTGGCTGAGCGCGTCGAACCCCGAAAGCGGGATCGCGCTGTACTCGAGGATCCCCTTCATCAGGTTCGCCGAAATCGGATGGACGCTCTGGAGTCCCGCGCGATTGTGCGCGTCGAGGGCCAGCGCCGCCACGCCGCTGGCGACCGCCGTGGCCATGCTGGCGCCGCTCAGCTCGAGGTAGTCGCCGCCATTGCGCGACTTCACGTGGCCGCTCTTGAGCAGCTTGAACAGGTACGACGTCGCGTTGGTGTCCGAGGCCAGCCGATGCCCGGGCGCGACGAGGTCCGGCTTCGCCAGCGCGTCGAACCACGTCGGGCCGCGGGAGCTGTAACGCGCCACCTCGTCGTCCTCGCGGGCAGTCGTGTGCTTCGTGTCGGCCGCGCCCACCGTGATCGCCGACCGCGCGTTGCCCGGCGACGTGATCCCGAGATAGCCGACCTCGCCACTCCGCTCGGCCTGACCGAAGTTGCCGGCCGATACCACGACGATCAGACCGCTGGCGCTCGCCCGCTCGACCGCCTGCACGAGCGGATCGTCCTCGGCGGGCGCGTAGATCGGATGCCCCAGCGACAGATTGACGATGTGCACGCCGAGCGCCGCGCGGTTGGCGATCACGAACTCGAGCGCGTTGATCACGTCGCTCGTGTAGCCGGCTCCGGTGCTGTCGAGCACCTTCAGGCCGTACAGCCGTACCGCGGGGGCGACGCCCTGGAATTCGAAGTTGGAGAGCCGGCCGCTGCTGCCGATCAGGCCGGCGACGTGCGTCCCGTGGCCGTAGTCGTCGAAGGGCGAGGTCGCGATGCCGCCCCGCGTGAAGTCCCAGAAGCCGGAGATGCGCCCGTTGAAGTCGCGGCTCGGCGCAATCCCCGAGTCGATCACGGCGACCCCGATGCCGGCGCCCGTCGGCGTGCCCGCGAGCGCCACCGGCGCCAGGCCGAGCGTCTCGCGAAGCGTCGACGACAGGATGGTCGATGCGCGGCGCGACACGGAACCTCGCGCGGCAGTCTTCGACCTGCCGGCGATCTTCTGCGTCCTGGAGGCGACCTTTCGCGCATCCGCGTGCACAAGCGCATCGGCCGCGATCTCCTTGACCCACGGCAGGCGCGCGAGCTCGTCGACGTCGACGCTGTGCAGATCGGCCGACACGCCGTCGATGAGGGCGTGCTCCGACTTGACGGCGTCGCCGTGCTGGCGAAGCGCCTGGCGGAGCGCCGCGCGGTAGCCGGGCTGTACGGTGACGATGACGCGCTGCGTCCGGACGCCCTTGGCCATGGCGCTGCGGACGGCGCGGTCGATCTTTCGAGCGTGTTGCGCCGATGCTGGCGCCGCGGCCGTCGCCAGGGCCGAGGCGGCCACGACAACGAGCGCGGCGAATCGGGTAGAGAGGAATCTCACGCCAGCCGCCTGAGCAATTGGCTCGCCAGAGCTCGGCAGCGGCATCGCGTGGGTGGCAAGTGGCGATCAGTCAATAGGTTGCCAGCCATCGAAGGTGGCGCCACGTCTATCGAGAGCAGGATGCAATGTCTCGAATACGAACATTTCGCCAGGAACAATCGCTGAAATCATCGTTATTGGCTGAAAATATTGCCAATATCGGCCGTGCTTCGTATCGGTACAATAGTCTGCGAATCGAACATCGTGACATATCAAGTTCTCGATTCGTGGCGGCGGCTCAGGGAATGAAGGCGGCGGCGGCGGTCGCGATCAACCGGGCGCTGCAGCGGCAGGAACTCCGGCCGTGAATCCCGGCCGAGCGGGCCGGTGAACGGTCTCGGCCGCGACGCCGCGTCAGAGGTTGGCCGCGCTCATCAGCGGGGCGAGATCGACGCGCCGCGCCTTGTGAAGCAGCGGCTTCCAGAGATCGCCGAGCCTGGCGATTCGGGCGGGGACGTTGCGGATCGTGAAGTCTTCGATGCGGACGCCGCGCGACACCTCCTCCCAGGTCACCGGGGTGGAGACGCTGGCGTCGGGGCGCGGGCGCACCGAATAGACCGACGCCAGCGTCCGCCCCCACGCGTTCTGGTTGTAGTCGACCAGGACGCGGCCGCGCGGCCGCCGGGCCACGCGGTACTCGGCGGTGATGAGGGCGGGGTGGCGCGACGCGAGCGTCTGCGCCAGCGCCTTGGCGAAGCGCCAGACCTCCTTCTGCAGCGGGCCGTGCACGATCGGCACATACACGTGCAACCCCCTCGATCCGGTCGTCTTGACGAACGAGGGCATCTGCAGCGCGTCGAGCGCCGCGCGCACGACGAGCGCCGTCTCGCGGACCCGGTCGAACCCGGCGCCGGCGCCGGGATCGAGATCGAAGTGCACGTAGTCGGGGCGGTGATGGTCGCCGCACCGGGCGTACCACTGGTTCAGATCGATGCAGCCCAGATTGACCACCCACAGCAGCGCGGCGCGATCCTGGATCATCGGGAAATCGATCGCATTGCCGGAGGGGTGGACGATGCGGCACGTCTGGATCCAGTCGGGCCGCGGCACGGGCGCGCGCTTCATGAAGAAGTGCTCCCCCGCCGCGCCGTGCGGATAGCGCTTCATCACCATCGGCCGGTCGCGCAGGTGCGGCAGCAGCACGCCGGCCACCTCCGCGTAGTAGCGCAGGAGATCGCCCTTGGTCAGCCGCGCCTCCGCCCAGAAGATCTTGCGCAGGTTGGTGAGGCGCACCTCGTGCCGATCGACGGTCAGCACGACGTGGTCCCGATCGGGGGGGATGATCATGGCCCGAGCGGGGGAAGCTTCGGCGGCCGCGCGCCATGCCGCGGCGCGCCGGCCACTTCGACGTACGGCAGCTCGGTGCCCTGCCGCGCCATCCGCAGGAGCAGGCCACCGCGGCTCATGTCGCCGCGACCGACGAAGTCGATCGGGAACCGCAGGCGCCCGCTGAAGATCTCGAGCAGCACCTCGACGTACTTCGTGGAGGCGATGCTCCCGAGCAGGACGACGTCGCAGCCGGGGCCGATGGCGCGCGCGAGCCGCCGGGCGCTGCGCTCGAGGGGGCGGCGGTACTCCAGGTTGGCCTCGTGCACGTCGGAGGCGGCGAACGATTCGACCGTCCGGCGGGTCACGTACGTGCCGGGCCCCCGCAGGCCGACATTCGGGGTGATGACGTGGACGCCGCCGGACCCGGCGCCGGGGGGCGCCGCGAACCGGAGGGCATAGGCGAGCTTCCCGCGGAAATAGAGCCCGCTGACGAACACGAACACGTCGCCAAGCGTGGCGCCGCGGTCCGTGCGCAGCTGTTCGGCCAGCGCGAAGCGCGCGTGCGGCGACAGCAGTTGCCTGGCGCGCGCCCCGCCGCAGTGGGCGGGGGACAACAGGAAGATCCGTCCGGTCACCCGGCCTCCTGCGCGATCGTGCGTCCGAGCCTCCGCTAGAATCCCCACCGCACGAGGACC
This sequence comes from Acidobacteriota bacterium, assembly GCA_020850715.1. Classification (GTDB taxonomy): domain Bacteria; phylum Acidobacteriota; class Vicinamibacteria; order Vicinamibacterales; family CAVVIG01; genus JADZED01. The sequence continues at coordinate 66,138 of JADZED010000041.1, forward strand.
GCGCCGACGGTGAAGCCGGCCCCCACCGAGGCGAGCAGCACGAGGTCCCCCTTCTTGAGCCGCTTCGACGCGACCGCGTCGTTCAGGGCGAGCGGAATGGTCGCGGCCGTCGTGTTGCCGAAGCGCGCGATGTTGATGATGACCTTGGCCGGGTCGACGCCGAGCTTCTCGGTCGCCGAGAGAATGATGCGCTGGTTGGCCTGGTGCGAGACGAAGAGGTCGAGGTCCCTGGGGGTGAGGCCGTTGCGGTCGAGCACGCGCCGGGCGATCTCCTCGGTCTTGCGCACGGCGAACTTGAACACCGTCGCGCCATCCTGCTTCACGTAGTGCATCCGCCTGTCGATCGTCTCGTGCGTCGGCGGATTGAGGCTGCCGCCGGCCGGCATGCAGAGCGCCGGCGCCCCGGCGCCGTCGATCTCGTGCTCGAAGTCGAGGATCGCGCCGTCGTCGGGCCCCGCCGCCGCCGAGACGATGACGGCGCCGGCACCGTCGCCGAACAGCACGCAGGTCGATCGATCCTGGTAGTCGATGATGCTCGACATCACGTCGGCGCCGACCACCAGGGCGTGCTCGTGCGCGCCCGTGCTCACGATCTGGCTCGCGGTCGTCAGCGCGTAGGTGAACGCCGAGCAGGCCGCGCTGAGGTCGAATCCCCACGCGCGATGGGCGCCGATCTTGTGCTGGAGCAGGCAGGCCGTGCTCGGAAACATCATGTCGGGGGTCACCGTGCCGACGACGATGAAGCCGAGGTCGTCTGGCGCGAGGCCCGACCGGGCGATCGCGTCGGTTGCCGCGTGGGCCGCCAGGTCGGAGGTCGCGACGCCCGGGTCGACCAGGTGGCGCTCCCGGATGCCGGTCCGCTGCAGGATCCACTCGTTGCTGGTGTCGACCATCTTCTCCAGGTCGGCGTTCGACAGCACGCGCGGCGGCACATAGGTCGCCAGCGATCGAATTGTCGTCGGACGCCCTCCGCAGCGCGTCCTCCGCTTGGTCTCGGTTACCACAGTCGTGAGTCCCTCCCCGGCGCCTGGAGCCCGAAATAGCCGTACGCGCGGGGCGTCGCCACGCGCCCGCGCGGCGTCCGGTCCAGAAAGCCGATCTGGATCAGGAACGGCTCGTAGATGTCCTCGATGGCGTCCTTCTCTTCGCTGATCGCGGCCGCGATCGTGCCGAGCCCGACCGGCCCCCCGCCGAACTTCTCGATGATCGTCCTGAGCAGCCGGCGGTCGGTTTCGTCGAACCCGTGCTCGTCGACTTCCAGCAGCGCGAGCGCCGCCCGCGCCACGTCGACCGTGATCGTGCCGCCGGCCCTGACCTGGGCGTAGTCGCGCACGCGCCGCAGCAGCCGGTTCACGATGCGCGGCGTTCCGCGTGCGCGCCGGGCGACCTCGGCGGCGGCGGCGGGTTCGATCGGCACGCCGAGAATCCCCGCCGAACGCCCGATGATCGCCTCCAGGTCGCGCGCCGTGTAGAACTCGAGGCGGTGCGTGATTCCGAACCGGGAGCGGAGCGGCGAGGTGAGCAGCCCCGTGCGCGTCGTCGCGCCGATGAGCGTGAAGGGCTCCAGCCGCATCTTCACGGTGCGCGCGCCCGGACCCTGGCCGATCACGATGTCGACCTCGTAGTCCTCGAGCGCGGGGTACAGGATCTCCTCGACCGCCGGCGACATCCGGTGAATCTCGTCGATGAAGAGGACATCGCCCGCCGCGAGATTCGTGATGATGCCGACCAGATCGCCCGGCTTCTCGATCGCGGGTCCGGAGGTCGCACGGACCTGGACCCCCATCTCGTTGCCGATGGCGTAGGCCAGCGTCGTCTTGCCCAGCCCCGGCGGGCCGTGGAGCAGCACGTGATCCAGCGGCTCGCTGCGCTGCTTCGCGGCGGCGATCGACACCTGGAGGTTCTCGCGAATGCGATCCTGCCCGATGTACTCGTCCAGCAGGCGCGGCCGGAGCCCGGCCTCGTACTGGACGTCGTCCTCCGCGCGCGCGCCGGCGACGATACGGGAATCGGCCATGGATCCCTACCGCGCCAGTTCGCGAAGCGCCTGTTTCAGCGTCCGCTCGAACGTGGCGTCGGGCGTGGTCTCGAGCGCGGCATCGACCGCGCGCTCGGCGAGCGGCCGATGATACCCCAGGTTGATCAGGGCCGAGAGCAGGTCGTCGCGCATCGCCGGAGCCGCCCGCCCGTCTTCGGGCGCACCCGCGCCCTCCCCCCGCGGCAGCCGGTCCTTGAGCTCGAGCACGATCCGCTCCGACGTCTTCCTGCCGATGCCCGGAATCGCAGTCAGGCGCGCGACATCGCCGCGCTCCACCGCACGCACCAGATCGCGCGGCTCGATGCCGGAGAGCACCGCCAGCGCCACCTTCGGTCCGATCCCGCTGATGCCGATCAGGCGCTCGAACAGGTCCTGCTCGAGCCTCGTCGCGAAGCCGTAGAGGAGTAGCGCGTCCTCGCGCACGTGGGTGTGGATGCGCAGCGCGATCTCGGCGCCCGGCTCTCCGAGGCCGTAGAACGTCGACAGCGGCACGGCGACGTCGTAGCCGACGCCGTTGACGTCGATCGTGAGGCGATTCGGCTGTTTGGAGAGAATGCGGCCCCGCAGGTAGGCGATCACGGCCGATAGTGCCGCCAGCTCGTCGCCGCCTTCGCCGGCGCCGGCATCCGGGCGGCCGCGCGCGCGCACGCGGGCGGGGCGGCGTGCAGCTGGCAGATGGCGACCGCGAGCGCGTCGGCCGCGTCGTGCGGCGTGGGCACCGAGGCAAGACCGAGCAGCAGCTTCACCATGTGCTGCACCTGCGGCTTCTCGGCGCGGCCGTAGCCGGCCACCGCCCGCTTGACCTCGGCGGGCGTGTGCTCGAAGACGGGCAGCCCGGCTTCCACCGCGGCGAGCACCGCCACGCCGCGCGCGTGGCCGAGCTTCAGCGCGCTGCGCGCATTCACGGAGTAGAAGAGGCTCTCGACGGCCACACAGTCCGGGCGGCACTGGGCGAGCAGCGCGGCCAGCCCGCGATGGATCTGCATCAGCCGGTCGGGGAACGCCGTGCGGGGCGGGGCGGCGATGGCGCCGCAGAGAACCACCGAGTGGCGCGACCCGTCGCTCTCGACGCAGCCGTAACCGGTGCGCTCCGAGCCGGGGTCGATGCCGAAGACCCTCACGCGAGCGACGCCTCGATCTCCTTCTCCGAGATGTCGAAGTTCGACGAGACGTTCTGCACGTCGTCGTGATCCTCGAGGTCCGACATCAGCTTCACCATCTGCTGCGCCGGCTTGCCTTCGAGCTTCACGTAATTCTGCGGAATCATCGAGATCTTCGCGGTCGCCGGCTCGATGCCGAGCTGCTTGATCGCTTCGTGCACCGCGGCGAACTTCTCGGGCGCCGTGAACACCTCCCAGTTGTCCTCGTCGTCCTGCAGATCGTCGGCGCCGGCATCCAGTACGGCCGTCATCAACCGTTCCTCGTCCGCCTTCGCCTTCTCCACCACGATGTAGCCCTTCTTGCTGAACATCCAGGCGACGGCGTTGGGCGCCGCGAGGTTGCCGCCGTGCTTCTCGAGCAGATGGCGGATCTCGCCGGCCGTGCGGTTCTTGTTGTCGGTCAGGACGTCGATGATCAGCGCGGCGCCGCCGGGGCCGTAGCCCTCGTACTGGGCTTCCTCATAGGAGACGCCCGGCTCCTGGCCGGTGCCGCGGCGAATGGCGCGCTCGATGTTCTCGCGCGGCATGTTGTTCGCCTTGGCTTCGGCGACGACCGTCCGCAGCCGCGGGTTCATGTCGGGGTCGCCGCCGCCGGCGCGCGCCGCCACCGACAGCTCCTTGATCAGCCGTGTGAAGATCTTGCCGCGCTTGGCGTCGGCAGCGCCCTTCTTGTGCTTGATGGAGTGCCACTTCGAGTGCCCTGACATGACAGCACTCTACCTCTTTTTCGCGAGAATGATCCACACATCCGCGCGCGGATCCCAGGGGCGGCCGCGGTAGTCTCCGAGCACCGATTCCACGGCGAAGCCGGCCTTGTCGAGGCGCCGCGACATCTGCGGCACCGACAGCGAACGGAACGTCAGCGCGAAGCGGTGCCGCATCGTCCGGCCGCGCCGGCGCACGAGGTACTGCTGCTCGAAGGTCGTCAGACGGCGGCGGCGATCCTGCCGCACCGATTCGAGCAGCGTGAAATGGGCGCCCGCCGCCGCGCGGCCGCGGTGCTGGACGCGATCGGTGTACTCCGGCCACTTCGGCACGTCGGGCACCAGATCGACGCCGAACACGCCGCCGCGCGGGAGCACCCGCGCGGCCGATTCGAGCGCTGCCTGCAGATCGCGATCGCTCAGCAGCGATTGAAGGATGCCGTACGGCGCGATCACGGCGGCAAACGCGGCGGCAGCAAACGGCAGGCGCCGGATGTCGCCGCGCACGATGTCCGGCGAGGGACCGCGGCGGCCGCGCGCGCCCGCGCGCGCGCGGAGGCGAGCCAGCATCGCCGACGACCGGTCGATCCCGACCAGCTCGATGCCGGCGCGGGCGAGCGGCAGCGAGACGCGGCCGGTGCCGCACCCCAGCTCCAGCACCCGCCCGGCCGCGGCGCGCGCGATCTGCCGCCAGAAGGCGACGTCGCGCCGGCCCAGCGTCCGTGCGTTCTCCCAGTCGTAGAACGGCGCGTACTCGTCCCAGCCGTGCCACCCCTGGCGCGCGGCCACGCGGCTCAATCCGAGACGGCCAGCTCGCCCGGCACAATCGGCCGCGTCCGCGGCAGGCGGCCGAGCCTGGCGAGATGGCCGACGAAGGCGAGGATGCCGATGAAGAGCGCCAGCTTGAAGGCGTCCGATGCGCGCGTCTGCGGCAGCGCCTTCCACGACAGCCACAGCGCCGGCTGCGCCCAGCAGACGGCCCACACCGAGCCGTAGAAGTACCGCCGCTCGTGCCCTTCGCCCTTCGTCGATGCCTTGACCCTTGGCAGCCGGCCGAGCGCGCCGAGGAGCCAGATGCTGCCGGCCATCGGGAAGTACGCCCAGCGGTAGATCTCCTTCAGCTGCCAGTGCCCGGTCGCGATCGCCGCGATCAGCCCGGCCGCGTTCAGGACCGCGAACGTGACGGCCTCGCTCCAGGCGACGGTATAGCAGACGCGGCGGTACAACGGGTTCGGCCGGTCCTCGGTGAATCGGATGATGTAGGGCGCCGGCTCGACGCCCGGCAGGCGGCCGCGCAGGCCCGCCACACCCGTCCCCAGCATCACCGCGCCGAGCCACAGCGCCATCCGTCCATCGAAGCCGCGCTCGAAGAGATCGAAAGTGAGCGGGCCGGGCGCGATGAAGAAGACGAAGATCCAGATCGGCCAGTGGTTGAAGCGGTAGTACAGCTTGTTGCGCGCCCGAATCTTGCGCTGCGACGCGTACTCGACCGGAATCGGCGATTGGAGCGGGTCCCTCACTTCTTGACCAGCTCCACGCGGCGGTTCCGGGCGCGTCCGGCCTCCGACGCGTTGTCGGCGATCGGCCTGGTGTCGCCGAACCCGGCGGTCGTGAGGCGGTCGGGCGCCACGCCGAAGGTCTGCACCAGGTAGGTCTTCACCGCCGCGGCGCGATCCTGCGACAGTTGCAGGTTGGCGGCCGCGCCGCCGACGTTGTCCGTGTGTCCCCCGATCTCGAGCTGAAGCGTCGCGTCCGTCCCGAGGAGCTCGCCGACCGGCGCGAGCGTCGCCAGCGACTCGGGGGTCAGCGCGGCCTTGCCGTTCTCGAACTGGACGTCGTGCAGCGCGACGACGCCGCGCTCGTTCAGCGCCGCCGCCAGTTCGGCCGCCGTGAGCACGACCTTCTGGGCCATCGCCGCTTCCTCGACAATCGTCAGCTCGTACATTTCGCCGCTGTTGGCGATGTCCACCTGGAGCCAGATCGTCCTGCCGGAGGCGGGCATCCGGCAGACCATCGTCCCGCCGCCCGCATCCACCTGCTCGAAGACCTTGGAGCCGCCGCGACTGGTGAAGAGATTGAGGTAGTTGCGCGCGATCTCGAGAGGCCCGCCCTTCTTCCGGCCCTCCTCGAGCTCATAGGAGATTTGCCAGTACTTCCCCTCGGCGGTGATGCCGTCGCCGTCGGTCTCGAACTGGAAGCTCCCGAAGTCGGTCGCATCGTAGGCGGTGATGAAGTAGCCCGGAAAGCGGGACACCATCGGGTGATCCTTCGACCCTTCGGCATCCTGCGCCGGGGCTGCGGCCGCCATCGCGGCGCACAAGACGATTGTGAGCATCCAGACCCGCATCCTGATCACCTCCGGAATCCCGCCGGCCTCACGGCCCGGGCGTCCACCAACCGCGGAGCTGCAGCACCCGATCGAGCCCCGCGCCAACCAGCATCCTGCCCACGCCCGGGCGGTCCAGCGCCGCGGCGATCGGCCGCGGCGCGTCGGCGATCGCGTACGCGGCGATGGCCACCGCCGCGGCGCCGACCGACAGATCGTGCCGATTGACGTTGTCGAGGACGTCGTTCGCCTTGTGATGCACGCGCTCGTAGGGCACGTCGTCGGGGTCGAGATCCAGCGCCGGAATGCCGTGCAGGATGAATGGACCGACGTCGGTCTGGAACGCATAGCGCATGCTCGGGTCCAGGCCGGCGGCGCCCAGGTCCGACAGCAGCGCCCGGCTCAGCGGCCGCATCGCCGCGGCGACATCCTCGCGGCCGGGCGTGAAGAAGCCGCGGACCCGCCCCGATCCCCCGTCGGTGTTGATCGTGGCGACGCAGCGCGCGAGCTCGCCTGCGTGCGCCGCGACATAGGCCAGCGAGCCCAGCAAGCCCTGCTCCTCGCCGCCCCACAGGGCGAACCGGATGGATCGGCGCGGTCTGGTCGGCAGCGCCGCGATCGCCCGCGCGGCGTCGAGCACCATCGCCACACCGGTGGCGTTGTCCTGCGCGCCGGTGGCGAGATCCCATGAGTCGAGGTGCGCGCCGACGATCACCCACTCGTCGGGCCGCTCGCGTCCCCGCAGTTCGGCGACGATGTTGGAAACCTGCGCCGGCCCCGGCGAAATCCGGTTGTGCCAGTCGATCGCGAGCCGGACCGGCCCCTGCCCGAGCAGCCGGCGAACGAGCGCGGCGTCCTCGCGCCCGATCTGGGCGGCCGGCAGCACGCCGATCCCGGTGCCGCTGCCGCCGGATCGCGCCGCGAGCACGTTGTCGGGAGCGCCATCCGGCGACAGCATCGCGATCGCCTGCGCGGCGCGGAGCCGCGCGGCGAGCTGCTGGCGCAGCGAGAACCGCTGCGCGGCGTCGCCGCCGGCGTCGGGCGGGTCCACCAGCGCAATGCGGCCGGCGAGCGAGGCATCCCCGGCGATCGTCCCGGGCCCGATGCCGGTCACCAGCGCGACCTCGGCTTCCATCCCGCCCTCTGGCGTCGACGGCGTCCAGCCGAGCGACTGCACGTGCAGCGACCTGTCGATCGGGGCGACCACGCGCGCGCGCGCAGACCCGCGCTCCCAGCTTCGCTCGATCGTGAAGGTCTCGGTCGCGACGTTCGCGATCCCGGCGGCGCGGAACTGCGCGGCCGCCCAGGCGGCGGCCCGCTCGTAGCCGGCCGTCCCCGTGAGCCGCGCGCCAAACGTATCGGTCAGCTCCCGCACGTATTCGAACGAGCGTCCGTACACGAGCGTCGCGCCCGCCAGTTGACGGCTGGCCGCCACGTCGTAATCCCCCTGCGCGGCGAGCCCGGCGAACGCCAGGCCGACCGCCAGGCCGGTGAGCATCAGACGACGTGTCATGGAGCGGGATTGAGAATATCGTACTGCCGGAGCGTGAGGTTGAAGCGGCCGCTCATTCCCAACTCCGGCGGCGCGGTGCCCGGCACGATCCGCGTGACGCCGTGGTAGCAGAGCCGCGCCGGCCCGCCGAAGAGGAACGCATCGCCCGATTCGAGCAGCATCGCCCGGACGTCGTCTCGCCGCTTCAACCCGCCGAAGAGAAACCGGGCGGTGTCGCCAAGCGAGATCGACACCACCGGAATGCCCGCCGCCAGCGATGCGCCGCTCTCGTCCTTGTCCTGGTGCAGTCCCATCCGACCGTCGCGATCGTAGTAGTTGAGGATGCAGAGATCGGCATCGAGGCGCATACCGGCCAGGTCGGCGATTTCACCCGCCAGCCGGCGGAATTCGGCCGGAAGCGGCGGCACCGCCAGACCGTCGAAGTCGGTGCGCGTCGGTTCGTACGCGTAGTTCCTGCCATTCCAGTGGCGGCCGAGGCACAGCATCCGGACGTGCATGCGGCCGCCGCCGCGGACGACCGGCACGTAGCCGGGCACCTCTCCGTCGATCAGCGCCCGGCAGCGGTCGGCAAGGGCGCGCTGCCGCTCGAGCGGCAGATACCGCGGGAAATGGATCGCACCGGGCGCGAGCGCGGTTCCGGCCAGCTGACGCCACCTTTCCGAAGGCCCCGCGACTGTCGAGGCAATCTGCCGCCGCGGCACTCCACGGCCAGTCTAACGCCGGCGCCGGGCGGCCCGGGCGGTCGGCTGCGCGTGCCACGGATCTTCAGGCCAGGGATGCTTCGGGTACCGCCCACGGAGCTCCCTGCGCACCTGGGCGTACCCCCGATCCCAGAACGATCGCAAGTCGCGCGTCGTCTGCACCGGCCGGCCGTTCGGAGCGAGGAGCACGAGCAGCACCGGCTCGCGCCGCATCCCTACGCGCGGCGTTTCGGCAAGGCCGAACATCTCCTGCAGCTTCACCGACGCCGACACGCTGCCGTCGTCTCCGTAAACCAGCGGAACCTGACGTCCGCTCGGCACGAGCAGGGACACGGGCGCCTCGCGCTCGAGCGCACGGCGCACATCCGGCTCCACTGCGGCGCCGATCTGCACGTCGTCGATCGAACGCGCGCCCGCGGCGGCGCGCGCGGCCAGCGCGGGCAGATCGACATCTCGGCCGGAGAATGCCATCCGGCGCAGGAGCGTGCGATCGGCGTCGGACGGCCCCCGCGCGAGCCAGACGTCGGCCAGCATCCGCGCCGCAATCTCCGCGTCGGCCGCAATGCCCCGCTCGGCAATCGGCAGCGCGCCGTAGCGATCGATCTCGATCGCCTTCACCGATCCGGATGCACGATCGAACCGATGGACGACGTCCGTCGTCGTGGGCGCCAGCCACTCTCGCTCCACCAGGCTGGCAATCCGGACCTTCGACGAAGAGATGTCGACCGCCACGAGGAACTCTCCCTCGACGACGCCGCTCCCGGTCGCGAGTGTTGCGCCCGCGCCCGAGGCCAACAGCAGCTCGCGCGAGCCAGCGGCGCGCCGCCGCGCTACGCGATCGGGATAGCCGGCGAGGACCACGCGTCGCAGCTCCTCTCGCGCTGGCAATGCGTCGCCCATCCCGCGCGCGATCTGCTCGATCGCGTCGGCGGCGCGCTTCACGTGCGGCGGCGTCCGCGCCCAGTCGTCGAGCGCGGACAGCAGATCCGAGGTCGTGGCCGAGGTTCGCGGCGGCAGGTAGCCACGCTCGGAAATCAGGGCGCACGCGCGGGCGACCGGCGGCGCGCCGCCCCCGGCAATCAGCATCCGCGCCAGCCGTGGGTGCAGCGGGATCCGGATCGCCAGGCGCCCGACCGACGTCAGGGCGCCGTCGCGGACGAGCTCGAGCCGCTCGAGCAGCGCGAGCGCCGAAGCGAGCGCATGCTCGCGTGGCGGCTCGAACCACTCGAAGTGCCGCGGGTCGCCTCCCCAGCCGATGATGTCCAGCGCGACGCCGCAGAGATCCACGCGGCGAATCTCCGGCTCGCGGTGCGGCCGCAGGCGGATCCGGCCGTCCCACAGCCGGCGCACGATGCCGGGCGAGGTCCGGCCGGCACGGCCGGCCCGCTGGTCGGCCGCATCCTGAGTGATTCGTTCGACGTCGAGCGTGTCGATGGCGCGCTCGGCGTCGTACCGCGCAACCTTGTGGAAGCCGGAGTCGACGACGGCAGTCACGCCCGGCACCGTCACGGACGTCTCGGCAAGGTTCGTCGCGACGATCACGCGACGGCGATCGGTCGCCGCGAGCGCTTCGTCTTGCTCGCGGGCATCCAGCGTGCCATGCAGCGGCACGATCGACACGCCGCCCGCCGGTCCGGCAGCGAGTCTGCGCTCCAGCTCGCCCATCGTACGGCGGATTTCTGCGGCGCCTGACAGGAAGCACAGCACCTGGCCGCTGGTCTCGCCCAGCACCTCTTCGACCTCGTCGGCCATCGACTGTCCCGGCCTGTAGCCGACATCCAGCGGAAAGAGCCGTCCGGGGATATCGACGATGGGACAGCCGTCGAGAAAGGCGGCGACCTGCCCGGCGTCGAGCGTCGCCGACATGATGACGATCCGGAGATCGGGCCTGGCCCGCCAGGCCTGCCGGGCCAGGGCCAACGCCAGGTCGGCGTGAACGCTGCGCTCGTGAAACTCGTCGAGCACGATCGTGCGGAACGCGGAGAGAAGCGGATCCTGTTGCAGGCGCGAGGTCAGCACGCCTTCGGTCGCGACGAGCAGCCGCGTCCCGGGCCCGAATCGACGTTCGAAGCGGACCTGCCAGCCGACTTCACGGCCCGCCGCCCAGCCGCGCTCTTCCGCGATACGCGCCGCGATCGCGCGCGCGGCCGCGCGGCGCGGCTGCAGCAGCACGACCGCGCCATCGGCCGACAGCGCGGGCGGCACCCGCGTCGTCTTGCCGGCGCCCGGGGCCGCGACGACGACGACGGCGCGCCGCGCGCGCACCTGGTCGACGATGCCGTCGACGAACGGATCGATCGGCAGCTGGATCATCGGCTAGCGCACGTACACGCGTGCCACACCGGTGAACTCCGCCGACGCCAGCGTTTCGCTCGCGAACACTTCGGCGCGAAGCCGATCGCCCGACAGCATCTGCACGAAAGTCAGGCCGACCTGGCCTTCCCGCGGCCCTGCGCCGAGCAGCCGACAGGCCACCATGCCGGAGGCGGTGGACACCTCGCGGGGATCGGGCGCATCGTCCGGCACGACGTACGCACCAGTAACGGCGAGGATGCCGCCGATCGAGACACGGATCCGCGAAGGATTGTAGTCGTCGAACACGAACGCCGGTTGATGGCTCCAGCCGGCGGGCCATTCGCGCATGGACACGGGCAGGCTGTCGAGGAACCGGCTGCCGGACGACGAGCTGCCGTAGCCTGCCGGCATGAGCGCCACGACCGCGGCGAACAGCCGCCTGCGACAGACGAGCACCGACGCGTCAGGCGTCTGCGCCCACTCCGATCGGACAACTGACGCCGGTGCCGCCGAGACCGCAGTAGCCGTTCGGGTTCTTCGCCAGGTACTGCTGGTGATAGTCCTCGGCGTAGTAGAACGTCGGCGCCGGCACGATCTCGGTCGTGATCGGCCCGTACCCCGCCGGCGTCAGCTTCTGCTGAAATGCCGCGCGGGAGCGCTCGGCGGCCGCCTGCTGCGCCGCGTCGAAGACGTAGATCCCCGATCGATACTGCGTGCCGACATCGTTGCCCTGCCGCATGCCCTGCGTCGGATCGTGGTTCTCCCAGAACACTCCGAGCAACTGTTCGTAGCGGATCCTCTTCGGATCGAAGACGACCAGCACGACTTCGGCATGGCCGGTCAGGCCGGTGCAGACTTCGCGGTACGTCGGGTTCGGCGTCGAGCCGGCCGCGTAGCCGGCCGCGGTGGTGTACACCCCGGGCAACGGCCAGAACTTGCGCTCCGCTCCCCAGAAACAGCCCATGCCCAACATCGCCCGCGCCAAGCCCTCGGGAAACGGCGGCTGGAGAGGGTGGCCGTTCACGAAGTGCCGCGCCGGCACCGGCATCGCCTCGCTGCGGCCCGGCAGGGCTTCGGTGGGTGTCGGCATGGCCGTGGCCTTGAACATGATCCGATTGTAGCTGCAGCAGCGCGTCCGCCGCGCCCGTTTCGTCCGCGAAGGTTGAACGGAGCGTGCGCGACTGCTCATCGCGTGCTCGAACGTGGCGAACCTGCGGTTCGCGCGCTCGGCGGCGCGGTCGCGTGACGTCTGGATCCGCCTGTCGCTCGGCGCCTCCCGCTGGCGCATCGTCCGTCAGGTGCTCGTCGAGAGCGTGCTGCTCGCTGCGATCGGCGGTGCCATGGGTCTGGGACTGGCGGCGTTGGGCGTCCGCATCTTCGGCGCCGCCACGCGGAACGTCGGCAAGCCGTACTGGATCCGGTTCACGATGGATCCGATCGTCTTCGCGTTCTTCGCGGCGATCTGTCTCGGCACCGGGATCGCCTTCGGTCTCGCGCCGGCCCTGCGCCTGTCGTCAATCAACGGTTCGCCGCATTGCATCTCGGCGGCGGGGACGCGATCGGACGCCGCATCGAGGTCGCCGTCGATGGTCCGGCAGCGCCCGGCACGCCGCCGCCGGCCTGGTTCACCATCGTCGGAATTGCGCCGACGATCCGCCAGCGCGACGTGCAGCACCCCCAGCCCGATCCGGTCGTCTACGTGCCGCTTCGATTTCGCGCGCCGGCATCTGCCGACCTGGCCGTGCGCGCACAGGAGGCCGCGGTCGATGTGACGGCGCTCGCCAGAGAAGCCGCGCAGCGTCGATCCGGACCTGCCGGTCTTCGACATCCAGACGATGGATCAGAGCCTGGCGCGGGCGCGATGGCCGTATCGCGTGTTCGGGACGATGTTCGCAATCTTCGCGGCCATCGTACTCGCCCTGTCGGCGATCGGACTCTATGCGGCCGTCGCCTGGGCGCCGGGCGGCGCGACCGTTCACCCGCCGCTCACGATCGCGGCCGCACGCCGCCGGCGCCGCAGCGATAGAAGGCATACTCGTAGCTCGACCGCGGCGTCAGGCGGCGCCGAGCGCGCCATTCGCCGGATGCGCCGCGGATGTTGTTCGACGCATTGAAGACCGCCGCCGGATCGAGAGTGCAGGGCGCGGTCCCCGCGCCGCCGAAGGCAGTCCGCGGCGGAAAGTCCTCAGCGGACAGGCCCGGCGCGATCACCCAGACGCCGGAAAACGCATCCGGTGAAGACAGCGCGCCGACGCGCTGCCAGAAGAGATCCGGCGACGGATCGCGCCCGCGGTTGTCGTATTCCGGCGCCGACCGGCGAACGAACGCGAAGGCACGGCCGCGCCATGCCGGATCTCCCTGCTGGAGCGCGATCGCGTAGCTCAGGCCGATGCACATCTCGTGATAGCTGCTGTATCCCAGCACGAGCCGATCGGCCGGCTGCCGATTGATGTTCTCCGCCACTTCGCGTGGATGGTACGCCTTGGTGAACGAGAAGTTGCCGTCGACAGCCACGGCGCTGGCAACGCCCGCCGCGAGCACCGCCGCCATCATCGTGCGCCGGCCGCCGAGGCGGCTCGGGAGCGACGAGCCCGGCCCTGCGATCTCCAGGCTGCTCAGGCCGATCGCCATGAGGGCACAGACGCTCGGATACCACACGAACGCATAGCGCGGCTCGATGAGGAGGTTCTCCCGCCGCAGCAGCGACAGCGTGACCAGTTCTGCCAGCGTCGCCACGAGCAGCAGCGCGAAGGTCGCCACCGCCAGCCGGCTGGCAGGGTCGGCCGCGGCCCGCCGTCCGCCGCGCCACGCGGCGGCAGCCACGGCCAGCGCCGTCACCACCGATCCGATCGCCCAGACCACCGTGACGATCTCGGGCAGATCGGCGCCAGGTCCGGCGACGATCATCACGACGGGGCCTGCCGCGGCCCGGGCGAGGTGCCCGGCCGGATTGGACAGCGCCATCCATGCCTGGATCGGACTCCCCAGGTGTGAGAGCAACGTCGGCATCCACGGCGCGAACAACGCGGCGACCGCAGCGGCGCTCGATACCAGCGCCAGCCGCTGGCGTCCCGGCCGCTCGGGCCCGCCGGACCGCCCGACGATCGACGGACCCCAGTGGAAGAGCGCCGCGAGGGTGAGACACTCGGCGGCCGAGGCGAACACGAAATAGTAGTGCGTGTAGCAGCCGGCGGCGTTCAGCAGGATCCACGCCGTCCATGTGCCCGGTCCGCTGCCGTGCCGTTCCGCGAAGGCACGGCCGATGCGAAGCGTGGCCAGCAGCGCCAGCGGCAGCACGAGCATGGCGAGGGTGTAGTTGCGGGCTTCCTGCGCGAGCAGCAGCATCAGCGGCGAGACCGCCATGGCGGCCGCACCGAACCGGGCCGTATCGGGGCGGCCGCGAAATGCCGTGCGCAGGAGCGCGTACATCGACACGATCGACGCGACGCCAAGCGCCGCGGGAACCACCCGCAGATCCCAGGCAAGCGTCGACCAGTGCGGCGGGTGCCAGCGATACCACGCGTTCATCAACAGATAGAAGAGCGGCGGGTGCGTGTGCTGCACCCGCGGGTCCTGCAGCACGGCGACAACCGCTGACGCGCCCGCGTCCGGCGCCGGCGTCATCACCTCGGCCACCCGCGCGAACGGCAGGACGATGCCGACCGGCAGGTCCGCGGGGCCGCGGCCGAGGCAGACCAGTGCGGTGATCACCTCGTCGAGCCAGAGCGCCTTGAACCCGAGGTTCCAGAAACGGACGAGCGCGCCGATCGCGAGAATCGCCGCGAGCCACAGCCATTCGGAGGCGGGCCGCCACGGCGGCCCCGCGTGATACACTCGCGCCGCCTCCGAAGTCCTCCCGATGATCGCCTCCCCGGACATCGAGCGCCCCGAGCTCACCCGATCAATCCTTCGCGGTGCGCTCGTCAATGCGCTCGGATCGGGCGGCAAGCTGCTCTATCCGCTCCTGCTGCTCCTGATCACGCGCATCTACGGACCTTCGAATGTCGGTGCCTTCCTTCTCCTGCTGAGCGTCGTCGAGCTCGTCTCGTGCATCACCATCGAGGGATTCGACGCGGCGGTGATTACCTACGGCCCGGGCGCGGCGCAGCGCGAAGGGGACGAAGGCTTCTACGCTGTGGTCGCCGCCGCGCTGCAATGGTCCATGGCGCTCTCGGGCGCCGCATTCGCGCTCGCCCTGGCCGGCGCGCCAATCCTCGCGCGCACCGGGTGGGAGCGCAACGGCATGGCGGAGGCCGTGCGCGTGGCGGGGATCTCGCTGCCGATGATGGCCTTCACCTGCATCGTGATCGCCGCAACGCGGGCGCGGCTGACGATGACCTTCGATGCGGCGATCAACGGGTTCGTCAAGCCGATTGCGCTGATTGGCGCGGCGCTCGGCTTGGGAAGCCGGGCGCCGACGTCCGGATCGCTGTACGCGGCGTACCTGATCGCGCAGGGGGTGTGCGCCGCCGCCGCGCTGGGGATTGTCGTACGCGTGTTCTCGGGCCGGCGGCTGCTCGCGCACGTTCTGAAAGCTCATCCGATGCCAGGCCTGCTCTCGTTCGGATTCTCCTCCGGCGCCGGATCGCTCTTCAACGCGTTCACCGCCAACGCGCCGATCGTCGTGCTCGGCGCGCGCGGCGTGCCTGCGTCGGCGATCGCCTTCTTCGGCACCGCCCTGACCATCGCGGCAAACATGCGGCAGATCCGGTTCGTGTTCTCGACCGCGTTCGCACCCGCCGCCGCGCGCCTGCACGCCGGCGGCGGCCGCCGCCAGCTCGCCCGGCTCTACGCCTCCGCAACGCGGTGGAGCCTCGCGCTGACGCTGCCGGCGGTCGCCCTGTTCGGGCTGTGCCGCCGGGAGATCATGACGTTCGTCCATCCGTCCTACACGGGCGACACGACGTTCATCCTGGTCCTGCTGCTCGTCCCGATCCTGCGGTGCAGCCTGGCGGGAACGGCGCTGCTCGCGGCAGGCCGCGCGGGATGGCACCTGTTCAACAACGCCCTGTGCGCCGCCGTCACGGTGGTCGGCGCCTGGATCCTGGTGCCCGGCTACGGCATCGGCGGCGCGGCGGCGGCGGCATCGGCCGGGGTCGTGGCGATTACGGCCGCGGAGCTGATCGAAGCGCGGCGACTGCTGAAGCTGCCGCTCGATCTCCTCGGCCGGCGGCGAGAGCCCCCACCTCGCGAACCGCTTCCAGAAAGCGATCGACCATCGCCATATCCAAGTGCCCCATGTTAGCGGCGAGGAAGCAGCGGTCCCGGAGGGCCTGCTTCGCCTCGTAGATCACGAACCCGCGGTCGCGCAGGGCCTGGTAGAACCGGGGGAACGGCTCGCCCTCCGGCAGCGCCGCCACGGTGAGCGAGCACGCCGCGCCGGGTCCGTCGAACAGCACCTCGAGGCCAAGCCCGGCGAGCCCGGCCTTGATGCGCGCGTTGAGCTCCAGATACCGTCCCCGGCGCGCAGGCATGCCGCCGGTCTCGGCCAGCTCTGCCAGCGCCTCGCGCAGCGCCGCAATCGGCGCGACCGGCGGCGTGAACGGGATGGCACAGCCGCCGCCAGCGGCCCGATAGCGCCGGAGATCGGCATACATCGAGCGCGGCGCGACCTGGTCGGCGGTCTGCCACGCCTGGGGATGGACGAGCACGAACGAGACGCCCGGCATGGCGTGCAGACACTTGTTGGGGGCGCCGATGACGACCGATGCCGACGCAGCACGGGCGTCGAACATCTCCGCTCCCAGGCTCGACACCACATCGACGAAGAACTCGGCCCCCGCGGCCGCCGCGATCGCGCCGACCGCCTCGACCGGATTCACGCGGCCGACCGACGTCTCGTGGTGCACCATGGCGACCACACGGATGCCGGGCTCGGCGGCGAGCGTCTTCCGTACCTCGTCCTGAGAGATCTGGCTCCCCCATTCGTGCTTCAGGTGACGGACCTGAAGCCCGAGCAGGCAGCCGATCTCGGCGATCCGTTCGCCGAACGCGCCGTTGGACGGCACCAGGATTGGCGCCCCGCGCGGAATCAGCGTACCGAGCGCAGCCTCCGTGGCCGATGTCGCGCTGCCGCCGAAGAGAATGGCGTCGTGATCGGGAGCCCCGGCGGTACGCCGCAGCGCCGCGCCGGTATCGTCGAGCAGCCTGGCGAACGCGGGATCCCGGTGGGAAAGGTCGGCGGCCACAGCCGCCTGGCGGACGCGCGGGGAGGTGGCGACCGGTCCCGGGGTCAGGAGAACCATGCGAGCGATTCCGGGCACCACGCGCGCCTGCGCATCGAAACCCGGATGATACGCCGCCGCAGCAGCCGCGTTCAAGCGGCCTCGCGCCTGGGTGGCCGACGATCGCGATGGAGATACCACGCCAGCTGCACATTCATCGGAAGGGCGAAGACCAGCAGGCACGCATGGAGCGCCGGAAGCCAGATCCACGAGCAGGCGATCGCGACATAGCCGTAGCACATGTGCGTACCGAGCCCCAACGTCGTCCAGCTCCGGATGCGGCGGCGCGCCGTTTCGGCGTCGGTCGCCCCGCGCGCCGGCAGGCGCGCGCCGAGCCGTCGCAGCCGCCCGACATAGGCGCGGAAGAGGCGCTGGAGCCAGGCGCGCCGGGGAGCAGCGGGACGAACGTCGATGCCGCGGTCGGCCATCGCCAGTTTGCTGGAGGCATGCAGGACGCCGAACTCGGCCACGTACCGCTCCTTGGCTGCGTCGAACATCAGGCACTGCACCGAGGAGCTGAGCATCGCCGCCGCGCCGGCGACCCAGGCCAGCGGACCATACGAGGAAGCGAGCACGAAGCTCGACGCGAGGATCACGGCAAAACCGACGAGCTCGTCCGAAATGCCATCGAGCACGCCGCCCTCCACCGACGAGCGGCCGCGGACGCGCGCGAGCTGGCCATCGGCACAGTCGAAGACGGCCGAGGCGAGGAGCAGCGCCGCGGCGAGCAGCCGCAGAGAAGGCCATGGCCCGCTCGACGCGATGGCGGCGGCGGCCAGCACTCCGGACGCGCCGCTCAACGCCGTCACCTGATTCGGAGTGATCGCGGTCGCCGACAGCATCGCAACGAGCGGCCGCGCCAGCGGGCGATGGATGCGTCGGTCGGCGAGCTCTTCGACGTCGTCGGAGAGCGTGGTGGCCGGCGACGGCTGCGGCAAGGCAAGAGAATACACCGATGGTAGAATCGCCCTCGCCTCAGGACGCATCATGACACCCGTCGCCGTCGTCCTCGCCGCCGGCTCTGGTCGGCGGCTTCAGCCGTTGACCGAACGGATCCCGAAGTGCCTGATCGAAATTGGAGGCCGGCCCCTGCTCGGGCGGATGCTCGACAACTTCGCGGCGGCCGGCATCCAGCGGGCGATTGTCGTGACCGGGTACCGTGCGGGCCAGATCGAAACGTATCTGCAGGATCGAACCTGGCCGCTCGCGATCGAAACGGTCACGAACCAGGACCATGCCACCACGAACAACGCCGCGAGCCTCGCGGCCGCGCGCGCGCGCATCGATGGAGATGATGTCGTGCTCTGCGACGGCGATGTCGTCTTCTCGTCGAGTCCGGTGCCCGC
The DNA here is from genome assembly GCA_020850715.1 of Acidobacteriota bacterium. GTDB lineage: Bacteria > Acidobacteriota > Vicinamibacteria > Vicinamibacterales > CAVVIG01 > JADZED01. Next base: position 84,445 of record JADZED010000041.1, read on the forward strand.
GCTGCTTCGGTCCGCCGAAGCGTGTGTGCTTGCCGTCGATGCCGGTGCGGCCCTCGGCGCCGAGGAGATGAAGGTCGAGCTGGGACCCGATGGACGCGTCCGGCGCGTGTCGAAGGCGCTGAATCCGCGTGTCTGCGCGGGTGAATCGATCGGCGTCCAGAAGATCGGAGGCGCCGCCGTCCCGTTGCTGTGGCGGGCCCTCGACCTGCTGCTGCCGGCACACGCCGCCGTTGCGTACTATGAAGACGCATTTCAGAGGCTCATCGACGACGGGGTGCCGTTCGGCATCTGCCCCGTCGCGTCGGACTGCTGGATGGAGATCGACGACCTCGCCGACCTGAATGCCGCCAGACACCGTTTCGCCAGCGTCTAGGGTTCCGTCCACGCCGAGCGCGGATCGGATCGCAGCGTGCGCCGTCCGGGAAACGGGGCCCGACGAGCCCGCAGGGGTCGTCCGTGCCGCCGTGTGCATGCTCGGCGCCGGATGGCGCCGGCAGGGGCTTCAGCAGGTGGGCGGCCTCACGCTGCTCGGCCGGGCGTTGCTCGCGCTGGACGCCAGAGGCGTCGAACGGATCGCCGTGGTCGGCGAGAGTCCGATCGGCCGCGATCCGGCTTTCGTCGCGCGCGCGCTGGGACGGCGGCGCGTCGCCGCCTCGCTGGTGTACGTCGAAGACGGCGCCGATCTCGAGCCGCGCGTCGCCCTGGCGCTGAACCGGCCCCTCGCCTCCCCCGTGGTGGTGCTGCCCCGGCCAATCCTGGCGAATGAAGCGCACGTGCTGAATGCCGCGCAGCGGCCGATCGCCGACCTCGGCGCCGTTCGAGGAGCGTCGCCGGACCCGGCTGCGCCGCTCGGCGACGATGAACGGCAGGCGCTCGAGCGCCGCCTGTTCGCGGCCATTCGCAAACCAATCACGATTGATGGCGCGGTCGCCTGGCTCGTATTGCGGCCCGTCTCGCGGCAGTTGACGCGCCTCTGCTGGCGCACGCCGATCACCCCCAACCAGATCAGCATCGTCGCGCTCCTGCTCGGCGTCGCGTCCGGCCCCGTCGTCGCGCTCGGCGGGCGCACCGCCTCGGTGGCCGGGGCCCTGCTCCTGGCCGCCAACCTGCTGCTCGACTGCGTCGATGGCGAGCTCGCACGCCTCACGCACCGGACGTCTCGGCTCGGAGAATGGCTCGACACGATCGGCGACGATGCATCGCTGGTCTCGTATCTCCTCGGTCTCGGCGCCGTCGTCCCGGCGCTGCCGCTGGGCGTGGATCCGCTGGAGGCCGCCTGGGCCGCGGCGGCACTGTTTGCGGCGACCAGCCTGTATGTGTACGGCGTGCTCGTCCGCCGCGTGGGCACGGTGGACACCGCCCTCTATCCGCACGCCCGTGCCGGCCGATCGCTGCTGGCCTACGCCATGAAGCGCGACTTCTTCGTGCTGCTCTTCCTGGTCCTGGCGATTGCCGGACGCGAGTGGATTTCGCTCTCCGCCATCTGCCTCGGGACGATGGTGAATGCCGCGGGCGTCTTCGGGACGGCGGCCCTGGGACGCCGGGCGGCGGGTCGAGCTCCGGAATGATCCTCACCGCCAGCGTCGTCGTGCGCTCGTACAACCGCCTCGATGCGGCGCTCGACGCGGTCGATCGGCTGCTGCGGCAGGACTACCCGTCGTTCGAGATCGTGCTGGTCGAGCAGACCGAGGTGCGGACCCCCGCCCAGGAGGGCCGCCTCGGCTCCCTCGAGCGCGATCCGCGGCTCCGGATCCTCCGGACACGTCCGCTCGGCGGCTCCGGCGCCCGGAACGAAGGCGCTCGCCGGGCCCGGGGCGACGTGATCGTGCTGCTCGACGACGACGATCTGCCGGCCGGCGACGGCTGGCTCGCGGCGCACATGCGGAACTTCGAGGATCCGCTCTGCCTCGCCGTGACCGGCCGGCAGATCCATCCCGGCGGGCGGGAACCCCCGTACTGGAACATGGCGCGCGCGCGGCGGCTCGTTCTGACCTACACGCCGCTGATGTGGCAGCGCTGCTTCGTACGCGGCGACACGCGGTCGACGCGCGCGCAGAACATCCTCGGCACGAACGCGTCGGTCCGGCGCTCGGCGCTCGAGCGCTTCGGCTTCTGGGACACCTGCACGCGGGTCGAGGACGAAGCCTCCTTCTGCTTCCGGCTGCTTGCCGGGAAGAAGCCCGAGGAGTATCTGGTGTTCGATCCGGAGGCGCCGATCGTCCGCAGGCTCGATGTCGTCGGCGGCCTGGACAAGCGGCGCATGAGGACGGGGGAGTACGGCCGGGCGCTGTTCGAGTTCTTCCACAACATCATCGCGCACTACTACCCGGTGCGCTTCGTCCTGCTGTATCCCTGCTACGTGGTGCTGCTTGCCGCCGTATCGATTGAATGGGTCCTCATGGAGAGCCGGGGCCATGCGACCGTCTCCCGCAAGGTGGGCGGCGTTGCGGGCGTGCTGCTGCTCCTGCCGTTCCGGTGGACGTGGTGGCTCGCGTCGTGGACGGCGGCGCGGCTGGTCGCGGGCGCCCCTGCGCGATAGGGGACGTACGGCCAGCCGTACAAAGGAAAGGCCCGACCGCCTGTACGACGATCGGGCCTCGAAACAATGCCGGCAGCGACCTACTCTCCCATGCAGTTTCCCACACAGTACCATCGGCGGTATCAGGCTTAACTTCCGTGTTCGGAATGGGAACGGGTGGATCCCTGATCCTATGACCACCGGCAAACGGTGCTGCCTGGGGTCCCACCTTCGCACGCGCCGGCGCGCGCTTCGGCGGGTCGTCCCAGACAATCTTGGTGTCAAAGAGCTTCTGATCTCGTCCGTGTTCAACTGAACATCCTGCAAACGGCAGTTTTCGCCGACCACGCCCACGCAGCGCTTCTGCGTGCATACGCTCTTCCGTGCCGGCGCGACGCGCCGGTCGAAGATTCATGGTCAAGCCTCACGGCTGATTAGTATCGGTAAGCTTAGCGCGTCGCCGCGCTTACACACCCGACCTATTGCCTGGTCATCTTCCAGGAGCCTTTAGGAGCCTTGCGGCTCGGGAGATCTCATCTTGTGGAGGGTTTCACGCTTAGATGCCTTCAGCGTTTCTCCCTTCCGGACGTAGCTACTCGGCGCTACCGCTGGCGCGATAACCGATACACTAGAGGTCCGTCCATCCCGGTCCTCTCGTACTAAGGACAGCCCCACTCAAATCTCCTGCGCCCATGACAGATAGAGACCGAACTGTCTCGCGACGTTCTAAACCCAGCTCACGTACCACTTTAATCGGCGAACAGCCGAACCCTTGGAACCTGCTACAGCTCCAGGATGTGATGAGCCGACATCGAGGTGCCAAACCCTTGCGTCGATGTGAACTCTTGGCAAGGATCAGCCTGTTATCCCCGGC
>JADZED010000042.1 GCA_020850715.1 Acidobacteriota bacterium
GCGGCGCATCCCCGCTGGCGGCGTTGCTCGTCGCTCAGATATCCCCAATATCCTCACTCCTCGCGCCTGGCCATCGGGGCGCGGCGCTCCGCGACTGATGCCACGATCCACTGGGACGGGACACTAGACGCGCGACTGGTACTCGCCGGTCTCGGTGTTGACGCGGATCCGGTCGCCCGCGTTGATGAACGACGGCACCTGCACGACCAGTCCGGTCTCGAGCGTGGCCGGCTTGATCTGGGCGCTCGCCGTCGCGCCCTTGATCCCGGGCACCGTCTCTTTCACGGCAAGATCGACCGTCGCGGGCAGCTCGATGCCGACCGGTTCCTCTTCGTAGAACTCCACCCGGATCAGCGCCTCGGGCATCAGGTAGTGGCGAGAGTCGCCCATCGCCTCGGCCGAGATCTGCACCTGGTCGTAGGTCGACGTGTCCATGAAGTAGTAGTGGTCGCCGTCGTTGTACATGTACTGCATCTCGCGCTCGTCGAGGTGCGCGCGTTCGATGTCCTCTTCGGCTCGGAACTTCTCGTCGGCAAGCGTTCCGGTCCGGATGTTGCGCATCCGCACCTGGATGTGCGCGCGCTTGTTGCCGGGCGTGAGGTGGTGGAGATCGAGAATCCGGAAGAGATTGGCGCCCACCTTGATGAGCATGCCCTTCCGCAGTCGCGTGGCCTGGATGGATAGCGCCATGGTTGTCCGTATATCCTTGGAACGATAGCACATAAGCCTGCACGCGCTCAATCCGTGCTACGATGCCGGCGTGGCCTTCACGCGGTGGGATCCGCTGGGCGATCTGCTGGCGCTCGACGAACGGATCGGGCAGCTCGTCGGGAGCGACGCTCCCGGCTGGACGCCGGCGGTCGATCTCTACGAGACCGCGGCGGCGTTCGTCCTCACCGCCGAAGTCGCGGGCCTCACGCGCGATCAAATCGAGATTCACGTGGAAGCCAGCCGCGTCACCATCCGCGGCGCACGCGCCGCGCGGCCGGCGGGCGCCGAGATGCCGTGCGCGCAGTTCCACCGGGTCGAGCGCGGCCATGGCCGCTTCTCCCGCACCTTCGCGCTGCCCGATCCGATCGAGGCCGACGCGGTGGCGGCCGACCTGAAAGACGGCGTGCTGACGATCACGATCCCGAAGGCGGGCGCCCCCGGCGTCAGACGCGTCGAAGTCCGATGACCCGCCGGCGGCCCCGGCAGGGTCGATTGCCGGGCGCCGGCGCGCTCGCGCCTCCGCGCCGTGGGGCCGGCTGCCGGCCGCCGGCCATCGGCGATCCGCGATGAGACGCTTCTTCCTCTCCCTCGTGCTCGTCGCCGCCGGCGTGGCGGGCGGCTTCGTGCTGACAGGCCGCATGGCCACGATGTCGGACTCGCGCGCGCAGCCGGCGGCGGCCGCTGCCGCGCCCGCCTCCGCGTCGCCTCCGGCTCCCGCCCAGACGCCCGCCGTCGCGGTCGGGCCGGACTTCACGCGCGTGGCCGCGGCCGCCGTGCAGGGGGTCGCCAACATCTCGTCGCTCCAGGTCGTGCGTACGCCGAGCTCCCCATTCGCCAACGATCCGTTCTTCCGCTACTTCTTCGGCGACGACGACGCGTTCGGCTCGCGCGATCGGCGATCGCTCAGCCTCGGCTCCGGCGTCGTCGTCTCGGCCGACGGCTACATCGTCACCAACAACCACGTGGTGGGCGAGAACGTGCGGGAGATCACGGTCTCGCTGCCCGACAAGCGCGAGGTGAAGGGACAGGTGGTGGGCACCGACCCGGCGACCGACATCGCGCTGCTGAAGATCGCCCTGAAGAACCTGCCGGTCGTGCCGTGGGGCGATTCGTCGCAATTGAAGGTGGGCGAATGGGTGCTCGCGATCGGCAGCCCGTTCCAGTTGAACCAGACGGTGACCGCCGGCATCGTGAGCGCGACGGGCCGGCAGAACGTCGGGATCGCCGACTACGAGGATTTCATCCAGACCGACGCGGCAATCAATCCGGGCAACTCGGGAGGCGCGCTGATCAACAGCCGGGGCGAGCTGGTTGGCATCAACACCGCCATCTTCAGCCAGAGCGGCGGCTACCAGGGCGTCGGCTTCGCGGTGCCGAGCAATCTGGCGCGGCATGTGATCGAGGATCTGCGGAAATACGGCGAAGTCCAGCGCGGCGCCGTCGACTTCCGGGTCGACAGCCTCACGCCGGAACTGGCCGAACAGGTCGGCGCCGCTTCGACGCAGGGCGCCATCGTCACGCGCATGGTGCGCAACTCGGCCTCCTACGCGGCGGGCCTGCGCCCGGGCGACGTGATCGTGAAGTACAACGGGAAGGCGATCGCCGACCCCGGCCAGTTGAACCGGTTCGTGGCCGACGAGAAGGCCGGCACGACGGCCGCGCTGACGATCGTCCGCGAGGGGCGGGAGCTCGAGGTGAAGGTGCCGATCGTGTCGGCCAGCGCGGCGGTGCGGCGGCGGCGCTGAGGGCCCGCGGGCGACGGAGACGTCAGGTCGCCCTGGACACCTCCGCGTCGCGCGTCGCGGCCCATGCCTCGAAATCCCTGAATGCCCGGCTCAGGCGCACCGGCGCCTTCATCCGCTCCCTGGTGACCTCGGCGGTCTTGTACCCGTTGCCGGTCACGCACACGACGATCGACTCGTCGGGCGGGATCACGCCGCGCTGGATCAGATCGATGGCGCCGCCGAGCGTCGCGCCGCCGGCCGGCTCCGTGAAGATGCCCTCGGTTTCCGCCAGCAGTTGAATCGCATCGATGATCGCCTCGTCGGAGACCGCGGCGCCCGAGCCGCCGGTGCCGCGCACGCTCTCGAGCACCTGATGCCCGTCGGCGGGGTTGCCGATGGCGATCGACTTCGCAATCGTGTCGGGGCGCACCAGTTCCGGCGCTTCGAGGCCGTTCTGCAGCGCGTGGACCACCGGCGCGCAGCCGGCCGCCTGCGCGGCGTGGATCTTCGGCAGCTGGCCGTCGACCAGGCCGACCTGTTTCAGCTCGCGGAACCCGCGCAGGATGCGCGGGAGGAGCGTGCCGCCCGCCACCGGCGAGACCAGGTGCTGCGGATAGCGCCATCCGAGCTGTTCGGCGACCTCGAACGCGAGCGTCTTGGCCCCCTCGGCGTAGTACGAGCGCAGATTGATGTTCACGAAGCCCCAGCCGAAGCGGTCGGCCACCTGGGTGCACAGCCGGTTCACATCGTCGTAGTTGCCGGCAATGGCGAGGATCGTCGGGTTGAAGATTGCCGATCCCTGCACCTTCCCAGGCTCGAGATTGTCGGGGATGAAGACGCAGCACTCCATGCCGAGCCGTGCCGCGTGGGCCGAGACGCTGTTGGCGAGATTGCCGGTCGACGCGCACGCCAGGACGCGGAACCCGAGCTCCTGGGCCCGCGTGGCCGCCACCGAGACGACGCGGTCCTTGTAGGACAGCGTCGGATGATTCACCGAGTCGTCTTTGATGTAGAGCTCGCTGACGCCGAGCCGCGCGGCCAGCCGCGTGCACCGCACCAGGGGCGTGAACCCGGAGTTGAAGCCGGTGCGCGGTTCCCCGGCGATCGGCAGCAGCTCCCGGTAGCGCCACAGGTTCTTCGGCCGCGACTCGATCTGGGCGCGCGTCACCGCGATCGCCGCGTAGTCGTAGATCGGCTCGAGCGGGCCGAGGCACCTGTCGCACACGTACGACGCCTCGCCGGGAAAGACCGTCTTGCACAGGTGACACTGCAGTCCGAGAAACGCGCTCACACAGCCTCCGCTTCGATATGAGAGTACACGCGACGCGCCTCGCCGGCGCTCGCGCTCGTGGCCAGTCCCAGGACGCGCCCGGGGCGCGACAGGCGGGGCGCCGGCAGGATTGCGGCCGGGTCGCGCGCGATCGCGAGGAGATCGCCGAGTGCGGCCACCGCCGTCGCCTCGCCGCCGGCGCCGGCGCCCCCCATCGTGATGTCGCCGGCGTAGACGCCGGTCACGACGGCCGCATTCTGCGGGCCGCGCGTGCTGCCGAACAGCGACGCGCGGGCCACGGGCGCCGGGGCGACCCACGCCGTCAGGGTCGATCGCGTTTCATCGCAGGCCGCGCACGCGAGCTGCCGAATCGTGTTGCCGCCGCGCGCCGCGCGCGCAAAATCGTCCGGCGTGATGCCGGCGGCCGACTGCGCCTCGATCTCGCCGGGCTCGACCCGCAGCCCGAACCCCGCCGCGCACAGGATCGCCAGCTTCGCGCGGGCGTCCGTGCCGTCGAGATCCGACGACGCGTCGGCCTCGGCGTACCCGCGGGCGCGCGCGGCGTCGAGCGCATCGGCCATCGTCCGCCCCCGCTCCATGTCCGAGAGCACCGCGTTGGTCGTGCCGTTCAGGATGCCCGTGATGCGCACGAGCCGATCGCCGGCGAGGCCGCCGAGGGCGCCGACGATCGGCATCGCGCCGCCGACCGCCGCCTCGTAGCGGAGCTGGCGGCCCTGCCGCGCGGCGAGATCGAAGAGCGCCGGCCCGTGCGCGGCCACCAGCTGCTTGTTGCAGGTGACGACCGACTTGCCCGCGCGCAGCGCGGCGCAGGTCCAGCCGTACGCGTCGCCTGCGCCGCCGATCGCCTCGACCAGGATGTCGGCGCCGGACGCCAGCAGATCGCCGACGCGATCGGACCAGTGCAGGCGCGGCGCGGCGGGCACCCCGGCGAGGAAACGGGCAGCCTTGAACGCCGCGCGCCGATCGAAGACGTGCGTGAGCTCGAGCGGGAGTGACGGGTCGGACACGAGGCGGCGGGCGATGGCGGAACCGACGGTGCCGAAGCCGAGGAGCCCGATGCGAAGGCGGCGCGTCGGGCTGCTGCCTGAGGTATGAAAGGAATTGGCGGTCACGCGTCCTCCCTCATCTGTCCTTCGGCGCCGCGGTGCCGCCGGCGTCGAAGGCAGGAATTGGCACCTGGCCGCGGCGCTGGTCGCGGCCGCGCGGTTGCCGTGGCGTCGTCGGGCCTGTCCCTCAGCCACTCTCGATAAGAAGAGCCGTATTCAGTTATCGGTATCTATACATTCACATAGATTGATGTGTCAAGCGCCCGCGATCGTTCACGCCGAGCACTCGCCGTCCATGACCAGCGGATTGAAGGCGCTCGCTTCGCCGAGGTCGACGAAGTCGGCCGGCTCGGCCTGGTCGCTCGCCAGCCGCTCCAGATCGCCCAGCGTGCGCTTCACGACGGCCAGATCGACGCGCGCAAAGAAGTCCGGCGCCGATTCGCCGGGCGCCTTCTCGCGTGCGTAGAGCGCGATGAGCCGTTCGACGGCCGCCGGCACCCGGCGCGCCGGAATCTTCGCGGCGAGCCGGCCGAACGCCGCGCCGGCGTCGCCGGCCACGCCGCCGCCCACCAGGACGAAATACTGCGGCACCGGCTGCGAATCGATCCGGCGCACGCTGCCCTGGAAGCCGAACGTCGCGATGTGATGCTGGCCGCAGCCGTTGGGGCAGCCGCTGATCTTGACGCGCGCCCCGTCGGCCGCGTCGATGAGCGCGGGGCGCGATCGCAGGTGATCCTCGACCAGACGCGCCAGGCCGCGCGACTGCGTCACCGCCAGGCGGCACGACTCGGCGCCCGGACAGCTCGCCACGTTGGCGATCGTGCTCGCGTCGGACTGTGCGAGGCCGGCGGCGGCGAGCTGCCGATAGAGGCCGGGGACGTCCGCCTCCCGGACCCAGCGGAACACCAGATCCTGATCGGGAGTGACGCGGACGGTGCCGTCGCCGTAGGCCTCGGCGAGATCGCCGAGGACGCGCATCTGCTCGCCCGTGAGGTCGCCCAGCGGCACGGTCGCGACGACCATCGCGAAGCCGCGCTGCTTCTGCGGCCTGAGGTTCGTGGCGCGCCAGCGGGCGTACGCGCTGTCCGACAGATCCAGCAGCGGCACGACGACGGGCGTGATCCCCGGCCCCAGCACGCGCGATCCGGCGACGCGCGCCGCCACCTGGCCGGGATCGGGCGGCGCCGCCCTCGGCGCCTCGTCGGGCAGTTCCTCCCCGGGCGGATCGATCTCGAGGGGCGGCACGCGGCCGCTCAGTCGCGCGGCGCCGAGCTCGCGCTCGTACTCCTGGCGGAAGCGCGGCCAGCCGAGCGTCTTGATCATGAACTTCAGGCGGTTCCGCTGCTTGTGCTGGTAGTCGCCGTACCTCGCGAAGACGCGCAGCACCGCTTCGGCCACGCGCCAGATCTCGGACGCCGCGATGAACTCGTGCAGGACCGCCGCGTTCGTCACCATGATCGCCGTGCCGCCGCCGGCGTACACCCTGAACCCGCGGCCGCCATGGCGGCCGCGCACGGCGCGGAAGCCGAGGTCGTTGATGGCGGTCGCGATGTGGTCCTCGGCGCAGCCTTCGAACGCGATCTTGAACTTGCGCGGCAGCGTCGAGCTCAGCGGGTGGCGCAGCAGGAAGCGCGTCATCGCCTCGGCGTACGGCGTCACGTCGAACGCCTCGTCGGCCGACACGCCGGCGTAGGGACAGGCGGTGATGTTGCGCACCGAGTTGCCGCACGCCTCGCGCGTCGTCAGCCCGTCCTGTTCCAGGCGCCGCATGGCGGGCTCGACGTCGTGCAGCTTCACGAAATGGAACTGGATGTTCTGGCGCGTGGTGATGTGGCCGAAGCCGCGCGAGTAGCGCTCGCCGACGTCGGCCAGCGCGTGCAGCTGCGCGCCGTTCAGCACGCCCTGCGGCACCTTGACGCGCAGCATCTGCGCGTCGTCGGACTGGCGCTGGCCGTAGGTGCCCCGCACCAGGCGGAACGATCGCCACTGCTCGGGCGTGATGTCGCCCCGTTCGAACCGGTCGAGCGTCGCGACGAACTCGTCGATGTCCGCCACGCTCGCAAACGACAGGCGCGTGCGGCCGTGCGTGGCGACATCACCGATAGTTGACATGCGGCTCCTCATCCTGCGCGCTCGCGAGCGGCGCGAGCGCGACGACGGCGCCGACCACGATGGTGGCCGCGCCGGTATCCGCCTCCGCGTCAGGGCGATCCATCCGGCCGGCGGCGAGATCGGCGACGGTGCCGCGCCAGACCTGCTGCAGCGGGCGCGAGGCGTCGACGACAATCGCCGCCGGGCCGCCCGGCGCCCAGCCTCGGGCAATCAACGTCCGCCCGATCTCGGCCGCGCGGCCCCGGCCCATCAGGACCACCAGCGTCGCCCTGTCGGCCTGGAGCCCGTCGATGCTCGACGCGAAGGCCGCGACGTCGTGGCCGCCGACCACGAAGAACGCCGATGCGACGCCGCGATGCGTGACCGGAATGCCGGCGAGCCCCGGCGCGGCCACCGCGCTCGAGATGCCGGGCACGACCTCGAATCGCACGCCGGCGACGCGCAGCGCCAGCGCCTCCTCGCCGCCGCGGCCGAACACGAACGGATCCCCGCCCTTGAGGCGCACGACGCGCCGGCCGCGCCGCGCCGCGCGAATCATCAGCGCGTGGATCGCCTCCTGTGCCATGGCGTGCCGATGGGCGCGTTTGCCGACGAAGAACCGCCGCGCGCGGCGCGCGAGCGCGAGCACACGCTCGTCGACGAGCGCGTCGTAGAGCACCAGATCGGCCGCCCGCAGCCGCGCCGCCGCCTTGCGCGTCAGCAGCCCGGGATCGCCCGGTCCGGCGCCGACGAGCGACACCAGACCGCCCCACCGCGCGCGGGTCAGCGCCACGAGCCCTCCTGCCGATCGGCCGGCGCCGTCGGGCCCGCCGGCTCGCCGTACAGGCCGTTGAGCGCCTCGAGCAGCAGCGGACGCCGCGCGTCCATCGGCACCAGCCGCCGCTTCCAGGCCGTCCGCTGCCGGCGGCTCTCGTCGACCCAGAGCGCCAGGTCGCGCGGCAGCAGCGCGTCGAGCGCCTCGCGCAGGAGCCCCGCGAGCGCCGGCGCCGCGCCGCCGGTCGAAATCGCCACGGCCACGCCGCCGCGGCGGACGACGCCGGTCAGGTAGGCGCTGGCATGGGCCGGGTCGTCAACGGCGTTCACGAAGATCTGCCGTCGTTCGGCCTCGGCCGCCACCTGCCGGTTCGCCTCCGGGGTGGCGGCGGCGACGACGAGCCACACGCCGTCGAGATCGCGCGGCTCGAACGGCCGGCGATCGAGCCGCACGTCGGCGCGCTCGATCGCCGCGTCGACCGCCGGCGCCACCACGTGCACGTCGGCCCCGGCAGCGAGCAGCGGCTGCAGCTTGGCGGCGGCCACCTTGCCGCCGCCGACGAGCAGGACGCGGCGGCCGGTGAGCTCGAGGAACAGCGGGAGCATTTCGGACATGTGTGACATTCCGTCGCAGAAACAAAAAGGCCCGGGGGGCTGGAGCCTCCCGGGCCTTGGTCGAAGCGGGCGCGAAGCTGTCAGATCAGGTCCGCGCGCACACAGCTCGACGGTTGGCGCAGGGGCTCAGGGAGCCCTCGCGACAACAGCAACAGGAGCAGGCGAGCGCGGGTCCGGCCGTCACGACAAGCCCCGTTGTACTCTAAACTGGCTGGATGCGCAACCGACTGCTGGCGGCACTGCCGCTCCTGGCCGCCCTGGCCGCTCCGGCGGCGGCCCAGAGGCTTCCGGTGACCGCCTCCCCTGAGCATTACGATCTGAAGTTCGTCGTCGATCTCGCCGGCGCGCGCTTCGAAGGCGCCGAGACCATCCGCGTGCAGGTGCCCGAGCCGACCTCGCGCATCGTGCTGAACGCGGTCGACATCGATTTCAAGGAGGTCCGCATCGGCCGCGGCGCGGCCCTGCAGGAAGCGACCGTCGCGCTCGACGCGGGCGCGCAGACGGCGACGCTCAGCGTGGCGGATCCGCTGCCGAGAGGACCGGCCGACATCCACATCGCCTACACCGGCGTCCTCGGCGACAACCTGCGCGGCTTCTATCTGAGCAAGACCGACGCGCGCACCTACGCGGTGACGCAGTTCGAGGCGACCGACGCCCGCCGCGCGTTTCCGAGCTTCGACGAACCGGCCTACAAGGCGACCTTCGCCGTCACGCTGGTGATCGACCGCGGCGACACCGCGATCTCGAACGGGGCGGTCGTCTCCGACACGCCGGGGCCGCTGCCCTCGCAGCACACGATGGTCTTCGCGACGACGCCGAAGATGTCGTCGTATCTGGTGGCGATGGCGGTGGGCGACTTCGAGTGCCTGCGCGGAGCGTCGGAGGGCACGCCGATCCGGATCTGCGCGACGCCGGACAAGCGGGAGCTCGGGCGCATCGCCCTCGAGTCGGCCGAGCGGATCCTCGCCTTCTACAACGGCTACTACGCGATCAAGTACCCGTTCGGGAAGCTCGACGTCGTGGCGGTCCCCGATTTCGCGGCCGGCGCGATGGAGAACACGGCGGCGATCTTCTACCGCGAGACCGACCTGCTCGCCGACACCGAGACCGCGTCGGTCGACGCGCGCAAGCGGATCGCGTCGGTGCTCGCCCACGAGATGGCGCACCAGTGGTTCGGCGACCTCGTGACGATGCAGTGGTGGGACGACCTGTGGCTGAACGAGGGGTTCGCGACCTGGATGGCCAACAAGCCGCTCGCCGCGATGCGGCCCGACTGGGACATCGCGGTCGATGAGGCGCAGGAGACGCAGACCGCCCTCGACCTCGATTCGCTCGCGTCAACCCACCCGATCCACTTCCAGGTATCCACGCCGGCGCAGATCGACAGCGTCTTCGACGCGATCGCCTATGAAAAAGGCGCGGCGGTGCTGAAGATGGTCGAGAGCTACGTCGGCGCCGACACCTTCAGGCGCGGGGTGAACGCCTACCTGCAGCGGCACGACTACGGCAATGCGACGTCGCAGGACTTCTGGTCGGCGATCGCCGAGCAGTCGGGCAAGCCGGTCGACCAGATCATGCCGACCTTCGTGAACCAGCCCGGCGCGCCGCTCGTCGACGTGTCGTTCCGCTGCGAGGCCGGCGCCACGCGCGCCACGCTGGCGCAGCAGCGCTTCTCGCTCCGCCCCGCCGCCGCCCCCGGCGCCGGCGAACGCTGGACGATCCCGATCTGCACGAAGGTGCCAGGCTCGGCGGCCGACGCCCCGTCCACCTGCACCGTGATCGACCGGCAGAAGGAGGAGGTCGCGCTGGCCCAGGGCTGTCCGCCGTGGGTGTTCCTGAACGCCGGCGCGCGCGGCTACTACCGGACCGCCTACAGCCCGGACGTCGTGGCGGCGCTGGCGCCGCGCCTGACCACCGCGCTGACCGCCCCCGAGCGGCTGTCGCTCGTCGCCGACGAGTGGGCGCTGGTCCGCGCGGATCGCCACGACGTGGGCACCTATCTGACGCTCGTCTCTGGCTTGAGCGGCGAAACGTCGGCCGGCGTGCTCGACGAGGTCACCAGCCGGCTGGCCGACATCCATGCCGACATCGCGACCGGCGCGACGCGCCCCGCCGTCGAAGCGGCCATCCGCGCGATCCTGCGGCCGATTCTCGACCGGGTCGGCTTCGCGCCGTCGCCGGAAGACACCGACGCGGTCCGTGAACTGCGGGCCGAGGCGATCGCGGCGCTCGGCGGCAGCGGCAACGACCTCGAGGTGATCGCGAAAGCGCGCCAGGCGCTCGGCGCGGCGCTCGACGGCGGCGCGCCGCTCGACCCGACCTCCGCCTCCGCCATCGTGAACATCGCCGCCCGACAGGGCGACGCGGCGCTGTTCGATGCGCTGGTGAAGGCGGCCGACGCGGCCGTGTCGCCGCAGGAGCACTACCGGTATCTCTACGCGCTGAGCAGCTTCTCCGATCCCGGGCTCGTCGACCGCGGGCTGCAGCTCGCCCTGTCGCCAGACATGAAGAGCCAGGACACCTCGTTGTACCTCGCCAGGTTCCTCGGCGGCGCCAACAACGCGCGGGCGTGGGCGTGGGTCAAGGCGAACTGGCCGGCCCTCGAACCGAAGATCGCGATCTTCGGCGGCGACACGCGGATCGTCTCGGCGCTGTCGTCGTTCTGCGACACCGCGATGCGCGACGACGTCGAGGCGTTCTTCACGGCCCATCCGCTGCCGGCCGCTGCGCGGGCGCTGAATCAGACCGTCGAGCAGATCAACAGCTGCATCGCGCTGCGCGAGCAGCAGACGCCGGCGCTGAACGCGTGGGCCGCGCGGCGGTAGCGCGCGGGCCGGACACGGCCGGATGGCCGCGCACCGAGGCGCGCCACGGATGCCCGGTCGCGACGCGGATGCCGATCCGCGGGCTCCAGTCGACAGTCCCCGGATCGAGCCCGCGGTCCTGCACGGAGAGCCGATCGCCCAGCAGGTCGAGCCGGTTCTCCGCGAGCGTGATGCCCATCGCGCACGTCAGGTTGCCCGGCCCCCGGCACAGCGCATGGTCCGGCAGGCCCCGCGGCGCCGCGCGCCGTCCCCTGGCCGGCCGCCCGCGCCGCCGGCGCATGATCGCGATCCCTTCGAGCGGCTCGAGGGCCCGGATGAGCACGGCCGCCGGCGATCCCTCGGGCTCGACCACGGCGTTCACCAGGCAGTGGATGCCGTAGTTCAGGTAGACGTACGAGAAGCCGGGCAGACCGTAGAGCGGCGCGTTGCGCGGCGTCGGGCCGCACGCCGCGTGGCAGGCGGCATCGGATTCACCCCGGTACGCTTCGACTTCGACGATGACGCCGCTCGTCACGACGCTGCCGCGCGTGTGGACGAGGACCTTGCCGATCAGGTCTCGCGCGACGTCGAGCGCCGGCCGGTCGTAGAAGGATCGCGGCAGGCGGACCCCTCCCGCCCCTCCCGTCCCTCCCGCCCCTCCAGCCATGCCGGCCCGTCCCCGCCCTATCTTCCCGACGCGTAGGCGTGCGACCGCCCCTCGGCGAGCACGCTGCGAAGATAGCGGCCCGTATGCGACGCCTCGACCTGCGCAACCTGCTCGGGCGTGCCCGCGACCACCACCTCGCCGCCTTCCTCGCCGCCTTCCGGGCCGAGGTCCACGATGAAGTCGGCGGTCTTGATGACGTCGAGGTTGTGCTCGATGACGAGCAGGGTGTGCCCTGCCTCGAGGAGCTTCCTGAACGCGGTCAGGAGCTTGGCGATGTCGTCGAAGTGGAGCCCGGTCGTCGGCTCGTCGAGGATGTAGAGGGTCTGCCCGGTGTCGGGCCGCGACAGCTCGGCCGCCAGCTTCACTCGCTGGGCCTCGCCGCCGGAGAGGGTGGGGGCGGCCTGGCCGAGAGTGAGGTAGTCGAGCCCCACGTCGCAGAGGGTCTTGAGGATGCGGCGGACGTTCGGCAGGTTCTCAAACAGCCGCAGCGCCTCCCCGCACGACATCGCCAGCACGTCGGCGATCGACTGGCCGTGGTAGCGGACCGCCAGCGTCTCGGGGTTGTAGCGCTGGCCCCGGCAGGTGTCGCACTCGACCCACACGTCGGGCAAGAAGTGCATCTCGATCCGCAACTGGCCGTTCCCCTCGCACTTTTCGCACCGGCCCCCCGCCACGTTGAAGCTGAAGCGGCGAGCGGTGAAGCCGCGGAGCTTGGCCTCGGGCAGTTGGGCGTACAGCAGGCGGATCAGTTCGAACAGGCCGGTGAAGGTCGCCGGGTTCGAGGTGGGGGTCTGGCCGAGCGGCTGCTGATCGACGCGGATGACCTTGTTCACCTGCTCGTAGCCGCGGAGCCCCCCATGCGCGCCGGGAAAGACCTTGGCCCGATGGAGGGTGCGCGCCAGCGAGGCGTAGAGAACGTCCTCGACCAGCGAGCTCTTGCCGCTGCCGCTGACCCCGGTGACGACCGTCAGCGCGCCCAGCGGGACGCGGACGTCGAGGTCCTTGAGATTGTTGTGGCGGGCGGCGAAGACCTCGATCCATCCGCCGGGCGGTGATGGATCGGCCTTCTTGCCGCGGCTGCCCAGGACCGAGGGCATCCGGCGGTTGCTGGGCACGGCGATCGCCTTCCGGCCGGAGAGGTACGGACCGGTGACGGAGCCCTCGCGGCGGGCGACCTCGGCCGGCGGGCCCTGGGCAACGATCTGGCCGCCGTGCCGGCCAGCCCCGGGGCCGAAGTCGAGCAGGCGGTCGGCGCGGGAGACGACCTGGCGGTCGTGTTCGACCACCAGAAGGGTGTTGCCGAGGTCGCGACGCCGGGCCAGGGCGTCCAGCAGCCGCCCGTTGTCGCGGGGGTGCAGGCCGATCGTCGGCTCGTCGAGCACGTAGAGAACCCCGCACAGGCCGCTGCCGACCTGGGCGGCCAACCTTATCCGCTGGGCCTCGCCGCCGGAAAGCGAGGGGGCGGGGCGCGCCAGCGTGAGGGAGTCGAGTCCCACATCGACGAGGAACTGAAGCCGGTTGCGGACCTCGCGGAGCAGCTCCCCGCCGATCTTCCGCTCGCGGGCGTCGGGCCGCCACGCTCGGAACTCCTCCAGCAAGCGGCCCAGCGGGGTGCGGCAGATCTGGTCGATGGTCCGGCCGCGAAAGCGGACCGCGGCCGCGTCGTCGCGGAGCCGGCTCCCGCCGCAGACGGAGCACTCGACCTCGTCGACCAGGTGTTCGAGGCGGGCGCGGAGCCCCGGCGAGAGCCGCGAGGCCTCCTCCAAAGCCGGGTAGAGGCCCTTGTACTGGAAGCGGAACGGGGCGACGTCCGGGGGGGCTTCGGCCTCGAGCCACTGTGGACCGGTCCCATGAAGGACCAGGCGTCGATGGCGGGCGTCGAGCTCCTCGTAGGGGACGTCCAGCGGGATGCCGGTCCCGCGAGTCAAGGCCTCGAGCATCGCGCGGCCCAGCGGCGTCTCGGCCCGCGGCCAGAGCGCGACCGCGCCCTGGGCGAGGCTCAGCTTGGGATCGTGGACCAGCGCGGCGGGGTTCGTGCCGGTCTGTATCCCCAGCCCCTCGCACCCTGGACACCAGCCGAGCGGGCTATTGAAGGAGAAGTGGTGGGGCGAGAGTGGCTCGAAGCTCCGCCCGCACCGCCCGCAGGCGAAATGCTGGCTGTGCACGGCGGCGGGCCAGCTCGGCTCGGGCACGCCCTCCTGGGGATACGCGACGGCAAGGACGCCCTTGCCCAAGGCCAAGGCGTTCTCGACGCTGCCGGCGATCCGCGAGCGGGCCTCGGGCCGAACGGCCACGCGGTCGACGACCACCTCGACCCGGTGCTTGCGGCGGCGGTCGATTCCCGGCGGCTTGTCCAATCCGAAGGTCTGCCCGTCGATTCGCACGCGGGCGTAGCCCGCCTGGCGCATCTCCTCCCATAGAGTCTCATAGCGCTGGCCGACGTCGATCTCCAGGGGGGCCATGAGGAACAGCCGCGTGCCGGGCGGATGGTCCATGACCTTGGCGATCACCTCGTCGGCCGATTGGCTGCCGACCGGCAGTCCGCAATCGGGGCAGTGGGGTCGGCCCAGTCGGGCCGCGAGGATTCGCAGGTAGTCGTAGACCTCGGTAACCGTGCC
>JADZED010000043.1 GCA_020850715.1 Acidobacteriota bacterium
CCCGCCAGCGTCGCCAGCGCCTCCCCGCTCTTCGCCGACAGCGTCAGCACCGCCCGCGACCGCTCCGCCGCCCCCCCCGCCGCCACCGCCGGCGCCTCCTCCACCACCACGTGCGCGTTGGTCCCGCTGAAACCGAACGAACTGACGGCACCTACACGGGAGCCGTCCGACGCCCAGGGCGTCGCGGTCGTCGGCACGTCGAACGCGTAGCGATCCCACGGAATGTGAGGATTCGGTTTCGAGAAGTGCAGATGGGGCGGGATCGTGCGGTGCTGAAGAGCGAGCAGCAGCTTGATCAGGCCCGCCACGCCGGCGGCTGCTTCCAGGTGGCCGATGTTCGTCTTGACCGATCCGATGTGCACACGCCTGCCGTTCGAGCCGCCCGGACACAAGACGTCCCCAAGCGCCTGCACCTCGATCGGGTCTCCCAGCGGGGTGCCGGTGCCGTGCGTCTCGACGCAGGTGACACGCTCGGGCGCGATGCCTGCGCGGTCCAGCGCCGCCCGGATCACCGCTTCCTGGGCCGGGCCGTTCGGCGCGGTCAGCCCATGGCTCCGCCCGTCCTGATTGACCGCGCTCCCGCGGATCACCCCGAGCAGGCGATCGCCGTCTTCGAGGGCGTCAGCCAGACGCTTCAGCACGATCAGTCCGCAGCCTTCGCCGCGGACGAAGCCGTCGGCTGCCGCATCGAACGTCTTGCAGCGTCCGTTGCCCGCCATCATGCCCGACTTGGACAGGCTGATGGTGAGCTCGGGAAGCAGGATGGCGTTGACGCCGCCGGCAATCGCCATGCGGCACTCCTCCGAGCGCAGCGATTGGCAGGCCAGGTGCACGGCGACCAGCGACGAGGAGCAGGCGGTGTCGATCGAGATGGCCGGACCTCGCAGCCCGAGGACGTACGCGATCCGTCCCGACGCCGGGCTGTGCGACACGCAGCCGGTTGCGCGGTAGCCGTCGATCGCGTTCAGGTCGGATCCGCGCGTCAGCAGGTGCGCGTAGTCGCTGGTCCCAACGCCGACGAAGACGCCGGTGGCGCTCTGATCGAGCTGGTCGGGCGCGCAGCCGGCGTCCTCGAATGCTTCCCACGCCACCTCGAGCAGCAGCCGCTGCTGAGGATCGAGGCTCACCGCCTCGCGCGGCGAGATGCCGAAGAACGAGGCGTCGAACCGGTCGATCTCCGGGAGAAGACCGGCCCAACGGGTCGCCATCTTGCCCGGGGCCTCCGGATTGGGATCGTAGAAGGCGTCCGCGCTCCAACGGGCCGGCGGAATCTCCGCAATCGCGTCGACGCCGTCGTGCAGCAGCTGCCAGAACGCATCAGGATCGCCGGCGCCTGGAAACCGGCAGCCCATGCCGATCACCGCGATCGGCTCGTGCCGGCGCGCCTCGAATCGATCGACCTTCTCCTGGAGCTCGAGCGCGAGCAGCGCGAGCCGCGCGGGCGACAATCTGGCGATCCGTTCGCTCGAGCCGGACATGTGTCAGCCTCGTGTTCCTGCAAGCTTGTTCGCGAGCAGACGTTCGACGTCGTCGTCGGCCATCTGTTCGATCGAGGACAACGCGTCGGAGCGCGGCGGGGAGGCAGCGGGCCCGGCGTCTTCTGGCGCCGCCGTCCACGGCTCGACTGCCAGAATCGTCCGCCCCAGGTAACCGGTGAGGGCCTGCAGCGTCGGATAGTCGAACACCAGCGTGGCCGGCAGCGGTTGGCCGAACGCGACTCCCAGCACGGCGCGGAGCTCCACCGCGAGGAGGGAATCGAGCCCCAGCTCGGCGAGCGGCTGCTCGGGGTGAATCTCGTCCCCGCCGCGCAGGCCGAGGCTCTTCGCGACATGCGAGGCGACGAAGCGCCCGAGCAGATGTGCGCGTTGGCTGACACCGGCCGCCCGCACGCGTTCGACGATTCGATCGTCGCTCCGCGCTTCCTCGCCGGACGCCGTCGGCTCCTGCACACGTGCGCCGGCGAGCGCCGCCAATCGGGGGCTCCGGTCCAGGCCGGCCTTGCGGAGATACGCAGGCCAGTCGGCTCCAATGACGGCGATCTGCGCCGGTTGATACCCGGCGCCGGCCGCCTCCAACAGCTGCCGCACTGCCGCCACGCCCTCGTCTGGCGCGATGCCGCGCAACCCCTTTCCGGCCAGCCGATCCTCGACGCCGAGCGTGACCGCCGCGCCGATCTCGGCCCAGGGCCCCCAGTTGATGCTGAGCCCCGGCCTGGCGTGCGCCCGTCGATACGCGGCGAGCGCATCCATGAACGCGTTGGCGGCGGCGTGGTTGCTCTGGCCCGCCGAGCCGAGCAGCGCGGCCGTCGTGGAGAAGAGCAGAAAGAAGTCGAGCGGGAGCGTCTCGGTGGCAAGGTGCAGGTTCCAGCTCCCGCGGACCTTGGCCGCCATCACGCGCTCGAACCGCTGCCAGTCCTGGTGCACCACGACGCCGTCGTCGACGATGCCCGCGGCGTGGATCACGCCTCCGAGCGGCGGCAGCGCCGATGCCATCTCGCGGAATACCGCGTCGACATCGGCCGCAACGGCGGCGTCGCCGATCGAGACGGTCACCCGCGTGCGGCGGCGCAGCGCTTCGATCGATTCGAGCGCGGCGCCGGCGGGCGCGTGGCGCCCCATCAGCACGATGCTTGCCGCCCCCTCGCCGGCCAGCCAGTGCGCGAATCGCAGGCCGAGGCCGCCGAAGCCTCCGGTAATCAGGTAGCTCGCGTCGCGGCGGATCGACCGCGCGCCGGCAGCCGCCTCCTCGAAGGAGACGACCACCTTGCCGATGTGACGCGCCTGCGCCATCAGCCGGAAGGCCGACGCGACCTCGCGCGCGGGGAACAGCTGCGCGGGCAACGGCCGCAGCTCGCCGCGTTCGATCGCCGCGACGATGGCGAGCAGCATCGAGCGGAGGAGCGGCGGATCGGAGCGAAACGCTTCGCCGACGTCGACCGCCGCGTACGTCGCGGCGGGGAGGCGGCGCGCCGCCTCCTCCGGCGAAAGGACGTCGGACTTGCCGAGCTCGACGAATCGCCCGCCCGCGGCGAGCGCGGCGAGACTGGCCGCCGCCAGCTCGCCCGACACCGAGCTCAGGACGACGTCGACGCCGGCGCCGCCGGTGGCAATGCGGATCTCGTCGAGGAAGCGCGGCGCGCGCGAGTCCATCACGTGCGCGATGCCCATCTCGAAGAGCCGCTGTCGCTTGGCCTCGCTGCCGGCGGTGGCGAACAGCTCCGCACCTGCCGAGCGTGCGATCTGCACGGCGGCCATGCCCACTCCGCCCGTCGCCGCATGGACGAGCACGCGATCGCCGCGCCGGATCCGCGCGACGTGGACGAGCGCGTACCAGGCGGTGAGGAAAGCCGACGGAATCGTCGCCGCCTCGGACAGAGAGAGCCGGCGGGGCGCCCGCACGACGAAGGCGGACGGCACCGTGACGTGGCTGCGAAACGCCTCGGATGCGATGGCAATCACGCGATCGCCGACGCTCAGCCCTTCGACGCCGGCGCCGACCCCGGCAATGCGTCCGGCGCACTCGAGTCCCGGCCCCGCCGCCCGGGCCGGCAGGACGTCGAGCGCGTGCAACACGTCCTTGAAGTTCAGCCCGGCGTACGCGACCTGGATCTCCACTTCGCCCGGACCCGGCGGACGGCGCTCCGCCGGCGCCAGCGCCAGGCCGTCGAGCGCGCCTCCCTGGGCGAACCGCACCTGCACCGCGGCTGCACTCGATGGCGCGGCGGCCGGCTCGATCCGGGATCCAGCCGGCTCGAGCCTCGCGACGTGACGCTCGCCGCGACGAATGCCGACCTCGTCCTCGAGCGTGTCTGACGTGAGCTCCCTCGCGAGCGCGTCGAGGCTGGCCTCGTCCAGCCCAGGATCGAGGTCGATGCGGCGGCACCGCAGCTCGGGGTGTTCGAGCGCGAGCGTTCGTCCGAAGCCCCACAGCGACGCGGCGGCGCAGCGCGTGACGTCGTGGCCGCCAACCGGCTGCGCGCCCGCCGTGACGAGCGCCAGCGACGCATCGCGCCACGCCGGATCGGCGGCGATCGCCTGCACGAGATGCAGCGCGCGGCCGACCGCCTGCTCCTGCTCCTGCATCACCTGGTCGGTGGTGGGCGTCCCGCCGGCGGCTGGAGCCACCGAGAGAAAGGCGGCGCCGCGGCGCACCGCGCGCGACGCGGGCAGCTCGCCCAACATCGCGCGGAAGTCGTGAGCGCTCGATATCGCGGGAGGCACCAGCGCGACGACGGCATCTCCGCGTTCGCGCAGCTTCGCCGCAAGGCGTGCGGCCGCCGGCCCCTCGTCGCCGCAGATCAGCCATTCGCGGCCGGGACGATCGGAAGGCGCAGCCGCCGATCGCGTGCTCACGATCACGCGCTGATGGAAGAACCCCGTTTCAGCCGGGTCGTCGGGCACGATGCGCGCGTCCTCGAAGCCCGATCGCGAGAGCAGCGCGCGCCACCGCGAGACATCGATGAGCGGGTGATCGGCGCGCAGATCGGCGTCGGTGAACTTCCACCAGCCCTCGGTGAGGCCGAAGATGAGATCCACCCAGCGCTGCGGCGCCATGCCCTCGACCGCCACCAGCAGCCCGCCAGGAGCCAGGAGCCGGTGCACGCGGGTGACGGCCGCCGCCAGGTCCGCAGTCGCGTGGAGCACGTTGGTCGCGATGACGAGGTCGAATCGGTCGCTCCCGAAACCCTGGGCTTCCGGTTCGCGTTCGATATCCAGGATCCGGTAGTCGACGAACGGATAGCCGGCGAATCGACTGCGCGCCTTCGCCAGGAAGAGCGTCGAGACGTCGGTGTAGACGTACTGGCAGGCGGAGCCCGCCAGCAGCGGCAGCACCGCCGACGCGGTGCCGCCCGTGCCGGCGCCCACCTCGAGGATGCGCGGCGCCCTGCCGGCCGCCGCGCCGGAGATCGCCTGGCGCACGAGACGCGCAACCAGCGCGTTGTATGCGCGCGCGAAGGGCGCATCCCTGTAGATCGCCTCGAGATCGTTCAGCGATCCGTTCGGGAACAGCAGATCGAGCGGCGGCACCGCGCCCCGGAGGACCGGCGCCAGCGCGGCCCCGCACCGGCCCACCATCGTCAGTTCCGCGCGGCACGCGGGATGCTCGGCCTGCAGGCGGGCCAGCGCGGCATCGGCGCCTCCGTCGGGTGCCGCCCGGACGACCCGCCAGGTGTCGCCGTCGCGCGCGAGCGTCCCGTCTTCCTCGAGCATGGCCAGCATGCGGGCGAGCATGCGCCGGTATGCGGGCAGGACGCCGAGCGAGTCGGCGAGATTGCCGATCGCGCGGCGGGAACCCGGCGCGAGGTGCCATCCCAGTTCGCCCAGCGCTGCCGCGACGTATTGCGCGCAGAGCGCGTCGAGCGGAGCCTCGAGCGCCGCGTACACGTCGAGGTGATGCTCGACGCCCGCCTCCCGCGCGGCGGGCTCGATATCGAGCCCGCTTGCCGGCCGATGCCACCGGCTCCTCTCGTCAGCGGCGCCGCCCGGTGGATCCGCGTGCCACGTCAGGCCGTACATCAGGTGCTCGCCGCGCGGAGTCTGTTCGCCCGGCGCCCGCCGCGATGTGCGCTTGAGCGTGAGGCTCGAGAACTGGACGAGCGCGCGTCCCTGTTCGTCGAGCACCCGAACCGTCGCCTCGAACGCGTCTTGAAGCGGACCGCTGGCGCCGGCGAGCGTCACGTGGCTCCATCGTGCGTCCGCCATCGAGCCGGCAAAGGCAATCCGGCGGGCGGCGACCGGCAGATACAACGCCTCGCCCAGACGCTCGGCGGGCATCGCCGCGAACACCGCCTGGAGAAACGCGTCGAAGTGCCCCGCGTGCAGGTCCTCCCCCGCTGGCGGTTCCACGCGGGCGAGCGCCTCGCCGTCTCCGCACCACAGCCCGCTGATGTGCCGAAACGCCGGGCCGTACTCGAGCCCGCACGCGCGCAGCCGCGCATAGTAGTCCGACGGCGACTCTTCGACTTGGCAGCGCGCGCGGATCTCGCCGGGCGTCGCGCCAGCCGGCGGTTGGCCGGGCGCGTCGGCCGGCGCGATTCCAACCCGGCCGGAGGCGTGCCTGACCCACGACGAGGAACCGCTGGCGCCTGCCGGGAGCGTCACCACTTCGAACGGCCGGCCCGCGTTGCCGTCCGGCGACACAATCGCCTGCACGGTGACAGGAACGTCTTCCCGCAGACGGATCGGGCGGTCGAGGCGCACCTCGTCGAGCCACGTCATGGCGCCGTCGACCGACGTCGCCTCACCTACGAGGCGGAGGTAGGCCGTCAGCGGCAGTACGGCGGCGTCGCAGATGCGGTGATCCGCGAGATAGCCGCGCGCGGCCACCTGCGCTTCGAATACCGAGGCGCGGATTGCCGGCGATCGGAGGGCGACCCCGGCGAGCGGGTCTTCGGGCTCCGCCGATTGGGGCATCGCCGCATCGATCCAGAAGCGGGTGCGGGCGAAGGGATAGGTGGGCAGCGCGACGCGGCGATGCGCCGCCCGGCCGTCGACCGCGCGCCAGTCGATCGGCACCCCGTGCGCCCACAACGCCCCGGCCGTCTCCAGCAGCGTCGCCCACGCGTCGGTCTCCGGCCGCAGCGACGCCCCCCAGACCGCCCCCGCCGGGTC